>PAXI01000001.1 GCA_002714425.1 Chloroflexota bacterium
TTGCTGAATCATTATTTGAGCCAGAACATGAAAAAACAAATAATAAAATTATTGGCATGAGTAATTTAATCATATTACTATTATAATTAGAAATAACTTTAAAGTTGTTTCAAAAAAGTTAAGATTCATAAAGAGTTAAATATGGGGCTGTAGCTCAATTGGGAGAGCGCTTCAATGGCATTGAAGAGGTAGGGAGTTCGAATCTCCCCAGCTCCACCATAAGTTTATAATGAATAAATTTTTAAAAAATAACGCTTACGATGAAATTTGTGAAATTTGTGGTTTTAAAACCTTAAAATCACATTGTAAGATTATTTGCAAAAATTGTGGCTTTACTAGAGATTGCTCAGATCCATAGATATCAGGCTGTTTCTCCGATAATGTAATTTCCATCCGTCCATTCAGGCTCAGACTCCAAATAATTCATCATCTCTAAAAAAAATTCATGCTGCTCTGGTCTATTAGAATTAGCAACATGAGATTCTCTTGAATTAAATATAGCAACGCCAATCAATTCTTCCTTTTCATCTGGTTCCATCAAAAACCATCCTATCATACCATCTGGTGTTTCATTATCTCTTTTTAAAAGTTCAACTAATTTTTCTTTTTGACCTTGTTTTGGCTTTAAAGTAAATATTGTGCCGTACATATTTTCACTCCTCATAATTAGTTATTATAATTGTTATAAATTAAATTGTTAGTAAGTATTAAGAATAAAAAATGAAAAAAATTAAAATCACAAAAAAAAATAATCTCGAAGAAGAAATTAACTCCGGCTCTATGCAAAGATTTGCTGGAGTTTCAAAAAAATTATCAAATGCCTCGAAAATTCATATGGCGATAGCAACTATTCCAAAAGATAGGTGTTCTACAACACACTTTCACACTAATTGTGAATCAGCTATTTACGTCCTCTCTGGAGAAGGCGTATTTCTTCATGGAAAAAACTTAGAAATCGAAGCCAAAATTTCTGAAGGCGATTTTATTTTTGTCCCCGACGGAGCATTGCACCAGCCAGTTAATACTAGTGATAAGGATCTAATTTTAATAGTAGCAAGAAATACACCAGTAGAAATTGTTGAAGAAAAACCTAACTTAGGAAGAAAAGATTGTTAATCGAAAAGAAAGCATATTTGGGTTTAGATATAGGAACGACTGCGATAAAAATTATTGCTACAGATTCAGATAGTAATTTAATTTGCAATGCAACAGAAAAACTAAAAATATATCACCCGCATCCTGGTTGGTCCGAACAAGACCCAATAGATTGGTGGAATGCTACAAAAAAAGTTTTGCTTAAAGTAAAAAAAAATCTAGATGCTAAAAATTATCAAATTGTTTCTATGGGTTTTTCAGGACAAATGCACTCCTTAGTAATGCTAGATAAAAATAACAATCCAATCCATAACTCAATATTATGGAATGATGTTAGAACTAAAAATGAGTGCAGAGAAATTAGAAAAACACTTGGGAAAAAAATTTATGATATTACAGGTAATCCAGTGTTAGAGGGCTTTACAGCCCCAAAAATAATGTGGATGAAAAAAAACCTTCCGGAAAAATATAAATTTATAAAAAAAGTCATGCTACCAAAAGACTATATTAGATTTAGGCTAACTGGAAAAATAATGACTGATCCTTCGGATGCTACTGGAACCCTCTTATACGATATCAAGCAAAATTGTTGGTCTGAATTTATTTGCAAAAAACTTGGCATAGATAAAAAAATACTACCAAAAGTTAACGCCTCACATAAATTTTCTGGAAAACTAACTAGCAAAATTGTTGCAGATTTGAATCTTGATAAAAATATATTCATTGTGACTGGTGGTGCAGATAATGCATGCTCCTTATTGTCTATGAATAATATTAATAATTCTGCAGTAATTAGCCTTGGTACATCTGGAACTATTATGATCCCTACAGAGAGATTGATAATAGATAGAGTTACAGGAATTCACTTAATGAAGCATGTTTTACCTAAACAGAATTATCGAATGGGGGTTATTCTTTCAGCAGGATCATCTTTAGCTTGGTGGAAAAAAATGATTCCCAAAAAAACAATAAATGAAATAATTAATTTTTCAAAAAAATCAGATAATGTAAAAGAACAAATAATATTTTTACCATATCTATCTGGAGAAAGAACACCTCATCAAAACCCTGACGCAAGAGGAGTATTTTTTGGAATCAATGCAAACTCTTCCAGTTCTGAACTAACTCATGCTGTTTTGCAAGGAATAGGATATGCCATAAAAAATTCTTTAGATATTTTGAGTAAAGAACATAAAATTTCTTCAGCGATCATAATTGGAGGTGGAGCCAAATCAAATAAATGGTCTCAAATAATTTGCGATATATTAAATATAGAACTCATACGTTATGAGATAAATGATGGCGCAGCTTTAGGTGCATCATACCTTGGCAAGATAGGATTTAATAAAGATTTTAATTTAGATAATCATCTTCAACGAAGGAATGAAAAATTTAAGGTCTTTAAACCCAAACTAAATAATCATAAATTTTATAAAAATGTATATAAAAATTATAATAATTTATATAAAATTCTTACGAAACAGTTTAAGAAATAAAAACAAAGAAAGGAAGGGTAATGCCAAGACCTAAAGGTGCAGAAGATAATCCAAGAAATCGCATGATTATTGATTTAAAGCAAAAAGGTTATTCTTACAACGCAATAAATAGAGAACTAATAAAAAGTGGGTTTTTTATTTCTGTGCAACGTATAGCAGAAGTAGTAAAACAAGGCTTAAAAAAATAAATTTTATGAATTATAAACTTTTTGGGAGAACAGGTATATATATTAGTCCATTAATTTTGGGCTGTATGATGTTTGGGCAAAAAACAAATTATAAAGATAGCGCTGAAATTATTGATAAGTCAATTGACTTAGGGATCAATTTTCTTGATACAGCAAATGTATATGGAAACGGAGCATCNGAAGAGTTTGTTGGAAAAGCATTGAAAGAAAATAAAAAAAGAAATGATATTTTTCTTGCAACAAAAGTTAACTCGAGAATGTCAGATAAGCCAAATGANATAGGTAATAGTAGAAACAATATTGTAAATCAATGCGAAAATAGTTTAAAAAGGCTACGAACTGATTATATTGATTTATACCAACTTCATAGACCAAGTAATTATATCGCTATAGACGAGACTTTAAAAGCCTTGGACGATTTGATTAGAGATGGAAAGGTAAGGTATATAGGGTCAAGTAATTTTGGATCTTGGCAGGTTGTTGAATCTTTGTGGGCTTCAGAAAAATATGCATTAAATAGGTTTGTTAGCGAACAATCTCCTTTCAATTTAGCTGATAGAAGGGCCGAGAGAGAGCATATACAAATGTGTAAAACATATGACTTGGCATTTATACCATGGTCTCCTCTTGGAGGAGGAGGACTTACAGGAAAATATGTAAGAACTTCTAAACAAGAAACAGGAACAAGATTTGGCGACGAAACGGATACAAAAAAAATAAAAAGATTCAATTTGGAAGTATTAAATATTACTGATGGTTTATCAAAAATATCCAATGATAATAACTGCTCTATTGCACAAGTTGCACTTTCATGGGTAATGTCTCAAAATGGCGTGACTGCCCCAATAATAGGACCTAGAACAATGGAGCAATTAGATGATAATATAGGAGCTATAAATATTAAATTATCGGAAAAAGAAATGACTTTTATAGACGAAATTGCAAAACCTGGATCAAATACCGCAGATTTTTACGAAGCTAGTTTTGNACCAAACTTATTTAGGCCTTAAGGATGAAAAAGAAAAAAATACTAATAACTGGTGGAGCTGGATTAATAGGATCAATTTTAATAAAAAATCTTGGACACAAGTATGAATTCTCTTCCATAGATTTAAGAAAAGTTGAAGGAATAGAATCTACAGAATCTAGCCTTGATAATCTTTCTCAAATAATTCCAGCTTTCAAAAATATTGATACGGTAATTCATCTTGCAGCAGACCCTGCACCAGATGGCAGTTGGGATTCTGTGCTAAAAAATAACCTTATTTCGACATATAATNTTTTTGAAGCTTCAAGAATTAATAAAGTTAAAAGAGTTATTTTTGCTAGCTCTAACCATTCTGAAGGTGGAAATTATTTAGATGCTCCCTGGAAGCATATTTGTAATGGGAATTTCGATCTTCTAAAAGAAAATGATTATGATTTAATTACAGAAAATCATAATATAAGGCCAGACGGACTTTATGGTGTATCAAAAGCTTACGGAGAAGCATTAGGNAGTTATTACAATGACTATCANAACTTAAGTTCCTTTCATCTAAGGATTGGGTGGGTAATAAANGGTGATGATCCAACGTTTTCTCCTTTTGCTCTTTCTCTGTGGTTGAGTTACAGAGACGTAACTCAAATTATGGAGCTTTGTATTGATGCTCCTGAATCATATCGATACGATATATTTAACGCCACTTCTGATAACCAATGGAAAATTTTTTCTATAGAGAAAATTAAAAACAAACTTGGATATAAACCAAAAGATCGAGCATTGTCTGAATATACACCAAGGGAATATAACAAGAATATATAATGGAATTTTCTTGGTTCTATGCNGCTATACTATCATCATTAATTTATACAATTATCACACTTGGGGATAAATGGCTTATTTCTTGGCTTAAACTTCCTTTACCCAATTTTTTCTTGTTTGTTGGAATAGTTCAGTTTATTACTTCTATTCTGATTTTTATAATTTTTGGTATTCCTGAGCTTGTTTTTTATAATATTTTTTTCTCATATCTAGGAGGTTTTATGTGGGGTATAGCCCTAATGCTTATGTTTAAGGTCTTGAGACATGAAGAAGCTGGGAGAGTCACACCAATATGGCAGACTTCTCCAATCTTTGCAGCAATTGCAGGAATGATTTTCCTTAATGAAAATATTGATAAAAACTTATGGGTAGCAATTTTTCTTGTAGTTTGTGGAGCATTCTTAATTTCCTCAAATACATCGTATATAAGAAAAATAAGTTTTAATAAAAAATTACTAATTGTTTTGTTAGGAGCAGTAATTATCGGCTTTGCTCAAGTTTCATTAAAGGTAGGCTCGGAAAATCTTTCCGTTACTCATAATTTAGCAGTAAGGGCATTAGGATTAACAACGTCGATCGGCTTACCATTTGCTAAATTCGATAAAATTAAAGAATTGTCAACTTTTATTTTTTCAAATAAAAAAGCTATGCCTATATTCTTGATAGAAGGCATATTTCCACTTTTAGGCAACTTATGTGTTTTATATGCATTAGCCAATGGTCCAGTATCTCTGGTAAGTCCTTTACTTGGTACAAGGCCTATATTTCTAATTGGGATTATATTAGTATTAGGACCATTATCAAAAAAGTATTTAAATGAAAAACTAGAAAGATCTCAAGTATCAATTAAAATTATTTCAACCATGCTTGTTGTTTCTGGGGTTGTCATTATCTCTTCTCAATGAAATAATAAAAAAAAATATTACCACGGGATAAAGTAAAATGATCTTAGGAGTTTCAGGGTTTGTAAAAGGAGACTGGAAAAACATAGATGAAATAGTGATGGATAAAGTTGCAAGCCTTGGTTTCAAGACACTACAAATCAGAATTTCTGATCCTTTTTCAACAACACTGAAAGATATAGAAAAAATTAAAACTCTATATAAAAAATTTGATTTTTATATGCCACAAACAGTAGGGAATTATGGTGGAAATTTAATTTCTAAAAATAAAGATCTCAGAGAAAAAGACATCATTTTCTTAAAAAGAATGATTGATATAACAAATGAATTAGAGTCGCCTAATACATATCTCAGACCTGGCAGTCACAACATTAATGGCGCATGGAAACCACATAAAAATAATTATAACGAAAAAACTTGGGACACATTAATTGAGAGCACAAAATTTGTTTGCGATTATGCAGAAAAAAAAGATGTTATGATAGCTGTTGAGGGTGGGGTAGCCTGNCCNGTTAATTCACCCAAAAAAGTCAAAGATTTATTTGAGAAAGTAGACTCTAAAAATTTAGGATTAAACATGGATCCAGTAAATTTTATAAAAGACCTTGATACNGCATATAAAAACACAGATTTAATAAATGAATTTTATCATCTTATTCCGCATAACATAATTGGATGCCACGCAAAAGATTTCAAAATTNTTGAAGGCTTATTACCACATTTTGAAGAAACAATTATTGGCAGTGAAGATAGNATGCTTGATAATGACTCTCTNCTAAAAGGATTAAGTAAAATAAATCCCNATGCACATGTTTTAATTGAACATTTGGCAGATGANGATATNCCNAAAGCATTAGCTGGACTAAATAATGTAGCAAAAAGAAACAAAATAATTTGGGATGATTAAAAAATGTATAAGGATCTTAAANATAAAAAAATTATTATAACTGGNTCTGCAACTGGTATTGGTAAATCCGTAACNGCAAGACTTTGCGCATTTGGTGCTAAAGTTGCAGCCTTGGATATTAATAAAGAAAANGGNTCNGAAACAGTATTCAATGCANTTGAGTATGGCGGTGATATTAAGTTTTTTGAAATAGATGTAAAANATGAGATTAGTGTAAAAAAAAATATANAAGAAGCAACTANTTGGNTNGGTGGTATCGANGTTCTTATTCATATTGCTGGAATTTTAGANGGTGCNGATACNGAAATAAATAACTTTCCTGAAGATATTTGGNATAAAGTTATAGATGTAAATTTAAGAGGTTCTTTTCTTGTCACAAAATACGTTTCAAAANTTATGATAAAACAAAATTCTGGAGTGATNATNCTAACNNCTTCAGGNGCAGGNGTNCATGGAGGAAGNTCTTCTTANGCATACGGTTCATCAAAAGGAGGAGTTCATGGNTTAAGTNTAGTTCTTGAACAAAATTTATCNAANTANAACATAAGAGTTAATGATGTTTTACCNGGAAGTGTAAAAACCCCACTTAAAGTAAAAAATGTTAAAGATACGCATAAAAATAATGATAAATTATCNGTAGNCCAAAGAATAGAANAGTTNGTTTCACCAGATGAAATATCTAAAGTTTATGCTTTTTTAGCAAGTGATGAAGCAAGCATGATCAAAGGAAGCATAAGAACAAAATAAATGATAAAATTCAATGAGGATATAAATCTTATAGATTTCTTGACATTATCTTAATAAGTTCTAGATATTATCTAAATAAGGTTAATACATAAACTGTTTTAGTTTTGATAATAACTCTAAGGAAAATAAAATGAAAAGAAAATTAATATTAGGCNTNACTGCAGGATTATTAGGAGCCCTGTCTATAATAGGAGCTACCTTTGCTAATGAAGGTGAAAATAAAAAAGATAACTTTCAAGCCAGNGTTGCTGAATTATTAGGTATAGAGCANGAAACTTACTCTNAAGCCCTTATNNCTGCTAAGNAAGAATTTAAGTTNCTTGAACAAGAAAAAAGACTTGAAGATATGAAAGAAAAGCTTAGTNCAGCTGTTTCAGAAGGTAAAATTACTGAAGANGAAGCNAATGAAAANATNGAATCTATTACTACAATGCATAATTGGATNAATTCTGAACCTGAAGCTACTNANATTCTCAANGATGCAAAAAAAAGTTCTGAAATGAAGGGCCTCAGTATTGAAGAAATACTTGCAATTCTAGTCTCAGAAGATTCAATTACTNAANAAGATTCAGATGAAATTATNAGCTGGATAAATTCAAAACCAGAAGGTATGGAGCATATAAAANGTAAAAAAGGCAAAANTAAAATGAANGGCAAAGGGGANAAANGCNNTATGAAGGGTAAATCTCAACGCCNAGCGCCAGAANTTTCTTATGAAAATATTGAAATCCAACTTTCTGAAGCTGTTNNNTCAGGAGAAATGTCAGANGAAGAGGCCGAAATAAAACTTACTCAAATAAAAGAAAAAAAAGATTGTGATGCAAATAAGTCTAATGATAATGTGAGTATTTCTGCCNAACAAATTCGAATGATGATTTATGAATCAATAAAAAATGGAAAAATAACTGAAGATCAAGCAAAANTAAAATATTCACAGTTAGTTTCCAAGTAAACCTCATAATAAATATNATGAAAAAGCACCTGACAAATTCAGGTGTTTTTTTTCTTTATATATGATATAAATATCATAATGCTAAAAGATTCAAAATATAGAGGTATTTTTGGAATACCTGCAACTCCATTCAACGAAGATGAAAGTTTAGATTTATACTCTTTGGAAAAAGTTTTAGATTTTACGTTGAATAATGGTTGCCACGGCATAGTTATGCCTGTAATGGCAAGCGAATATCAATCCCTTACAGACAAAGAAAAAAAAGTCATTTTCAAAACCACTACAAAAATTGTCAATAATAAAATACCTACTGTTGCTGGAGTTACTGGAGTGTCTGATATTCACTCAATTGAATTAGCTAAATATGCTGAAGATGTTGGTTTTGACTCAGTGATTACCATGCCACCACATAGTATGCCTCCATCTACAACACAAGTAAATAAATTTTTTTCAAAAATTAATGATTCAATTAATATTCCCGTATGGATTCAAAATCATCCAAAAGGTCACCCACTATCGGCTGACCAACTTATTGAACTTTGTAACTCCTTTGAAAATATCTCTTTAATAAAAGAAGAAACTGCATATTCTGGACAAATGATCACAAATTTAATTCGCGGAGACCTAAAGAAAAATATCAAAAGTATCATGGGCGGCATGGGATGTATGCACTTGATATCCGAATACAGCAGGGGAGCTACCGGTAATATGCCTGCATCTCATTATGGAGACATTCTTTCTAAAATATGGAACTTACTTGACTCTGGAGAGGAAAAACAAGCTATAGAAATGCATAACAGAATGATTCCACTTATTAATTTTGAAATGATTTATGGTGCCCCTGCATTTAAAGAAATCCTTGTTGAAAGAAAAATTATTAGATCTGCTACCACTAGATCTCCAGGGTTTAGGTCTTTTGATGAATACGACTTTAAAGAATTAAAAAAACTAATGAAAACTGTTGAAGATTTATTTGATTGGAGATAAATTTTTACCTGTAAACGTATGAATCTTGATCTATTTGCTAATAAACTAGAATTTATAGTTGACGATTTATAAAACTATTAATAAAATTAACTATTGGCGTAAGCAAATAAATTATACAAACAATTAATAGGAGATTAGATTTAGTGACAATTAAACTTAATCCACTTGGAGACAGAGTAGTGATACTTCCGTCTGAAGCTGAAGCTTCTACCTCTCCAGGAGGAATAATTATTCCTGACACAGCAAAAGAAAAACCTCAGCAAGGTGAAATTGTAGCAGCTGGTCCAGGAAGAACAACAGACGACGGAAAACTTGTAGATTTGCCAGTAAAAGTTGGTCAATCTGTAATTTATTCAAAATATGCTGGTACTGAATACTCTGAAGGTGGAGTTGATTACCTAATTGTTAGAGAGAGCGATATACTCGCAATCGTTGATTAAGAAAATGGAGAATATAAAAATATGGCAGCTAAAGATTTAAAATTCAGTGATGATGCTCGAGCTAGGCTAAAAGAAGGTATAGACGTTTTGGCTAATACCCTTAAGTCAACACTTGGCCCTAGAGGGAGAAATGTCATTGTAGATAAAAAGTTCGGTCCTCCTCAAGTTAATTCGGATGGTGTTACTATAGCAAAGGAAATCGATTTAGATGATCCTTTTGCAAACATGGGTGCACAACTACTTAAAGAGGTATCAAAGAAAACTAATGATGATGCAGGAGATGGTACAACAACTTCTACTGTTTTAGCCCAGGCAATTATTTCTGAAGGATTCAAAAATGTTGCAGCTGGTGCAGATCCAATGGCGCTTAAGCGTGGAATGGACATAGCAATGGATACAGTAAGAAAATCAATTGCAGGTCAATCTACAACAGTAAGCACCAAGGAACAAATTGAAAATGTTGCAGTACTGTCATCTCATGACGATGAAATGGGAAGTCTTATTTCTGATGTAATGGATAAAGTTGGTAAAGACGGAGTAATAACCGTTGATGAATCCAAATCATTATCTTACGAAACTGAGTTTGTTGAAGGTATGAACATTGATAGAGGTTATTTATCACCTTATTTTGTTACCAATTCAGAGAGACAAGAGTCGGTACTAGATGATACTTACGTATTGATTACTAGTGAAAAAATTTCAGCTGTGTCTGATCTTCTTCCAGTACTTGAGAAAGTTCTTCAGACAAATAAAAACATACTAGTTATTGCTGAAGATGTCGAAGGCGAAGCTCTAGCAACCTTGGTTGTAAACAAATTAAGAGGGACTTTAAATGTTGCTGCAGTTAAAGCACCTGGATTTGGTGACCGAAGAAAAGCTATGCTTGAAGATATTGCTATCCTAACAGGAGGAACTGTTATATCTGAAGAAATTGGTAGAAAGCTTGACTCTGTCACGTTAGATGATTTGGGTAAATGTAAACAAATTGTAGTGAAAAAAGATGACACTACTTTTGTTGACGGAGCAGGATCTGTAGATCAAATAAACGGAAGAAAAGCAGAGATAGAGAGTCAAATAGCAGATACAACTTCTGATTACGACAGAGAAAAACTTCAAGAAAGACTAGCTAAGCTTTCTGGTGGTGTTGCAATTCTTAGAGTTGGAGCAGCAACTGAAGTAGAAATGAAAGAGAAAAAGCAAAGAATGGAAGATGCATTATCAGCTACCAGAGCAGCAGTTGAGGAAGGTATTGTTCCAGGCGGGGGAAGCGTTCTAATTAAAGCTTCTCAAGCGCTATCTAAAGTCAAATCAAAAATAGATGATGAACAAACTGGGGTTGAAGTACTAAAAAGAGCCTTACTCGCTCCTATAAGTGTTATTGCAGGCAACTGTGGTCACGAAGGTGCAGTAATTCTTAATAAAGTTTCTGAAAGCTCAGACAAGAATTTTGGTTTTGACGCTCATAAAGCTGAGTATGGAGATATGCTAGAAATGGGAATAGTAGATCCAGCTAAAGTAACACGAGCTGCAGTAGAAAACGCTGTCTCGGTTGCTGGAATGATTCTTACGACAGAGGCATTAATCAGTGAAAAAGATGAGCCAGCACCTCCTATGCCTGCAGGACCTCCTGGGGGTGATATGGGCGGAATGGGCTTCTAATAAAAAAGTAAATATAAAAAAAAGGAGAGTTAAAAATTTTAACTCTCTTTTTTTTTCTACTCTTCGCCTGATAGAATCTCATATAATTTATTCATACCATCAAGCCATTTAATTTGAACATCAGAGTTCCATGATGGATCATAATCTGGATACTTAGACAATATCTTACTTGCTAGTTCAAATTTATAAGAAACTTCTTTATTGATATCATTTGTAACTTTTGTATCTATCTGAATTTTATTACTAGAATCGCTTATATCATTAGATAATTTTTTTAAAGTACTTTTATTTCTTGTTTTTCCATGTCTGCCAGCTAAAATATGTTTTGAAAGTTTTATTCCAGCAAATTGGGCAGCTCTGATAAAAAAAGCTTCGCATTTCACAATAACCCCTTCTTTTGTTCCAAAAGATTTGAAGGCCTCTCTAAATTGACCCTTACTTGCTCTTGAAAGATCTAATCTGAAGACTGGCTCATAAAAGTCACTTAAAACACTGTAAAGGACAGACTTTCTTTCTTCTCCCTCGGCAAATACTAACCCTTCAAGAGATTTTTTTGGACGACCATCCTGATCAATTAAATTTAAAACCTTTAAAGTTGTCATTAATTGTGTACCTGAGCTACCAGAAAATCTTGCCCCCCAGACGCTTCTGTCTATTCGGTCTGGAATTCCTTCATCAAATAAAAATTCCAAAAAAGTTTGGAATGTACGATAGGGAACATAGGGAGGAATTGTTTTTTGCTCTTGAAACATATTTTTTATTCTCAAAACTACTAAAATTATATACTTTACAATTAAGAATATATCCCATAAATTCTAAAGTCAAATCATTTTAGAATTGATTGTTTCCCATGTTGGACAGTTTTAGAAATTACTTTTTGGAATGTAGAAAATTAAAGTATGAAAAATTATTTTATATTGAAAGGCGTAAAAAATTGAGGATACCTATAAACGAAATATTTCCTAATCCAGATATTCCTAAATCAGAAAAAAGAGAAAATTCTAAACCAAATAACAAATTTAAAAAGAACCCTGTGGTTCTTGCAACAAAAAATGGTTATGTTTTATTAGCTGGTACTAGCAAAATATCATATGCAAAAGAAAGGGGGGAAAGTTCCATAGAATGTACGGTAAAAGAATATGTAAATGAGCAAGAAAAATTTGAGCTTTTATTATCTGAAAATTACCACTCTTCACTTATGTCGCCTATGGATCTTGGCGGATCTTTTATTAAGTACAGAGAAAAGTATGACATAACACAGCAAGAATTAGCACGAAGAACAGGAATAACTCCAGGAACAATACATCACTATGAAAGCCTAATTAGAACTTTAAACCCTAAGCTTGGCGAAGCTCTGTCTGCAGGGTTATTAACATTTAAAGAAGCAAGATCTATAGCAGACTTAGACGATCATGACAGGCAAATGGAAATAGCTAAGCCGTTCCTTGAAGGAAAATTATCAAGTGTTTATGTAGAAAAAATAGTTGGTCGAGCAAAAATAGCCTCGATACTGAGTGTAGATCAAATAATTGACGAGGTAGTAAATGGAAAAAAATCTCATATTGTGAACAAAAATGATAATTTGTCTAGATTAGAAAGAAAGCCTAGCGCTACTAGTACTGAATTAATTGAAAACTCAATCTTAAAAATTGCAGGAGAATTAGAAGCTTTACAGATAAAAAATATTCCTGAGTATAGGAGGCTGAAATTAATTAGTAGTCTAAGGATACTGGAGACCAGGCTTAAGTATTCATTAAACAACTTAAATGGAGGTTTTACGTCTAAGTATAGTACGCCAAAATCCTATTCAAATAGAATAAAGGTTTAAATTTAATTTTATGGAGACAGATATAAATTCTATATATAATGCGGACACATTTTGTATAGAACTCCTAAATAAAAAAGACTATTGTATTTAGGAGCGATTGTCTCTTCCGGTTATGGTCATAAAAACGCCCCTCCTCTTACGCCTCTGGAGGGGCGCTTTTCATAGGTAATACTAAGGATAAAGTTGCGCCAATAAGAGCTATAATACCTGAAAAAATTACTACGCCATGAAATCCACTTGATTCGTTTATTATGCCGGCAAATATCGGTGTTATAGAGCCAATTACTGACCCGCCAGTAAACATTAAGGCCGTACCTGAGCCTTCAGATCCTTTGTCAACCATATCCATAGCAGCGGCATTTATTATTGGCATAACAGAAAAAAAGAATAAACCTAAACACCCAACAAGAAAAGTCATCATAATACCACTATCAAAAAATAAAAATAAAAAAATTAAAATTGTCATTAAAATCATCGCAAAAGAAATAACTGGCCTCCTACCTAACTTGTCCGAAAAGTTGCCCATTATTGGAGTGGAAATGATACCTGCCATGGTAATTAATGCAACATGAACACCCACAAGAGTATTTGAGTACTCAAGAACTTCACGCATGTAAATAACTAAAAAAACCTGAAAGGAGGTGTGAACTGCTCCTCTCATAGCCCCAAGCAAGGCCATGCCTAGAACACTATAATTATTTAATAGAGTTTTTGCAGATCGAAAATAGTCTCTAATAGCGATATTACCCTCAGATTCACTTCCAGCAGACTTAAACTTAAAAATTACCAATAGCCCTGTTATTATCATGGGTATTGATAAACATACAGCAATTATTCTCCATGAAATACCTGAGAAAAAGACGTAACTTCCAATTGTTCCGGCCAAAAGAAAACCTATAATTATTGGCGACGCAGTATTTCCAATTTGAGCTCCGGTCAAATGAGCTGACATTGCAAACCCTCTTCTCTCGGGGTATCTAGCTGCAAGAGTACCAAAAGCTGGGGCATGCCATAATGATGTACCGAAACCGATAATAGCTACTCCAAAGAGTAATGCCCAATAAAGCGGAGAAACACCTATTATGAAATAACCTAACCCAACCATAATCATAGATATAAAAAGTATCCATGCAATTTTTTTTCTAAACATGTCTGTTAGTATTCCTGCTGGAATGTTCGCAATTCCTGATGATATAGATTGAACAGTAGATATACCACCTACTCCTACATCTGAAAGACCTAATGTAGATTTTATGCTAGGTATCATGACTAGAAGAGCACCTTGGCCAAAATGCTTAACTCCATGACCGGCTGACAGGCCATATAACAATGACATTGATTGCTTATTTTTTTTACCCAAATTACTGACTCAATTTTTTATTTACTGTCGCTATAGATTCATCAATAATACTACATAATTCTTCTGTTTGATCTGCATTTATAGTTAATGGAGGAGCAATAGGTAATATAAATGCAGGGACTCTAATCCAAACACCTCTTTTTCTCAACTCATCCGTAAGAAGCTTGTTTAGTCCAACTGAACTATCAAAGTGTTTTTTTGAAGCTCTATCTTCAACAAATTCTATACCTTGAATTAATCCAACTCCTCTTACGTCGCCAATTATTTCATATTTTTCTTTCATTTCTATTAGTTTTTCGCTAATCTGCAAGCCTCTAAGCTTTGCGTTCTGAACAAGGTCATTTTTTTCTACAATTTTCAGATTTGCTAAAGCGGCTGCGGCCCCTGCGGGGTGAGCAGAATATGTATACATATGACTCCATACTTTTTCAGGCCCTCCGGCAAAAGCATTTGAAACTTTTTTAGTAGAAACAGTACCGCCAAGTGGAAAGTACCCAGATGTTACGCCCTTTGCAAAACTCATAATATCTGGAACGGTTTTTACTAAATTTGCACCAAACCACTCCCCTAATCTTCCAAAACCTGTAATTACTTCATCAAAAATTAACAATACCCCGTACTTATCACATATTTCTCTTACTAATGGCCAGTAGCTTTCGTGAGGAACTATGCCTCCCAGAGGCTGTGAAACAGGTTCACCTATAACTGCTGAAACAGACTCTGCACCTTCAAAAATAATAGCATCCTCGATGGCCTGCGCAGAATTCATTGCATTTTCTTCAGGAGATTTTGATCCGAACTCATCACGATAAAAATGAGGATGAGGTACAGTTACAACGTTTAATGGTTTTGGCTGGTAATCAGTTCTAGGAAAGCCAGGATGCCCGCCTAACCACATAGTTCCATATGTTGAACCGTGATAGGATCCTTTTCTAGAAATAATTTTATACCGACCTTTTTCACCGTTTCTTACATGAAATGCTTGAGCTAATTTTAATGAAGATTCATTGGCCTCTGAACCACCTTGACAAAAAAAAGATCTAGATAGGCCTCCTGGAGTAATCTCTGATATTTTTTTAGCCAATTCAGCACTCTTAGGAGTTATACCTGAATAAACATTCATACTCACCGAGTTCAATTGATCATAAATTGCTTTTGAAATTATTTTTTGACCATGCCCTACATTTCTAAAATACATTCCTGAAATACCATCTATATACCTATTTCCTTCAACATCGTTTATATAAATTCCATCTGATGATTCCATAACTAACGGGCCGCCCTCTTCAGCCATCAAGGTTTGATTAGTCATTCCTACATACATATGCTCTATGGCCATTTTTTGATAATAATTCATATCTTTTTGGTCTTTATTAGTCAATATTTGTTCCTATAAACTTTTTATATGAAAGTATTTTACAACCTATAATGAAATTAATTGATAACAAAAAGCCAAAAACCTCATCTTTATTGATAGGTATTATTTTTGGGATATTAATTTCTTCCGGATATAGTGTCATGTCCATAATTATATGCTCAGGACTTTTAATTTGTCCTAAAGCTTGGGAACCTTTCATTTTTATATTTTTTTTAGTTTTTTTACTAATTACAGCTTTTTTTACAACAATTTTTCTGATTTTATTTAAGTTGTATAAATTTTTTGATATTTCTAATTAGATCTTAAATGTATAATGATTTTATATTTACAAAAAATTTAAGGAAATATTATGAGTAATTCTACCTTTGATCTAATAGTTATTGGCGCTGGACCAGGTGGCTACCATGCAGCAATAAGAGGCTCTCAACTTGGCCTTACAGTTGCAGTTGTGGAGAAAGATGACGGCTCTGGTAACGGAGGAATAGGTGGAGTTTGTCTTAATTGGGGGTGTATACCTTCCAAATCCTTGCTGAAAAATGCCGAAATAGTGAATCATTTAAAACATGCTGACGAATGGGGAATTAGCATAGAAAATTGGTCAGCAGATATAGGAAAAGCGGTAGACAGAAGTAGAAAAGTATCAAAAACTCTTACTGGCGGGATTGAATTTTTATTTAAAAAAAACAAAATAGAACTTATAAAAGGTAGGGCAAAACTCCTATCTTCTACTGAAATTTTAGTTGATGAAACGACAAAATATATATCAAAAAATATAATAATATCGACGGGCGCAAGACCCAGAAGCCTGCCAACTCCGGGACTTGAAATTGACGGTGAAAAGATTATTACTTCAAGAAATGCACTAGAACTCAAAGATAAGCCAAAATCCATTGCTATAATTGGAGCTTCGGCTATTGGATGTGAATTTGCATATTATTTTAATGCTTACGGTGTGAAAGTTAGATTATTTGAAATGGAAAAGCATATAGTTCCAAAAGAAGATGAAGATATTTCAATCGAATTAGAAAAGCAGTTTAAAAATCAAGGTATCGAATTTGCAACTTCAGCTCAAATTTCTAAAGTTGTTCATGGAAAAGATCTATCGATAGAATATATGGTTGATGGGAAAAATGAAGTATTTAATTGCGAAAAAATCTTGCTTGGAGTAGGGGTACAGCCGAATTCTGATGATATAGGATTAGAGAAGCTAGGAATCAAAACATATGGCCCTGGTTTTATTGAGGTAGATGAACATATGAAAACAAATATCAATGGAATCTACGCTGTGGGCGATATCACTGGTAAGCTTCCATTGGCACATGTAGCTTTTGACCAAGGTGTTGTGGCTGCTGAAACCATTGCAGGAGAAAATGTAGAAGGAATTGATGATTATTCCAATATGCCTAAATGTACATATTGTCAACCTCAAATAGCATCAATCGGGCTTAGCGAGAAAGAGGCTAGAGAAAAAGGCTTAAGTATCAAAGTTGGAAAAGTTCCATTCCAAGTTGCTGGAAAATCTGTGGCAATTGGTGAACCAAATGGATTTACTAAAGTTATTACAGATGAAGCCTCAGGGGAAATAATTGGAGCACATATTATTGGGCCAGAAGCAACTGAATTAATAGCTGAAATTGGTATGTTAAAAATGTTAGAAGGCACTAATCTGGAGCTTCAAAAACTAACTCATGCACACCCTACCTTATCTGAAGCAGTAAAAGAAGCCGGAGCTTCTGTTAACAATGAGGCGATTCATTTTTAATTAGTTTTTATATTCTGTAAATTCTTTCAGCATTTTCCATAAACATTTGGTTTCTTTCTGTTTTTGTAAAATTTTTTGTTATTTCATCAAAAGACCGCCAAATAGTTTTATAATCACTAAAAAGACTATCAACTGGAAAATTTGATGCAAACATACATCTTTTCGATCCAAAAATCTCTATTGTTTCCATAACGAAAGGATCAATAGAAGCTTTAGTCCAATTTTTATTCATCATTCCTAAAGCAGATATTTTTACAGCAACATTGTCTGCTTTAGCTAAAACTCTTAACCCTTTTTTCCATAAATTTATACCATTTGTTGATAGATCTATTGGCATACCTGTATGGTTTAAAATAATAAATATGTTTGGGAATTTATTAGCCAAATCTAAACACTCTTGTAGCTGCCATGGCCACACTTGAAGATCAAACGAAGCATTATATTTTTCTAATAACTTATAGCCTTTTATCCATCTTTCATCAGTAATTAGTTTTCCAGACTCTGCAAATCTAAAATCAGGTCTTTGATCATCCCAGTTAAGCATTTGCCTTATTCCACGCCAGTTAGGAAAATTTGAATGCCTCTCTAAAATTTCATCAGCAGTTTTTTCTTGTAGATTTACAAAACCGATTATTGCATTTGGCATTCCTCTAGATTTTTCATCATCCGCAACCCCTTGCAACCATTTGGTCTCACCTGAAGGGTCTAAAGAAGAATCCCATTCTGCTTGAACATGAACTGACTTTTTAATGGGCAGATCCCCCACTGAATTTATAAAGTCAGAAATCAAATAATCCTTTCGAATTTTTTCATAATCTCCAACAAAGTGATCTATCCCTTCATCGAGCCAAGGATATGAATTATTACCTAAGTCCCACAAATGATGATGTGTGTCAATAAAATTAGGAATTGTCATTTTTTCTCTCAGTCTAAATGGAATACCTCTTCCCATTCAATCATATTTTTATCTGGATGCGCACCTTTAGGAAGTTCAAAATACGGTGACATCAAGTTTTGCCAATCTGTATTTATCTTTTCTTTTGACATTCTTTCTAATGCATTTTTAAAAGAATCCTTAACCTCAAAATAACCAAACAATGTGCCATCTGGCCTTAAAAAAATAGAATAATTTTTCCAACCATTTTTTCTTAACGCATCAAGCATCTCAGGCCAAACATTAGCATGCCATTCTTTATATTCCTTTATACTTTTTGTTTTAATTTTCATTTCAAAGCCAACACGTTTCAATTGACACCTCCAAAAAACAAATTATCATACAATTATTAGTTACTTAAAGGAGTATATTATGTCAAAGTCAGTTGCACAAGTTTTAGATCTAAAAAATGATGAAGAACTTATAAAAGAATATGAAGAATATCACAAAAAAGTTTGGCCTGAGGTCTTAGAAGGAATCAAGGAAGCTGGTATAGAAAGAATGGAAATTTTTAGATCAGGCAATCATCTTTTCATGTATTGTCTTGTAGGCGATAATTTTGATCCAAATAATGATTTTCCCCAGCAATCTAAAAATAATGAAAAATCTATCGAATGGAATAAATTAATGAAAAAATATCAACAAAAAGTACCCATTGCAAAAGAAAATGAGTGGTGGTCACCTATGACTCTCGCGTTTGATACAGAATGGTTCAATGAAAGGTAAGTATTATATAACTTTATCTATTATATGGATGATGTTTATTTTTTTCCTGTCAAGCCAGAGTAATGAAAAATTTCAAGAAGTTAGTTATTCTATAAAATGGCTAAAATTTCAAAGCTTTATTGCTCACTTCACACTTTATTTTATTCTTGGATTTTTTTTTATAAATTTTTTACACTTCTATATAAAAAATACGATTAAAAAAATTTTATCTTATTTTTTATTAATAATTTTTTATTCTGTATTTGATGAAATTCACCAACACTTTGTTCCGGGGAGATTTTTTGAAATAATAGATATATTTATAAATATAATTGGCGCCACTACTCTTGTTTTAATCTTTTTTTTGAAAAAAAGATTAAATATTATAGTTAGTAAAAATAAATAAAGATGATAAAAAATAATAAAATAAAAATGATTGAAGAGACAGTTGAATTCGCTGAAAACCTAATATTAATATTAGAAAATAAAAATACAAACGATACTATTAGTAACATAATTTTGCCTTGTCTTCATACAGCAAAAACTTATGTGGAAGTAAAAATGTTTGAATCACCAGAGATAAAAATTAATCTTTCAAAAGCTGCTATTGAAACAAGTTACTTAACTGACAAAAATCCAAAATACGCTCCTTTATACTCCAAAATTCGAGTTTTACTTGAAGAGTTTAGTCAAATATGATTCATAAAATAGAAATATATGACAAAAAGAAGCTGATTTCTGAAAATTTGGATATTAAAACTTTAATAATCAAAGCTTGCATTTTTACATTAGAAATAGAAGAGATTTCTACTCCTAAATCATTGGGTATAAACTTTACTGACGATAAAGAAATGAAGCTCCTAAACAATAAATACATGGGTTATAACGAAACTACCGATGTATTATCGTTTAATGAAATTTCTATGGAAACACAAAAAAAATATAACTGGCCAAAAGAAGAAAAAATACCCCACGAAAAAATTGGAGAAATAATAATATCCGTTCCCCAGGTAATAAAACAGTGTATGGGTGACTTTAATCACGAGTGTACAAAACTTGTAGTTCACGGATTATTACATATTTTAGGCTATGATCACGCTTTAAAAAAGGAAGAATTAATCATGTTTAATAAAACTGATGATATATTAAGTTATATATTTAAAAAAAATTAGGATAATTTTGGACAATCAAGTTTTTTATAGAAAATGGAGACCGTTTGATTTTGATAACGTCGTTGGTCAAAATCATATTACATCGACTCTAAAAAGAGCAATTCTTTTGGAAAGAATTGCTCATGCATATCTTTTTACCGGGCCTAGAGGGGTTGGAAAAACATCAACTGCAAGAATTTTAGCCAAAGCTTTAAATTCTGAAATTAATGATGATGGCAATCCTGTTATTGAATCTGAAACGTCCCTAGCTATCGACGAAGGAAGGTACTTAGACCTAGTAGAGATAGACGCTGCTTCTAATAGAAGAATAGATGATGTTAGAGAGTTATTAGATAGCGTTCAAATTCAACCCACCCTCGGGAAGTATAAAATATATATAATAGATGAAGTTCACATGTTAACTCCCGAAGCTTTTAATGCACTGTTAAAAACCCTGGAAGAACCTCCTCCTAATATAGTTTTTATACTAGCAACAACCGACTCACATAAAATTCCCGATACCATTAAGAGCAGATGTCAAAGATTTGACTTTCGAAGACTATCTGATGACGATGTTATTGATAGGTTAATTGAGATTTGTGATTCTGAAAATATTGAAACAGAGCAAGAGGTATTAGAAATTATAGCTAGGATATCATGGGGGAGCCTAAGAGATGCCGAAAGCTTACTTGAACAATTACATATTTCTTACGGCGGCAACAACAATGAGATAAAAGAAGAACAAGCAAGAGAATTTTTGGGCTTAGGCGATTTTGAAATATGTCTAAACTTAGCATTTTCTATTATTAATAAAAAATCCAGTGAAGCTTTAAAATTAATTAATTCAGAGTACAATAAAGGCACAAACTTAAATTCTATTTACCAGGGTCTACTTGAAACGCTAAGAAGTTCCCTTCTTATTAAGGCAGGCATATTAGAACAGGAAAACTTAGAAAAATATTCGGATGAATTTAGGTCATCAATTTCAAAAATATCATTAGAAAAAATTCTTGAAATCTTAACTATTTTTTCTAAAATAAAAATTGATGAGTCAGAAAAATTACTAAATTTTGAAATTGCAATAATTGACTCAATAGTCGGTAAACAAACTGTTTATGAGGCCAAAGCTCATCACCAAACAATAGACAACAAACCAGAGCAAACGAACGTACAGAATAAAATATTAGCTGAAGATGGTGTTCAAGAAAAATATGTTACTAATTCATCTGAAAGTAAAGTAAATAATTTTCGTAAAGAAAAATCTAAGGATGAAATTAAATGGGATGACGTTATATACCAAACAAGAAGAACAAAAAACAAGCAATTTAATATCAGCGCTTTATTGAGAAATGTTGAAACACCCATAGTTACTGATAATAAAATAAAATTAAAGTTCAAAAGTAACGCTATAAAAAAACACTTCATGGATGAGATGGAAGACCCAAGATCGAAAAATGCGTTAAAATTAGCAATAAATAAATCATATGGGTCAGAACTTGACCTACAAATCTCGTCACCTAAAGAAGAAAATAATCAAACAGATCATGCCCAACAAAAAGAAACTAGCTCATCTATAAAAAAAGCATTATCAATGGGTGCTAAAATTATTAATAATGAAACATCGGAGGACATAAATGAATAGAAATATGCTAAAGCAAGCACAACAAATGCAAGCTAAGTTAGCTCAAATACAAGAAGAAATAGCCATCACAAAAACAGAATCAACTTCTGGAGGGGGCGCAGTAAAGGTAATTGTAATTGGCACCTCAAAAATAGAATCTATATCTATAGATCCAAAGGCGGTAGATCCAGAGGATGTTGAATTACTACAAGACTTAATTATGGCAGCCGTGAATGAGGCTTTTGAAAATGCGCAAAAAAATGCTAATGAAAAAATGGGGCAAATAACTGGAGGGCTAAACATCCCAGGATTGATGTAATTATAATATGAATAATCATAATTCAACTGTTCCAGCTGTAACAAGATTAATAGAGGCTTTTCATAGGCTTCCTGGAGTTGGGCCAAAAACAGCCCAAAGATATACTTACCATCTAATTAAAATGCCTGAAGAAATAGCAAAAGAATTTTCTGAAGCAGTTTTAGGCATAAAGGAAAAAATTACTTTTTGTAATTTATGCTCAAATATTTCACAGGAAGAAATTTGTTTGTTGTGTAGTAATAGCAATAGAGATAACTCAAAAATTTGTGTTGTTGAAGAACCTCTAGATATAGTACCAATTGAAAGAACTAGAGCGTATAATGGGCTTTATCAAGTTCTACATGGTGTTATATCTCCTATGAATGGAATCGGTCCAGAAAATTTAAAAATAGATAAATTGCTAGAAAGAATTAAATCTCAAAACATTGAGGAAATTATAATTGCAACTAACCCAAAACTAGAAGGCGAAGCAACAGCAATGTATATCCAAAATCTAGTAGGGCCATTAAAAATAAAAATCACTAGGCTAGCAAGAGGGCTTCCGAGTGGTTCAGATATCGAATATGCTGATGATTCAACCTTAGAACACGCATTAAATAGCAGATCTGAAATTTAGAATGATTCATGAGTCCATCTAAACCTGAAATTTACACTAGCACAGGAATAGTGATAAAAATAAATAATCTGGGGGAAGCCGATAGAATAATAACTCTCATAACTCCAAATTTTGGTTTGATTAGGGGTGTTGCAAAGTCTGCGAGAAAAACAGTTTCAAAACTTGGAGGACATTTTGACATTCTAAGATATGTTAATTTTTCAATAAGGGAAACAAAATCAATAAGTCAACTTAGCCAGGCAACCACTATTTATGGTTATAAAAAAATCCGAACAGATTTAAATCTTTTTTTTCAGACATCTTACATTTCCGAAATTGCTGAAAAATTTTCCATGGAGAATAATGCTAATCTAAGATTATTTAATTTACTAAAAAATACATTAGACCATATAGAAGAATTTGGATTTACCGAAAGTCTACTTCTCTTTTTTGAATTAAAAATACTAGAATTAAATGGATTTGCCCCTGAATTATATAAATGTGTAGAATCTGAAAATATACTAGAGCCTGGGAATCATTATTACTCTCCTGAGAGAGGAGGGCTGATAGATTTCAAATTTTCAAATCTAAAAGCCAACTTAACACTTTTGCCAGCAAACTTAAATACAATTAAATATATGAGATTTCTTTCTAAATCATCGATGGAAAAAATAAATAATTTGTCCATCGATGAGATCTATGAAAAACAAGCTTCAAGGATATTAAAAGTACAAATACAAAATATTATTGATAGAAAACTTAAATCCGAAAAATTTATAAACAAAAAATTATGATAAACGACGAAATAATAATTAGAGGGGCTAAAGAACATAACCTAAAAAATATTAATGTTCGAATACCAAGAAATAAGTTATGTGTCATAACTGGTGTTTCGGGGTCAGGAAAAAGTAGCCTTGCATTTGATACGATTTTTGCAGAAGGCCAAAGAAGATATGTTGAGTCTCTTTCAGCTTACGCAAGACAGTTTTTAGGCCGAATGGAAAAACCTGATGTAGAGTATATAGAAGGTTTAAGTCCTTCTATTTCTATAGATCAAAAAGGTGTATCAAAAAATCCAAGATCGACCGTCGGAACAGTGACTGAAATTTATGATTACTTACGATTATTATTTGCTCGAATAGGAGTAGTTCACTGTTTTAGATGTGGGAAGGTAGTTGAAAAACAAACAGTGCAACAAATTGTTGATTCGATAGCAAAACTAAAAGAAAATTCTAGAATACAAATATTAAGTCCAATTATTACCCATATGAAAGGTGAACACCTGCAAATACTTGACTCTGTAAAAAAACAAGGGTTTGTTCGAGCAAGAATTGATGGCGAGATTGTAGATTTGGCATCTAATATTAAATTGGAGAAAAATAAATGGCACAATATAGAAATAGTTGTAGACAGGTTAATAATTAAGAAAAATATAGACTCAAACAGGTTAACTGAATCTATAGAGGCGGCTCTAAAAGCCGGTCAAGGAACAATAATTATCGAACATAAATCGAATGGTGAATCGAAAGATATTGTTTATTCTGAAAAATTTGCATGCTTAGAATGCGATATATCAATTGCTGAACTTGAGCCTAGAAATTTTTCTTTTAATACCCCTTTTGGAGCGTGTTCTCTGTGTACAGGGTTGGGTTATAAACTTGAAATTAACCCATACTTAATTATTCCTAATCCGGACGCAAATATCTTAGAAGGGGGCATACTTCCGTGGTCCAATCCAAATAGTTTTGAAATGTCAAGCCTAAAATCATTATCTGAGTTCTACGACTTTTCACTTCAATCACCAATAAATACTCTTCCTAAAAAAATATTAGAAATTATACTTTTTGGATCTAAAAATGAAACTATACCTTTCTCCCACTTAACAGGTTCTGGAAAAAAATACAACTGGTCGTCAAAGTTTGAAGGAATAGTAGCCAACTTAGAAAGAAGATACATTAATAGTGAGTCCGAAAAAACAAAAGAAAATATTTTGCGATACATGACACAACAACCATGCAATGAATGTAACGGTGAACGATTAAAACCTGAAGCTTTAGCTGTAAAAGTTACAAATTTAAATATCACTGATCTGACAAAATTATCGGTTGAGGACTCCTTAAAGTGGGTAACCTCATGTAAATCAGGATTAAGTAATTTAAGCGACAGAGATCTAAAAATTGGTGAGCAAATTTTTAAAGAAATTGAATCTAGACTGAATTTTTTATCAAAAGTTGGACTAAACTATCTTTCTTTAGATAGAACAGCTTCTACTCTTTCTGGCGGGGAAGGTCAAAGAATAAGACTTGCAACACAAATTGGTTCAGGCTTGATGGGTGTACTTTATGTTTGCGACGAACCTTCAATAGGGCTTCATCCAATTGATAACGAGAAATTAATATTAACTTTATTAAATCTTAGAGATGTAGGAAATAGTGTAATAGTTGTTGAACATGACGAATCAATTATGAATGCGGCAGACCACATTATTGATCTTGGGCCTAGGGCAGGAGAGAATGGAGGTAATATTGTCGCTGAAGGAAATATCAGTAAAATAAAAAAAAGCAAACAGTCACTAACAGGATTATATTTAAGTAAGAAAAAAATTATTGATCTCCCCAAAAAAAGACGTGATGGGAACGGCAAGGAAATAAGTATTATAAATGCAACTGAAAACAACTTAAAAAACTTATCTATAAATATCCCATTAGGAAAACTTGTTTGTATAACCGGGGTTTCTGGTTCTGGTAAAAGTACATTAGTTAACGAAATACTTTACAAAAAATTAGCTCAAAAATTTTATAAATCGAAAAATGCTCCTGGAAAGCATGAAAAGATTTTGGGAACAGAGAATATTGACAAAGTAATTAATATTGATCAGTCACCAATAGGAAGAACTCCTAGATCTAACCCAGCAACTTATACAGGTTTATTTGGTTATATTAGAGATATATTCGCGTCAATGCCTGAGTCAAAAACAAGAGGGTACAAAGCAGGACGATTTTCTTTTAATGTTAAGGGTGGAAGATGTGAATCATGCAGCGGGGCAGGTTTTACTCAAATCGAAATGCAATTTTTACCTGATGTTACCGTTCCGTGTGAAGTTTGTTTAGGTAAAAGATATAACAGAGAGGCTATCGAGATTAAATTTAAGGATCTATCCATATCGGACGTTCTAAACAAAACAGTTAGTGAGGCTGCTAAAATTTTTGAAAATCAGCCGGCCATCTTAAGAAAGTTACAAACTCTGATTGATGTTGGATTAGACTATATAAAATTAGGTCAACCAGCAACAACTTTATCTGGAGGGGAAGCACAAAGAATAAAACTGGCATCAGAATTATCTAAGCGGTCCACAGGTAAAACTTTATATATTTTAGATGAACCAACAACAGGCTTATCTTTTGATGATGTATCAAAGCTTTTATTAGTGTTACATAAACTTGTTGACAAAGGTAATTCTATAATTTTAATAGAGCATCATTTAGATTTGATTAAAAATGCCGACTGGATTATCGACTTAGGGCCGGAGGCTGGTGAAAAAGGAGGTAGATTAGTAGGAGAAGGAACTCCTGAGTTTATATCAACCATAAAATCTTCTGCAACAGGAATTTACCTAAACAAACTTAATGATATTACCCCAGATAAAAAATCTAAAGGTAACACAAAGCCACTATCTAAACCAGTGAATAAAAAAATAAACTTAAATGAAAACTTTTTATTTCCTGAAAGACCCAGAAAACTAGAAATCAAGAAAAAAAACAAGAAAAGGTTTAGAAGAAGAAGAAGAAGATAACTAAAATATCCTAACCTTTTCAACTTTATTTTCATCTATTATCATTCCGAGACCATTATGGCTTGGAATCTTAATGGTTCCGTTTGTTGGCAGAACTGGTGTTTTCAAAAAATGTTGATGAACTAAGTTCCACTTAATTAAGTATTCTTGATATGGTGTGTGTATTGGAGACTGTGATAATGAAAAGTGTATTCCAGCGTTGGTGGAGTGGCCATGAGGGATAGTAATTAGGTCCGCTGTTGTTGCTATGTTTGCAATTTTTATTACTTCTGACAGGCCTCCAGCCCAATAAATATCAGGCTGAAGAATATCTAATGCCTCTGCCTTAATAAACTCATTTAACCCCCAGCGAGTATAATGGTGCTCTCCTCCAGAAATTGGGATTAATGTAGAATTTTTTATCTTTTTGTAAGAATCAATTCTATCTGGCATTGCAACTTCTTCTAGCCACCTTGGATTAAATTCTTCGATATATTTCGTAAGTTTTATCAAATAATTAACATCCATAGACTGCCAACAATCAAGCATTATATCGTAATCCTCACCAAGTTCTAATCTGAGAGTTTGAACTAATTGAATATTTTTCTTTAATCCGTCGTGTCCGGACATAGGTCCATGTCTAAAAAACCATTTTTGGGCAGTATACCCTTGAGACTTAAATTCTTTTGCTCTTTCTTTGACTAAGCCCATATCTTCAACATTAAATCCAAGCATCGATGCATATGCCGGAACACTTTTTCTAGTAGGACCACCAAGAATTTTATAAACAGGAGTTTGATAATAATTACCCTTAAGATCCCATAAAGCGTTATCTACTGCGCTTATGGCAATCATATTATTTCCATGGCGACCATGAACAGACCTTCTATGCATTACATCCCATAAATACTCTATGGCGAGAGGATCTTGATTCAATATATGTTGCGATAATTCATTTTTTATTATGTATGCTATTGATTCATCAAATGGGCCGGAAATACCAGTAACACCTTCATCGGTTATTATAAATAAGAAAAATGCATTTATACTTAAGTCATTTTTTGATCCTTGAGAAGTTTTTTCTTGTGTCTGACGAAATGGTTGCGATCTATATTCTTCATAAATATCTATTGGTTGAACAAGCCTTTCTTCCCAAAAAATTTCTTTACTTTTTAACGTTCCAAAAAATTGCTTAATTTGTATTTTTTCTATCTTCATAATTTTTCTCATATTTTTATAAATGATTATTGTACAATATTAAAGTAGTTTTAAGTTAACAAGAAGAATAAAAGAATGAATAATGCGAAAATCTGTAACTCTTTCGATGAATCAGTCAAGGATATAAAATCGAACAGCTCTGTGATGATTGGTGGATTCGGAGGGTCCGGAGGTCAACCCACAAGATTAATGCTTGCATTATCTAAAAGAAAAATAAAAGGTTTAACTATAATTGGAAATGTAGCCGGTATATCTGAAACCACAGGATATGGTTGGCCAAAGAATATTAAACCTGTTGATCAAGGAGTTTTTTTTAGAAAAGGAATAGCCGATAAGATAATTTGTTCATTTCCGGTTCCTGCCAGCCAAAACCCAAAAAGTCCAATTGAAAATTTTTGGAACGATAATAAAGATTCTGTTGAAATAATACCTCAAGGAACGCTTATAGAAAAAATTAGATGCGCGGGTGCAGGTATACCAGCGTTTTACACTCCAACTGGCGTTGGAACGATAGTTGAAAAGAATAAAGAAACCAAACTTATTAATAATAAAAAGTATATCTTAGAATACGCCTTAAGTGCAGATTTTGCTCTAATAAGAGCTAGCGTGGCTGACGAAAATGGGAATTTACAATTTAAGGGTACCTCAAGAGCTTTCAATCCAGCAATGGCGACAGCTGCCAAAACTACAATAGTTGAAGTCGACAAAATAGTAAAAGTTGGATGCTTAGATCCAAACAATGTACATACACTTGGAATTCATGTAAACAGAATTGTAAAAAGAAGAAAGGGTGATATTTACCCATGATATATAACTCTGATCCTGCTGAAAGATTAAATAAAAATCAAATTGCAAAATACGCAACTAAGTTTCTAAAGAGCAATTCAATTATTAACTTAGGTATCGGCATACCTTCATTATGCGCACAATACATCAATGACCCTACAATACTTTTACATGCAGAAAATGGAGTCTATGGTTTTAATAAATTTGCAAATGACAAAAAGGTTGATCCTAATTATATGGATGCAGGTGGTAATTTTTTGAAGATGAATAAAAATATGGTATTTTTTGACTCTGTTGAATCGTTTAATTTAATAAGAGGAGGTCATATAAACACAACAATTTTAGGTGCATTTCAGGTTTCAAAAAATGGAGATATTGCAAATTGGATGATTCCAAAAAGAGGGATAGGAAGCATTGGCGGAGCAATGGATCTTTGCGCTAATACAAAAAATGTAATAGTTACAATGGAACACACAACAAAATTTAATGAACCAAAAATTGTAGAAAGATGCGATTTTCCTCTCACGGCTGTAAATTGTATAGATAAAATTGTCACTGATGTTGGGGTTTTTGAATTAGGGAACAATTCAATCATATTGAAAGAATGTGCCCCAGGTTGGGACGTTCTGAGTATTCAAAATATTACTGGCGTTAAGGTAAAATATGATAAAAAAGTAGTAATTATGGATATTGATAATGTTTGATAACTTATCAGAAAAATTTACAAAAATTGTACAAAATTTAACCAGCAAAGGAAAAATTTCTGAGCAAGATATTAAAACCACACTTAGAGAAGTAAGATTGGCTTTATTGGAAGCAGATGTAGATTTTACTGTTGCTAAAAAATTTATTTCATCTATAGAAGATAAAGCCAAAAAAGAGAATGTTTTTTCTTCATTAACTCCAGGTCAAACAATTATAAAAATAGTAAAAGATGAAATGACATCTATACTTGGTGAAGCATCAACTGGATTAAATATAGGGGAGGACTTTCCTACTAAAATAATGTTAATTGGGTTGCAGGGTGTTGGGAAAACAACAACTGCAGCTAAACTTGCGCTACATCTGAGAAAATTAAAAAATTCTGTATTAATGGTTGGCTGCGACCTTCAAAGACCCGCTGCTATAGAACAAATTATACAGCTAGGTAAAGAATTAAACATTGAAGTTTATAATGAGAATAATCAAAATTCATCTGCGATTTTAATTGCAAAAGAAGCCCTAAAGTATGCTAAAGAAAAAAGGATCAATTATGTTATCTTTGACACAGCAGGTCGACTGGCAATTGATGAAGAGTTGATGAATGAATTAATGCAAATAAATAAAGAAATTGATTCTGATGAAGTATTATTAACTTTAGATGCTATGACAGGTCAAGATGCTGTTAATTCTGGAAATGAGTTTAATAAGTATATTCCAATATCAGGAATAATATTAACGAAAATGGACGGGGATGCTCGTGGAGGTGCTGCATTATCTATGAAGGCTGTTACAGGAATACCCATAAAGTTTGTTGGCACAGGAGAAAAGCCGGATGAAATTGAAATATTTCACCCTGATAGGGTTGCTTCCAGAATATTAGGAATGGGTGACGTAGAAACACTTATAGAAAAAGCTCAAAAAGAATTTGATATTGACCAAGTTAAAAATCTTGAAAACAAAATAAAGAAAAATCAATTTGACTTAAACGATATGCTTCAGCAATTTCAAAGTATAAAGAAAATGGGGTCAATGACAGATTTGTTAGGGATGGTTCCAGGTTTAGGTTCGTTGAAAGGTAAAATTAATTCAAATGATATAAGTGATGACAAAATGAAAAAAGCTGAATCGATAATATATTCAATGACTCCTTATGAAAGAAGTAATCCCGAATCAATAAATGGATCTAGAAGAAATAGAATCGCTAATGGCTCTGGTACAAATATTACTGAAGTTAATCAAGTATTAAATCAATTTAAGCAAATGCAAAAAATGATTAAGCAATTTTCTGGTCCTAATGGCAAAAGAAATATTATGCAAATGTTTAACAAAAAATAAAGGAAAAATTAAATGAGTAAAATAGCGCACCTAAGAGTCTACCCAATAAAAAAAGGAATGGAATCAGATTGGATATCACTGTTTAGTAATAAGCTTATTCCTGAAATGAAAAAAGCTGGAATTATTGTAGAAACAGCATGGATGGATAAAGAAAACTCTAAATTTATTTGGATAAGATCTTATGGTTCAACAGAAAAAGATATTGAAGAAAAGAAAAATTGTTTTATGAAAGTAAATGGTGGAAAGACAATGTAAATTATGTAAGGGGGCACCTTGGAGAAAACAGAGAGATTACTATTATTTATTCAGTCTAAGCAAGATCCATTAAGATTAGAATAACCATTGATAACTTTATCAACACTCATAATTTTTTTACCCTCGAATTGAATTTTTTTTATTTCAAGAAATTTATTTTGTGTTGAAACAAAAATTTTCTTATCAATAAACTTTACTAAACCGGGTTTTTCTAATGAATCAATTTGTGTTTCCGCAACATCAATAATTTTTATCCTTTTGTTATTCCAAAATGTGAATGTTCCAGGCCATTTGTCATAAGCTCTAACTTTTCTTATTATTTCAAAATCTTTATCATTCCATTTTATTTTTCCGTCGATCTTATTAATTTTTTTTGTTGTGGATGCATTGTTATTATTTTGAGAAATAAAGCTTTGATTACCTTGCTCAATATTTCGTAAAATATTAGGAAGCATATCTGAACCCAATCTGAATAGTTTTTCCTGCAACGCACTTGCTGAATCTTTTGAGGATATTGACACTTTATGCGATTTTTCTAAAATAGGCCCGGTGTCCATATTTTCATCAAGTTTTATTATTGTTACACCAGTAAACTTTTCACCCTCTAAAATAGCGGAGGCTACAGGACTTGGGCCTCTAAATTTTGGTAGCAACGAAGGGTGAATATTAATAACACCATATTTGGGTATTTCTAAAATCTCTTTTGGTATTATTATTCCATAGGAAGATACAACAAATATATCAGGTTTGATTTTGCTAAAATATGCAATTAAATCATTATCGCTTTTTAGTGAACGAGGTTTTTTAATGTTTATTTTATGTTCACTTGCATAATTTTCAATTGATGTAAGGCTTGTCTCGCGCCCCCTTCTCATTGACTTAGAATTTTTTGTAAAGATTGTAAAAATCTCAAAATTGTTTTGTTTCAATACATCTAATGTGTATATTGAATCTTCCGTTGAGCCAAAATAAATAATTTTCATAAAATTAATGTTAGCAGATTTTTGCCTTACTTTAAAAAATCTTTTTTTTTTGGTGGGCGGTTGGGAAATATTTAATACTTTAAAATAAAATATTTTAGTATTTCAAACTAAAAAAATAAATTTTTATAAATTAATTCTGGGAAATTAATATAAAATTTCATATTTTTAACTTTTCATCGTATTTTTTTTTCTTGGAAATATGGTAGATTTTTTTCAACAACTTAATTAATTTAATTAATTTAAGTTATGTCTCTAATAAGATTCGTAACATTATTAATTTGGTATTTAAATCATAAAATTTATTATTTGATTTTATTCTAAATAGGGGAAGTTTTGACAAAAAAAAATTCATATATATCATCAAGAAACCCCACTGTTATTTGGAATGCTGTATTGGGAATTTTGGAGCTAGAAATTCCTAGGCCTAATTTTAAAACATGGTTAAAATCTACAAAAGCTATAAACATATCAGACAACACACTTACTGTTTCAACTCCTAGTCCCTTTGCCGCCGAAATGATAAATAAAAGACTTATGGGTTCTATTAGAAAATCGATAAAAAAACTCACAGGTGAAAAATTCAATATTAAAATAACTATTGAGGGCTCTGAAAACCTAAAGGATGTGCAGACGTCTCCGAAATATGTGAAGAATCAAAAAATACAAACAAAATCTAATTTACTGAACAATAAACAAACCTTTGACACTTTTATTGAGTGTGAATCAAATATTTTGGCAAGATCTGCAGCGCTAAAAGTTTCTGATTCTCCAGGTGAAACCTATAATCCCCTATACATATATTCAGATGTAGGCTTAGGAAAAACACATTTACTGAACGCAATAGGCAACAAGCTTAAACTCAAGCAACACAAGGTCATTTATCTAAGTAGTGAAAAATTTACAAATGAATATATTGCTGCAATTAGGAACGGAAAAATAGATGAATTTCAAAGCTATTTTAGAAATTGTGACGCTCTTTTAATCGACGACATTCAGTTCATAGGAACCAAACCTCAAACTCAAGAAGGGTTTTTTCACATATTTAACCACCTTCACATGAATAAAAAACAAATTGTTGTAACCGGAGATGACCCAGCAAACAAAATTGCCCTAAAGTCCCGTATTCAATCAAGGCTTTCAGGTGGTATTGAAGTTGACATCCAAGAACCAAAATATGAGTCTAAATTTGCAATACTTAGCCATAAGGCACCAGATATTGGTACAGAAGTTATAGAATATTTGGCTAAATATCCACATAAAAATGTGAGAGAGCTTGAGGGCGCATTGAACCGGATAAAAGCTTTCTCTCAATTAACTTCTAGTGTAATCGACATAACGTTAGTTGACGAATCTTTGAGTGGACTGAAACAAAATAAAGAAAATTTCTCAGTGACAAAAAATAAAATTCTTGAAGAGGTTAGCAAATATAAAAATGTATCTGTAGACAATATCTTAGGTACAAAAAAAGATAGACTAACGGTAAACGCTAGACAACTTGTTATGTTTTTTTTAAAAAAAGAACTCAATATGACATTTATAGAAATTGCATTATTTTTAGGAGGAAAAAATCATTCCACTGTAATATATGCACTTGAAAGAATTGAAAAAATTCTAAAAAAAGATCAAAATTTGGTTAAAGATACAATTCACATTAGGGAATTAATTTACAGAAAGAATAAAGTAAAAACATAATTAGCCGAAATCTTTTCAAATAATATGAGCTGTATTTCACATTTTATTCAATAGTAAACATTGCATAATTTATATTTAAATTTTATTTTATTCACGTTATTATTAATATTAAATAAAAAAAATAAAATATATAAATTAATGTTAGATTTAAAAAAAATAGAAGTTAGGGCAGGAAATGGAGGTAACGGAGCAGTTTCTTTTATAAGAGAAGCATTGCTTCCTAAAGGTGGACCTGGAGGTGGTAACGGAGGTAGCGGAGGGAATATAATTTTTGTTACAGATGATTCTATAATATCTTTAGATAAATTTTCAAAAAGACACCACTTAATCGCTGAAAACGGAAAAAATGGATTGTCACATAAAAAAAATGGTTCAAAAGGAAAAGATTTAATTATCAAAATTCCAGTTGGCACAGAAATATGGAATATATCAGACGATAATAGAAAAAAACTTATAGCAGATTTGAGAGATAATGGTCAAAGTGTGGTTGTGGCAAAAGGAGGAAACGGAGGTTTCGGAAATTCACATTTCGTAAGTTCTGTAAACCAAGAACCCCTCCTTGCAGAATCCGGAGAGTTAGGTGAAAAAAAAATTTTATTGCTTAATTTAAAATTTATTGCAGACATAGGAATAATTGGATTGCCTAATGCTGGTAAATCTAGTTTACTTTCTGTAATAACACAGGCAAAACCCAAAATAGCAAATTATCCTTTTACTACAATTGATCCCAATTTAGGTGTAGTAAGTGACTATAAAAATCAAAAAATTATTGTCGATATACCAGGAATAATAGAGGGGGCAAGCAGTGGGTATGGCCTAGGTCATAAGTTTTTGAAGCATATTCAAAGAACAAAATTTCTTATACACCTGGTCGATGGATCTGAAGACAATATAATAAAAAAAATAATTCAAATTAATAATGAACTAAAAGCCTTTGATGATGAATTGGTTAAAAAACCTCAAATATTATGTATAAACAAATATGATTTAGAAAATGTTAAAAAAATAAAATCTGAAATAGAAAGAGAGTTACAAAATTACGATTTACCGCATTATAAATTGTTCTTTATTTCAGCTAAGAATCAGGTAGGCATAAATGATTTGATAAAAGAAATATTCACCCTTAATTCAAATGAGACAGAAAACAGTAAATATCAAACAGAAATAATTAAGCCTAAGATATATAAGAGGTCTGTTGATATGGTGGTGAAAAAAGAGTCAGACAATTCATTTCGAATAATAGACAGAGAAATAATACGCCTAACAAAAGGTAGCAATATGGCTAACTGGGATACAAGGGTGCAGTTATTTAACATTATTACAAAAAGAAAAATTACAAATATGCTAATAGGATTAGGAATCAAGACTGGGGATACATTATTAATTGATGATTTGGAGTTTGAGTGGGAGTAAAAAACATTGCTATATTTGGCGGAACCTTTGATCCTGTTCATAAGGGTCATTTCTACGCTGCTGAAATAGCAATTAAAAAATTATCTTTAGATAAATTAATTATTGTTGTTGCTAAGGATCAATGGCGCAGAAAAAATACAATTCAAGCAAACCCTAGTCAGCGACTAGATATGGTAAATTTAGCTATAAATGAAGAAAGGTCTGATTCAAAAACAAGATTATTAAATTATGAGAAAAAATTTATAATTGAAGCTTCTGATATCGATATAAAACGCAATGGCAAAACTTATACAATAGACACAATTAAGGAAATACGATCATTATATGGAAAAAACCATTCCTATTTTTTCTTAATTGGCGCTGATGTAGCTTTAGATATTCATAATTGGAAAAATTTTAATGATATAAATAGTTTATTGAATATAGTTGTAGTCAATAGAAAAATTCAAGAAAACATTTTGCCAGTGATTAAAGAAAGATATAAATTTCTTAGTGAAAATCTCATAGAAGGTGTGTCTGATCAAACTTCAACAAATCAAAGACTCGGATGGTCAAATAACGGTTTCTTAGAGCAAGTTGATGGTCATGTAGCAAAAATAATTAATTATGATTCAGTAGCAGAATATATCTCAAAGAAAAAATTATATGGTTACACATAATACAAGAAATTACGCAAATAAATTATATGATAGAGCAATAGAACTTAATTGTCTTAGGTTTGGAGATTTTACTCTTTCATCTGGAGCAAAAAGTTCATATTATTTTGATGGCAGACTCCTGTCTTTAGATTCAATCGGCTCAGAATTGATATCCGAATCATTCCTAAACATCTTAGAAAATTATGATATTGATGCTTTTGGTGGGCCTACAATTGCTGCAGTGCCAATAGTAGGATCTATGGTACTACAATGCAGAATAAAAAATATAAACTTAAAAGGTTTTTTTGTAAGGCCAGAACAAAAATCGCATGGAGCTGGAAAGCAAGTCGAAGGGAATATATCGAGTGGGATGAAGATTGCTACTTTTGACGATACAGTTTCTACAGGAAAAAGTCTATTCAACGCAATTGATACTATGGATGCGTATGGTTGTGAAACTTTAGTTTGCATGACTATTTTAGATAGAAATATGGGTGCAAGAGAAGAACTAAAAAAAAGGAAAATACCGTTTATTAGTTTATGGGAGTCCAATGAAAAAGGCGAGATAACAATTTCTTCTTAAACGTCTATATCTGCTTCCAAAGCATTAGCTCTTATAAAATCTCTTCGCGGGCCAACATCATCTCCCATTAGTGTTCGAAATATTTCATCTGCTGCCATTGCATCTTCTGCGGTTACCCGAAGCATTTTTCTTGATTCTGGATTCATTGTTGTGTCCCATAATTGCTCCGGGTTCATTTCTCCTAAACCTTTATATCTTTGAACATTGACGCCAGATTTGTCAGAATTATCATCTAGTGTTTTTGGAATCATTGACCAATCAATATTTTTTCCAATAATTTCACCCTTTTTAGTTATGCTAACTTTATTAGAATTAATTATATTTTCGATTAGTGGATAAATTAATTTTAGTCTTTGAATTGCAGGGTTATAATATATATCCTTTGTTAATATATATCCATCAATTTCAAATGTTTTTTCAATAATTTCAAATTCTGGTTCTTCGCTGTTATCTTCAACTATATTATTTTCATCTTGATTTTCATCGAATAAACTTGCTTGAGTAATATTTTCATCTTTTACTTCATCTGAACTAGAATAGATTTTTTCTGGAGTAAAGTCTAACTGTCTGTATTCAGAATTTCTCACTAATTCGTTGATTACACTCTCTGGAATTTCTAATAATCTCGCTACCTCTAATGAGTCAATATAATCACGAACAGGTGTTAATATGTTTCCAATTTTTGTACCTTTAATTTTTTCACTGTCATCAATGATAATTTCAATGTTTCCGTATAATCTTTCAGCGCTCCATTCATCAAGCTCTTTTTCAGAGTATAACCATTGGGAGGATCTTCCCTTTGAAGCTTTATACAATGGAGGTTGAGCAATGTACAGGTGCCCGTTGCCAATAATTTGTGGCATATTTCTAAAAAAGAAAGTCAACAAAAGCGTTCTTATATGTGCACCGTCAACATCTGCATCTGTCATTATTATTATCTGATGATAGCGGAGCTTTTCTTCATCATAATCCTCTCCAAGGCCTGCACCTAAGGCTGTTATCAGAGCAGCAATTTCTTCATGTGCGAGCATTTTCTCCGGCCTCGCTTTTTCAACATTAAGGATTTTTCCTCTTAAGGGTAAAATTGCTTGAAATTGCCTATCTCTACCTTGTTTTGCTGAACCTCCTGCTGAATCTCCTTCGACTATGTATATTTCACTTGATTCCGGATTTTTTTCCGAGCAATCAGCAAGTTTTCCTGGAAGAGACCCTCCATCCATAGCATTTTTTCTTATTACAAGGTCTCTAGCCTTCTTAGCTGCTTCGCGTGCTCTTGCAGCTGTGGTTGATTTATTTATTATTGCCCTTGCATCTTCGGGATTATCTTCAAGAAATTCTGATAAATTCTTACCTACAATTTGTTCAACAATCCCCTTTACTTCTGGGTTCCCGAGTCTACCTTTAGTCTGTCCTTCAAACTGGGGATCTTTTACCTTTACACTTACAATAGCCATTAGGCCCTCACGAACATCCTCTCCAGACAAACTTTTAATTTCTTCTTTTCCTGTACCTAATAGATTATTTTTTCTAGAGTAGTCATTAATAACTCTTGTTAATGCCGACCTGAATCCTGTAACGTGTGATCCGCCGTCTCCTGTTCTTATTACATTTGCAAAAGAAAGACAATTTTCAACGAAAGAATCGTTGTATTGTAATGCAACTTCTGCAACAACATCATCAATAGTTTCTTGGGCGTACATAACGTTTGAGTGTACAGAACCTCTTGATCTGTTAAGAGACCGAACAAAACTTTGGACGCCACCATCAAACATGTAGGTTACGTCATTAAACGGCCACAAATTATCATGCCACTCAGATTTCAAGTGGATTGTTAGACCTTGATTTAAGTATGCCATTTCTTTGAACCTAGATGAAATTATCTCCCAGTCATAACTAATTTCAGGAAAAATTTCACTGTCAGGCATCCACGATACTTTTGTTCCTGTGCCACTCAGATCATTAACTGTTTGTTTTCTTATTTCTAATTCACCTAAAGTTTTTCCTCTTTCGTAATTTTGAATGTGTACTTTATTGTTTCTTCTGACCTCGACTTTAGTCCAAACAGATAAAGCGTTTACTACCGATGCGCCTACACCATGGAGGCCACCAGAAACCTGATATCCTTTACCACCAAATTTTCCACCAGCATGAAGAGTAGTCATTACTGTTTCCAAAGCAGACAATCCTGTTTTTTTATGTTTATCCACAGGAATACCTCGACCATCATCCATCACAGTTACAGATCCATCCTTATGGATTGTTATGTCAATTCTTGACGCAAAACCTGCCATTGCTTCATCGACACTGTTGTCAACAATTTCTCTAATTAGATGAAATACACCCTCTGTTCCGGTAGTTCCAATGTACATACCAGGCCTCTTCCTTACAGCTTCTAAACCTTCTAAAACGTCAATTGCTTCTGCATCATAATTTTTTGAACCTGCAGTTACTTTTTTGCTTTCATCTTTTGAAGTAGTCATTTTTTTCCTTATGGTTTAAATAATCAAATTAATATAACTTAACTTTATCATCTAGATAATATTTATTTTTTTTTCATTGGCATTTATATGGAAAAATTCTAAAAAAATAATTAGGCTCTTGTTTTTTTACATGATTACAATTAATTAAAAAAACTTTAAATTTATACTGTAATTACACCTTATTTTTCCCAAAAGAACCTAAAGACTTATTTAATTTTGATTCCAAAGGGTTAACAATCATCAGAACAAAAGATATAATCTTATCAAATGTGAACAACAATGTTTCCCAAAAAGAAAAATTTCCCAGTTCATTATATATGTAAACTTAGGAAATTTAAAAAGAGGTGCAATTTGGATATAAATAAAGATATATTAGTTTTAATGCTTGAAAGAATGTGGCTTATAAGAAACTTTGAATTAAAAGTTATGGAAGTTCACTCTGCAGGAGAGTTTGCAGCAGCAGCACATCCATACATTGGTGAAGAAGCTGTAGCCGTTGGTTCATGCCTAGCGTTAAAAGATACAGATTATATTGCTGGAAACCATAGATCTCACGGCCATCCAATAGCAAAAGGTGGAGATATAAACCGCGCAATGGCCGAATTATATGGAAAAGTTGACGGTTATTGTAAAGGTAAGGGAGGCTCAATGCACCTTGCGGATTTCTCTATTGGTATTCTAGGAGAATCAGGAATTGTTGGCTCTTCAGTACCAGTGGCAACTGGCGCTGGACTAGCATCAAAAATAGGTGGCGACGATTTTGTATCAATGGTTTTTTTTGGTGACGGTGCATCAAATCAGGGCGCTTGTCACGAATCTATGAACTTAGCTTCAGTATGGAATTTGCCAGTAATATTTTTATGTGAGAATAATCAATTTGCCGTCACAACATCTTTTAAAGATACAGTAGCAGTTGACCATGTGTCTGATAGAGCTGCGGCATATAATATGCCTGGAGTACTTGTGGATGGGCAAGATTGTATCGCAATGTATGAAGCAACTGTTCAAGCTGTGGATCGAGCTCGAAAAGGAGAAGGCCCAACATTGATTGAAGGCTTGACCTATAGATACGAAGAGCATTCACTTGGATTAGGGAGAGTTCGTCGAGGAGAGTACAGATCTCAAGAAGATATTGATGAATGGAAAAAAAGAGACCCTATACATATACATCAAGAAAGATTAATATCTCAAGGAATTTTGACTACAGAAGATTGTAAAAAAATTGAAGATGACACGATGAAAAGATGTGAAGATGCAGTTGAATTTGCTAGAAATAGTGAATTTCCAAAACCAGAAGAAGTTTTTGAAGATATGTGGGCTAACCCAATCCCTCTACCATAAAATATTAAGGATATTATAATGACACAAACCGTTTTTATTGAAGCTATCAATCATGCAACAAAAGAAGAAATGAGAAAAGATTCTAATGTATTTATTATGGGTGAAGATATTACCCTATCAGTGTATGGGGCAACTCAAGATTTATTATCAGAATTTGGAGACACAAGAGTACTAGACACTCCATTATCAGAAAATGGTTTCGTTGGGGCCGCTGTTGGAGCATCTTTAGTTGGCAAAAGGCCATTAGTTGAAACAGTATCAAGTTTTATGTGGGTTGCAATGGATCAGTTTATTAGTCAGGCAGCAAAAATGAGATATATGTTTGGAGGCCAGGCAAAATTACCTGTAACTTTTAGGGTATCAATGTTGTATGGATCGGGTGCAGCGGCTCATCATTCAGATAGAAATTATCCGATGTTCATGAATATGCCCGGGATGAAAATTATAGTGCCATCTACTCCTGCTGACGCAAAAGGATTATTAAAAACAGCCATAAGAGATGATGACCCATGTATAGTTTTTGAAGATGGAAACTTGTATGGTACAAGAGGTGAAGTACCCGATGATGACGACCATTTGGTCCCCTTTGGTGTTGCAAGCATCTTGAAACCTGGAACAGATGTAACAATTGTAGCAATAGCGGGAGGAGTTATTCACGCACTTGCAGCAGCAAAAGAATTAGAATCCCAAGGTGTCTCTGCTGAGGTGATTGACCCAAGAACCCTTGTTCCGCTTGATAAAAAAACAATTTTAGATTCCGTGGAAAAAACAGGAAGATTAGTTGTGGTTGACCCCGCTCATAAAGTTTGCTCTGCTGCTTCTGAAATTTCTTCAATTGTTGCACAAGAAGGGTTTTGGTCACTGCAAGCTCCTATTCAAAAGGTAGCAGCCGAACAAGTACACATACCTTATAGCCAAGCTCTTGAAAAATTAATTTATCCTGATAAAGATAAAATAATATCAGCGGTTAATAATACTCTAGAAAGTTAAGAAGGATAAATAGTTATGCCAGCTCCAATTATATTGCCCCAATGGGGAATGGCTATGAACGATGGACAAATCGTTAAGTGGTTAAAAGAAACAGGTGAAGACATTAAAAAAGGCGACCATCTTGTAGAAATAGAGTCATCCAAGGTAAACGCAGAAATAGAAGCAACGCATGATGGTAAACTAGGCAGGATTGATTTTAAAGAGGGTGTAATAGTTGATGTAGGAACAGTAGTTGGTTATATTTTGTTTGATGGCGAAACAGAGTCTGATTTGCCAGATTTACCAACTGAAAATTCAGAGGTTATTGAAGAAAAAGCCCAAGAAAATAAACCACCTTCTAGTTCAGGGTCTATGAACACCTTAAATCAGAAGGCAACTACAAAACAAATTATTACACCTAGGGCTAGAAGACTGGCTAAAGAGTTAGGCATTGAAGATTTTTCCGGTATATCTGGTTCTGGTCCTAGTGGTAGAGTTACAGAAGATGATATAAGAAATTTTAATTCTTCTTCTAAAAAAGAATCTCAAATTTCAAAAGTTCCAGTTAGAGAAACTATTCCTATGTCACCTCTAAGGCAAACTATATCTAAGAGAATGTCTGAAAGCGCTCAAATACCATCTGTGACACTAAACACGAAAGTTGATATTACTAATACATTAGAGCTGCAAAAAAACTTGGTTAAGGAATGGAGAAAGAACAGAATTCGTCCACAGTTTCAAGATTTAGTAATTATTTCACTTGCGAAATCATTAAGTGATGCGCCTCATGCAAATGCACATTTGGTAGATGATGAAATAAGAATATTAGACGAGATAAATATAGGTGTGGCAATGGCGGTTGTAGGAGGGTTACTTGTTCCGGTTATAAAAAAAGCAGATCAAAAAAACCCTTTAGAAATTGCTCAGGAAATCAGAGAATTAGCAAAAAAATCTAAAAACAATAGTTTTGACGTAGATGATTTATCTGGAAGCACTTTTTCTGTTACTAATTTGAGTTCTTATAATATATCAACATTTAATCCATTGCTAAATCCTCCTGAAATAGGGATTTTAGGAATAGGGTCGACTGAAGAAAGTGTTAGCCTGTCTGGAGAAAAAAAATCTTTTGCAAACCTTTGCCTGACATTTGACCATAGAGCTTGGGACGGGGCACCCGCAGCTGAATTCTTAAAGTTGATCTCTAATAATCTGTCAAATATAGATTCAATTTTCAAGTAGTAGATATGGCAGTAGTAGGAATTATCGCTAACCCCTCTGCAGGAAAAGATATTAGAAGATTAGTAGCTCACGGAAGAGTTGTTTCTAATCAAGAGAAATCAAATATTTTGAGGAGGGTATTTGCTGGAGTTGCATCAACAGATACAAAAAAGATCCTGATAATGCCAGATCATTCAGGTTTATCGATATCAGCTGCTGCAGATGTATCTAAAAAATTGGAAGTTGAATATCTTGACATGAGGGTAGCAGATAGTCAGGAATCTTCAACTCTTGCTGCACAAAAAATGTATCAAGAAAAAGTAGATTGTATTGTAACTTTAGGTGGAGATGGCACGAATCGCGTTGTGGCTAAAGGTTCTAAAAATATACCCCTAGTTCCTATCTCAACTGGCACTAATAATGTTTTTCCTGCACCAACAGAAGGAACTCTTGCGGGAATAGTTGCTGGAAGAATTGCAGATAAAACATTATCTATAAAAGAATCTTGTAATCAATCTAAAAAAATCGATATATTTTGTAATGATGAGTTTATTGATGATGCCCTTGTGGATGTTGCTATATCAAAAGAAATGTTCGTTGGGGCTAGAGCTGTTTGGGATATAAACACTCTTCATTCAATAATCTTAACTCGAGCTGAACCTGTATCAATTGGATTGTCGTCAATTGGATCAAGGATAGAAAATATAAATATTGATGATCCATTTGGGTTATATATAATACTAGATAAAAATATCAAGCAAGGTAAAAAATATGTTGAGGCTCCAATTGCCCCCGGAACTATACCTAAAATAAAAATCGTAGATTATAAAAAAATAACTACAAAAGATAAAATATTTATTGAAACCTATCCTGGAACTATTGCTCTTGACGGCGAAAGAGAGATTGAATTACTTCCAGATAACAACTACTATGCTATATTAAATTTAGATGGCCCATGGGTTGCCAGTATTCCAAGATCAATGAAAGTTTTATCCAATATATAAAAAATAATCATGAGTAATATCGACGTAAATATTTATAAAGAATGTGCAGAGAAAGCCATGTTTGAGGCTTCTGATGTTCTTATAGGAAAATTTAGACCTGAAAAACCATCAGAATTAAAAAGATTTTACAAATCAGTTAATGCATTAGTAACAGATGCAGATTTAGCAAGTGATAAAAAAATCTCAGAAAACCTTAATGATTCGAGACTAAAAGCTAATATTTACTCAGAAGAAAGTAAAAAAACAATTGATGAAAATTCTAACCTTTTTTGGTTGATTGATCCTCTTTGTGGAACAGTACCTTATAGTCTAGGTATGGATCATTGGGGAATTAATATCGCACTTAGAGACAAGGAAAAATTAATATTATCATGTTTATCTTCCCCATCAATAGGTGAATATTTTTCTGCTGTTCAAGGCCAAGGGGTTACCAGAAATGGCAACCTTCATATATCGACACCTCCAACAAAAAATTTATCAGAATCTACCATAGTTTTAGAAGTTGATGGAGGTGTAGAGTGGAAAAAAAATATTAATCAAATTTCGAGATGGATAACCAATGTAAGTCAAATTAATTCTTTTTCTTCAATTGCCTATCCTATGACTCAAATGGCGCTTGGTCGAATTCCTGGGGGAGTTTTTTACGGTATTGATACAGTTCATTTTGCAGCAGGAGCAATGATAGTTGAATCCTTAGGGCTTTTTGTAACAGACAAACAAGGTAGAAAAATTGATTGGTCAAAAAAAGAGCCCCTTGATTGTGTAGTTGTTGGCTGGCCTCATATTCATGAAGAACTAATAAAATTGATGTAATAATATAAATTTATATTTCATCTTGTAGATTTTTTTTATATTATTATTTTTTAATAAAAACAAGATTCGAGGGTAAATTCTTGCCATATAAAGTTAATCACATACATATAAAATCTAAAAATCCTAAAAAAACTGCAGAATGGTTTGTAAAAGCATTTAATGTAAAAATTTTGTCTGAAACAGTTCGTCCTGTTGGAGACACTTTTATTGTCACTCACACAGAAGGAGGCCTAGCAATAAATATATCTAGTGAGAGAACAGACGAAGTCTTGGGCCCGTCTAATGATGATGCTCATTACGGTCTAGAACACTTTGGATTTGATACAGATGATATCGTATCTGATATTGAAAGGTTGGTTGACCTGGGAGCTGTTTATAAAGAAGGGCCTATAGAATTGCCTGACGGGAAAAAAATTGCTTTCATTGGTGCTCCAGGTGGTATAAGAATAGAATTAATTCAGCAAGTATCTTAAGGTATAGCTTTACCTGCTAATATTCCAGTTATTTTTTCTTTTTCAACAGCAATTTTCCCGTTAACTATTACCCAAGGTATCCCTTCAGGGTGAATATTGGGATCTTCGAAAGAAGATCTGTCATTTATATGATCTTTGTCAAAAATTACTATATCAGCATAAAAGCCTTTCTTTATATTTCCTCTTTCTGATAAATTAAATCTTTTAGCTGGGTTTTCTGTGATTCTTTGAATAACTTGTTCAATTGGGTATTTATATCTTCTTCTCAATCTTCCCAATACTCTAGGAAAACATCCGTATGCTCTAGGATGGGGTAATCCTCCAGTGGGTATTGCATCAGATCCTATCATATAATCTGGCCTTGAAAGTAGTTCCATAACATTTTTTTCAACCTCCCTCCAAATTTTTATATTGCGTGGAGGTGCGCCCCTAAATCCGCAACCTAATGATTCTTCATACATTACTCTACACAGCATTTCTTCAACACTTATTTCCCACATGTCTGCTACCTCTTCAAAAAGCATTCCTTCTAAAAATTTATTTTTTTTAGAAGCTATATGTGTCCAAACATTATTTGATGGATTTCCATAGTGCGTTCCAATCATTTTTGAAATAACGATTTTTCTTTCTTCTGTGTCATTAAGTTTTTCAAGCATTTTTTTTGGCCCGCCTTCGTGAAAATAACTAGGGAAAAAAGTTTGCGGAAAAGAAGAACCCACAGGATAAGGATAAGTTTCTAGTGTTATATCAACCCCTTCGTTTTTGGCTTTGTCAACAGGATCCAAAACATCGCTTATTGATTGATTGAAGTCGGGTTTATAATGCTCTATGTGAAGTTTTGTTTCCGTTCTTTTTGCTATTTCTATTGCTTCCATAACACCTCCAGCATGAAAAGCTCTGTCTACATTATGATTTCTTAGATGTATAGACATTGGTTTGTCATAAATTTTTGCAACTTTCATCAATTCACAAATTTCTTCACTGTTAGAAAAGCTATTTGGATAATAAGAAAGGCCTGTTGAAAAACCTACGGCACCTTGTTCAAATGATTCTGAAAGCAAAGATTTAGCATGATCTAATTCTTTGCTCTCCAGAGGCTTGTCTTCCATTCCTAACGCCTCTAATCTTATTGGGCCATGGCCGGCAAACATAGCAACATTACACGATGTTTTGTTATGATAGTTTAGTCTTGCCTTTTCAATGCTAGACATATCTAAATCATTGTTTGGCACACCTAAAATGCCAGATAAATACCATTTATAAAGTTGATAATTTTTTGGTGATAATGGTGCTAGCGTTAATCCATCTGGTGCAATTATCTCTGTTGTTATTCCTTGCATAATTCCGTTTGCATGTTGACCATCATTTAATAACGCTACATCAGCATGAGAGTGGGTGTCGATAAAGCCTGGGCAAACATATAAATTTTCTGCATCTATAACTTTATTTGCTTGAATATTATCTTCTCCTGTGTTTGAAATATCGACAATTCTATCGCCTTTAATTCCTATATCAGATTTAAATTCTTTTTTACCAGTACCGTCCAATATATTCCCATTTTTTATAATTATGTCTATTTTCATAGTAATCCCTTATAAATTTTGTTATTCAGAGAATACAATAAAAAAATGTACTAGTCGATAGTGAAAATATATAAATTATTAAATATGATTAAGTTATTATTTTTTTAGATTAAGGTAAAAGTATTGAAATTAAATAATCAGGTAGCAATAGTAACTGGTGGAGCGTTGGGTATAGGTGGTGGTGTTGCTAGAAAACTAGCGCGGGAAGGCTCAAAAGTTTTAATCGTTGATATTGCAGAAGAAGAAGCAAAAAAAAATAAAGAAACAATTGAAGAAAACGGTGGAATTGCAGAATATTTGATTGGTGATGTAGCTTTGGAGTCGGTAGCAAAAGAAATGGTTGATTTATCTGTCTCGCTGTTTGGAAGATTAGATATTATTGTTCAAAATGCTTATGGAGGCTTAGGTGCTGGGAGTGCTGTTGATATTAATATTAAAGATTGGAATAAAGGCTTAAATTTGCTTGTAGGTGCTTTGTACCTAGGAGCTAAATATGCAGTACCAGCGATGGAAGACTCGGGTGTTGACTCCAACTTTATTCCAAAACAATGGAAGGGATTTGGTTTACGCCAAGGAAACCCTCCTAAAGAAAATATAGGTAGAATAATTAATATATCTTCTGTTCATGGAATTTTAAATGCTCCCAAGTCAATAGTATATGAAACAGGTAAGTCGGCGGTTATTGGAATGACCCGTCAAATGGCTGTTGATTTTGGCCCCTTGGGAATTACGGTTAATGCTATTGCTCCTGGACATATTGTTACGGAAAGAGGAGATGACCAATGGAAAAAAGTTGGTAACAACGAAGGTTTTAGATTATTTGAATTACAATACCCAGTTAGGCGCACAGGTACACCTCAAGATGTTGCGAATATGATATCTTTTTTATGCTCACACGAAGCTTCATTTATTACAGGTCAAACTATTGCTGTTGATGGAGGGCTATCTGTTCAACTACAGGAAGATTTGGTTATGGACTTAAAAAATTTCATATCCACAAATAAAAACTTAAGAACTCATTTTGACAAAGAAGATAAATCAAGAGATCGTTGGTAAAAATGAACAATTATAATCATAAACAAATTGAAAATAAATGGCAAAAAATATGGAAAGAATCTGAATTATATAAAACGCCAGATACTATACCTTCGAAAAAAAACTGGTATGCATTATCTATGTTTCCTTATCCTTCAGGAGATTTACATATAGGTCACTGGTTTGCTTTTACTCCTGCAGATGCTCATGCAAGATTCAAAAGGCTGGAAGGATTCAATGTTATGCACCCTCAGGGTTTTGATGCTTTTGGTCTTCCAGCAGAAAATGCTGCTATTAAGAATAATATAAACCCCAAAAAATGGACTTTTGACAATATTAGTAATATGCAAAAGCAATTTGATATGATGGGTAATTCTTATGATTGGAGTAGAAAGCTAATAACCTGCACTCCTGAATATTATAAATGGAATCAAAAGTTTTTTGTAGAGATGTATAAAAAAGGTTTAGCCTATAGAAAAAATGGACCTGTGTGGTGGGACCCTATAGATCAAACTACACTAGCCAATGAACAAGTTGTTGATGGCAAGTCAGAAAGATCAGGAGCTGATGTGGTTAAGAAATTAATGCCTCAGTGGTATTTCAAAATCACAGATTATGCAGAAGAATTATTAGACATGGATAACCTTGAATGGCCTGAAAAAATTAAACAAATGCAAAGAAACTGGATTGGTAAGTCGAGTGGGGTTACTATAAATTTCAGTATTGAAAACTCAAATGAAAAAATTAGTACATTTACAACAAGGATTGATACTATTTATGGAGTAACTTTCGTTGTTTTGGCCCCAGAGCATCCAATTATAAAAACTCTTTCTTTGAGTAAAAATAAATATGTAAAAGAATATATTGCGCGATCGCAAAAAATGTCAGAAATAGATAGAACTTCAACGATTAGAGAGAAAACAGGAGTAAGAACGGACGTTTGTTGTATTAATCCTTTAACAGGTGAGAAAATTCCTGTTTTTGTAGGAGATTATGTCTTAGCATCTTATGGGTCAGGAGCAGTAATGGGTGTGCCAGCTCACGATGAAAGAGATTTTTTATTTGCCAGGAAATATGATTTGCCCGTTAAGGTTGTAGTATCTCCTGATGGTTCCAAAAATTTTCAACTAAGCAAAGCATTTACTGGAAATGGTATTCAGGTAAACTCTGAAGAATTTAATGGCCTGAATAATGTTGAAGGAAAGGAAAAAATTGCAAAATTAGTTGAGGAAAAAAAGTTTGGTAAAAAAACAATCACTTATCACTTAAGAGATTGGTTAATCTCAAGGCAACGATATTGGGGTACGCCAATACCAATGTTTTATGACGAAAATAATGAAATTATTCCTGTTGAAGAAAAATATTTACCAGTTATTTTGCCTGAAGCGAAAGAATTTATGCCTACTGGTCAGTCACCGTTGACCCTTGATGAGAAATTTTTATATTTTGATCACCCTAGGTATGGAAAATTAAGAAGAGAAACAGATACTATGGATACTTTTATGGATTCGTCTTGGTATCATTTGAAATTTGCTAGCCCAGGTATATTAGACTCCCCTTTTAAGAAAGAAAAAATTGATCTTTGGAATCCTGTTGATCAATATATGGGTGGCGCAGAACATGCAGTCATGCATTTATTATATGCAAGATTTTTTAATAAAGTCCTTAGAGACTTAGGATATTTAGATTTCGATGAACCGTATAAAAGATTATTTAATCAAGGCGTTATGCTAGCTAGGCATATGAAAATTTCTAAAAGAAACAATCCATTAAATCCTCAGCCACTTGTAGAAAAATATGGAACAGATTCCGTAAGAGCTTATCTAATGTTTTTAGGGCCATGGGATAGAGGTGGAGACTGGTCAGACTCAGGAATTAATGGAATTTATAGATGGCTAAATAGAGTTTGGGATATGATTACTGTACAGTATAAAGAAAAAAACATTTCACAAGAACAAACTAAAATTTCTATTCAAACCTCAAATGAAATAACAAAAAATATTTTATCTGATATGAAAAATTTTAAGTTCAATACTACAATAGCATCTTTAATGGAATATAGTAATTTTCTTTCTAAAATAAAAAAAGAAGGTAGTATTTCAAATACAAATTGGAATAATTCTTGTAAAAGACTTCTAATTCATTTGTCTCCTATTTGTCCTCATATCACAGAGGAAATATGGAGTATATTAGGAAATAAAAAATCTATTCATTTACAAAAAAATCCGACCTTTGATGATAAATTATTAGAAAAAGATAATTTAACTTTGATGGTTCAAATTAATGGAAAGCTAAGAGACCAAATTCAAGTTGAAAAAAATGCTCCAAAAGAACAAATAATTGATAATGCAAAAAAAATAAAAAAAATTCAACAACATCTCGAAGGTATGAAAATCATAAAAAGTATTTACGTGCCCGGAAGAATAATTAACTTTGTGGCTAAACCGGAGTAATATTATGAAAGCAATGATTTGGCATGGAGAGGATAAATTTATAGAAGAAACGATGGATGATCCAAAGGCCTTAAATCACCAAGTAGTAGTAAAGGTTGATACTGTTGGGGTCTGCGGGACAGATGTACACATAACTCAAGGTTTGTTTCCAAAATCCCCCCCTTTAATTTTAGGTCATGAGGGATCAGGCACTATAGTAGATGTTGGAAATAAAGTAGATAAATCTAGATTAGGGCAAAGGGTAGTTATGAATACTACAAGCCATTGTAATAATTGTTTTTCATGTTTAAACTGGTCAATTTCAAGGTGTGAAAATGCAGAATTTACATCAGGCATGTTTGCTGAATATGCTGTATGCCCTTCTCAGTCAGCTGTTATAATTCCGGAAACTTTAGATATTGAAAAAGCTAGCCTAACAGAACCAGCATCATGTTGTCTTTCCGGAGCCCTTATGATGAAAACCAAGGAAGCAAAGCTAGGGGTTGTCATTGGTGGTGGAATAATGGGTCTTTTTACATTGGCATTCTTAAAAAATTTGGGTGTGGATAAAATGATAATGTCNGAACCTGTAAAAATAAGAAGAGAAATAGCTACTCAATTTGGAGCAGATCTTCTTCANGATCCAAATGATNGTGACCTAGAAAATTTTATTAAAGATAATAACAATGGTTGGGGGGCAGATATTTCTGTAGANGCTGTAGGAAAACCANGCCTNGTTGCAAAATGCATAGANGTTGNTCGCCCCAGAGGNCANGTTTTNATGATAGGAGTGAGCCCNNAGGGTTCAAATTTGCCGACAGATTTGTATGAAATGCATTATAAAGAAATTACAATAAAAGGNGCATTTGGGAGAGGAAATGTNTTCAAAAGAACTCCAGAGGCAATTAGTAAATTAAACCTTGAAAATGTTATAAGTAANGTGTATCCNTTAAGCANTACCCTNAAGGCAATTAATGACTCTTCAAAAGGTAANGGAATTAAGTTTGTTNTTAAACCTTANTTANCAAAACTTTTACTAGCATNGAATATATCAGAGTATTTATTTACNGCAACGCCAGAACAAAGAGCAGCACCAATAGCTGCTTCTTCATTATTNTNACCNATATTAATANTCAANCCAAATTTAGANCTTAGGGCATTTTGCAATAAANTATTTTTCTTTAATCCATTNCCAGAACCTACTAAAANATTTTTTTTATTTATACCGCATTTTAATGATTCNNTATAAGCCTTNTGTAATTCAAATGCCATGGAATTAATTAACGCTAANGTAATATTTTCTATNAAGAAATTTTCTTGTGTTATTTTATTTATNTTTCCCNTGGCCTTATAATTTTCTCTAGANCCTGTAAATAAAGCAGATACATTTAANCCTGAAGAATNTTCTAAAGATTTATTNGCAAGATTAATAAGNTTTTCNTATATTAAATCTGATTCAAGATTAATATCTGTCATATCAAAAATTAATCTTTGAACGAAATTTTTTAATACTCTGAATGNTCTTCCNCCAACTGTCCCTACTCCCGCTAATAAGTATCCNTTNTGTATAAAAGGNCTTAATTCCAGCCANGATCTNGGTNTAATTNTTTCATNAAAAACAGAAGTTTGCCCACCAGTTCCAACNTTAATTGCTACNGTGTCANAATAATTATTNACTGTGCCTGCAAAACTACATTGATGGTCTCCTGAAGCAATAGANACCGGTGTGCCTTCNTTAANATTTGTTTTTTCACTTATAAATTTAGTAACTTTTCCAATAATAGAACATGAGTTTTTTATTTNNAAAAATGATGATNNCTTAAGATTTAATGNNTTAATTAAATCATAATTCCAATCATTTTTANTTAAGTTAAATACNCCCCAGCTTAANGCATCTGTANGGTCGGTAACAGGNGTNGTGTNNGTTAATTTACTAGCAATAAATTCAGGTGCNGTACAANCAGTAAGTTTTTCATCAAGTTCNTTNTTNTTTTTTAGCCAAAATAATAATGGTGCAGTATANCCTGTGACNAAAGGNCAGCCGGTNTTTTGAAAAAAAGGTAATTGGTTTTCACTNATCGTAGCACCACCCATTTCTGCCATAATCTCTATATAGGTTTTACTATTAAATCTTTCTTTGCANCTTTGGTCTTGCCANGATATGAAATTCCCTACACCTTCATTATNTTTATTAAAAAGTTGTAAACCTTGTTGCTGTCCAGTTATACCAATAGCTTCCGGTGATATNTTTGATTTATCGATTNTGGTTTTAATTGTTTCAACTACTCCACTAAAAATCTTATCCATATTCCATTCTGAACGACCNAATTTTTTATCTTTAANTTTTGTTACNTCAGCAAGATTATTTACGGTNGAAGATTCAANAACTTTTCTTTTTTTTGTATCAATAATTATTGANGTTATNGAGGTTGAACCAACATCAATNCCTAAAAAATAACTACTCATCTTTNGGTANNTTTGGAGAAAAAAAATGTNTTACNTTNTGNTCNGGGTCTCTAAAACCAACAGGCTCCCACTCATATGCTTNTGTACTTACTTCAACATGGACATCGGGTCTNTCAAATACACTTTTCTTGAGTTTAGTTCCTAGTCCNGGNCCCTCAGGNGCGAGCAAGTAACCTTCNTTNATAACTATATTNGGNTCTATAAATTTATCGTACCAGCCCTTNTAATAAGCACGGTTTGTTTCTTGAAGCATAACATTTTGGCAGTTCATTGAAATATGAGCACAAGCAAAAACATTAATTGGACCTGTCCAATCATGAGGCGCAATAGGAGTTTGATAGGTATCTGCTAAGGTAGCAATTTTTTTGGTTTCAGATATACCTCCGGTCCAAATCAAATCTGGCATAACAATTTCAGCAGATCCATTTTCTATATATTCTCTAAACTCATATCTTGTCATTAATCTTTCAGCTGCACATACAGGAGAATTAATTTCTGATGCCAATTTTAAATGTGATTTTGCATTTAATGGGTGTATCATTTCTTCTTGCCAAAAAATATTATATTCATCCATTGCTTTCCCAATTTTAATGGCGGGAGCTAGAGCCCATTGCCCTGAACCGTCATGAGCTATTTCAATTTGATCTCCTAAGGCTTTTCTTTGTTTTTTTAATGGTTCAAGAGCTTGCTTAATGTCTTTTGATGAAATAAAATTCCCGCCAGAAGCTTGTGCATAATCGTTTAGATAATATGCTTTAACAACATCAATTCCTTCGTCTAAAAGACTCTGAAGAAAACCCACAGGATCTTTTTTTTCAAACTCATTGTCCTGCCATTTTCCATAGCTTCCAACGGTATTATAAATTTTTATTTTGTCTCTTACTTTTCCGCCAAGTAAATTATAGATTGGCTGGTCTAACTCTTGACCTACTAAATCCCATAAGGCAATATCTATTGCCGAAAGGGCCCGTAATTCTGCACCAGAATACGTAAAAATTCCTGATAATCTAAATAGTTTATCCCATATATCTTCTCTGTCCATTGGATCTTTTCCAATTATCGAAGGGGCATATATTTCATGAATTACAGCAGAAACAGATTTTGGAAGATACCAAGTTTCACCAAGGCCAATTTTTCCAGAATCTGTGTGAATTCTCACCCAGGACATTTGCCAAAATTCATCTACATATATGGTTTCAACTTTGGTTATTTTCATATATTACTTTATTCCTAATAGTTCAATATGAAAAACTAGCGTGGAATTTGGAGGAATAGTATTTCCTGCGCCGCGTTCCCCGTAACCTAATTCAGGTGGGATTTCAACTCTCCTTATACCATTTACATTCATTCCTAGTATTGCTTCCTTGAAACCTTCTATGACTCCGTCAACTGGGAATTGAGATGATTCTCCTCTAGCAAATGAAGAATCAAACACGCAACCATTCATTAGCCATCCAGTATAATGTAGATCAACTTCGTCAGACTCGTACGGTGATCCTCCGTCTCCTAATTTAATATCTACAATCTTTATGCCTGAATCTTGTATAATGAATTTTTCACTATTAATTTCTTCAAACTGTGGTGCATCTTTAGGGTAGTCACTATTATCGCAATCTTCCATATTATTCTCCATCTCTTTTTTAGTAATCTCTGCTTCAGCGGTAGCTGTTGCTATTGCCTCTTGTGGTGTTAGTATATTGACAAGCTCTATATAAAAAATCAAGTCAGTATTTGGTGGAATTATTGGCGGAGAACCTGTTTGACCATATGCTAGGCTTGATGGGATTTTTACAATTTTTATCGCCTCAGGACTCATTGTTAACATTGCATCTATCCACCCTGGTATAAGGTTAATCATTAGCATTTCTTGCTCTCCTCCTCTTGAAAAAGAAGAATCAAAAACGCAACCATCAGGCAACCACCCAACATAATTCATAGTGACCAAATCTTGAACAGTAGGGTTCTTGCCTTTGCCATCTTTAAGCTCATTCATGCTAATGCCTGAATTGGTTAGAATTAATTCTAGGCTTTGAACTTCATCAAAAGAAGGTATTTCATTCGGAATATCCTCGTTTAGACAAAGGTTTGAATCGGGTGTTGGTTTAATTATTGGAATATCTATGTTATCTGGGTTTTTACCAGAAGCCTGGCAACCTGAAATAATTATTGATAACATGGCAAAAAGTACGACTAAAATTTTCATATTATTTTTTAGCATTGTCTAAAAAGTTTTTATAGCCAGACTCTATCCATGGCTGAACAGTAGTAGAAAAAAACTTTACTCCTATATCAACAAATTTAGATACATTTTCTGTTGTTGCTAATGAACCAGCATTATTTCCTGATGCAACAATCCTCTCTAGTGTATCAATAATTTTATTCTGAACATCTGGATGCTGAGGGTTCCCAATATGGCCCATTGATGCAGCAAAATCAGAGGGAGCAACAAAAAATACATCTATGCCACCCACCTCAAGTATTTCATCTAAGTTTCTCCATGCTTCAATGTCTTCTAATAAAACTATAAGCATTGATTCATCATTAGCTTTTTCGAAATAATCTCCAACACCAAGACCTTGTCTACTTGTGAACATTCCTCTTTTTCCTAGTGGAGGAAATTTTCCTCCTTCAACAACATTTAATGCCTCTTTGGCATTGTTTACATGGGGAACAACAACAGCTTGTGCACCTCTGTCTAGTGTTCTATATATTAAACCTTGTTCATTTTGGTGAATTCTAGCGACGGAAGTCATCCCCCAAATATCGCAAGCCCTGGTCAAGTTACCTAGATCAGCTGCATCCACTCCTCCGTGTTCTCCTTCAAGCCAAATACCATCAATTCCTATGGGGCCAATGGTATCTATATCGTCTGAACTAGACAATCCCATCAAGATAGTAACTATCTCATTGTTCTTTAATTTTTCTTTTGCTTTGTTTTTTCTTAATTCCATTGGGTTACTCTCTATAAATTAAATATATCTAGAAATTTTACATCGATTACATGATTTTTTCTTTGTTTAAAGCAACTATAAATGTTTTTAGGGGTAAATTTATTATCTTTTTATTACAAAGTAGGCTGGATAGTATATTTTTCTAACTTGTCCTCATCAACCATTAATCCCAAGCCTGGCCTAGCGGGCAACGAGTATTTTCCATCTTTTGCATCATAATTTTCAGAAAGAATTGCCGCTTTTACACCATGACCTTGTTCAGAGTGCTCCATTATTAGGAAATTAGGTGTATTTATTGAGTATTGTAAAGTTGCTGCTATTGCTACTATTCCACCTCCACCTACATGTGGTGAAATGGGTATATTATACAATTGAGCAATTGTTGCAATTTGTTTTCCTCCTGTTAGTCCTGTCCTTGCAATGTCAGGCATTGAAATATCATATGCTCTTTTTTCAAAAATTTCTCGCATTTCATATTTTGTTCTAGTCCACTCTCCGTTTGCAATAGGAAGATCTAATGATGAAGATATTTCACATAAACCTGGTATGTCAGTAGGATCTGATGGAGACTCTAGCCATAATAGGTTATGTTTTTCTAGCTGTTTTCCAAGTTTTATTGCATTAAAAGTTTCAAATCCCATGTGTACGTCTAGCATTAAACCTACTGAGTCGCCTATTCTTTTACGGACTTCATTTACTATATCTAAAGTTTGTTCTATATCTTCCTTAAGGTGCATTTTTAGATATTTGTATCCTTTCTCAACAGACCATTCTGCCATATCAGCTACTTCTTCAGGAGTTGAACCTCCAATACCGTTATATACTGTTACGTTTTTTCTATGAATTCCACCCATAGCTTGGGAAGTTGGCATATTTAATGACTTACCAATTGCGTCCCATATAGCTATATCAACCCCGCTTAATGCATCTATATAAAAACCTGTATAATGCCCCCGTTCTCTTTGAGCAGAATAGTTATTATGCCAAATAGACTCAACATCATATATATTCTTTCCTATCGTTAGTGGCTTAAGGATATCTTTAACTATAGTTGCTGTTGTATTGGGGCTTACTGGAGATTGAGCTTCGCCCCACCCAACGATTCCTGATTCTGTTTCAATTTTTATAACAGTAGTTTCGTGAGATTTAGAATAAATTGATGTATTTGAGCTTTCATCTATGTAATATTCTCCCATATCTTTTATCGTCGAATTGTAGGTATCCATTGATTTTATTTCTAGATTACGTTTAGATTTTTCGGGATTCTGTTTTATTGTAGGTTTTGATTTTTTAATATCTTTACTTTTGTGCATTTCTTTTGTTGCAAGCATCGCAGTATTAATATTTTTTGTACTTATTTTTCTTCCTTTGTCAGAATCATTATTAATTCTTATAGGAAAAGCAGTAATTTCTTTGATTCTCATATGTTTTATCTCATCTTGGTTAGAATTGCTTCATTTAGTTCAAAACCTAAGCCAGGCTTATCGTTTAAGTATAGCTCACCGTTTATAATTTCGTATGGATCTTCCAAATATTTATTATGTTCACTTACAAGTGTTAAGGCATGCTCAAGCCGATAAAAATTAGGAATAGATTTCATCACATGCGCTGAGGCTAAAAATTCTATGGGGCCGCCCGGTACGATATGAGGAGATACAGGTATGTAGTATGTCTCTGCCATAATAGAGATTTTTTTCAACTCAGAAATACCTCCTGTCCATACTAAATCTGGCATTATAAATTCAGCTAAGTTATTTTGAAATATTGGTAAAAAATCATATCTTGTGTAGAGTCTTTCTCCAACACAAATTGGAGCATTAGTATTTTCTTTGACTTGTTTTAATGCACTTATCCCCTCAGGTGGCAAGGGTTCTTCAAACCATCCAATGTTTGATCTTTCGAATAAATTATTTGAAAGGCGAATCGCATTTGGAACATTATAATGACCATGAGCATCTATTAGTATTTCAAACTTGTCACCAACTGTTTCTCTTACAGCTTCTACAATATCGTATCCTTGTTCTTCTCCTTTTTGCGAGATGAACCCATCTTGATACATAGTATGGAATGGTGTCATTTCTAGAAATGGATCCAATTTGCATGCCTCATAATTAAGTCCCAACAAATTTTTTTTTGCTGCTGCGGCATAATCTTCAGGAGTGTAGCAATCAGAGAACCAAACATTGCAATACAATCTAATTTTTTCTCGGTAGCTTCCCCCAAGTAAATCATATATTGGCATGTTAGAAGCCTTACCCTTTATGTCCCATAGAGCGATATCAAAACCCGCAAGAAGGGAAGTTGTTATACCTCTTGACCCCATGTATGAGAATAATCTAAATAACTTGTTCCAAAGTCTATCAATATCCATAGGATTTTCGTCAATAAAAATATTTTTTACTTCTTCAACTGCCACGCTCATTAGTTTTTCAGAAATTTTTGCGGAGGTACCCACTTCGCCCCATCCATGTATACCTTCATCTGTATCGATTTTTACAAAGATCCATTTTGAGTTTGTTTTTGATAATGCTTGCCCCATACCCATGTCGAAATCTGCTGAATAAGTTGAAATGTTGGTAATTTTCATAAAATTTTCCTCCTAGATTTGGTTGTACACCCAAGATTTTATTAAGTGATGCGCGATGGCTATAGGCCCAGGAACATTAAGTATTTTTGACTTATTTTTTAAGGCTAACACAACCTCTTCTTTAGAAAACCACTTTACATCTGTCATCTCATTTTTATCAATTATAATTTTCTCATTTGTAGCTTCTGCATGACAGCCAATCATCAAAGATGAAGGAAATGGCCATGGTTGAGAAGAATGATATTTTATTTTTCCTATCTGTAAACCAGACTCTTCTTTAACTTCTCTTCTTACTGCTTCCTCTATTGATTCACCTTGGTCCATGAATCCTGCCAAACAGGAGTAAAATCCATTTTTTTGCCTTAATCTCGTTTGACCTAAAACACATCGATTATCTTTATAGACAAGCATAATTACAACAGGATCTGTTCTTGGAAAATGTTCTAATTTACAACTTAGACATTTTCTCATAATGCCCCCCCTAAATACTTTCATATGATTGCCACAACTTGAACAATATTTATTTTTTCTATTCCAGTCAATATTTGATTTTGCTTGAGCTAAAATACCAGCTTCATTTTGTGAAATTTCAGTTGCAACCTCTCTACTATCACAATAAGATAGGTTTCTATTTAAATATTTATACTCAACAGTTTTGTTAACTTCAAGAGTGAAACATGGAGATTGATCTTGATCAAATCCTAAAAACAATACTTTAGATGTATCTTCAGAAAATTTTAGATTATTGTATTCTGCCTTGGAGAGCCATCCGAGTTCAGGAATTGCAGAATTTTCAATAAGAGGATTTAATTCACAAAAAGGTAATATTTTTACTTTGCTACTCTCAAACAAAGTTTCTAATTTTTTTTCGTCATATCTGGTACTGTCCCCTCTATCTAAATTATTACTGCTAAACGTATGAATAATATTCAAAATGTCCTCACCTGCTTGATATAAAACTTTCTAATCTTTTTATTTTATTTATTTTTTAAGTCTGTGTTATATTTAGTTTATCAAGAAATAATTTAAACAGGATTAGAAACAAGTAATAAGGATTAAATATGACTAGCAACCATTATTCTAACCATGATACCCGCCCAGTTGAAATTTTAGATATTTTAGAAGGCGATTCGGACAAACCATATAAAAATATAAAAACTCATGCAGAAGGACCCAAAGGTAAAGTTCCTTTTACTGAAGACTTTCTAATTAACGAACCAAGTGGAAATCATTTTGGAATGACACAAAACGCAGGAATGGGATGGAATCCATCAGAATTGCTAAGAAAACAATTCATGATACTCTCTACATCTGGTGGAATTAGAAATGAGGACGGTGAAACTTTAGCATTAGGACTGCATACTGGGCATTTTGAGCTTAGAGATATGGTTATAGCTGCTGCAAATGAACTCAAAAATCTCAAATCTGTGCCTTTTGCTGCATTTTGCTCAGATCCATGTGATGGTAGAACTCAAGGCACTACAGGCATGCTTGATTCATTACCATACAGAAATGATGCTGCTCAGGTTTTTAGAAGAATTGCAAGATCCTTGCCCACTGTAAAAGGTGTAATGGGAATAGCTTCTTGTGATAAAGGTTTACCAGCAATGATGATGGCTTTAGCAGGATTACACACTTTGCCCGTAGTTATTGTACCTGGCGGGACAACTTTGAAGCCATATGTTGGAGAAGACACGGGGCAAATTCAATCAATCGGGGCAAGATTTTCTCAGGGAGAAGTTACATTAGAATATGCTCAAGATGTTGGCTGTAGATCCTGTGCATCTCCTGGTGGAGGATGTCAATTTTTAGGCACTGCTGGAACTTCTCAAGTTGTTTCTGAAGCACTAGGCTTAGCAATAACACATTCAGCTCTTTCACCTAGTGGTACAGAAGTATGGTTTGATATTGCAAAAAGATCAGCCAGAGCATTAGTTTATCTGGAAAATCATGGAATAACATCCCAAAAAATATTACAAGATCATTCCTTTGAAAATGCTATGGTTGTTCATGCTGCTTGTGGCGGCTCTACAAACCTACTTCTTCATACTCCTGCAATTGCACATTCTGCTGGAAGAGAAAGAATGACTGTTGAAGATTGGAATAAAATAAACTTAAATGTTCCTAGGTTAGTTGATGTATTACCAAATGGTCCAGTTGGTCACCCAACTACTCAACTATATGCTGCTGGTGGCGTGCCTGAAGTCATGCTACATCTTAGAGAATTGGGTTTGTTAAATACCTCCGCTAGAACAGTTACAGGAAAATCATTAGACGAAAACTTAAATTGGTGGAAAGATTCAGAAAGAAGATATGAAGTTAGAAAATACTTAATGGAAGTAGATAAAGTTGACCCAGAAAACGTTATTTCTTCACCTAAGAAAGCTAAACAAAGAGGTTTAACGAGTACTGTAACTTTTCCAAAAGGAAATATAGCTCCTGAAGGTTCAGTGATTAAGAGTACTGCAATTGACCCTTCGGTAGTTGATGAAGATGGAGTTTATAGAAATACAGGTAAAGCAAGAGTTTTTAGGTCTGAAAGATCAGCTATGGCTGCAATTAAATCAAGAGACGATAATGTCAAAATAAAAGCTGGAGATATAATGATTGTTACGTGTGGGGGCCCTCTTGGAACAGGTATGGAGGAAGTTTATCAACTTACTGCAGCTTTACGGCATTTATCCTACGGGAAAAAAGTTGCTCTAATAACTGATGCAAGGTTTTCCGGAGTCTCAACGGGAGCTTGTATCGGCCATGTAGGTCCTGAAGCTCTGGCAGGCGGACCAATAGGAAAAATAATTGATGGGGATATTATTGAGATTATAGTTGATAGAAATAATCTTTCAGGCTCAATTAATCTTGTTGGGCATGGAGAAGAAATATTTGATTCAAAATGGGGCGCTAATGAGATAATAAAGCGTCCTAATCCAAATGATTTAGCTCCTCATCCTCAATTACCAGATGATTCTAGGCTGTGGGCTGCGCTTCAATCGGCTAGTGGAGGAACATGGGGAGGCTGTGTTTATGATGTTGATAGAATTATTGAAGTTATTGAAGAGGGGAAAAAAGCGTTATCTAGCAAAAATAAATTATAAGGCTTTCCAGTATCTTTTGCCCTTCCATCTAATGATTTTTCCCCATCCAGGAAAACTTAGGTGACTGCCAATTATAGTTGAATTATATTTTTCAATTAAATTGATAATATTTTTTCTAGTTGATTTTGCCATATTTTGATCCCAGTCAGGGGTATAAAATAAATCTGTTTCCGTTATATGCATGGGGGAACCAAAGATATCTCCAACTAATATTGCTCTTTCATTTTGAGAGGCAATCAACAAACTCATATGCCCTGGGGTATGACCTGGAGTATGAAATGCGGTAATTCCTGGAGCAATTTCTTTTTCTTCGTCGAGTAAATATAGTTTGTTCATAGATTCCAGAGGCACTATTTTCTTTAATATATCCTCATCTACATTTTCTTTATTTGTATAATGATCCCAATCTAATTTGTGAATCATATACTCCGCATTTGTAAAGGTAATTGGTCTATTAGGTAAATCTTCACGAAAATTCCAACCAAAATGATCACCATGTAGGTGTGTGATAAAAACATTAGTTATGTCACTCAAATTAATGTTATTTAATTTTAATTCGTTTAATAATTTTCCTGGAGGCTCAGAGCCGAGCATCAAACCATTAGGGCCGAAGCCTGTATCTGCAATTATAATCTTATCTTTTGATGTAAATACAAAAGATCCAAGATTATTTTTAAAGTATTTTCCACTGAAGTATTCCGGAAATCTATCATAAAATTGAGACCAAATTTCTAATGAATTTTTTGGGAATAGTATTCGAGGGTCGAATGTTATACTACCGTCAGTTATTCCTACTATTGTGATATCACCAACTGTTATTTTATTTTGATTCATAAATGTTTGTTTTTGGCGATCCCGAGCAGATTCGAACTGCCGATCTCCTCCTTGACAGGGAGGCGTGTTAGGCCGCTACACCACGGGACCAATATACATTCGATGAGTATATTCTAACAAATTTTTTAATTATAAACATTTTTCAATAATAGAAATCAGTAACATTACTTTTGATTTATTACATATTTTATTTATTTAGAAGTTTTGCATCCTGCATGATTTATTCCAGCATAAGCAATCTCTTCGTCTTCTTGAGGTGTTCCCCCACTAACTCCAACAGCTCCAATAATCTCATTTTCTTTGTATACTGGTAACCCGCCTTGGCCAGGGATCATTCTTCCTCCAAGCATTCCCATAAGACCTTGATGAATAGGATTGAGACCACCTTCTGCTAATTTTCCGCTTGGTTGCATAAATGCTGCAGATGCAGCTGCCTTACCTTGGCTTATATAAACACTTCTCCATGGGGCGCCATCTTCTCTTATAAATGTAATTAAATCTCCACGAGGATCAACAATACTTACACAGAAGTTAGACTCCATTTCATTAGATTTTTTTTGTGCACCTTCAATTATTTTTTGTGCAATATTTAAGTCCATATAAGACATATTTTTTCCTTTCAAATATTAGGTTATTAGGTCTATAAAATTTTTATAAAAATTTCGAATTATCCATAATTGCACCCAATACCTTTGTAACCAATTTCAACAGTTCCATCTGTTCTCAATAGTACTGGTGTAATTCTATCTCCACCTGATAATTGCTCAACTTCTTTCCATAATTCAGGATAAATCGAAACATCAATTTCTTCATACGTTTCATTTTGATTTTGCAAATCTTCTTTGAGCAAATCACAATAACCGCATGTAGGATGTGTATAGATGATATTTTTATTAATTTTGTTCATTTATCAATAAAAGACTTATTTTTGAAAATTTTAACATAAAAACCTATAAATTACATGAAATATACAAAGAATATTATTGACATTTGTAGTAAACTGAGTTTAAATATAAGATCGTCGGTAAAATAATCTATACAAATATAACTCTGATTAACTGTTTATTTCATAAAAATTAAATAAAAAAAATGAACGCATTATTGTGCGCTTTTTATAGTTTAAATATAATTGTTTTTCCGCGAATTTAATAATTAGATACGAGGTGTAAATCATGGTAATTGCTGATCGCAAACTACTTGCTTCAGAGCAGTCAAATTATAAGTCTTTTACCACTAGTGTAAACAGTTCAAATTCTTCTGTTTCAATTCCAAATCTACTTCAGGTGCAAATAAACTCCTTTGAATGGTTCAAAAAACAGGGCCTTAAGGACCTTTTGAACGAAATCAATCCAATTGAAGATTTTACTGGCGGAAGATTTGAGTTGAAATTTCTTGGGCACGAGATTAGAGGCCCAAAAACCATCAAAGTTAAAGTAGACAAAGAAGATGGGTCTATTGAGCAAGAAGAAATAGAACTTGATGAGTTGGAATCTCGTAAACGTGAAATTACCTTTGCAGCTCCGCTTTATGTAACTGTTCAGTTAATCATAAGGGAAACTGGAGAAATTAAAGAGCAGACTCTTTTCTTTGGTGATTTGCCAATGATGACAAAAAATGGAACCTTCATAATTAATGGAGCAGAGAGAGTCGTTGTTTCTCAACTAGTTAGGTCGCCAGGGGCATATTTCACAACTGCTACCGATATATCTACGGGAAGGGAGCTTTGTAACGCCAAATTAATTCCTTACAGGGGTGCCTGGATTGAATTAGAGACAAGCATTAAGGATATACTAACCGTAAAAATTGATAGAAAAAGAAAAGCTCCAATTACCACTTTACTTAGAGCTCTTGGCTGGGAATCTGATGAAGAAATCTTGGATTTATTTAAAGACATTGATGATAACTCTGATCACAAGTATATTGAATCCACATTAAAAAGAGATACTGCGTCCACTAACAGAGAGGAAGCATTGCTAGAATTCTACAGGAGGCTGCGACCTGGTGAACCGCCAAATCTTGAAAATGCTCAGGAGCTTATTGAAAGCCTTTTCTTTAATGATCGCAAGTATGATTTAGGTAGAGTTGGAAGATATAAATTAAATAAAAGGCTTGAACTAGATGTTAAAAAAAGAACTCTAACCAAAAATGATTTTGTTCAGATGATACGAAGAATGATAAGTATTAATAATGGAAAGGTTAGTAGAGATGATATTGATCATCTCGGCAACAGAAGAGTTAGGGCGGTTGGAGAGCTTGTGCAAAATCAGATAAGAGTTGGTTTACTTAGAATGGAAAGAGTTGTAAAAGAAAGAATGTCTACTCAGATGGATTCAACTACGACTACCCCAGCAGCATTGGTTAATATACGGCCTATAGTCGCGTCTGTTAGGGAGTTTTTTGGTGGATCTCAGTTGTCTCAGTTTATGGATCAAACTAATCCGCTTTCTGAATTAACGCACAAGAGGAGATTATCTGCACTTGGGCCAGGTGGACTTTCAAGGGAAAGAGCTGGTTTTGATGTTAGAGATGTTCACTCTTCACATTATGGAAGAATTTGCCCAATCGAAACCCCCGAAGGCCCCAATATAGGTCTTTTGGGATCTTTTTCAACTTTTGCTAGACTAAATGACTATGGGTTCATAGAGACTCTGTACAGGAAAGTCAACAAAACAATTAAATCTAATGATAAAAATCTAGTCGGTAAAATTTTATCTGAAGACATAAAAGAAATTCCTCAAGCTAGTTCCAATACTAATATAACTATAGAAATTGCAGAAAAAATAAATAAAATCACACCTGCCAAAGAAGTTTCGGTAAAACCATATGTTACCGAATCAAAAGAGGATTTAGTTTATTTATCGGCAGATGACGAAGAAAAATATATTATTGGGCAGGCTAACACAGTAATTGATTCAAATGGTCAAATCGCATCGGAGCTTGTAGAGGTTAGAGAAGGAGGAGCTGAATCTTTTTCAAAAGTACCTAATCATGTAATTGATTTTATTGATGTTTCCCCCATGCAAATTGTAAGTGTCTCTACGGCGCTTATCCCATTCTTAGAACATGACGACGCCAACAGAGCTTTAATGGGTTCTAATATGCAGAGGCAAGCAGTACCGCTAATTATACCTCAAGCTCCATTGGTGGGAACAGGCATGGAATGGAGAGTTGCTCAGGACTCTGGTCAAGTTCTTCTGTCTGAGGTTGATGGAATAGTGGCCAGTTCTACCAGTGATGCAGTATCTGTAATAGATAAAAAAGGAAAAACCCATAATTACGACTTAATCAAGTATGATCGATCCAATCAAGGCACATCAATTAATCAACATCCAATTGTAAACAAAGGAGATCTTATAACTGAAGGCTCTCCTCTTGCTGATAGTTCATCTACTGACAATGGAGAGTTAGCCCTAGGTCAAAACCTAACCGTAGGTTTTATGAGTTTTAATGGATTTAATTATGAAGATGCAATCATCCTAAATGAAGACTTAGTAAAATATGACAGATTCACTTCTATTCACATTGAAAAACACGAGATAGAGGCTAGAGATACAAAACTTGGGCCTGAAGAAATTACACGTGATATTCCCAATGTAGGAGAAGAGAGCCTGCGAGATCTTGATGAAGAAGGAATAGTTCGTATAGGAGCATGGGTTACAGCTGGCGATATTTTGGTAGGGAAAATTACCCCCAAAGGTGAAACAGAGCTTACAGCAGAAGAAAAATTGTTAAGAGCTATATTTGGAGAAAAAGCAAGAGATGTTAAAGACTCTAGTCTGCGTGTTCCTCATGGACAAAGTGGAAAAATTATCGATGTTAGAGTACTAACTAAGCAAAAAGGAGATCACCTATCCGCAGGTGTAACTAAGTTAATTAGAGTTTGGATAGCTCACACTAGAAAAATAAGTCAAGGTGACAAGATGGCTGGGCGTCATGGTAATAAAGGTGTTGTTGCAAAAATTCTGCCAAGAGAAGACATGCCGTACTTAGAAGATGGAACTCCACTTGACATTGTACTTAATCCAATAGGTGTTCCTTCTAGAATGAACTTAGGTCAACTACTAGAAACCCACCTTGGCTGGGCGGCTCATATTCTTGATTATACTGCAAGAACGCCAGTTTTTGACAGTGCTTCAGATGTGGTAATTGAGGATCAGCTTGCTAGAGCTTGGTTCATTCAGGAGTCTAAGGCTAATAACCCAAAAAATATAGACTCAAAAGATGTGGATTTGCAAGTTCTTGAAGGATATTTGAAGGAAAAAGGGTTTGATAAAGATAAATTGTGGAGTGATGCAGTCTCTAACAGAGGCACTGCAAGGCAAGCATGTATGCAAATTTGGCTAAAAGATTATTGTAACTTTGATGCTTCGAAATTAAAGCCCACAGAAGTTATGCAAAAATGTTTATCTGTTTCTAGAGAAAATAACTTGTCTGCTCCTATATTTGGAAAACAAAAGGTAATCGATGGATCTACTGGTATTCCTTTTGATCAGCCAATAACTGTTGGTAATGTATACATGCTTAAATTAATACACTTAGTTGAAGATAAAATACATGCTAGGTCAACTGGACCTTACTCATTAATTACCCAACAGCCATTAGGTGGTAAGGCACAGTTTGGAGGCCAAAGATTTGGAGAAATGGAAGTATGGGCACTTGAAGCTTATTCTGCTGCATATACTTTACAAGAAATGTTGACAGTTAAGTCAGATGATGTAATAGGTAGGGTAAAGGCTTATGAGGCTATCGTAAAGGGTGAAGAAATAATTCAGCCTGGGTTACCAGAATCTTTTCATGTTTTGCTCAAGGAATTACAAGGTTTAGGGCTATCAGTTGAGCTGCTAAATGAAGATATTGATAAATATGCGGAGATTGAAAAAGTTGACCAAGATGAATCAATTTCAACACCTATCGGTTGGGATGATATCAGTGAAGAGCCTTTAGAATTACTTGAAATTGAAGAATTGAATCTTAATGATGATTCAAATTTAATAGTTGAAGAAGAAGAATCTGAAGAATCCAAAGAAATAGAAAATCAAGAAGAAATTATAGAAGATGACACAATCATTAATCTTGAAGATGATGCTGCTGCTGAACCCCTTGAAGAGATAGATGAATCAGTCTTAGAAATAGAGTTTGAGGATGAAGATTCCGAGGACTCAAAAAATATTGAAGAGATTAAATAAAAAATAAATAAAAGTTAGGATAAAATTTATGCCGCAATCTGGAACGGACTTTAATGCTATTAGAATTTCACTTGCCTCGCCTGAGCAAGTTAAAGCATGGTCTTATGGAGAAGTGACTAAACCTGAAACGATAAATTACCGAACACTTAGACCAGAAAAAGATGGTTTATTCTGTGAAAAAATATTTGGCCCTACTAAGGACTGGGAATGTTACTGTGGCAAGTATAAAAAAATTAGGTATAAAGGTGTAGTCTGTGACAGGTGTGGTGTTGAGGTTGCACGTTCAAAAGTTAGGCGAGAAAGAATGGGTCACATAAAACTTGCAGCTCCAGTTGCTCATATTTGGTTTTCAAAGAGTACTCCTTCTCGCTTAGGTTTACTTTTAGATATATCACCTGGTAATTTGGAAAGAGTTTTGTACTTTGCTCAATATATTGTTACTCAAGTAGATGAAGAAGTAAGAAAAAATGTTATTACTCAGTTAGAAGCATACAGTGAAGCAGAAACACAAAGATTGAAGGAAAACTCGAATTTAGCAACTGAAAATAAAGATGTAGAAGTTGTACTTTCAGAAATACTCAAAAATAAATATAAACTAGAAAACGATCAAAAGATTTTAGAAATTAACACTTTAGAAGTTGATCCAAATACTGGTAAAAAGGTAACAAAAACTCTAAGAACTAAAATGCTAGCTCAAGCAGAAGAAGCTTTTCAAAAAAATCTTTCTTCAATTGTTGAAATCAAGGGAAAAGATGCTGAGGTTAAGTTAGCTCAAGAAACAGAAAATCTAATAGACTTAGTTAAAATCGATGTTGATGAAAAGATAAAGGATCTAAATTCAATCAAAATAATGGATTTATTAACTGAAGCAAGGTTTAGGGATCTTAGAGATAAATTTGGAGAAGTATTTAAGGCCTCAATGGGAGCGGAGGCGATACTTGAAATTCTAAAAAGTACTGATCTAGATTCTATTAGAAATGAATTAAAATTAGAAATCAATACTACATCAGGGCAACGTAGAAAAAAAGCAATTAAGAGATTAAGGGTAATTGAGGCTTTTAGAAAAAGTGGAAATAAACCTGAGTGGATGATAATGGAAAACTTGCCAGTTTTACCTCCAGAATTACATCCAATGGTTCAACTTGATGGAGGAAGGTTTGCAACTAGTGACTTAAATGATCTATATAGAAGGGTAATTAATAGAAATAATAGATTAAGACACCTAATTGAACTATTAGCACCAGAGATTATAGTTCGTAATGAAAAAAGAATGTTACAAGAAGCTGTTGATGCATTAATTGATAACGGTAGAAGAGGCCGGGCCATTCAAGGAAGTCACAATCATCAACTTAAATCATTAACTCATCTATTGCGAGGTAAACAAGGGCGGTTTCGTCAAAATCTTTTAGGTAAAAGAGTCGATTATAGTGGAAGGTCTGTAATTATATCTGGTCCTCAGTTGCGAATGAATGAATGTGGTTTGCCTAGAAAAATGGCATTAGAGTTGTTTAAGCCCTTTGTTATGAATGCGCTGGTTGTAAAAGGTTATGCACATAATATAAAAAGTGCAAAACGTATGACTGAGAGGGCTCGACCAGAGATTTGGGATATTCTTGAAGAAGTAATACAAAATCATCCTGTCATGCTTAATAGGGCTCCGACACTTCACAGGTTAGGAATTCAAGCTTTTCAGCCAGTATTAGTTGATGGTTTTGCTATACAAATTCATCCTTTAGTCTGTACAGCTTTCAATGCAGATTTCGATGGAGACCAAATGGCTGTGCATGTACCTCTGTCTAAAGAAGCTGTGATGGAGGCTCAAAAACTTATGCTATCTACAAATAATATGCTTGCCCCTAGTTCTGGTTTTCCAATTGTATCTCCAACTCTAGATATGGTATTAGGAGCCTATTACCTGACTGGTATCGATGGTGAGGGTGTTACACCTGTAAATAAGGATAAAGAAGGTAGTCCAATCTATAAAAAATTTGCTAATTTTGAGGATGCTGAATTTGCTTACGATTCAGAAAGAGTTAAGTTAAGAGAGCTAATTTCAGTAAGAAATGAATCAGGAGATTTTATAGAAACAACTGTTGGTAGAATTATTTTTAATTCAGCATTACCAGATGAATTATCATATAGAAATCAGGTATTTAACAGAGGAGCAATTGAAGATTTAGTTTATGAAGTATTTAACAATTTTGGGAATGATGAATCTTCAAAAATGCTTGATAAAATCAAGGACTTAGGATTTAAGTTTGCAACTAAATCTGGTACAACGATAGCTATAAAAGATATTGTTACTCCACCTCAAAAACAATCATTGCTATCAGCTGCAGATACAAAAGTAAACAGGCTAAATGAACAATATTTTCAAGGTGTGATTACTCGAGATGAAAAGTATAAGGCAGAAGTAGATGTATGGACAGATGTTTCAAACAAAATGACTCGTGCCGTTGAAGACACTCTCCCAACTTATGGTGGCATTTTTTCAATGGCAGATTCTGGGGCAAAAGGTAACATTGCACAGATAAAACAGATGGCTGGTATGCGAGGGCTAATGTCCGACCCTAAGGGAAGGATTATAGAGATGCCTATTAGATCTAGTTTCGTTGAGGGATTATCTGTACTAGAATACTTTATCTCTACTCATGGAGCAAGAAAAGGACTAGCAGATACAGCTTTAAGAACGGCCGACTCAGGATATCTTACTCGAAGACTTGCTGATGTAGCTCAGGATGTTATTATAACAGCTGAGGAAGACGAGTTTGCTCAAGGTATTCTAATTAAGGGCGGAGAGCCAGGCACAGATACATCAACTTTATCAGAAAGAATTATTACAAGATATTTATCAGAGCCAATTGTAGACCCTAGCACAGGAGAGATTATTGCTGATAAAGAAGAATTAGTTACCCATGAAATTGCTCAAAAAATATCTGATTTAGGTATTACAGAGGCGTGGGTTTATTCTCCATTATCAAGTACCACAAAGCGAGGAATATCTCAAAAATGTTATGGAGCATCATTGGCAACTGGACAAGTCTCTCTTTTAGGTGAGGCCGTTGGGATCATCGCAGCTCAGTCTATTGGAGAACCAGGAACTCAGCTTACAATGAGAACATTTCATACAGGTGGAATTGCTGGTAAAGATATCACTTCTGGCCTGCCAAGAGTTGTTGAGCTTTTTGAAGCAAGGCAACCAAAAGGTGTAGCTGTTTTGTCAGAAATATCTGGAGAAATAGAGTTAGCTATTGTTGGTGAAGAGAAAATAGTACGTGTTAAAGCAACTGATGAATATACTGAGGAAATTTCTATTCCAGCAACTCACAAGCAAACGCTAAAATCTGGTGATTGGGTAGATGCAGGTGATCCAATTTTATCTATAAAGAAGTCTGAGAAAACTAAAATGGTTAAATCTGGAATAAGTCCCGATGAAATCAAAGATGAAATCCTTTCCCCTGTTTCTGGAGTTGTTAGTGTTTCAAAAACATCGGTAAAGATTTTATGGTCTGAAAATGATGAGCGAGAGTATATAATTCCTGCAGCGTCTGAGATTTTAGTCACAGATGGTGAAAAAATTCAAGCAGGTCATTCTTTGTCTGATGGACCAAAGAATCCCCAAGATATTTTAAGAATAGAAGGTCAAGTTGCCGCACAGCGTTATATTGTTGATGAAGTTCAATCTGTTTACAGATCTCAAGGTGTTCAAGTGCACGACAAACATATAGAGGTGATTGTAAGACAAATGATGAGAAAGGTTAGAATTGACAGCGCTGGTGATACTGAATTCTTGCCTGGAGAGTTGGTTGATCGTCATGACTTTGAAACATCCAACAAAAAAGTTATGCAAAACAATGGAATGCTAGCCTCTGCCAGTCCGGTGCTTTTAGGAGTAACTAGAGCATCATTGAATACTCAAAGTTTCTTGGCTGCCGCGTCATTCCAAGAGACTGCTAGAGTACTAACAGAAGCAGCTGTTAATGGTTCTGTTGATCAGCTATCAGGACTAAAAGAGAATGTAATTATAGGTAGACTAATACCAGCTAGATTAGATCAATCAGATGAAGGACGTAAAAAATTAGGCATGACTCATCAGCCAAGAGATAAGGAACTTACAGGCTTTACAGAGGCTCCTGCTACTTTTGAAGAAGCTTTAGCGGCGATTAGCGGTGGAGAAAATAAAATTTCAGAGTCCGAAATAAATCAATCTTTGAGTGAAGAAGATGACTTGTCTGCAGCTATATCAGCTTTAGCAGAGGAAATTTCGGAAGATGAAAGTTCTGAGTCTCCTGATGATGATATTACAAAAGCTGCAGAAGCATTGAAAGGTTCTCTTGAAATTGATGATTCTGATGAAGAAATTGAAAAATAATACTATACATTTACATACAGAGGGCGGTTAGCTCAGCTGGCTAGAGCGCGTCGTTGACATCGACGAGGTCACAGGTTCGAGCCCTGTATCGCCCACCAGTATAAATATATAAATGGAGAAAAAATTTGGTATCACAAATAAGTAGAAAAAATCAAAAAAATTTAGTCTTTGATCAAAAACTAATTGTAAAATTAGTTATCTCGATATCCTTGATAATTTTCACAAGCATCTTTGCTCAAATAAAATATTTTTTACCTGACAACCCTGTTCCAATTACTCTTCAAACATTTGGGGTTTTGCTAATGGGGGGAATTCTGGGTCCTAGATGGGGATTAGGATCATCATCTGCTTATATATTATTAGGTATTATAGGCGTTCCAGTTTTTCAGGGAGCAAACAGTGGCTTTGATTATGTTTTAGGAGTCACAGGTGGTTATATAGTTGGGTTCATGTTAGCTTCTTTTACTGTGGGTTTATTAATCAATAAAGGTTTGACTAACCTAACAAGTATCTGGCCATACATAATAGGAACAATGACTATTTATTTATCAGCATTAATTTGGCTTAGTGTATTTGATTTTAGTTGGCCTGAGGATGGCAAGATGCTATCTCAAGCGGTGTATCCTTTTCTGATAGGAGATTTTATCAAGGCAATTTTTGCATCTATAATTACTACCCTAATATTTAAATCAGCGATAAAGAAATTTATTTAGTTAATTTGTGAAAACCTTTACTACAATTAAAGAATTTTTAAGATTTAGAAAAACAATTATTTCTAAAAAGTTATCTCTGGTTCCTACTATGGGTGATATTCATGATGGTCATAAATCATTAATTGATATTGCAAAAAAAAAATCTGATTTAGTTGTAGTTTCACTATTCGTTAATCCTATTCAATTCACATCAATTGATGAGTATAATTCATATCCAGATACTTTGAAGAGAGACAAAGATATATTAGTTAAACAGGGTGTTGATATTTTATTTTGCCCTAATAAAAAGGAAATTTTTCCTCAAGAATTTAATACTTCTATAGTCATCAATAAATTCATATCAATATTAGAAGGTAGTTTTAGACCGGGACATATGGAAGGAGTAGCTACTATAGTAACGAAATTATTTAATATCACTAACCCAGACCTAGCTATTTTTGGAGAAAAGGACTTTCAACAGTTAACGCTAATTAAATCGCTTTGTAAAGATTTAAATTTTCCAATAAAAATAATTTCATCAAAAACAGTAAGAGATTCAAACGGATTAGCTCTTTCAAGCAGAAATAATTTTCTTTCGAGGGAAGAAAAATTTCAAGCACATGAAATTTACAAAGCACTAATGTATGGATACGAACAAATAATAAAGGGTGAAAAAGTAGCAGAAAATATAGTTAACCTAATCAAAACAAGATTAGATAATTTTGATTTAATAAAAGTCGAATATGTTTCAATTAGAAATCCGAAAACTTTTGAAGAATTAAAAATTATTAGTGAGGATTTCATAATACTTATTGCTGCTTTTGTTGGAAAAACAAGACTAATTGATAATATTAAGTATGTTGAAAAGCTATGATAGAAAAAAAAAATAAACATATTGAATAAATCTCATAAGTTAACTATGATCACTGCCTATGATTATGTAAGTGGTTATGTTGTAAATAAATCAGATGCGGAAATGATTCTTGTTGGGGATAGCTTAGGTATGACAACACTTGGTTATAATTATACGAACTCAGTTACTATTGAAGATATTTTACGAGCTACCGAAGCAATAAGCAGGGTAGGTATTACTAAGATTCTTGTCTCCGATCTACCATACAAAACCTACGAATCAAAAAAGCAAGCTCTTGAAAATGCGAAAAAACTGATTTCATCCGGTGCTGATGCAGTTAAGCTTGAAGGCGGAAAAGAAAAATCGGAAATAATTCGATACTTAACTGATAATAAAATTTCTGTTATGGGTCATATAGGTATCCAACCTCAATCAATTAATGATTTTTCTCAATATAAAGTATTGGGTAAAAACCTAGAAGAAGAAAATAAAATAATTATAGATTCTAATTCGGTAGAAGAGTCTGGAGCATTTTCTATTGTATTAGAACTAGTGGATAAATCTTTAGCAAAAAAAATTACAGATCAACTATCCATACCAACTATAGGTATTGGCTCAGGGAATTTTACAGATGGGCAAGTACAAGTGTTTAACGACTTAATTGGCTATAGCCCAAATAAAATTCCTAAGCATGCGAAAAAATATAATAATTTGTTTGAAAAAGCCCAAAATTCTATAAATTCATTTGTAAAAGATACACAGGCTCTATAATAAAAAATTATAAGATGAGTTTGCAAAATTCTAAAAATATAAATCTAATACTTAATGCTCCGGTACCCTTCACATTATATAAATTAGCCTTACCAAATATTTTTGCTGTTTTTATGTACTCTGCTGTAACGTTTTCCGAAGCTTGGTATATAGGCCAAATAAGTATAGATGAGCTCGCTAGTTTGGCATTAGTTTTTCCTTTTGTATCACTTATTGGAATGATGGGACTAGGTGCAATTGGCGGCGGTATAACATCTTCATTATCTAGGGCTATTGGTAAAAATGATGAAGATTTCGCTAATAAAGTAGTATGGCATTCACTATTGTTAATGTTTTTTTTATCATTAATATTTTTATTAATTTTTGTTTTATTATCAAATAAAATATTCAATTTAGTGGGAGCTGAAGAAAATGTAATAAATCGATCGGTATTATTTTGTAAAATATTTTTTTCATTTGCACCAGTAATGTTTTTTTCATTTTTATTAGTTTCGATTTTTAGAGGCTGTGGAGCCTATCAAAATTTAGCAAAAATTACTATTTTTACAAATATTTCTCAAGTTGTTTTGTCAGGTGTACTTACATTAGGTTGGTCAGTTTTTCCTCAGCTAGGTTTATTGGGAATAGCTATATCTACGATTATTTGCCAAGCTATTTCATCTGCTTATATGTTTATATATATTATTCGAAATAATCTTAATGTTTCTTTTAAGGTATATTCCTTTGAAAAAAATATTATATATGACATTCTCCGTGTGGGAGGAGTCAGCGCAATTAATTCTATTTGCATAACGTTAACTATGATTGTAATTACCTTCTTTATCTCAAAATATGGAACAGCAGCAATCGCAGGCCACGGGATATGTCTAAGATTAGAACAAATGCTCATTCCTTTAGCATTTGGTGTCGGTGGAGTATTGACAACAATAGTAGGTGTAAATTTCGGAGCTAAGAAATATATAAGGGCAAAAAATTTTGCATTAACTGGAGCTATAATAATCGGATTAATAGGTACTATTGTTGGAGTTTTTGTAGCAATTTTTCCTGATTTATGGATAAATATTTTTACAGGGGACAAGGAAGCTTATGCAATTGCAGCAATTTATTTAATGATAGTCGGCCCTGTCTTTGGTATTTTCTCTGGGGGTAAAACTTTATATTTTGCTAGCATGGGTACCGGTAAAATGATCATACCTATATCTGCTGCTATTACACGTTTATTTATTGTATTATGCTTTGGAATGATAGTATCTTATTTTTCCTTAGATATTAAATTTTTGTTTATCGGTGTGGCTTTAGGCCTATCAGTTATTGGAATAATTTTATATATTAATATGTTCAGCAAAGCTTGGAATCCAATATAAGTATCACTGAAAAATTTCTTTTTTAGGAATACTTCCAAATCCTAAATAATTGTTTGTTTTTAGAAAACCATTATTGATAAAATTAATACTCATATTATTCCATTGTTCTAGTTCTAAATTGTTTGTTTTAGGGTTGTGTAATTCAGCCATATTATCAACTAACCCAGATTCAATCAAAGGTAACCCCCATGGTTCTCCTCCCCTATGTAATATAATTTTATATTTTTTTGAATTTATACAAATTATTTTTAATAAAGCACTTATACCTCCGCACCATGTAACATCAGGTTGCCAAATATCATAAGAATTATGAATTTTCATTAATTTAAAATTATTATGATTAAATTCATGTTCTCCACCAGCAATTTGAATTTGGAATAAATTTTTCTTATAAAATTTATTATCCAGTATTATATCTGGTGTACAAATATCTTCTATCCATTCGATATTAAAATCTTTTAGCCTGGATGACATATTTTTTGCATAATCTAAATCCCATGTCATATAACAATCAAGCATTATTTTTTTTGTATTTATTATTGAATCTCTTGTATTAGAAATAATATTGGACAGATTTTCAAAATCTTTTTCAAAATCTTTTGAAGATCTTATAGAGAGCTTGAAATTATTAATATCAAGCTCGTTATATCTCTTTACATCATTGCCTGTCGCATAAGTTTCTATTTGATTTTGATGGTTTTTTGTGTTTTCTTCTAATAAGTTTTTTATTGGAATTTCATAATATTTGCTAAAGGCATCCCATATTGCAAGATCGATTGAAGAAATTGCCATTGCAGCAATCCCACCTCTTCCATATGGAATACTATGCTCATATAGTTTTTCAAAAATTTTAATAATATCTTGTTTGTTGTTTACTTCTTCATTAATAATTAAATTCCCTAAATGACCATTGATAATCTCTATTGATGCATTGCCTCCTCCGCCTGTTCCAAAGCCGAAAAGATTTTTTTTATCTGTAGATATCTTGGTTATAATTTGCCAAAGTTTAGGACGCCAGTCTTTCAAGTCATCTTTGTAAGTAGGATATTTTACTTCAATGTTTGTAATTTTCATAGTAACTTCATTATAATCATTATTATGCAGGAAAGAATATCAAATCTAGACTTTATTCGCGGTGTTGCTGTATTAGGAATATTAATTATGAATTCTAGATTTTTTGCTATGCCGAAATCTGCGATGTTTAATATTTCTACAGCTGGAGCAGAAAATTTTATTGATTGGTCAATTTTAATCTTATCCCAACTATTTGTTGCAGACAAAATGATGGGATTGTTTTCTATTCTTTTTGGTGCAAGTATAGTTCTATTTATTGAATCAGCAAAAAGTAAAAAAATAAAAAATCCAAGATTATTAAGCCTTTGGAGAAATTTCTTACTACTAATTTTTGGCGGTATACATGCTTCCTTTTGGGTTGGAGATGTACTTTTACTATATGCATGTTGCGCTGTAATTATAATAATTATTCATAATCGCAGTATAAAACTTTTAGTTATTTTAAGTATCTTGTTAACTTATTTTGGTGCAATAATAGCTCCATTATTTCAGATGCTTTTTGATAATGAGGGAAACCTAATCTCTTCTGCGAGAGAAAGTTTTCCAGATGGAAAAGGTTTGGAAGGATATTGGTTTGTTGATTCGAGCAAGTGGGGAGAAGCAATTCAATCGTTTTTTGGTTTAGATGCTGTTGGAAGGGCATTGGGTATGATGTTATTAGGTGTAGTCCTTTATAGATTATACATACTACAAGGAACAAAGGATCAATTATTTTATAAAAAAATAATTTATATGTTTTTACCTATAGGTTTGGTATTAACATCTATAAACATTGTTTGGCTTTATTTAGAAAATTATGACCCTTCTATTGCAGTTGTTAGCAGCCTCCCTATGAAACTAGGAATAATCCCGATATGTATTGGTTATATTGGTATATTATCTATATTTAATATGAATTTATCTGAAAAAATAGCAATATACATAAAATCATGTGGCAAAATGGCATTTACCAATTATATTACGCAAACACTTTTGTGTTTTATATTCTTGGAGGGAATTTTTCAGAATCATAGTTTTAGCATTATTGAACTTTCTACATTTGTTATGTTTGTTTGGGCTTTACAATTATTTTGGTCAAAATTTTGGCTAGAAAAATTTAAGTATGGACCGTTAGAATGGTTTTGGAGAAAATTAACTTATATAAATTCGTAGTTTAAAATTTATGAATAATTATATATATTGTAGAATATTATAATCATGACAAAAAAATTTAAAGATTTTTCAGAAGAAGAAAAAAATCAGTATCGTCATAATATGAGGCACTCTGCAGCCCATGTTTTAGCTGAGGCGGTTACTAAAATTTTTCCAGATGCTAAAGTTACCTTAGGGCCTCCAATTAAAGATGGTTTTTATTATGATTTTGACGTCGAAAAACCTTTTACTCCTGAAAACCTTAAAGATATTACCAAGTTGATGCAAAAAATAATTAATAAAAATTCTTCATTTATTGGAAGAGAAGTTTCAAGGTCTGAGGCCTTTGAGTTAGTTAGTGGTAATCAATACAAAAAAGAAATTTTAGAATCAATGGAAGAAGATTCGACAGTTACATTTTGGAGTCATTCTAATGGCGAATTTGAGGATTTATGCCGCGGGGGCCATGTTAATAGTACTGGTGAAATCAAGTCATTTAAATTATTAAGTACAGCGGGAGCATATTGGAGAGGTGACGAGAATAATAGAATGCTTCAACGAATTTATGGTACTGCCTGGGAGTCAAAAGAAGCATTAAGGGAATATATTAATCGAATAGAAGAAGCTGAAAAAAGAGATCATAGAAAACTAGGAAAATCTCTAAATTTATTCTTTTTTGACCCTATTGCACCGGCAAGTCCATTTTTTTTACCAAATGGAACAATTATTTTGAGAGAGTTAGAAAAATATGTAAAAGATCTCTATAAATTATACGAGTATAAAGAAGTAATCACACCTCAAATTTTTAATACTGAATTATGGAAAAGATCTGGACATTATGAAAATTATCTAGAAAATATGTTTTTTGTTTCTATTGATGAGAAAGAATTTGGTGTGAAGCCTATGAATTGCCCAGCTGCAGCTTTAGTCTATGCATCAGAGATTCATAGTTATAGAGATCTTCCACTAAGACTTGCTGATTTTGGTAGGTTGCATCGAAATGAGAGATCTGGTGTTACTCATGGATTAACTCGTGTCAGGTCATTTTCTCAAGATGACGCACATATTTTTTGTAAATTTGATCAAATTGAAGCCGAAATTGAAAATTTCTTAGATATGTTAAATGAATCATATAAAACTTTCAAGTTTGACAATATTAGATTTGAGCTATCTCTCAGACCTGAAAAGAGAGTTGGGGACGAAAAGACTTGGAACGAGTCTGAGAAAATTTTAAAAAACATCTTAGATAAAAATAATTACAAATATAGTATGCAGTCAGGAGAGGGCGCTTTCTATGGACCAAAAATAGATGCTTTTGTTCCTGATGCTATTGGACGCGAATGGCAACTTGGTACTGTTCAATTAGATTTTTCATTACCAGAACGCTTTGGCTTAGAATATATTGAAGAAGATGGATCCAGGCAAAAACCAGTCGTGATTCACAGGGCAATGTTAGGTTCTTTAGAGAGATTTTTAGGAGTTCTAATAGAACATTTATCAGGTAATTTCCCTACATGGCTTTCACCTGTACAGGCAATCATAATACCAATAACTGATAAGCATCTAGACTATTCATATGATATTTATAAACAATTTAAGTCAAAAAACATTAGGATAGAGGTTGATGAATCAAGCGAGCGAATGAATGCAAAAATAAGAAATGCCCAACTAAGAAAAATCCCTTATATGTTTATTATTGGAGATAATGAGATGACTTCAAAAACCGTGTCGGTTAGAACAAGAAATGGTAAAGAAACTAGTTCCATTAGTAGGGAAGATATTTTAGAAAAAGTAAATTCGGAAATTTTAAACAGATTTTGATGTTTACAATTTTATTATTTGAAATTATTTTAGTATAAAGAAAGTAATTATGGATAAAGAAGTAACACTACATAGAGGATTACAAGGGGTATATTTTGATAGAAGTGAAACCACTTTTATTGATGGAAAAGAAGGCGTGCTTGAATATAGAGGGTACAATATTAATGATTTAGCTGAACATTCTTCTTTTGAAGAGACATCATATTTACTAATTTATGGCAAACTTCCAAATAAGGAAGAATTATCTGAATTTGATTCAATGTTAAAATCCTACAGGAAACTGCCTGAAGAGATATTTGATGTGATCAATGTAGTAAAAGACTCTCATCCTATGGACGCCCTTAGAACAGCTGTCTCAACTCTTTCTTCTTTCGACGAAGACAGAAATGATAATTCTCTAGAAGCTACAATTCGAAAAGGTATAAGATTGACTTCTCAGGTAGCTACAATTGTGATGGCTCACCATAATATTCGTAATGGCAAAGACCCTATAGAGCCTAGTGATGAATTAAATCATGCAGGTAATTTCTTATATATGTTAAAAGGAGAAATTCCAGACCAAGATACCATAGATTTAATGGATAAAGATTTTGTACTGCATGCTGATCATGGTTCAAACGCTTCTGCTTTTACTGCTAGAGTTGTTGCTGGTACATCTGCTGATATACATGGAGCAGTTACAGCAGGAATCGCTGCTTTATCTGGCCCATCTCATGGAGGGGCTGCTGAAAATGTTATGCAAATGGCAAAAGATATTGGAAAACCTGAAAATGCAGAAAATTATGTAAAGAATCTTTTAGCAAATCGAGAAAGAGTTATGGGTTTTGGTCATAGGGTATATAAAGCTGAAGATCCTCGAGCGGGACATCTTAGGGAAGGTGTAAGGAAATTAAGCCANCAAATGGGTGAGCCNGAGTGGTATCAAATTTTAGAAAAAGTTGTAGAAGCTATGAGTCCTTATGCAAGAAGAGGAATACATGTAAATGTAGATTTTTTTGCTGGAGTAATATANTACCTTAATGGAATTCCACAAGATTTATTTGTTCCTATTTTTGCTGTTGGTAGAATACCTGGTTGGACTATTCAAGTAGTTGAACAATTTAGGCACAATATATTAATNAGGCCTTTATTGCAATATACTGGAAANAGGAAACAGGGTTATATTCCGATTTCAGATCGGTAAAATTGTATAATGAATTCATTAGAAGAATTAATTCTAAAAAGAATTAAGACTAATGGCCCAATTACTTTTTCTTCTTTTATGAGTTCAGTTTTATATGATGAAAATTTTGGTTACTATTCAGGAAAAACAAATAATCATCCATTAGGAATATATGGTGATTACTACACCAGCCCTTTAGTTCACCCCGCATTTGCATCTTTATTAGCCATAAATATTTATCATCTATGGAAAGCCATNAACGAACCAGNAGAATTTANTATTGTTGAAATAGGTGCAGGTAATGGATATTTGTATAGAGAAATAATTTCCTTCTATAAAAAAAATATCCCNAGTTTTTTAANTGTAGTAACTTATTATCCAGTAGATGTATTTTCAGATAAATCTAAAGATATTTATGATATAAAGGAAGTTCCTAAAGGAATTACAGGATGTATAATATCTAACGAATTAATTGATGCTTTTCCAGTTAATAGGTTTATTTTTAAAGATAAAAAAATNAAAGAAATATATGTCGATTATGATTATAAAAATAATACTTTTATCGATAAAATAAATCACGTAAGCGAACCAGAAATAGCNAGTAGNGTTTCTCCTTTTACAAAGAATTTTGATGATGGTTATNAAGGAGAAGTAAATTTAGGAATAGGTTATTGGGCTGATATTATTTCTTCTATAATAAATTCTGGTTTTGTTATAACTATTGANTATGGTTATGAAAGAGATGAACTATACTCTAGTAAAAACAATCGAGGTTCATTACGATCTTACTTTCAACATAGTTTATCATCTAACCATTATTCTAATATTGGTCGTCAAGATATAACTTCTCATGTAGATTTCACAACAGTTAATCACTCATTNGCGGTTAATGGCTTTGANAAATTATTTTACATNACTCAGAAAAAATTTCTTGAATATTTAGGTTTAGAATTTTTTATTAGGGAATTAAATCAATCGTACAAAAATAATGAAATATCAAATAATTCTTTTAATAAACAAATCTATGCTATTAATCTATTAGTTGATAAAAATGGGCTAGGTAATTTTCANGTATCTATTCATTCGAAAAATATTTCAAAAGATCAAAAAAATATTGTTAAGAATCAACATATCNCTTATGATAAAAGTATGATTTATTTAGAACAAGATTCGGATTTAATTTATCCTGATCTAAGAAATTCAGCTATCTCATTTGGCAANGAAAATAAAGAGACCCAAACATGGAAAGACATTTTTGAAATTAAGTAATTAGGAGTTATTTTGCTGTATACCAGTTTNTATAAAAATCATAAAAATTTGGATGCAAAATTAGTAGAATTTAATGGATTTATGATGCCATTAAATTATAAGGATGGAATCGTATCCGAAGTTATTTCTGTTAGAAAAAATGTTGGAATGTTTGATGTTTCTCACATGGGTAGAATAATTATTGGAGGAAAAGNTTCAAAAAAAATCATATCAAAATTTTTAAGTATTGATTTAGATGATTTTGATATAGGAAANTCAAAGTATACAATTTTTTTAAATAAAGAGTGCCAGATTNTAGACGACTTAATTATTTCGAATCTGGATGGTAATACTTTTCTTTTAGTAGTAAATGCTTCTAATCGAAGNAAANTTATAAAAACAATTTCTTCTAATATTGATTATGGATCTGATATTCAAATAATTGATGATACGAGTNTCACTTCTATGATTGCTGTTCAAGGACCNAAATCCTCAGANATATTACCTNTCTTAAAAACTATAGATAAGTATCAGATAAAAAAAACTTTTATAGATAAATACGAAGTTACTATATCNACAACNGGATATACTGGTGAANAGGGTNGTGAAATAATTTGTTCTAATGCGGANGCGCCTCATATTTGGAATTTATTGTATGAAAAAAAAGTNAATCCTTGTGGATTAGGGGCAAGGGATGTATTAAGATTAGANGTAAGTTTACCTTTATATGGAAATGAGTTAAATTTAGAAACTAATCCTTTTGAGGTGAATTTAGGTAGATTTATAGACTTTTCAAATAAAGATTTGTTNTCTTATGAAAAACTTTATTCTTTATCAAAAAATAAATTAAGAAAAAAACTAGTAAGTTTTAAAATGACTTCCAANGNAATCCCTAGGAAAGATTATAAAATTTACGATNGAGAGAAAATTNTTGGTTTTGTAACTTCTGGTACTTTTTCTAGTAATTTAGGTTTAGGAATTGGATTGGGATTTATATGTGACGGTAGTACAAAGATTGGTAGAAAAATTTCAATTGATATTAGAGGAAAAACCCAAAGTGCAGAAATAGCAAAAAGAAGGTTTGTTTAAGAAGGTAAAATATGTATCCANAGGAAATTAAATATACTAAAGATCATGAATGGGTTAGGGTAAATNAAGATNTTGCCGAGATAGGTATTACAGTTTTTGCAGAACAATTACTAGGGGATGTAGTCTTTGTAGATCTGCCAGATGTAGGTGAAGATTTAGTACAGTTTTCAAAGTTCGGTGAAATAGAATCTGTTAAAGCTGTTAGTGATTTGTTTGCTCCAATTAGTGGAGAAATTATAGAAAAAAATATTGATATCGATAAATTTCCTGAAACTNTTAATAATGATCCTTTTCATAAAGGTTGGCTTTTACGGGTAAAGATTAAGGATAATTCCGAATTAGAANAATTATTAAACCTCAAAGACTATGAAAAATTAATAGATGAAAAATAAATCAAGCAATAATTTTCCATATATACCGAATACTGATACTGAAAAACAACTTATGNTAGATGCAATAGGTGTAAGTAATTTTGTTGATTTAGTTAAGGAAATTCCCNCNNAATATATAAACCCNGAAATCGATATACCTGAAGATTTATCAGAGCAAGATNTAGTTAAGTTGTTAGAGAGTATTTCTAGCAAAAACCGTTCAATAGCNAGTTTTGATGCATCTTTTTTAGGNGCTGGAGTTTACGATCATTATGTTCCTTCAATAGTAAAATCTATTGTTCAAAGAGGAGAATTTGTTACTGCATATACACCTTATCAACCTGAAGTTTCACAAGGAACATTACAGGTNGGATTCGAATTTCAAACNTTTATTTCTGAAATTACAGGTATGGATGTTTCNAATTCTGGTATGTATGATGGCCCAACTGCTTTTGCAGAAGCTTGTTTGATGGCTGTAAGAATAAAAAGAAATAAAAATATTGGCGTGTTACATTCTGTTGATGAAAAATTAGTCGATGTACTTAAGNCTTANACAATGTTTCAAGATGTAAATATTATAAAAATTGAAAAAGATCAATTAGGTAAAGACGACTTAAATTTATCATGTTTAGCATTTCAAAATCCAAATAGTGTTGGAGAAATCGAAGATATAAAAAAATTAACAGAGTTAGCTCACAAAAATAATATTTTAGCCATTGCTCATGTAAGCCCAATTTATCATGGGATGTATGAATCTCCTGGAAAATACGGTATAGATATTGTAACTGCCGAAGGGCAAAGTTTAGGCGTTCCAACTTCTTTTGGAGGGCCATTTATTGGATTATTTGCATCAAAAAAAGAATATATACGGCATATGCCGGGTCGAATAATCGGTAAAACAAAGGACAAAGATAATAATGATGCTTTTGTACTTACATTACAAACAAGAGAGCAACATATAAGAAGAGAAAATGCAACATCCAATATATGTACTAGCACTCAATTAATATCACTAATTGTCACGGTTTACTTAGCTACATTAGGAAAGCATGGATTTAATGAACTAGCTCATTTATGCTATCAAAAAGCTCATTATGCAGCATCTGAAATATCAAAAATTAAAGGCTTTGAAATCTATAATAAAAAATTCTTTAATGAATTTGTTATTACCTGCCCAGACCGCCCAAAAAATATTAATCAGTTTTTATTGGACAATAATATATTGGGGGGGAAGGATGTTTCAAAAAAAATACATAATGGATTAATGGTTGCAGTTACTGAAAAAAACTCAAAACATCAAATCGATATATTAGTTAATTATTTAGGAAATTATAAATGTTAAAAAATCATGATAACAATACTAAATTATTATTAGATTTATCAAATAAAGGTAGAAGAGCATTCACTTTACCTGAGTGCGATGTTCCCTCACAAGAAATTACGGATAAAGATAATTTGATTAGTAACATAAATTTGCCAGAGGTTTCTCAGTTAGATCTTGTCAGATACTTTACTAATTTGAGCCAAAAAAATTTTTCTATTGATACGAACTTTTACCCTTTAGGTTCATGTACTATGAAATATAATCCTAAAGTTAATGACCAGATAGCAAGTCTTGATGGCTTTAGTGGTATTCATCCATACCAACCTGAAGAAACAGTACAAGGTGCAATAGAATTATTGTATGATTTACAAAAATTATTAGGAAAAGTTACGGGTTTAGAAGGAGTATCATTGTCACCATTGGCTGGAGCACAAGGTGAATATTCAGGTCTGTTAATTGCTAGAATGTTTCATGAAAGTAATGGAGATTCAAAAAGAAATATAGCTCTTGTTCCCGATTCAGCTCATGGTACAAATCCTGCGTCGGCAAAAATGGCTGGTCTTGAAGTGGTCACGGTAAAATCTGACGAAGAAGGAAATATAGATATTGAAAACTTGAAAGAACTAGCAAATGAGAAAACTGCAGTATTTATGATAACCATTCCTAGTACTCTAGGAATTTTTGAGCCAAATATTTTAGAAATCACCAAGATAATCCATGAAAATGGTGGATTAGTTTACGCTGATGGTGCGAACTTAAATGCTTTACTAGGGCTAGTTAAGTTATCTGATCTTGGAGTTGATATATGTCACTCTAATCTTCATAAAACTTTTTCTACACCTCATGGTGGTGGCGGACCAGGCTCAGGTCCAGTAATGGTAAATAGTAAACTCAAAAAATTTCTTCCTTATCCAGTAGCAGAAAAAAACAATAATGATTATAACTTGATTAAACCTGAAAATTCCATTGGTACAATTAATGGATTTTATGGTTCATTTTTAATTGCTGTTAGAGCTTATTCTTATATTAGGTCATTAGGGAAAAATGGGATTAAATCTATTTCAGAAAATGCAATAATCAATGCTAACTATATTCAATCTCAACTGAAAGATTTCTATGAAGTTTTTTCAGATAGATATTGCATGCATGAAACTGTAATTTCTGCAAAAAAACAGAAAAAAAATGGAATCTCAGCATTGGATATTGCAAAAAGGTTACTCGATTATGGAGTCCATGCTCCTACAATGTATTTTCCTTTAATTGTTGAAGAAGCATTAATGATTGAACCAACAGAATCAGAGACAAAAGAAACTTTAGATAATTTTATTTCCATAATGTTGAAAATTCATGATGAGGTAACAAATTCTCCTGAAGTTGTTAAGAATGCCCCACATAATGTTTTTCATAAAAGATTAGATGAAGCATTAGCTGCAAGAAATCCCATATTAAAATGGAAAAAATAAAAATTTTATTTTATACTTTAGTTATTAATTAAATAATATTTTAGGAGTAAAAATTTGGCTAGACATACTAAGATGAAAGTTCTTAATAGTATCAATGACATAGGTGTAGTTCCTGTATTTTATAATGGCGATATTGAGGTGCTGAAAAATGTCGCAAATTCCTGCGCAGAAGGTGGTATATTATTACTTGAGTTTACAAATAGAGGAGATCATGCCTGGGAAGTTTTTTCTGAGTTAGAAAAATTTTGTAGTAAAAACTTACCGAAAGTTATTTTAGGGGCAGGTTCAATAGTTGATGCTGGTACTGCCTCTATGTATATTTCATCTGGCGCTAATTTTATAGTAGGTCCGGTAACAAATTTTGAAGTTGCAAAGGTATGTAATAGAAGAAGAATTCCTTATATGCCTGGTTGTGGAACAGCTTCTGAAATTTCTAACGCTCAAGAACAAGGCGCCGATATTGTAAAAATTTTTCCAGGTAGTGCTGTTGGTGGACCAGGTTTTGTAAAAGATGTTTTGGGACCAATGCCTTGGTCAGAAATTATGCCAACAGGAGGAGTTGATATAACAGAAGAATCTCTAAAACCTTGGTTTGACTCTGGCGTTGTTGCTGTAGGTATGGGATCAAAATTTATATCTAGTGATATTATCAAAGATAAAAACTGGGACTTATTAAAAGAAAGAAGTTTGTCGGTTTCCAAACTCGTTAAGAGATTAAAACAGAAGAAAGGCTAAATATGTCAAATATTGTTACTTTTGGAGAAATTATGTTGCGATTGGCAACTCAACGAAGAGAGAGGTTTACTCAAGCAAGAGAATTTGAAGTAACTTATGGCGGAGGAGAATGTAATGTTGCTGTTACTTTATCAAATTTCGGTTTAGACGCAACTTTTGTGTCAGCTATACCAGATAATGATATAGGACAATCTTGTATAAATTATATTAGGCAATTTGGCGTAGATACTTCAAAAATTTTAAGACAGGGTAAAAGGCTAGGTATATATTTTCTTGAGTCAGGTGCATCAATGAGAGCTTCGAAAGTTGTATACGATAGAGCATCATCTGCTATTTCAGAAATACAATCAAATCAATTTAATTGGGAAGAAATTTTTGATGGAAAATCATGGTTTCATTTTACNGGTATTACACCAGCAATTTCATCTANTGCTTCTAATGAATGTATGGTTGCTGCAAAAATAGCAAAAAAAATGGGACTAACGGTTAGTGCAGATATGAATTATAGAAAAAATTTATGGACCCCAGAAGAAGCACAAAAAACAATGATTCCTTTGATGGAGTACGTAGACGTTGCAATTGGTAATGAAGAGGATGCTGAAAAATGTTTAGGAATTGCTGCTGAAGGAGTTGATGTTACGGCAGGTGAAATTGATGCAAATGCTTATGAATCTGTTGTTAAAAATTTNGTTTCTAAGTATGGGTTTAAAAAAGTTGCTATAACACTACGTGAAAGCCATTCTGCNGATGACAATGATTGGAGTGCTATATATTTTGATGGTACAGATATTCTTATAGGTAAGAAATATCCAGTAAGAATAGTTGATAGAGTTGGAGGGGGAGATGCTTTTTGTGGTGGTATGATTTATGGACTTAATAGAGATGACTGGTCTTCACGCGAAGTGCTAGATTTCGCTGTTGCTTCATCAGCNNTTTCTCATACATTTCATGGTGATTTTAATCTTGTTTCTCTGAAAGAAGTACTTTCNGTNGCCGGAGGTGATACATCTGGTAGAGTTCAAAGGTAATTAAAAACTTTTATATAATTTACTTTTTTCTAGATTGATAACTTGAAAATTTACTCCAGATTTTTCAGCTGTNGATTTNCCTTCTTCAAGAACAAGCCATGTTCCATTATCTGAAATAGATTTTCCNTTTATCATNATAACTTTTCCTGCAACTATTGACATACATGCCTTATTTATTTNTGGATCAATGATAGTAATGTCTGCATCAGCTCCCTCGGACAAATGACCTTTATTTTCCAGTCCAAGCATTTTTGAAGGAGAATAACTAAGTTTAATTACTGCNTCTTTTAGGCTNANGGCTCCAAAATTAACGAGAGCCATTGTTTTTTCTATTGCAACATTTCTGGGTATNTATCCTCCATCTGTGGATATAGCATCAACTACAAAATCATNGCTATTTTCATATTTTTCTGTTGATANTCTAAATGCACTAGATGGAGGATTTACTGGAAAACTTAGGCTTGCATTAGTTAAGGATTTTTCCCATAATTTAACTGCTTCATCTCCGTGAACTAATACATTGCGATTNTTCTTAACTGTCAATGCAGAACCNTATCCNTCAGATAAAGCTTTGCGTAATCCGTTTTCATTAGGTTCATATCCGCCTAGAATAAGACAATTTTGTGCAACGTTATANACAAGATTACCATTTTCATCACATAGTCCGTTAGTTCCNTTTATTTTAGACATATAAGCTTCNGTTACCCAGTGGTTTTTCATTTTTTTTATTATGGATAAAGCTTCATCAACTTCTTTTTCTTCTTTATTTACCAATCCTCTAGTATATGAGTTTATATGTGCTACGTGAAGCCTTCCATTATCTGTAGAATCAGGTACTTCTCTTAGNCCTATTAAGTCACTTCCTGCAGTTTTTGAACCAACATGATAAGCAACCCAAGATAATTGCTCATTAGCTTCCTTGATTACCCTGCTATTTGCATCAACGCTAAATGGAAAATACCCTCCCAGGATCTTAACTCCAATTCCTCCTCTTTTTTTTACATCAAAAATTGTATCTCTTAGAGTAATGTTGTCTGGGTCGTCTTTATTTATAGTTTTATGAGGAACTAGCCCCATGATTGTGGCTACATTTAAACCAGCTCCATTATTTTTCATACCTTCAAGCATAATATCTGGTTCTCCTGCTAAATCTAAGGCTGTAGTTGTTCCAGACTCAGCAAGCATTTTGTGACCATAATCAGTATTGATGTTATCGTTGAATACTGCAGAAAGATGTGCATGAGTATCGATGTGGCCTGGCATAAGAATTTTATCTTCTTGATTAATTATTTCAGGGCTTCTTGAAGTTTGAATATTCTTNTCTATTTCATAAATTTTTCCGTGCTTNATGCCGATATCTAATTTTTCATCAATGTTATTTTTTGGATCAATTACTCTTGAATTTTTTATAATTAAATCTAAATTTTTATTCATGGATTCTTTCTAATCATTTATAATATTGCTATGAAAAAATTTTACTATTTAATTTTTATTATAATACTAATTAATTTATCAAGTACTTTGTTTGCTCAGGAAAGTAATTCACTTCCGGGTTATAAGTATCTTGGTAAATATGATTCAAATCCACACGAAGTTGAAATATATATAACCCCTAGTGATCCCAAAATTGGAATAATAAGACTTGCAGCTAAAATAAAACATTTGGATGATAAAATTCATATTAAAAATGCTAAAGTATCTATCTATTTAACCAGTAAAGATTCAGGTACTAAGTTATATAATTTAGCATTAAACTCACCTAATGATTATGTTCATTATTTATCTCAATTTGAACTAGAAGAATCAGGTGAATGGGTGATTGACATAGAAATAGAAAGTGAAAAAGGTAAAAGTTTAACTATACTTGATTTTATTGTTTCTGATGAGGTACGTGCTGGATATAATAATATTTGGGGGACTATACTTTTTTTACTTGTTTGTGTATCATTTTTGACAGGAATTTTTTGGCTAAGAATTAGTTCAAACAGAATTAAGAAAAGACAAAATTAATAGTCTTTTAAGCCCCCATCATAAAATATTAAAGGGTCTCTTTCATAATGCTTTGGTGGATAATGTTTAAATGCTTCCTCATTTAAATTTACACCAATTCCCGGTTTATTTGGTATTTCAAGATATCCACCTATACGCTTAATTGGTTCATCAACCAAATCTTTTTTTATGCCTAAATTATCATCATACGGATATTCTTGTACAGGTATATTATGAACAGAGGCATCAATTTGAATGCACGATGCAGTAAGAATACAACTTAAGGGATTGTGTGGAACAACTCCAGCATAAAAAGCTTCAGCCATATTTGATATTTTTTTTACGTTTGTAATTCCACCTGCTAGAGATAGATCAGGCCTGATATAGCTAGCGCCTTGATTAACTAATAGATCCTTAAATTGATATAAAGTATATAATCTTTCTCCCATTGCTATTGGAATAGGCTGCTGACTTGCAACTAATTTCCACTGTTCCATATTTTCTGGTTCAATTGGATCTTCAAAAAAATATAAATTTAAGTCCCTAAGAGCATTGCCAATAGCTACAGCTTCGGGAGGGGTAAGTCTATTTACAACATCTATCATAATATCAACATCAGGACCTACAGCTTTTCTAACCGCTTCAACTCTTTCGTAAGCATGTCTTTGCATTGATGTGAAACTCATTTGCTCTAATCCGGATCCTTCAGCAAAACTTTTTGACCCAAAACTTCCAAATGGGTATAATCTGACGGCAGTAAAGCCTTCTTCAATTTTTTTTTCTGCATCTTCAGCTAGCTCTTCTTTACTAACACCTTGTAAATGTGTGTATAACCTTACCTTGTCTCTTACTTTACCTCCAAGTAGTTCGTATACAGGTTTATTGTAAGCTTTACCCTTAATATCCCATAGAGCAATATCTATGGCACCCATAGCAGCCATCATGTCAGAACCGCCTCTAAAAATTTGCCTTCTAAACATGTGTTGCCAATGTTTTTCTATTTCTAAAGGATTTTTATTTATTAAATACTCTTCACAATACTTTACCCCTGCCATTGAAACAAAAGGTGTTCCGCTCGTTCCAGATGCAGGATGTATCTCTCCATAACCAACTATATTTTCATCTGTAGTGATTTTTACATAATTATATCTATCGCCTGAAAGTGTTTTTATTTCTTTAATTTTCATCTTATTTCTTATTTTGCTACTTAAATTTTTCTTAAATATAACTTAGTATATTATAAAAAACAAACTTAATATTTATGAATGATGTATGGATAAATATAAACTCACTAGAATTTAACTCTATCGTGGTTAATTCTAATACAGAATGGACACATCTAAAAATATCAGACAATTCTAATATTTTCGGTGAAGGTGAAATTAGCCACACGCAACTATCAAGAAATGTTTCACCAATAGTAGCGAAGTTAGCTAATAATCTGAGAGGGAAAAAAGTATATTCTGATTATGATGTAATTACTGAAAATAATTTATCTGTAGAAGGTATAGAATCTGATCAGTTATTAGCTACTGCTGTAAGCGGACTGCGCTGTGCAATTACTGATGCGCTATCAAAGCAGTCAAAACTGAAGATGTATGAATATATATTATATAAATTTGGAGAAAAAAATATTTCTAGTAATAGGGTACAGTTATACGCAAACATAAATAGATCTTTACTATTAGACAAAAAAACTAAACAAAACTTTAATCCCGTCTTACAGGAAGTGTTGGATAGATCTCCAGAATCTTTTTCAAAGATGGCCAAGTTTGTAAAGGATCAAGGATTCAAGACATTAAAGTGCGCGCCATTCGATGAGTGTAAGTCGCCATTTAGTACGCCTGGATTGCCAAAAGAAGCTAAAATTGGGCTAAGTAGAATCAGTAGTGTTATAGAATCAATTGGAGATTCAACTTTACTTGTAGATTGTCACTCAAGATTTGATAATGAATCAGCATATGACCTTCTTTACGAATTAACAGATAGAGGGGTTGGTTGGTATGAAGAGCCTGTTGATCCGATAGAATATTCTGCAGATATAAGGGAAATAAAAGAACAATCTACAATTCCTATTGCAGGGGCAGAGCATGGTTACGGGCTATCCCTTTTTGAAAAATTGATAGATGATGATGTTCTTGATATTGTAATGCCAGATATTAAATTCTGTGGTGGTCCAATAGAAGCTTTTCTTATTGGAAAAACCTTAGAGTCAAAAAAAGAAAAATCTGTTTCGATGCATTGTCCGTCTGGTCCTTTATCTTTACTTGCATCTGCTCATTCAACTTTAGCATTTAATAATACTTTACCATTAGAGCATGCGGTATATGAAATAGACTGGAGAAAAGAGGTGCTTTTTCCTAATGAAAATATCATTGGAGATATGTTCGTGATTCCAGATGGCTATGGATTAGGAGCACAAATTGATCCTGTAATTGTCCATAAGCATGGCGGTTTTTGGACAGAATAAAATAATTGTTAGTAATATCTATAAAAGGAGTTATAGTTAATATGAAAAATAATAATGAAAGGGTTGCATACTTCAATGGAAAGATAGTTCCAGAATCTGAGGTAATGATTCCTTTTAGAGACAGAAGTTTTAAGTACGGCGATGGTGTTTTTGATATGACAAGAACTTTTGGGCATAAAATATTTAAGTTAGAAGAGCATATTGATAGGTTCTACGACTCTCTAAGTTATGTAAAAATAGATCCTGGCATCAGTAAGAATGAAATGATTGATCAAACGATGAATGTATTAAATGCAAACTTACCATTATTAGATAAAAAAGATGACTATTGGGTTGGTCAAAGAGTATCTAGAGGAGTTGATTTTGTTGGAGGAGATATGTGGGATACAGATGGAGGTCCAAATTTAATTATTGAATGTATGCCCTTGCCGCTAAAACCAAGGGCAAAACTTTATAAAGAAGGGATGGATGTGATTATTCCTTCTGTTAGAAGGGTTCCTACTGAATCATTAAGTCCAAGAGTTAAGACACATAATTACTTGAATCTTATAATGGGAGACCTTGAAGCCAAAGCACAGAATCCAGATGCATGGGCAATTTTACTTGATAATAGAGGTTTTATAACAGAGGGTATAGGATCTAACTTTTTTTCAGTAAAAAATGGCGTTATTTATACCCCATCAGAGCAGTATGTTTTGGGAGGTATATCTAGAGAAACTACCATTGAACTTGCTAAAAAATTAGATATACCTTTAGTAATTAAAGATATTGATATATATGATGCTCTGACTGCAGATGAAATTTTTCTTACTTCAACTTCATTATGTATTTGTGGTGTTTCTACAATACAAGGTAGACAAGTAGGTTCAGGAAAAACACCTGGTCAAATAACAAAAGCACTTATGGAAGCTTATGTTGATTTTGTTGATTATGATTGGATAGGACAATACTTGAGACACCTCGATTAAGTGATTATTTTTGAAAAAAGATTCTAGAAAAAACCTTGATAAAAAAGCTGCTTCATTAGCATTATTTTTAGCAATATTATGGTCAGGAAATCCTGTCGGTACAAAACTAGGATTACTAGATACGGAACCTCTTCGTTTGGGTTGGATGAGATTTATAGCTGGAGGTTTAGTCGTACTAGTTTATTCTTTGCTTACCAAAAAATCATTTAGATTAAAAAAACAAGAATATTTACCTCTTTTTATTTTGGGTATATTATTTTCTGTACAATTAATATTTCTAAATGTAGGACAAAGTTATACTCGTGCAAGTCATGCTGTTCTAATTTTTACAACATATCCATTATGGGCAGGTATAATGGCTCATTTTGTTGTTCCAGGTGATACATTAACAAAGTTTAGAATTTTGGGAGTGATAATTGCATATTCAGGCATAATTGTAGTTTTTTTAAATAATTTTTCAGACTCCAGCTATGATTATATTTTGGGTGATTTTTTATGCTTGATATGTGCTATTTTATTAGCTGCAAGGCAAATATTCATTTCGAATATGGGGCAATCTATTGCTCAGCATAAAATGCTTGCTTCTCAAGCAATTTTCGGGATACTAATTTTTTTTATAGGAAGTTATATTTTTGAAAACCCTACTAATAGTTTTTTTACACAAAATATAATCATATCCGTTGTATATACTGGAATTATTATAGCTGGTTTTGCCTTTATGGCTCAGCATTGGTTATTAAGAACGTATCTTCCATCTAGAGTAATTTTTATATCTCTTAGTCAGCCCGTTTTTGGAGTTATATTAAGTTGGATTATTCTAGGAGAAGATATTGGCCTAGAGCTATATCTAGGTTCAGGATTAGTAATAATAGGTTCAGGGCTTGCTCAAAGAAAAAATAAATCATGACAAAAAATCATACAAATTTTTTTTTTGCTTTCAGATCCTTAAGTAATAAAAACTTTAGGAATTTATGGTTCGGGCAAGTTTTATCAGCCATTGGAATGCACTCTGATATGGTCGCAAGAGCTTGGCTGGTGTGGACATTAACTGGATCATCAACATCTGTTGGATCTGTTCTACTTGTTAGAGCTTTACCCATGCTTATACTAGGTTTATTTGGAGGTGTTGCTGCTGATAGATTTAACAAAAAAATGCTATTGATGACTATACAATTCTGGTCGGCATTTATGCATTTATTAATGTTCCTTATTTTATTTTATGGTGATATACAAATGTGGCATATCTATCTTATTTCTTTTGGGCTAGGAGCTAGTATGTCTATGAATCAACCTACTAGGACTGCTATTATTCCATCTTTAGTTAATTCAAAAAATATAGCCAATGCTTTATCTTTAAATTCAATAGCTATCAATAGTACAAGGTTTTTAGGCCCAGCCTTGGTATCCATTTTGATCTATTCTACTGATATTTGGTCTGCATATATTTGTGCATTTATTGCATATTTATTAGTTTTATTTTTTACATCTAGAATTAATCTATCTAAATCTATTATAAAAGAACAAAAAGGTAATCCTGTTAAACAATTATTTGAAGGATTTAAATATATCAAAGATAATAAGTTGTTATTAGCTTTATTTTTTTTAGGGTTAGCCCCATTATCTATAGGTTTTGCTCATCAGACATTACTCCCTCAACTTGTAGAACAAAAATTTGGTGAAGGTGTAAAGTTATTAGGGCTAATTCAGTCTACTGGTGCTATTGGTGGTATATTAGGCGGGTTCTATATTGCTACAAGAAAAAGATTAAGCAAAAAAGGAATATTAATGCTTGTTGTATCTTCAACATATGCAGCTAGCTTATTTGGTTTTGGTCTTTCAAGTATGAAATGGACGGTATTCATTTTTATTATTATTATTGCATCAAGCCAAACAATTTTTAGGTCTTCTAATTCCCTTACGATTATTGAAACATCACCAGAGAAATTAAGAGGAAGAATGTTATCCTTTACTCTATTAGATAATGCTTTATCGCCTGTTTTTGGTTTAATGGTTGGATTAGCAGCAGATAAATGGGGAGTGGATATTGGTTATTATTTACTAGCAACAGGGTGCTTTATAATTATTTTTTTGGTTTTGCTTATTTATCCAAAGATAAAAAATATTTCATAAAAAAGGTACTTGAATTAATTAGAGAAATAATTTGTTAATGCTTATAATTTTATAGTATAAAAATAAAAAAATAAATTTATGAAAATCACAAATATAGAAACTATCGCGCTTAGAGATAATGCAGATGGAAATGTTACTTCTTGGAATCCTGCATATGGAAATTCAAAAGATGATACTCCAGCATCAACAGGGGGTTACGATATAACAATTGTAAGAGTTTTCACAGATGAAGGGATTACTGGTATAGGGCAATGCGAATCACCAAGCCTTATTATAGATGCGATCATAAAATCTTCATTAGGATTAGAGAATTTATTGATAAATGAAGATCCTACGCAAGTTAGAAGATTATGGCAGAAAATGTATAATTCCACAGGAGTATTTGGAAGAAGAGGAGTTGTGATTGCGGCAATAGGCGCTATTGAAACAGCGTTATGGGATATCACAGGAAAATATCAAAAAAAACCTATACACGAACTTTTATGGAAATCTTTTACTACATCTGCTAGTATCACTGAAACCAAAAAAGAGGTTACACCTTATGCTACAGTTTACCCGCCAGGAAACAATCTTGAAGAAATGGAATCAAGAATCAATTTTGCTATTTCAAAAGGTTTTAAAGCTATAAAGATTGAAGAGTGGCCAGGTCAATTTGCTAATGTGGACCTTGAAACTGATGTGTCTGTGATAAAAAAAGCAAGATCTATTTTGGGAGAGAATAGAGATTTAATGATTGATGTTCAAAATAAATGGGTTGATGTTGGCCAGGCTTTAGAGACGATAAAATATATAGAGGAATTTAATATATATTTTATAGAGGCACCATTACCTGCAGATAATATTTATGGTTATAAAAAATTAGTTGAATCAACAGATATAAGAATCGCAGCTGGGGATTGGGGATTTACTACAAGACATGAATTTATTGATTTATTAAGTATAGGTAAACTAGATGTAGTTCAGCCAAGCTCAGTAAGAGCTGGAGGATTAGAAGAAATATTATATATAGCAGAAAATGCATATAAATTTGGATCACTATGCGTTCCACATACCTGGTGCCATGTAATAGGGTTGGCAGCAGAATTACATCTTGCTGCTATTGTGCCAAATATGCCATACTTTGAATTTCCTCTTGCATTTCCTAAAACTCCATTAGTCACAGATTTACTTATTCCGAAAATCAATTTACTAGAAAATGGGAATATTGAGGTTCCCAACAGGCCTGGTTTAGGATTTGATTTAAATGAAGATGTAATAAAAGAGTATGGAGTAGACCCTTATTAGGGTTCAAAAATCTAAGATTAAATTTATAATTTTATAAATATTATGGAGAAAAAGTTATACTTATGAAAATCACAGATATAAAAACATTCTTAATGGAAACTGGCGGAAGAGATTGGGTTTTTTGTAAAGTTGAAACTGACGAAGGTGTTCATGGTTGGGGAGAAGGAACATTAGAGCGACATGAAGAATCAGTTGCTGCTGGTATTAATGTTCTAGCTAAAAGACTAATAGGCAATGACCCTACACAGATTGAGAAAAATTGGCAGATAATGTATCGTCACGGATTCTGGAGAGGTGGAGTTGTAATGGGATCTGCTATGGCAGCTATAGATATTGCACTATGGGATATCACAGGAAAAATTAATAATATGCCAATATATAAAATGTTAGGCGGTGCAGTAAGAGATAAAGTTAAGGCATACACACATGCGGCTGATATAAGGGGTGGGAAAAAATTAGTTGATGAAGGTTTTTCAGCTTTTAAAACTGGAGGATGGACGGCAAATNAGGATAATAAATGGTCTGAAAAAGATGCGGCAGATAANTTACATGAAAAAATTAAGGGNATGAGAAAAGAACTTGGTCCGGATATAGACATAATGATTGATAATCATGGAAGAGTCAGGCCTTCTATAGCGATAAAACAGATAGACGCAGTNGAAGAATTTAACTTGCTTTTTTTTGAAGAGCCTGTCCCNCCNGAAAATATAAATGCCCTAGAGCAANTAAGAAATGCGGGACATAGAACAGATATAGCTACNGGTGAAAGATTGTTTTTTAGATGGGGATTTAAGGATATATTAAATAGNAGATTAGTAGATGTTATACANCCTGATATNGCACATACAGGTGGAATTTCAGAGATAAAAAGGATAGCTTCTATGGCTGAAATTGAGTATATTAAATTTGCACCTCATAACCCTAATGGNCCAATAGCTACNGCAGCATCTTTGCATGTNTGTGCAACTGTTCCAAATTTCNTAATACTNGAGACCGCACGAGATATGCCNTGGCATGATAAAGTTCAAACAACNCCTTTANTAATTAATGAAGGGTTCTTTGAATTGCCTGAATCTCCTGGTCTNGGNACAGATATTGATGAATCNGTTTTNGCAATGAAACCATTTAATCCANATAAAAATAATGAAAGATATTCAGGTTCTTGGAACCTTGATGATAATGCNGTTGCGGATGTATAANTTATGANTATTAGAGCTTGTTTATTCGATTTAGACGACACATTAATCGATCGTGAAAGTGCGTACACAAATGTATANAAAGATTATTATTATCAAGAGGAAGTTATAAGAAATTCTTTGGATNTTAATGAAGCAATAGATTATTTTTGGAGTCTATCTCCAAANAATACAGCAGTTCCNATAGATTCNTTCAAGCANATAAAAGCTAGNTGGCCTGANGTNAAAGGANATGAGCGTGATCACTATAAGTTTTATTTTGAATCAACNATNAAGCATATGAAAATTCTTCCCGGAGTGATGGANTTTATTGATTGGATAAATNATTCTGAATATAANTGGGGTGTTGTAACAAACGGTAATAGTTACCAATATAAGAANGTTGAAATTACTGGNCTNACNGATAAAATACCTTTTGTTTTACCATCAAAAATTTATGNAAANGATAAGCCTGATCCAGAAATATATCTGATTGNTAAGAAAAAATTAGGTTTAGAAAATATTAAAAATGAAGAAATATTATTTGTAGGAGACAATGCTTATACTGATATATTGGGGGCGAATCGACTTGGTATGANTACNGCNTGGATNAAAATGGGAAGATCTTATCCNAAAGAACTACCAANACCTGATTTTCAAATTGAACATGTAANCGAACTTATTAATATATTAAAAAAATAGTTTAGGAGAAATAAATGAAACCTGCAGAATTAAAACAACGCTTAANAGATGGCAAACCNGTATTTGGTTATATGATTTGGTGTATGACAGGAATGAGNTGGAAAAGAGTTTATGCTGGTTGTGGATTAGATTTTGTTGTNATTGATTCAGAGCATGGATCAAGAGATAGGGAACTAATNGCTAATACTGTAGAACAATTTCAATCTTTAGATATNACAGCTATAGTAAGAACTCCAAGCACTGATCCTATNTATGTTGCNATGGCTATGGATGCAGGNGCGGATGGAGTGCTAGTNCCATACTGTGANGATATAGAAGAGGTAAAACATTGTGTAGGAAAATTACGTACCCATCCATTAAAAGGTGAATATTATGANAANTATGTGAGTACCGGTGAATTCCCAAGTGATAAAACTAAAAAATATTTTGAAAAATTACATAAAGATCATATTTTTATTATGGGAGTAGAAAGTAAACCAGCTGCAGACAATATTGGAAATATGATTGACTCTGCAAAAATTGATGGAGTATTTATTGGTCCTAACGATATGACTACTTCTTTGGGAATACCAAATGAAAATGACAATCAAGTTTATATTGAGACACTAAAGCATGTAATTGGAGAAGCAGACAAACGAGGTGTACCAACAATGATTCATCAGCAGACTATTGAAGCTTCAAAAGTTGCAATTGATTTAGGTGCGCGCTTTATATTACATTCATCCGATGCTGGTATTTTACTTCGTGGCATCCAAAATGAATTTGCTGAATTGAAAACTAGTGTTAATGAAAAATATGGAAGTGATCTTTCATCATCAACATCAGATGAAAGTTTAGGAGAAGTTTAGTTCATTACAAATTTTTTAAACGACTCGGCATAATCGGAATCTATATTTTTCCCTAGGTCTTGTCTTCTTTTTTTCATCCAAGAAGCCGCAGATTCTGGATCGGGTATTTGGCTGACATGCTTTAATAGTGCTTCTATAGAGGTATCCACATCCAATTCAGTAACTGGGTTCCAAAAATCAGCCTTTTCTCCATATGACATTATCCAAACCTCTTTAACTTTGTGAGGTTCTAAGTTTTCTTTTTCAAAAAGATCAGGAAATGTTAGGTGGTCTCTTGCACTTGGAAATACAGCAGATAAAGTTGCTTCGCCTGCCGCGAAGTGATCTGGGTGTCCTAAATATGTTGAATTATTTAAGTCTCTTGTTGGATTTGTAGTAATAAGAATTTCAGGTTTCCATATTCTTATTTGCCTTGATATATCTTTTCTAACTTCTAAAGTTGGTTCTAAATAACCATCGGGGTAGTTTAGAAATATAACATCTTTTAGACCTAAAACTATACCAGAATTTTTTTGTTCCTCATATCTAATTTTAGATAACTCTTTAGGAGTAATAGTTCTATCCTCAGTTCCTTTTGATCCATCTGTACATATTACATACACAACATCCCAACCTTTTCTAGAGAATTTTGCTACAGTTGCTGAACATCCAAAATCTGCATCATCTGGATGAGCTGTAACAACCATCATGCATTTTTTTTTCATTTTTACTCCTCTAATTTATTTTCTAACATAAAATTATTTATTTTAACAAAAGCCTCGTCTGAAGATTGTAAAGAACCAAAATGATTAGCTCTAGGTATTGAAATAAATTTAATTTTTTTTTCTTTTGTAAATAATCTAACATCATTATAATACTTATCCTTTTCTCCGCAAAACATCAGAACAGGAAAATCAAACATAATTGTATCATTTGATATTCCATTCCACATAAGCATTGCTTCGTATGACGCTGCTAGCGCTAATGGATCATTTGNAGGGCGATGTAAATTTCTTTTTTTAACAAAATTACCTTTTTTACTTTTAAGAATACGAATATTTCTTTTATAAATATTTATATTAATTGATGGGGGCTTATGATGCATTCCACCTATAACTAAAAAATTTAAATAATTGCTATAATTTTCTGCCAGCTCAAATCCCACCCTACCACCTAGAGAAAATCCTAAAAAGCCAAAATTTTTATAGCCCAAATTTTTTGCTAAATTTATTGATAATATAGCTCTTTCTTCTATAGTATATTTGCTTGAAATATGTGGTTTATTTGATAACCCATGACCAAGAGCATCAAAAATTAAAATCTTAAAATCCCTAATTAGTGAATTAATCCAATTGTATTTTATCCATGATGATTTATTTGACCCAAAGCCATGATGTAAGATTAGCAATGGTCCGCTACCGTATGTTTCGTAAAATATTTTTTCTGATTTATAAACAAATATTGGCATAATTTAATTTATTTTTATCATGAATTTAAGAGCATATGTTATCTATCAGATGTAAAATATTGAAATAATAAGTTATTTGGAGTTAATTTAATGGGTAATCCTTTAATATCAATAATAATGGGTAGTGATTCTGATCTGCCAACTATGAAGCATGCTATTAAAATCATTGAAGAATTTTCTATACCATACGAAGTAAAAATAATATCTGCACACAGAACTCCCGATTTAATGTATGAGTATGCAGAGTCAGCTAAATCAAGAGGTATTAAAGTTATAATTGCTGGTGCTGGAGGAGCTGCTCATCTTCCAGGGATGACCGCAGCTAAAACAATATTGCCCGTAATAGGTGTTCCTATAGAATCTAAATCATTGAATGGGATAGACTCGTTATTATCTATAGTCCAAATGCCAAAAGGTGTACCTGTAGCTACTGTAGCAATTGGAAATGCAGGAGCAGCAAATGCTGGAATTTTAGCGGCTGAAATTATTGGGTTAATTGATGATGATATTCAAAAAAATATTCAAAAAAAAAGAAAAAACATAGAGAAGAAAATCAAGTCGATTGATTTAGATATTTAGAAAGAAGTTCTATGAAAAATATAGGTATTATCGGTGGAGGGCAATTAGGTAAAATGATTGCTATTTCAGCTAAAGAAATGGGTAATAATACTATTGTTCTAGATCCTAACCCAGACTCACCAGCATTTGGTGTGTCAGATGAGAAAATAATTTCTGAATTTGATGATTTAAAGGCATGTGATATGTTGGTTGAGAAAAGTGACATAATCACATATGAATTCGAAAATATTAAATTAGATTCAGTTCAATATATAGAAAAATATAGAAAGGTGTTTCCATCATCTAAGGTCTTATCTATTTCACAAAATAGAATTTTAGAAAAAGAGTTTTTTAAGAATAATAAAATCCCGGTCGCNGAATTTAATTTAGTAAAAAGTGAAAAAGATATTATTAAATTCTGCGAAAATTTTAATTTTCCCGTTGTTATAAAAACAGCTACTGAAGGATATGATGGTAAAGGTCAAAAANTAATAAAAAATTTTACTGAAATTCCCTCATCCTACCGAGAAATTTCTAAAAAAAATAAAGAGATTATAATAGAAAAATTCATTAATTTTGATAAGGAAGTTTCTGTTATTTGCTCAAGAGATACAGTAGGTGAAATTAACTCGTTTCCTATCTCAGAAAATATACATGTGAACCATATATTAGATAAATCTATTGTTCCTGCAAGAATCTCTAAAACTTTGGAAAATAAAATAAATAGTTTAGCAGAAATTATTGTAAATCAATTAGAATTAGTTGGGTTGATTTGTATAGAAATGTTTGTTCTTGGAGAAGAAATATTTATAAATGAAATTGCTCCAAGGCCACATAATTCAGGACATTACACTCTAGATGCTTGCGATACTTCACAATTTGACCAAGTTGTAAAAATATTNTTAGGTTTTAATACTTGTAAACCAAAGTTATTGTCCCCTGTTGTCATGTTTAATTTACTTGGCGATATATGGTTTGATAATTTAAATCCAAACTGGAATAAAGCATTAATGACTCCTGGTTCAAAGCTCTATTTATATGGGAAGCTTGAACCTAGAATAGGCAGAAAAATGGGGCATATAAATATTTTGAATAATAGTTTGGATGAAGCGATAAAGTTATCTGAATCTTGTAAATCTATGTTATATGATTAGCAATCTCTCCATTTGAGATATTAAGTGTTTTGTCAGATAAATCTAAAAGAGTTCGATCATGAGTTGTCGCAATTATAGACATATTTTGCTCATTTACAATCTCTTTAAATAAACTAAATATTGAAAAAGCGTTTACTGAATCTAACTCACCAGTTGGCTCGTCTGCTAAAAGGAGTTTTGGCTTCATAGCTATAGCTCTTGCTATAGCTATCCGTTGCTGTTCCCCTCCTGATAATTCATATGGTCTATGATTGCCTCTTTTTTCTAATCCGATCATCTTCAGTGCACCTTTAGTTCTTTTATTTCTTTCTTTTGAATTTATACCACAAATTCTCATAGGCAATTCTATATTTTCGTATGCAGATAATAAGGGTAACAGAGAAAAAGATTGAAATATAACTCCTATTTCGAATCTTCTAAAACTAATTTTTTCTTTTTCATTATAATCATTAATATTGTTGCCTTTGAATAAAATTTCTCCAGCTGAGGGCTCATCTAATCCTGCCAAAATATTTAATAGGGTTGTTTTTCCTGAGCCGGACCTTCCAACTAAAGTTAAGAATTCTCCATTATTAATATTTAGATTTATATTTCTTAAAGCCTCAATTTTTTCACCTTTTAATATATAATTTCTAGAAACATTCTTTGCTTGGATTAATTCATTTTTCATTATCCGCCTCTATTTTTATTACTCCGCCTTCATTATAAATTTTAACTCTTTTATCAATATTATTACTATCTAATATTTTTTTTGGTATTTGTAAAGAACCAATAGAATCTATTAGTAAATATTCATTTTTTTCATTATTAATTATTTGTGTTTCTAAACTAGTTTTTCCATCTTTAATAGTAATACTCCTACTAACATCATTAGAAATTTTAGGGTCATGGGTAACTATAACAATTGTGGTATTTAGTTTTTGATTTAANTTATTAAGTAAATCCAGTATATTTTGAGATGTTTCATCGTCTAATTCGCCAGTTGGCTCGTCGGCTAATATTAAGGGTGGATTATTTGATAATGCAACTGCTATAGCAATTCTTTGTTGCTCTCCTCCTGATAATTCATAAGGCATATGATTTTTTCTATTACTTAAACCGACAAGCTCAATCAACTCATCAGCTCTATCATTAATTATGTTTTTGTTTTTACCAGTAATTACCATTGGTAACTTTATATTTTCTATTGCTGATAGATAATTAAATAGATTTTTATTGGTGTCCTGCCAAATAAACCCCACTTCTTTTCTTCTATATCTTACTATTTCTTCNTTAGACATTTGCAATAAATCATAATTTCCAACTTTTACTATGCCAGCAGAAGGAAAATCATATCCAGCTAAAATATTTAATAGTGTAGACTTACCNCTACCTGAAGATCCTACAATAGAAATTATTTCACCCTTATCTACAGACAATTCTAATCCTCTAAGGGCTACAACTTCTAAGTCAGATGCTTTATATATTTTGAAGAGATTTGTACACTCGATATAATAATTTTTCATCTTCTTATTTTCCTATCCTCATGACCTTGTGTAAAGACATTTTAAATACTGAGAAGATAATTATTGCTATTACTGTTATAAAAACTAAAAGTAATATAAAAAAAGTAAAACGAAATTCATCCCATCGGAATAAGATATCCATTGGTGGCAATAAAACTTCCGAACCACTAGAATTTGCTAGGTAAGGTAATATCGTTGAGCCTAAAGATAATCCCATAAAAATTCCAAGTCCTAATGCTAAACCTATAACAATAATTTGTTCGAATAAAATTAATGTCACTAACTGTTTCATAGATAATCCTATTGTTCGTAATAATGCTAATTCATATTTTCTATTGTTAAATGAAAAATTACTATGAATAATAAATCCTAATGCACTTATTATTAGGACTGTAAAAAAAGCAACACCTAATAATGCTTTCCATCCAGCAATTACTAATGGATTTAAAGTGATATTTTTTAACTCATTATCCAAATAGTGTGTCGAGGACCCAGCCTTCAAATCAATGTTTTTCAATATGTCATCAATCTCATTTTTTATTTTTTCGTCAATAAAATAATTATCTATAAAATCAGGTTTTTCAATTTCATTTTCGATGTCATTACTAGCGTTTATCCAAAATTCTTTGGGCTGTATATTTCCTATATGTTTTTTTGTATTTAAATGAGTAAGCAATGATTCGTAATCAACGATAATGAATGGTTCATTTTCATATCCCGCACTAGGAAATAACTCTATGGTGTCAATAATATTTAATTTTATAGGGCTTGAGTCTACAATGATATTAACCTTTGTAGAATTTTTATTATCATCAATTTCCAAGTTATACTTTTTCATAAAATTTTTATCTGCTAGTGCTGGAATTTCTTCTAAGCCTTTTCCGTGCCATATTCCTCTATATTCTCTTGGGTCAATGTTAGTCCATCTAAATCTTAGAAATTTTTCTTCTGCATTTTTTGAAAGATTTGTCATCTGATTTTTACTAGAAAAATTTATTGAGATAGTATCTCCAAGAGAGTTTAGTGTAGGCTTTATAGTGCTCCAAGAATCATTATAATCTTCACTAAAATTTTCTATGATTGTGATATTTTTTCCTGAACCATCAATTACACTTATGTCTGAAATATCTAATGCAGATGCCTCTGTAGAGCTATTAGAATATATGCCTATAGAATGCAAACTTAATGGTTCCTTTGGAAAAAACTCAACGGGTCTATATCTTCTAATGCTAGATATTGCTGTTTGTAGACTTACACCTATTCTGCACCACTCATTTTCACTATTTTCTGGACAATGGAATCTAAATCCATCGTAACCATTTGGAGATAAATCTCCTAATGGAATTGAAAAAAAATTATTATTTGCATCTGATAATCTTGCTAACACATATGAATCAGGAAGTTTTGTTAATGGTCTTATATTTACTGAAATCCATTTACTCCCACTTGGTATCATTATTCCCTTATTTGTTATTTCATCTATTCTATTTAATTTTTCTTTTAAGTTTTTATCTTTATTATCATTTCTAAGCAAAATAATTTTATCGAGATTATTTGGATCAACTCCTATGAGTTCAAAATAGTCATTGGAGTATTTTGATGAAACAGAAGATTTTTTTCTTAATATTGGGCTAGAGTTTAATAATATATCAGATTTAGATAGTTCATTTATTATAGATTTTGACCAAATTTCTTTGTGTATTTCAGTAGACTCAAGTTTTATCTCACCTGCATTATCGTATAAAACTTGATCAATATTGCTTTGCTTCAGTGATGATTCAAAACTTGATGCGAAAACACCTAAGGCTGCTGTTAAAATTAGTAGTAAAGATAGTCTTGAATAATGAGATGGATTTCTTGACATTTGCCATATACCTAAAATTAATTCAGGTGAAGCGAGTTTTGAAAAAAGTTTTTTATTTAAAATAATCCCTAAGAAATGCATCATTAATGGAAAAATTCTAACTAAAATTAGTCCTGAACAAATTATGAATATAGCAGGTGTAGCTAACAAAAGTTGATTTATTTCTAGTTCGCCTCCTATGGTGTTTTTTGATATGAACGAACCCTGCTTACTTATTTGGAATAATAAGAACATTACTATCAAAATAAATCCTACATCAAGATAATATTTTTGAATTATGGAAAGTCTGCTTGGCCTTTGATTCGTTATTTTTGAGGCCAGGAGACCTAAATTTGTAATTTTGATTGCAGGAGCTAATACTGAAATTAATCCTAATACCCCTCCTATAAAACTCATATAAAATACATTTATAGAAAAACTAACTGGTAAGTTTTTTCCATAATTAAGATTCTCATATAAGGGGATTTGTCCAATTCCAGATATTACAGAGCCCGCTATTATTGGTCCTACACAAGTGGCAATTATTGTTAAAATTAGACCTTCAAAAACAAAAACAGAAATGATTTGTTTTGTTGAAGCTCCTCTTGTTCTTAGCATTCCTATCTCATTTTTTTGAGCTTCAACAAGTAAACTTGAAATAGTAATAGTGTAGTATATAGCTACTAATACTATAATCATTATTACAATTTGCATTGGAATTTTATTAAAAAATAAATCCTTTTCAAAACTTTCAATTGTATTAACTAATTCTGTTGTTATTACTAAACCGTTGATTTCAGATTTCATTTGATTTTCAGCTATGTTAATGCCATGTAAAATTTGTGTAGTATCTTTAGCTTTTATTTTTTTATTTTCAATATCNATCCACCAAGCGTAATCTAATCTTATTTTAGAAAAATAGTCTAATAATTTNCCTGATATTATTTTTTCATTTATTATGAAATAACTGAAATCTAACGATTCTATTTTATTTTCAAATACTTCGTCATTAACTGACCAGTAATTTTTATTTTCATTTTTTCTTTCATATATACCTGAAATTATTATTTCTAAAAATTGATTTTTATCCTCCCAATGAGCCTTTAGTCGATATATATCTCCAATTTCTAAATTTAATTTTTCAGAAGTATCTTCATCTATAATTGCTTCAACTTGAAGAATGTATTCATCTGTAAAAGTTATATTTGAAGATGGTGATTTTCCTCTTAAGATTGAAATTTTATTTTTACTACTTGAAAGACTTAACAATGATGACCTTGAACAATCGCACTCAATCATTTCATTATTACTTAGGGATTTAACAGAAGCGCATGGACATTCTGAAGCTGGTGAAGGGTCAATTTTTTTTGTTGAAAAAAATGTACCGGTTTTTGTAAAGTATTCATTCTTATTTGTAATTTTTTCACATGTGACCACAATAGTTTCGTTAATTTGTCTTAATATTTTTTTATGATCTTCATTATTTTTTGGTGTAGCGTTAGCTTCAACAAGAATATCTATATTTTTATCAGAAGTTGATGAAAGAGTTTCTTGCAGAGAAAGATTTTTTAGGGAATCAAAAAATATTACGGAACCAGACATAATTGTTGATGAAAGTATAATTCCGACCATAACAGCACTAATAAGATTTTTATGAGCTAAGGTTCTCTTAAGTATTATGAAAATTATGGATATCATTCTATTAAATATAAATTATAATTTATATTTTCGACATAAATATAAGAAATGAGTTAGTAAATTGAGTAATAAATCAAAAGTTGCTATAGTGACTGGAGCTGGAAGATATAGAGGGATTGGTAGATCTACAGCATTGGTATTAGCAAAAAAAGGTATTAATGTTATTGTTACTGGCACAGGCAGAAGTCCAGAAACTTTTCCAGATGATGAAAAAAAAATGAAATGGAATGATGTTTTTTCAACTTCTGAAGAAATAAGTAACTTAGGAGTAAAATCTAGTGCTTATATCACTGACGTATCTGATGAAAATTCAGTTAAAAAAATGGTAAATAATGTAATTGAAGAGTACGGCCAAATAGATATATTAGTTAATAATGCCGCTGCCCCAAATGGTGCAGACAGGGTTAGTGTAATAGACCTTGATGATACTTTATTTAGAAATGTGATTAATGTGAAATTATTTGGAACATTTTACTGCTCCAAATATGTCATCAGAGAAATGATAAAAAAAGGTAATAGAGGAAGAATAATTAATATTTCATCTGTAATGGGTAAATCTGGTAGAGCAAATACAAGCGCATATAATGCAGCAAATTTTGCGATTGATGGATTTTCACAGGCTTTGGCAAAAGANGTAGCTAAGCACAATATTACAGTTAATACAATTTGTCCGGGCTTAATAGATACTGCAAGAATGGATCTTTTAGGTAGAGATTCTGGTTGGAAAAAGCGGCTTGAAGAAATCCCCTTGGGTAGGGCTGGAACCCATGAAGAAGTTGGAGAACTTATTGGATTTATATGTCAAAAAGAAGCGGACTATATTACTGGACAAGCAATAAATATTAATGGAGGAACATTAACTGAGCGTTAGATTTTCATACCTTCTAAAAAGTTAATTTCAATAAATTTTTTACTTTGATAATCCCACGCAAATTGTTTTGCCTCAACTATTTCATATTTATTAATTCCTATCACAACTTGTTGTACTGGATATGATGGTTCACTACCCCATGGACTCATTGCATTATTTATATCAGTTTCAGAAAAGTATGCTTTTCCATTTGGGTGAGAGTGATATATGATTTTTGGGACAAAAGTTTTTTCAAAACTTTCGTTTAATTCGATTAAGTCTTTTCCTGAAATTACATAAGCTGTTTCTTTTGATCTACTTGATTTTGTGGGATGAGTAGATGCAGAATACTGGTTTTTAGCTTTTCTAACTTTTGATGCAACAGTTGAATTTTTTTCACCCAAAATCCACCCNCAACACTCATATGGAAATTCTTTTCTAGCGTGAAGATATATTTCTTTTATTGATTCTGAGGTTATTTTTATTTTTTTTATTTCATTCATAGTATTATTTTATTCTTAATATAACCTTTAATTGTATCTTTTTTGTATCCAANAGATGTTAGTATTTCGATATTATTTTCTCCAAGTTTAGGAGCACTTTTTTTATTGATTTTATGATTAAAATCTAGAACAGGGCCAGTAGTAATTATGTTGTCTCCCGTATGGTGTTTTACTTTAATTATATTGTTGTTTTTTATAGCNTGTTCATCACTTAAGAGTTCTTCTATAAATCTTACGNCCTCACAAGGTATATTATTCTCATTCAATTTTTTTAGCCAAAAACTTGTTGTATGTTTATGAAATTTTTCTTGAAATTTTTGTTCAATAATTTTGTGATATTTTTTTGGAAAATTTTTTGAATTATTTAATAAACGCTCATCTTTTATTTTGAATAATTTAGTTATACTAATTCTTGCATGATTGGCTAATGCTCCAAGCGTTATTGCTCCGTCTTTCGTTNTATAAACTCTATAGTATGTTTTAAGTAGATTTGACCTTACTTGTTCATTATAACTACCGAGTATATTAATGAAATTTGTTTTTCTTTTTTTTAATTTATTATATTTATTATCAAACCAATTTTTCGCAGGGGAGGGATAATTTTCCACATCAATTAATCTCATTGATTGCATACCTAATGCATTGGCTAATAGACTTGTAGATATTTTTTGACCTTTTCCTGTAATACTTCTCTCTATTACTCCTGCAAGTAAAGCGTTTACGGCTGCATAACCTGTAGAAAAATCTATGAACGAAGTAGACTGAACAAGACCAATATCCTTTCCATTGATTTTTCCTTCCCCAGTAATAGTACCCGTATATCCTTGCATGATAGTATCAAAACCAGGATCTTTGGCTTTTTTCCCTTTTACTCCATATCCAGTAATTTCTATATATATGATTTTATCATTGATTTTTTTTAGNGAGTTATAATCAATTTTTAATTTTTTTGATGTATCTATTCTGTTATTTGAAATTACGCCATCTATGTTTTTTATTAACTTTGATAGTATTTTTTTGCCTTCTGTGGATTTTAGATTTATTGCCAAACTTTTTACGCCCCTATTAATTGATATAAACGATTTACTTTCATTTGGCTTAAATTCATTTGATTTTCTCCAAGGGTCGCCAGATATAGGTTCAATTTTTATAACCGTTGCTCCCATGTCTGCCAAGAGCTGACCTGCCCATGGCCCAGCTACATAATTCCCAAATTCAATAATAGTAAGACTAGATAAAGGTCCATTAGATATATTTAAATTTTGTTCCATTGAATTACTTTAATTACTTAAAATTTTTTATTATGATTTTATAATATATATAAAACTATGAATATATCTAATAATAAATATATATCAAAAATCCGAATATTATCCGTAATTGTATTTTTATTTGTATTTTCATCATGTTCAGCTGCTAATGAAAAATATGAAAATTATATAAAAAATAATCCAACTAAATACGAAGAAGTTAAATTTCAATACAATCAATATGATATTCATAATGGTGAAAAAAAATTTGTCTCCTTAACATGTAGTAATTGTCATTCAAAAGACAATAATAAAATTATTGGGCCAGGATTAAAAAATATTTATAAAAAAGGTGATAATTATATATTAAGATCTATACTTTATCCAGATGAATATATTCTTGAAGGGTATAAAAATTTGATGCCCAAGATTTATAAAAACGAAAGCAGAAAAGATATAGAAGACATCATAGCTTATATAAAAACTTTCAAGTAATTAAATCTTAAACCCAGAAGCTTCAGCTACTGTATTTAAATCTTTATCACCTCGACCACTTAGTAAAAATAAAATTTTGTTGTCTTTTGAAACTTTTGGTATCCAATTTATCATATAACCTAAGGCGTGAGCAGGTTCTAGTGCAGGAATAATGCCCTCAGTCCTGCTGAGAAGCCTGAATCCTTCAAGTGCTTCAGTATCAGTTGCAGAAACATATTGTGCTCGTTCAATATCCTTTAAGTAACTATGTTCTGGTCCAACTCCTGGATAGTCTAAGCCAGCAGAAATACTGTGAGCTTCTGTTACCTGACCATGTTCATCCTGTAACAAATAACTTAATGATCCATGTAATACACCTGGCCTACCTTTAGACATTGTGGCAGCATGCTTTTCATTCAAACCTTCTCCAGCTGCTTCTACTCCTATCAATCCTACATCTCTATCTTCAATAAAACCTGAGAAAATTCCCATTGCATTAGAGCCACCGCCAACACATGCAACCACATAATCAGGTAACGAACCTGTCATTTTTATAAATTGTTCACGTGCTTCACAGCCAATGATTGCTTGAAAATCTCGTACAATTTTTGGGTATGGATGAGGGCCAACAACACTACCTATAATATAGTGAGTTGTCTCTACATTACTTACCCAGTCTCGAATTGCTTCATTGATTGCATCTTTTAATGTTCTACTTCCATTTTTTACTGATTCGATCTTTGCTCCTAATTCATTCATCCTGTACACATTTTGAGATTGGCGTTGAATATCTTCTTCCCCCATATATATTATGCATTCTAAATCCATTTGAGCACATACTGTTGCGGTTGCGACTCCATGTTGGCCGGCTCCAGTTTCAGCGATTATTCTTTTTTTACCCAATTTTTTTGCAAGTAAAGCTTGCCCAATAGCATTGTTAATTTTATGTGCACCAGTATGTGTTAAATCTTCCCGTTTAATATATATATCGGGGCCATTGAGTTTTTTTGAAAGATTTTTTGCAAAATATAATGGAGTCGGTCTTCCAACATAATTTGAAGAAAGTTCGTTAAATTCCATCCAAAAATCGTTACTTTTTGACGCTTCTTCATATGCATTGTCAAGTTCTGATAAAGCAGACATTAATGTTTCTGGAACAAACTTTCCCCCATATTGACCATATCTTCCATTTACGTCAGGTTGATTATATTTTTTTGAATTTACATTAGACATAAACAATTTAGATTTATTTTTATTATTAAGTATAATGAATAAAATATAATATACAAAGTATATTACTTTCAGAATAGTTACAAAGTATGTCTCAAAATATTTTATCCATTGACCAAGGTACAACATCCACAAGAGTAATGATATTTGATTCTGCAGGAAAAATTTTGTCTAAAGTAAGTAAAAATTTAAGGCAAATATATACCCGGTCTGGATGGGTTGAGCAAGATCCCAATGAAATAATAAATTCAGTTATATCTTTATCTAAAGAGGCACTTCGAAAATCTAAGTTAGGTATTCAAGAAATAACATCTATAGGTATAGCTAATCAAAGAGAAACTACAATAATATGGGATAAAAATTCAGGTAAGCCTGTTTATAATGCTATAGTTTGGCAGGATAATAGAACTTCAGATTTATGCATAGATCTGTTCCAGAGAGGCCTATCAGATGACATTAAAAAAAGAACAGGATTGGTTATTGACCCGTATTTTAGTTCTACAAAAATAAGGTGGATTTTGGATCATATACCTGATGGTCAAAAGAAGGCAGAAAACGATGAACTGCTTTTTGGCACTGTTGATTCATGGATTATATGGAATATTTCATCCGTAAAAAATCATTATATTGATTCAACCAACGCTTCTAGAACTATGTTAATGAATATAAATGATCTTAAGTGGGACGATTATTTATTAAAAAAACTTAATATTCCAATAAATATTTTACCTGAGATCAAACCATCTATTGGAGAATTTGGAGTAACTTCAAAAAACATTTTTACAAAAGAAATACCTATTACTGGTGTTGCAGGTGATCAAAGTGCTTCACTTTATGGCCAAGCCTGTTTTGAAAAAAGTCAAATTAAGTGTACCTATGGTACAGGCGCCTTTCTAATGGTAAATACTGGGAGTCGCATAATATCAAATAATCCTGGAGGACTATTAAGAACCTTAGCCTATAATTATTTTAGTAGTAAGAATTATGCTTTAGAAGGATCGATATTAAGTAGCGGATCTACTATGTCATGGCTTAGAGATAACTTAGGAATAATTAGTAATTTAGATATTTCTTCGGATATATCTAAATCTCTTGATTCTTTAGAGGAATTATATTTTATACCTTCTTTTGCAGGTTTAGGTGCTCCACATTGGAATACAAATGCAAAGGCAGTCATTTCAGGTATGAGTTTCTCAACACATTCCGATCATATAATTAGAGCAGCTCTTGAATCAACGGCATACCAAGTTAAGGATATAGTTGAAAGTTTAGATACCAGTATTAAGAGTTCTATAAAATCAATTAGAGTAGATGGAGGGCAAACATCCAATGACTTTCTTATGCAATTTCAAGCTGATATTTTAGGTTTTCCAGTTGAAGTTTCAAAAAATATTGAATCTACATCTCTTGGTGCTGCATTTATGTCAGGTATAGGAAGTAAAATTTGGAAAACAGAAAATCAACTACAGTCAATATATAATCATTCAAAGATATATGAACCAAAAATGAATAAATCCGAGGTAGATAATTTATATAGTGGATGGTTAAATGCAATAAATAAATTAAATAACTAAGGAGATTATTTTATGTATTTAGGAACTCAAGTGCAGGCCAGAAATGATGATGATTTTAAACAATGGGCACAATTAGGCGTACTTAATATTTGTTCTGATCCTCCAGGAAACCCTCATTTATGGTCAGAAGATGACTTGTTATCGCATAAAGAAAAAGTTAATTCTTTTGGCATTGAATTAGATATGGTTCAAATACCATTATCTTCTCAAGTCCTAGAAAAATCGGATTCTCCTAATATTATGCTTGGAAAAAGCCCTCAACGTGACACAGAAATTGAATCTATACAAAATATAATAGAGATGTGCGGGAGAGTAGGGATTCCAGCAGTAAAATATAATATGAACATAATAGGTATACCTAGATCTGAAAGTGAATATGGCAGAGGTAATTCTAAAAATTCTACTTTCAGGTGGTCAAAAATTGATCACAATACACCACCAGGTATAGCTGGCGTTGTTATGGAAGAAGAAATATGGGAAAGAATCAATTACTTTCTAGAAAGAGTTATTCCAACAGCAGAATCTTCAGGTGTAAGAATGGCTTGCCATCCCCATGATCCATATACACCCGATGGATTTATGGGTATAAATAGAGTTTTAGGAACAACAGATGGTTTAAAAAAATTTATTAATTTACATGAAAATCCTTTTCATGGTCTAAATTTTTGCCAAGGTACGATAACTGAAATGCTTGATGATCCAAAGAAAGAAATTATAGATATAATCCAATGGTTTGGAAAAAGAGAAAAAATTTTCAATGTTCATTTTAGAAATATAAGAGGGAAAAAACTAGATTTTATGGAAGTTTTTCCAGACGAAGGAAGTATAGATTTTGTTGAGGTAATAAAGATTTATCAAGAAATAGGTTATAAATATATGTTAATGCCTGATCATGTACCGCAAATAAATGGTAAAGATCCTAATAATACAGCCTTTGCTTATTGTTATGGTTATATCACAGCATTATTGCAAACTATCAATGAACCAAGAAAACAACCTTGGATAACCTAGTATATATTTTTCATTTTCCAGTTTTTAAGTTTTATAATTTTTGATGTTCCACCTTGAGATTTGAAAGATACACCCGTACTGTCTTTTCTTGAAGGATAAACTCTCATTGCAAGGGCTTGTTTTTTGTTTACAAAAACCTCTAAAACACTCTTATCTATAAAAACTCGTAACTCTAAATTTTCTTTTGGTTTCAAATATACTGGTGCAGATTCAGTTGGTCTTGAGAGCGTATTTGATGATAAAGATGATTGAGATGAGTCTATAGATATAATGCCGTCAGAAGCATCAATTCGCTTTTGTTGATCCCATCTATCATATCTTTCCCAATTTCTATATCCTCTATTGGCAAAAAAGCAAATTCTGGTAAATTCTTCTTTATCAGGTGATTTTAATACATTAAGTTCAATTATTGAGGAAGAATTAATATTAATTTCAGCTATAATTTCAATACTGTTTCCATTAATTTCATTAATACAAATTTCTTCATTTGCGGGTAAAAAAATATCTTTTTTAGTAAATTCTTCATATCTAATTGACTCTATATCACCTGCAGGTTCTATTTTAATCATATCTTTTTCAATATTGTTTTTTCCTAGAATGTTTATCTTTCTTGGAAGAGTCATAATTTGATCCCAACCTTTGGTTTCTTTTGCAGGATTCATGTTGAAAATTGCAATAATTCCTCCATTCCCATCTGGTGTAGCAGAAGGGGCATGTAAACCTCCAGGGAAAGCAGACCCAAAGTTGAATTTATGATGAGATGTTACTAAAAACTTTTTTTTCTTTTTATCATAGTCTCCAATTAAGCTTTGTCCCCCGCTCATATGACTAAAAAAAAGAAGAATATATCTATTTCCTATTGGCCAAAAATATGGACAAGCACCATCATCACCAATAATTGTGAAAATATCTCCTTCTATAAAAGGATGTAAATATTTCCATGATTTTAAGTCTCTCGATTCAAATAAAAAATTTGCCCTTGTTCTTCTTTTGGAATTTTTATGAGGTAAGGTTCCTCCTGAAAGTGCATAATAAGCATTATCCTCTTTCCATATACAGGGGTCAAATACCCTATATGGCCAAGATGATCCATCAGGCTTATTTATTGGTATTACTGACTTCCCCGTAATTTTATCCCAATTAAGTAATAATGGATCATTTGAAGTAGCAATCATATTTCCTTCCTCTGTTCCATGATACATTGCTATTACTCTGTCTTCTTCAACAAGCGTTGATCCAGAGAAGCATGCTTTTTCAGGACTAGGATATATTGCATATGGTAAATCTTCCCAGTGAATTAAATTTTTGCTAATAGCATGACCCCAGTGCTGCCTGGGATCTTCTGGAGGATATCCCTGATAAAATAAATGCCAAAGTCCATTCCAAAAACATAGTCCATTAGGGTCATTCATTGTACTTTCAGGACTAACATAATGATAATTTGGCCTGTATTTATCCTTAGAAAAATCTTTTCTTGATTTAGAAAAACGCTTAACTAATATATTGGATTTTAGTTGATTTTTTTGAGTTTCTAAATCTTGGGCAAAGGTAAACTTAGGTACCATTGAAACGTTATTTTTAGTTAGACCCATAAAATTTTACGGTTTTACCATTGAACCATCAGCTCTTCTAACAGTGTCCCAGGCTCCACCAAATTCTCTTTCCTTAAATGGAAATTTTTTCGCCATTTCTTCATCTATATCAATGCCTAATCCTGGTTTCCCGTTTGGCCACATCATACCATTTTTTATTTCTGGAAAACCTGGAAACATTTCTTTTGTTTTTTCTCCAGGGATTGCAGCTTCTTGTATACCAAAATTATATGCATTTATGTCTAACATTAAGTTAGCCGCATGCCCCACTGGAGAAGTGTCGCCAGGACCATGCCATGCTGTTCTAACATTAAATAATTCACCCATTGCAGTAATTTTTTTTGCTGGTGTTATTCCTCCAACCTGAGACATATGAATTCTTATAAAATCAATTAATCTATCCTTAATCATCGGTATTATTTCATGTGGGCTATTCCAAAGTTCACCCATCGCAATAGGAGTTGATGTTTGATTTCTGACCATCTTGAAGTACTCATTGTCTTCAGGGCTGAATAGATCTTCTAAGAAAAATAGTTGATACTTTTCAACTTCCTTTGCAAACCATACACCTAAAATTGGAGGGATTCTTTCATGCACATCATGAAGAATTTCTAGGCCGTAACCAAATCGTTCTCTGATATATTCAAACAAACTAAGTGCAGATCTCATATATGGTTTGGGTTCAAAAATACCTCCTGGATGAGTGTATGTTTTTCCTTCCTTATATTCTCTTAAAAAACTTTCTGTAGGTATAGGACCTTCGAGTACATTTTTTTTATCAGGTGCTGCTTGTTCCGATTGAGGAATATTTGATTTACCATTACCATATGTTGCATAACCTGGTGTTGTCATTTGAATTCTTATGTGATGAAATCCTTTTTCAACGAAACTTTCAACACGGTCTCCAACCTCTTCTACAGAATTTCCTGATGCATGAACATAAACTGGGGCGGCCTCTCTTGCTCTACCACCAAGTAAGTCGTATACAGGCATATTTGCCATCTTGCCTTTGATATCCCATAATGCTTGATCTACACCTGATAATGCATTATTTAATACAGGCCCATTTCTCCAGTAGGAAGATACATAAGATGATTGCCATATATCCTCAATATCAGCTACATTCTTACCTAATATAAATGGTTTTAGATAATCATCTATAGCAGCAGCAACTGCTGTTGGTCTTTGAGTAAAAGTCGCGCAGCCAACACCATATAATCCTGGTTCTGATGTTTCTATTTTTACTATAACTAGTCTTATATTATCTGGTTCAGTTAATATTGTTTTTACATTATTTATTGTTACTGTTTTCATTTTCAAGATCCTTAATTTGTTAGATTTTACACCAAATTATTTATATTATTATCCATTTTCTAAGTGAAATCATTTCTTTTTTTGGGTTTTGGTATTTTCCCCATTCAGTATAAGACACCTCAGCAATATATATACTTCCCATGCTGTCTATTGCAAGACTATGTGGCCATAAGAAACCATCAGAATGTTCTCCAAATTTTTTTGAACCTATACGGTTAATCCTATTTCCGTATCGATCATAAATTCCAATTCTGTTTCCTACGTTTTCAACACCTCTTTGAGGTGATCCTGTTGTTGGGCCTTGTTCAGCTATAAATAACCTTGCATTTTCACCTGAACCAATAACTTCAACAGCCACTGCTTTATGAACAAACCATTGCCTTATATAATTTCCTTCAGTATCAAAAATTTGAATTCTATTACTTTCTCTGTCGCATACGATAACTTCTTTATCATCAATTAATGCTAAATTATGTGGTAAATTAAATTCACCTGGATCTGTTCCAGGTTTTCCCCAAGACTTAATGAGATTTCCATTTTTATCTAATTTATGAATCCTTGAATTTCCGTAACCATCAGAGATGAAAATTTCATTTGTAGTTTTTGATACAACTACATCAGTTGGCTGATTGAACATATTACCACTCTGAGCTGGCGCTTTTTTGCCATCACCTATTGTGAGTAAATTTTTCCCCTCTTTACTCATTTTATGTATTTGATTTCCGGAATCATCAACTAGCCAAATATTATTCTCGTGATCAATTGTAATTGAATGGGGTCTAGTAAACCAAGTTTTCCAAAATTGCATTGAATTACCATAAGAATCAGTTATTATTCTTATATTATTATCTAGATTATCGTTGCCCCACATATTAAGTAAATTTCCATTTGTATCAAAAATTAAAACTGGTTGATTTCCTCTGTTAAATACATAAACATTATCATCTTTATCAACAGCAACAGATGTTGCCTCTCTCATCCATATACCATGGGGGATTTTAGCCCAATAATCTACAGGCTTGAATTTGGTGTTTTTAGTTATTGTTTTGATTGAACTCAAAACTCAATACCTTTTTGTGCAATAATTCCCTGATCCGAATAAGGATGCTTGTGCTCCTTCATTTCACTCACTAGATCAGCGCAGTCTTGAATTCTTTTATCTGCATCTCTTCCAGTTAGTATTACATGTAGCATTTCAGGCTTTTTCTTTAGGGTGTCGAGTACGTCATTAATATCAATCCACCCATAATTTATTGGATATGTTATTTCATCTAAAAGTATTACATCGTAGTCTCCAGAAAGAATTTTTTCTTTAGAAATGTTCCATCCTTTTTGAGCTAAATCTTCATCCTCGCTTAGGTCTTTCGATGTCCAAGTAAAACCTCTACCTGAAGTAATAAGCTCTATACCCAATTTTAAGACAGCAAGCTGTTCACCATACATTGATTTTTCATTTTTAATGAATTGGACTACCAGTGTTTTCATGTCTCTACCCCAGGCTCTTAGAATTACACCAAATCCTGCTGTAGTTTTTCCTTTACCGTTACCAGTATTTACTATAATGAGGCCTTTTTTATCTCGAGTAAGATTTGGAGGGGGAGTAAATGTTGTAGGTATTTTTTTCTTCATGATTATTGTTTAGCTTTTATAATTATAATATAGTAAAATTTTTATGAGGAAATTTCTACATTATTTGTACAAAGATAAGGTAGATTAATTGTTCCAAATATATTTTCTGTTTCTAGGCTTAGGTGATTTATTTTTGACAAAGCATCAAAAGCATTACCAGAAAGCATTGTATTTTTTATCCTGCCAATTAATTTGCCATTTTTTATTCTGTATCCTAATGAAATATTTGCGCTGAAGTCTCCAGATAATTCATTTCCTTGCCCGGCACCTAGTAAGCTATCGATTAATATTCCATCATCAATAGATTTTATTATATTGTCTAATTTATCTTTCCCTTTTTCCATGAAAATATTTGAGGTTGTCGGAGTAGGCTGGGAGTTGATTGAACGCCCTGCTGAACCTGTTGTTTGCCTTTTTGCTTCTTTAGATGATTTTAGATCATAATACCCTGAGATAAATTTCCCATTTTTTATAAGGTCGAATTTCTGAGATGGCACACCTTCATCATCGTAATTTTTTGATGCGGGACTATAATCTATAGATGGATCATCATATATACAAATTTTTTCATCTAAAATTTTATTATTTTCTTTATTTGTAAGCTTTGATAGATTTTTTGCTATATTACTACCATTAAAAGAAACTAATAACGGTGAAATTATCGATTGTAAAAGACCTGATGGAGTGAATACTACTGAACAACCACTTTTAGGAGGGTCAACGATTTTTTGCCCAAGTTTTAGATACTTAATTATTTTTTCTGTAATAATTGTTATTTGATCTTTATTGATAATTAATGATGACGAAGAACCATCGTAAATATTAAGCATATCTTTATTATTAATAATCTGTACTGATACATAAAAGCCTGAGTAGGATTGCTTTGTCACTATTTCTAAACCGTTAGAATTTTCTAATTTGCTTTCTGATTCAATGAGATTAAATCCCGAATCGCAAAGGGCATCTGGAAATAGTTTGAGTATTTTATCCCTTGATAATTTTATTTGATCAATTAAATAGTCATTTGGGAATTCATAAGTATCACTAGAATATAGCTGAACTTGTATATCTTTTTTTGCTAGTTCAGGAAAATTAATTGGTGCAAATATTGGATAACCGGAGAGTTCTTCTATTACTTTTATAAAGTTATCAGCCTTTGTGCTCGAAGTAGATGCAAAGGTTAGATCAGAATTTTTAATTCCTCTAATAGCTGTACCTTGAGACTGTTTAGACGAAATTTCTTTAAGCGAATTTGACTCAAAAGATATACTCTTAGAGTTACTTTGAGAGCTATAAATTTCGTACTGATCAAACTTTCCAGATAAATAGTTTTTAATTTTTTCCATATTTTTACCCGCTGGACACTAAACAATTATTAATTCGAATATGAGGAGAGCCATTTGATACAGGTAATGGCATTTGTCCACCTTTTCCACATCCTCCACCTTGGTTAATCATTAAGTCATCAGCAATTCCGTCTATATTTTTTAGAGTATTGAATAGATTTCCTGTAAGTTTTACTGGCCTAAAAGTTTCTTTGATTTCTCCATTTTCTATTTTATATGTTTCGGCAGACGAAAAGGTAAACATCTCATGCTGAGTCATCCCACCATACCAATTCTTAACATATAGTCCATCTTTTGTATCTTTGAGTATATCTTTTATATTATTAGTACTATTTTCTATAATTGTATTAGTCATTCTTACAATTGGTGGATACGAATAAGATATAGCTCTGGCATTACCTGTGTTTTTTTCATTCATTTTTGACGCGGTTTCTTTAGAGTGTAATCTTCCAACTAATTCTCCATCTCGAATTAATGGAGTCTTTGTAGACGGAGTCCCCTCATCATCATATTCATATGATCCTCGTAGGTCTGGAATTTTAGCACCATCAGTAATATTAAGGTCCTTGTTTCCAAATTTTGTACCAAGTTTCAGTATTTTTTTTAGTCTTTCATTTTCATATACGTTATCTGCCTCAGATAAATGCCCAAAAGCTTCATGGACGAAAACACCAGCTAAAATTTGATCTAAAATTACGGTTGATTCCTTACCTTCTATTTTTTTTGCATTTATTAATTTTTGTGCCTTAGCTACACATTCATTTACCTCTTTATCTAAGTTTTCTACAATATTAAAGTCCCCTAATGAGCCGATAGAAAATCCAGATTGGAGCATCTCATTCCCGTCAGTACTATTAGCAGAAATTCTAAGAATTACATGAATAAAACTTTGCTCAATTTCATTTCCTAGAGTATCACTAAAAATAACTTTTCTTTCAAGGTCTCCATAAGAAATTTCACAACCATTAATATTTTTTTTATTAACTATCAAATCTTTGTAATGCTCTAAAATATTAATTTTTTCGTTAAGAGAAATATTTTTTGGGTTTTTTATTGATCTTGCTGGTAATAAAACCTTACCCACTGAGTTTTTTTGAAAATCTATTGACTTGCTACTGTTAAGTTTAGATAAAGAAATTGCTTCTGCCATTTTATTTTTTGACTGATATATATCATTAAAACTACTAAATCCCCACCCTCCATTTGAGTAAACTCTAGCACATCCCCCAATACCTGAATTGATTGAAATATTTTCCCTTGAATCACCTCTATAAGTTATCCTTGTAGAATTATTTTCTTCAATACGAATTTCTCTATATTCTCCACCATTTATTTTTAGAGAATCTGAAATGATGTTTTTTATATCTTTTTCCATTTTTAGTTATTAATTTTTATTTCTAGCGCTTTAATTTGTTTAATTAGTTCGTCATTCTTTATTATAAATTTTTTATTCTCAAAAAATAAATATTCTGCCTCTTTTTTTGATAATTTAATCAAGTTTTCATCCTCAATATTTGCAAATTTTAGTTCATTCCATCCACTTTGAGTTGTACCTAAATATGCACCAGGCCCACGTAATTTCATATCTTCATAAGAAATTTTGAAACCGTCATTATTTTTGGTGATAACTTCAATCCTTTTTTTTGAATTTTCATTAGTATTTTTATAAAAAAGAAAGCAAAAACTTTTATTTTTCCCCCGACCTATTCTTCCTCTGATTTGATGTAACTGAGCAAGTCCAAATCTATTTGAACTCATGATCACCATGCAGGTTGCATTTGGAATATCCACTCCAATTTCAATCACAGGCGTTGAAACAATTATATCTATTTCCTTATTTCTCATTTTTTTCATAATTTCTTGCTTTTCTGTAATGTTCATCTTCCCATGTAGTAACCCAATTTTATTTTTACTAAAAATGCCATTCTTTAAGACTTCGTAGGTTTCTATTGCTGAATCAGCGTCTATTGATTCAGATTTTTCGATCAAAGGACAAACTATAAAGGCTTGCCTACCATTTCTTACTTCTTCAATAATTTTATTGTGTGCGTATTGAATTTCAGATTCTTTTTCTGCGGTATATGTTTCTATTTTGGACCTGCCTTTAGGTAATGTTTTTAATGTGGATACGTTTAAATCTCCATATACTGTTAATGACAAAGTTCTAGGTATAGGAGTTGCAGACATAGCTAATAGATGGGGACGAGGACTTCTTGATGTAAGTATTTTTCTTTGCTCAACTCCAAACTTATGCTGTTCATCTACAATTACTATTCCTAAATTAGATATATTAACTTTTTCTTGAATCAAAGAATGTGTACCAATTATTATATTATTTTTCCCATTATTTATTAATCTTATTATTTCTTTTTTAGTTTTATTCTTAATACTTCCTGTTAGTAATATTAGATTAAGATTTTTATTTTTTTCACCGGGTAAATAAATATCATAAACATAATTCTCATAAAGGTTATTTGTTTGCTTACCCCCTAATTCATTAATGATATTAATAAAATGTTGTTCAGCTAAAACTTCTGTCGGAGCCATCATTAATGCTTGATATCCGCTTGAAACAGTTGCTAATAAAGCACAAATTGCAACTATAGTTTTACCACTTCCTACTTCTCCTTGTAATAATCTTGACATTGGAGTTGTTGAATTAATATCATTCATTATTTCATTAATTGACAATATCTGATCATTAGTTAGTATAAATTTCACCGAATTTATGAATGAGGTTACCGTTTCTTGATTTGATATAGTTATACTATTTTCTGCTTTTTGCCATTGATATTTTCTTTTCAAACCAAGTAATTGGTATAAAAATAGTTCATTAAAAGCTAATCTTCTATTTGATTGATTTTGTTCCTCCAAATTTTCAGGAAAATGCATTTTTTCGAATGCTTTTTTTAATGGCAAAAAGTTATTTCTTTTTAAGATATCATCAGGTATAAAATCAACAATAAGCCTAGATTCATTACTAAGAGACTTTCTTATTGTATTTCTAATAGTTCTCTGAGGTATCCCGTCTAATAGTGGATATACTGGTAAAAAATTACCTGCATGAGTATATTTGCTCACTGAATCATTTTGTATTTGGTAGTCAGGATTATTAAATTGAATAAAATTATTATAATTCTTAACTTCACCACTAATTGTAATTAATAGCCCTTTTTTCATTTTTTCAAATAAGTATGGCTGTCTAAAAAAAGTGCAACTTGCTACTCCAGATTGATCTTTAACTAGTATTTTTGTGTATGAAAGGTTTGTACTTGTTTTACCTTTTTGAGATTTTATTATAATACCTTGAATTGTGACAATTTCTTTATCTATGACCTGATTTATAGGAACATTTTTTGAGTAATCTATATGCCTATTTGGGAAAAAAGAAAATACATCTCCTAATGTTTTTATTCGAGTATTTTGTAATTTTTTTCTAGTTGACCAGTGAAGAAACTTAAGGTCATTTATTTTGCTGCTTAGGTTAATATTTGTTGATTGTTTTTTTGATTGAATATTCTTAATTCTTTGTAAAACATTTTTGGCCCATCTTTGCCTTTCTCCTGGCATTAGGGCGCTATAACTCATCCCCGCTATTGGCTCAATATTATAAAGCCAGGGTAAAATTTTTTCAGATTTTTTTAGTAAACTATCAAGTCCTCCTATAACTGAATTATCTAAAAATTTTAGTTTAGCTTCATGGTTTAGCACTTTTATTAATGAGTCTGTTATTTCTTGATTTTTGGAGACATTTTTCATTAGTGTATTATGATGACTTAATATAACCAAGTCCTAATACATTGGGTCCTAAATGTGCTCCGATTACCGGACCTAGTTGAGCAATAACTGGGTCAATTTTTTTATCAAATAATTTTATATCTTCAGCAATTTCTTCTGCTTTATCTTTTTCAGTTGTATATAAAACGGAAATCTTTTCTAATGGTGCATTTTCTTGGGCTAATTCTTTAAGCTTGTTTATGCCTTTTTCTACACTTCTAACTCTAACCAAAGGATGAGCTTCACCATCTTGCATTGTAAGTATAGGTTTGAATTTTAATAATGAACCTACAAAGCCTCTAGCCTTACCAATTCTTCCGCCTCTCACTAAGTATTTTAATGAAGGGACCATACCTAAGAAGGTTGATCTTTTACTCAAATTTTTACTTAAATCTTTTGCTTGTTGAATATCTATATTTTTTTTATTAATCGTGTCTGAAACAATCATTGCAGTCAGCCCTAATGCCATTGAAGCGGTTTCTGAATTTACAACTTCAACTAATTTTTTCTTCTTATTAATTTCTTTTGCAGCATTTACAGCAGAGTCATGTGTCAAACTTAATTTTGATGAAATATGAATAGAAATAATCTGATCATATGACTTAAGTAAATTTTCATATACTTCTATAAATGTTCCAGCAGATGGAGCAGAAGTAGTAGGTACGACATTCGAAGAAGGTAGCATTTCATACAATTCGTCTGACGAAATATCTATATTATCTAAATATGTTTTGTTCTCTACATGTAAATTTAAGGGTACTACAGTTATTTTATTTTTTTTTGCGATATTTGCGGGAATATCAGACGTACTATCTGTAACTACTGCTATGTTCATTTTTTTATCCATTCATTCTGCTGAAACCAAGAAATCTTGTAATAATTGTCCACCATATATAATTTCAATTTCATAATTATTTAACAAATCTTCAATTTTCTTAACTTCATCATTTTTAAGTTTATCTTTTGAAAAAATTGTAATAAATTTTTCTTCTTTTATGTTATCGTTTATCAAAGAATTTAGTACTTCTAATTTATTTTTTCCAGTATTATGCACTACTTTATCTAAAATTCCAAAGTACATATTCTTTTTTATCTCAGTATTATTCAAAGTTACATTTCTGCTAGATTTTGCTACAAATCCAGTAGAAATGCTTAGGTAACTTTCTTTCATGAGTTTTGAATTTATATTTATATCATTGTCAGGATTAAATGCAAAAAGTGCAGAAACTCCTTCTTGTTCATTTTTAGTTGGAATAATAGTAACTATTTTCTTTGTAAGGTCACTAATTTGATTTGTGGTTGCAATTAAATTCGGGTTATTGGTTATAAGAATAATGCTTGCAGACTCACAATTATTAATAACTTCCAGTATCTCTGATATGGAGGGTAGTCCATTTTTATTTAATCTAATTATCTTAGTTATACCCCATCCAGCACTATCAATAAGTTCAGCTATTCCTTCTCCAGAAGCAAATGTGACTATTTCGTAATTATATTGTAATTCAGATTTTTTATTTTTCATGTTGAAAAATTGTTTATCCATATTTCCAATTTCTATATTTGAAACTTTTCCAAGTTTTTTTCCGTATGTTATTGCAGTATCAGAATTTTCAACATGCACGTGAATTTTTATGATATTTTCCATAGCATCAACAGCTACAGATTTTCCTAAAAGTTCCAACTCTTTTTGTATAGATTTTAGATCGAATTTTTCTTCATTGGCTTCTACTGAAAATGTTGTACAAAAACCCCATTCATCTAATTCATGTTCTGATAAAAATTCTTTGCTGATTTTTCCAGAAAAAGATTTAGAATCCGGCATTGGAACTTCTAATTTTTTTAATGGAGATTTATCTTGGGTTATTAATTTCATTAATGCTGTAAGCATGACGGCAAATCCAAAACCTCCAGAATCAATCACATCTGCTTCATCCAAAACGGGTAATAGTTTGGGAGTATTCCTAACAGATTCAATGGATGTTTTTGTTACATTAGAAACTAATTCTGGTAAATCTGAATTTTTTTCTATTTCTAATTTTGCTTGATCTGCACATTCACGAAACACTGTAATCATTGTTCCTTCTACAGGGTTGGGGAGTGAATCATATGCATTTTTAGTTGCATAATCTAAGCACTTAGCAAAGCTTGTTGAGTCTAAAATATTTTTATTTTCTAAAGATTGAGATAGTCCCTTAAAAAATTGTGAAAGAATTAAACCAGAATTACCTCTAGCGCCTAGGAGACTTAATTTTGCTATATCTTTTGCAAGAGCATTTATTGATTTTTTGTTATCTTTTTCCTCTAAATTTTCTAAAATGTACTTAACTGATAGGTACATATTTGTACCAGTATCACCATCAGGAACTGGAAATACGTTTAAGGCATTAATAGTTTCAGTATTTAGATTAAGTGCAACTGAAAATGATTTAATAGCGCTGATTAATTTACTCGAATCTAGTGAGTTTAATTTAATATTGCCTTTTATTGCCATGGAAAAAGTTTTATTTTACATATAAAATAGTAATATTACTATTAATTTAACAAATACTTAACAAATTATTTGCTGAAAAAATTAGTTATTTACAAAAATATTAAGAATAATTTATATATACATTTTAGGAATTTTTTATGCCATCATCTGATCAATTGAGAGAAAAATTGGGATTAGGTCCCAAGCCAAAACCTTTATTTGGAAATAAACGTTCCCATGCACTTAATGCAACCAGAAAAATGTCAAAGCCTAATTTACAAAACAAGTGGGTAGTAATTAGTGGTAAAAAGTATAGAATTAAATTGACAGCACGAGAAATCAGAACTCTTGACAAAAAAGGGATTTCTCTCACTAGTGAATAATTTATTATCTATTAGTTTTTCTCAATTCTGAAATAGCAGACCTTACGCCTTTATCATATTTGAATATTCCGGTGCCTGAGATTAATACATTGGCTCCTGCACCTATGACTTTTTTGGAGTTTTCAACTTTAATGCCACCGTCAACAGCAATGTCTATGTTAATATTTTTTTCAATCAAATAATTTTTTATTGTTGATATTTTTGTTACCATATTCTCATTAAAGGCCTGTCCTCCAAAACCAGGTTCTACTGTCATTATCAATACTCTATCAACGCTTTCTAAATACGGAAGTATTAATTTTACATTTGTATTAGGTTTTATTGAAATACCAATTTCCATTCTACTCTTTTTTATTTTTCTTATAGAGTCTTCAATATTTTTACATGCTTCATAATGAATAGTGAATATGTCTGCGCCACTCCTCTCGAATTCATTTATAAATCTTATAGGCTCTTCTACCATCATATGTACATCTATTTTCAGATTTGTTATGGCTCTTATCGAATCTAATATAGGCAATCCAAAAGTTATATTAGGTACAAACATACCATCCATTACGTCATAATGTATCTCATCAGCACCTGCATTTTCAATTTCTTTGATTGAGTCATATAAATTCAAGAAATCTGCAGATAAAACGGAAGGTGAAATTCTAATTTTTTTCATAGTGATCAGTAGCTATTTTAATTTCTTTTTTTGCCTTACTTAAGGCTTTTTCCACAATTGATTTTGCTGTTCCCCCAACAGAATTTCTTGATTGTATAGCTGTTTCCAGGCTCAGATTAAGGATATCTTCTTCAAAGTATTCAGAGCATTTTTTATAGTCATTTATGGTTAGTTCAGAAATCATTATATTTTTCTTAACTAATTCCTTTGTTAAGTTAGAAATAATCACATATGATTCTCTAAAAGGGATACCTTTTTTCACTAAATAATCAGCTATGTCAGTTGCTAAAATAAAACTATTCTTTGCTGAGGAAAGCATTATGTCTTTGTTGATTATTGTATTATTAATTATTCCATCAGCAATATTTATGCACTCAAGTGTTGTAGATGCAGTTTCAAAAAGATGTTTTTTGTCTTCTTGCAGATCTCTATTATATGTTAGTGGCAATCCTTTTAAGATTGTAAACATACCAACTAACGAACCAAAGACACTGCCTGTTTTACCTCTAATTAATTCGGCATAATCAGGATTTCTTTTTTGAGGCATCATACTAGATCCAGTTGAAAATTTATCTGAAATTTTTATGAATTGAAATTCTTCTGATGCCCAAATAATTATCTCTTCACTAAACCTAGATAAATGAGTCATAACTAGCGAGCAAGCATTTATGAACTCAACAATAAAATCTCTATCAGAAACTCCATCCATAGAATTATTTGAAATATTTGAAAATTCTAACTCTTTTGCTAACCATTCTCTATCTACAGGATAATTAACGCCTGATAGCGCACCTGATCCTAGGATCATTACATCTGCACTGCTATGAACTTGCTTGAAACGATTCAAATCTCTTTTAAGCATTTCGTAATATGCTAAAAAATGATGAGCCAATAAAATGGGTTGTCCTTTTTGCATATGTGTATATCCAGGAAGTATTGTATCAATATTTTTTTCTGCAATTTTGACAAATGAAGATTGCAATTCTGCAATCTTTGAAATTATTTGTATACATGTTTTTTTAGTCCACATTCTTACATCGGTAGCAACTTGATCATTTCTTGACCTAGCTGTGTGCAACTTACCTGCTATTTCTCCAATATGATCGTAAAGTCTACTTTCTACATTCATATGTATATCTTCTAAGCCAGATTTCCATTCAAATGTGTTGTTTAATATTTCCTTTTTTATCGCCAAAAGGCCAGAAATAATTTTTTCTTTATCGTTTTGTGTAATAATTTTTTGTTTAGCAAGCATTTTAGTGTGAGCAATTGACCCTCTAATATCTTCCTCATACATTTGCTTGTCAATATCTATTGAAGATGTGAAATCGCCTTCTAAATTATTACCACTAATGCTGTTAGTAAAATTATTTTTTTTATTAGTTTTAGACATAAAAAAATCCCATCATTTACTGTCATAAAAAGTTTGATTTTTTGCTTGAGTTTTACTAGGTAATGAAAATATATCAATAAACCCAGTAGCTGAAGTATGTTCAAAAATATCATCTGTTGAGTAAGTTGCTAAGTCAAAATCATAGAGGGAATATTCAGATCTCCTACCAGTGACAATGCAATTTCCTTTATGAAGCTTTACTCTTACTTCTCCGGTGGTAAATTTATGCATGTCATTCATCATTGCATCAATATTACTTCTCAATTCAGTAAACCATTTTCCATCATAGACCATGTCAGAATAGATCTGAGAAATAGTATTTTTCATTCTTTGTTGATCTCTTGACAGAGTTAATGTTTCAAGTGCTTTAATTGATTTATGAAGAACTATTGCAGCAGGAGTTTCGTAAACTTCTCTAGATTTTATTCCTACCAGCCTATTTTCTGTATGGTCTATCCTTCCTACACCGTGTTCTCCAGCTAAATTATTAAGTTTTTCAATTAATTCTTTACCTGAAACTTTATTATTGTTTAGTGAAACAGGGATTCCTTTTTCGAAACCAATAATGATCTCAATTGGATTATCTGGAGTATTTTCTATTGATTTTGTCCAAGAAAAAGCATCTTCAGGAGGCTCAGCCCATGTATCTTCTAGGTCTTCGCCTTCTATTGCTTGCCCCCAAATATTTCTATCAATCGAGTATACTCTTTGATCATTTCCTACCTCACGCAACTCTAATCCCGCCTTATTGGCATACATTTTTTCTTCATCTCTTGTCATGCCCCACTCTCTAGCTGGTGCTATGATTTTTAGAGGAGAACTATCAGCCATCAATGTTATTACTGAAGCATCGAATCTTACTTGATCATTCCCCTTTCCTGTACATCCGTGAGCCACAGCACTTGCTCCAACTTTTCTAGCAGCTTCAACTAATTTTTTAGCCATAAGAGGCCTCCCTAAAGCTGTTGATAACGCATATGAATCTTCATAAACAGCCCCTGCTTTGAGTCCAGGAAAAATATAATCAGTAACAAATTCATCTTTCACATCCCAAACTAATGATTCTATAGCTCCTGCTTTTTTTGATCTTTCTAAAACGCGTTCAATTTCAGGACCTGCGCCTAAATCTACTGTTAATGTGACGACATCCATATTATAATTTTCTTGTATCCATACTGTGGAGATTGTAGAATCCATTCCTCCACTGTATGCAAGAACACATTTTTCTTTACTCATCTAAACTATTCCTTGTATAATTTCACATTTCTTTTAATACTGAAATTAGTATTGAAATTGATTTATCTATTTCATTTTTTGTAACATTAAGTGGTGGCATAAACCTTATCATACTTGGTCTAACTGCATTAATTAGTAGTCCCTTATCCAAGCAACGAGAAACTATTTCAGGAGATATATCTTTTGACATTTCTAGGCCGATTAAGAGGCCTTTTCCTCTAACTTCGGTTATAAATGAAAATTCATTCATTAAGTTATTTAATTTTTCCATAAAATAGTTACCATTTTTTTTTGCCATTTCTGGAAGTTTTTCATCGAGTAATACTTGTGCTGCTGCTGCTCCTGCAGCCGTCGTAAGAGCATTTCCTCCGAAAGTTGAACCGTGATCCCCTGGCTCTAAAACCGAACAAAATTCTTTGGTCAAGAAAGCTCCTAATGGAGTTCCTGCTCCAAGTGCTTTTGCTAAGCTCATTACATCAGGCTCTACATTACTATATTTTTGGTACCCAAAAAATGTTCCTAACCTTCCCATACCTGTTTGAACTTCATCTAACATGAAGAGAATATTTTTTTCATGACAAAAATTCATTACATCAAGCAGGTAATTTTCTGAAGGTATATTAACTCCTCCTTCACCTTGAACAGGTTCAAGTAGTACTGCACATGTTTTATCTTTGTCATATGCAGACTTTATTGCTTCCAAATTATTATACTCAACATTAACAAATCCAGGCATCAGTGGCTTCCAGTTATTTTGATAATGTGGCTGTCCTGTTGCTGCCATCATTGCTTGTGTTCTACCGTGAAAAGAATTCAACGTAGTGATAATTTCAAAGGCTCCATTTAATTTTTTCTTGCCCCATTTTCTTGCAACCTTACAGGCTCCCTCATTGGCTTCTGCTCCAGAATTACAAAAAAACACTCTATCTAAGTCAGAGTTTTCAATTAAAATTTTTGCCAAGGGAAGCTGTGGTGTTGTATAAAATAAATTAGACATTTGCAATATTTTAGATGCTTGATCCTGAATCGCTTTAGTTACTTTTGGATGATTGTGACCTACATTTAACACTGCCCATCCTGCAGTGAAATCTAAATATGAATTGCCTTCATTGTCAAAAACTTCTGTACCTTTCCCACTAATAAGAACAGGTGGCATTCTATTTACAACTTGCATGTAATATTTTTTTTCTAATTCTTTATATTCTTTACTTGATAACATTTTTTTCTCCAGGTTAATTATTAATTATATAATTTTTGTTCCAATAATTTTATTTTTAATACATTGCAATAAAGCTCCAGAGTCTCTACCATCAATTATATGCGCAGTTCCACCATTTTGTATTCCGTTTAAACATGCTTCAACTTTTGGTATCATTCCTCCAGATATAATGCCTGATTTCAGTAATTCATTAGCTTGAGATTTGGTGATTTTTGATATCAGTCTTTTGTTATGATCAAGAATACCTTCCACATCAGTAAGAAAAATAATTTTTTCTGACTTCATTTTATTTGAAATAAAACTTGCTGCTGTATCAGCATTAATATTCAAAATGTTGTCCTCAGTTTTATCTGAATAAATATTTAATCCTAATGGTGCTATTACAGGGATTGAATCACTATTAATTATTTTTTTTAAAATATCCGAATTAACTTTTATAATTTCACCTACATAACCTAATTCTTTACTAAATAGTTTACATTCAAATAAAGAATTTGAAATACCTGATAATCCTGTAGCATTACCTCCTAAGTTTTGTATTTCTGAGACAATAGTGTTGTTGATTAGCCCTGATAAAACTGCTGCAGCAACATCCCTAGTATCTTTATCGGTTCTTCTTAGTCCATTTAGGAATTCAGGATGAATACCTTGTTTGGCAATCCACTTGTTTATTTCTTTACCACCACCATGAACAATGATTGGAGAAATATTTTCTTTTGAAAATTTTATAATATCTGATAGCGAGCTATCACTTTCACCAAGAGTGCTTCCACCAATCTTAATAACTATAGTATTTTTTTTCCCGTTTTCCAAAAGATCAAATTCCTTATTTAATTTTTCATATTACTTAAGTTGTATATGCAGAATTAAATATCACATATTCTTCTGTTAGGTCACAACTCCATGCTTGCCCAAACCCTATACCGAGGTTTAAATTAACTCTAATTCTTACCTCATCTTCGCCTAATGCGCTTACAACACTTAATGTGTTATACGAGATAGCTTTTCCATCTGCTACAATTTGTATGTCGTTTATGTATACATCAATTTTTGATTCTTCTAATTCTATTTCTGATTTTCCTATACCCATAAAAATTCTACCCCAATTTGGGTCTCTGCCATAAACTGCGGTTCTTACAAGTAATGAAGATGCACATTCTCTGGAAGCCAACAAGGCATCATTATCTGACTTAGCACCTTCTACAGTAACTTCGATTAATTTAGTTGCACCTTCCCCGTCTCTTGCTATTTCAGTGGCTAGATACTTACAGACTTGTAACAATGCATTGCAGAATTCATCAGCACCTAAGCTATTTTCATTAATTTCTTTACCTTTAGATTGTCCGTTAGCCATCAAAAAAACTGAATCATTTGTACTTTGGTCTCCATCCACATCAATTTGATTAAAAGTAAGACTTACGCATTCACGCAAAGCTTTTTTCATAAAATTTTTTTCTATATTAGCATCAGTAGTTATAAAAGCTAACATAGTTGCCATATTTGGATGAATCATTCCAGAACCTTTTGAAGATCCTCCAATTTTATAATTTTGATTCTTATTTTTTACTTCTACAGCAATTTCTTTTTTTCTTTTATCAGTAGTTAATATAGAATTAGAAAAATCACCGCCTGCGCTTTTTGAAATTTTTATCTTTGGTATAAATTTTTTCATTAAAGCAATTGGCAGTTCTACACCAATTACTCCAGTTGATGCTATTAGAGTGTGTTTATCTTCAATCCCTAAATGTTTGGATGCTATTTTAGTTACTTCTTTAGCGTCTAATAAGCCTTGATCTCCAACAGCGCAGTTCGCGCACCCGCTGTTCACTACGATAGCCTGAGCTTCTCCATATTCTTCTATTCGATTTTTAGAAACAATCACAGATGGCGAAACTATCGTATTTTTTGTAAATGTACCTGCAACCTTAGAAAGATTTTCTGTGTAGATGATTCCGATATCTTTTTTATCCTTACCTGGACTTTTTAAACCTGCGAATACGGCTCCTGCAAGAAATCCTTTAGGAGATGTTACATTTCCATTTGATATAATTTTTGTACTCATATTATTTGTAATTATAAATTCTTTTTATTATTTTAAAATTATAACAGGCATAAAATAAATCTTATTTGTAAAATATATACATGTTTTCTAATAAATAAATTGTATAAACTGATGTATATAACTTTTTCAACAAATCTATTAGTTCGCTAGGACAAGAAAGAAAAATATGACAAAGAACTATAAAGTAGATGTATTAATAGCTGGACAAGGCGCTGCATCTTTTGCAGCAGGACTTTATTCCTCTAGGTATCAGATGGCTACATTAATTGTAGGTGAGCATTTTGGAGGAGAAACTGCTATAGGAGGTCTAATAGAAAATTACCCTGGCCAGCCTGATATTGACGGTTTTGATCTTATGCTTAAATTCAAGGAGCAAATAGACAATCTAAATACACCTATACATGCATCAAATCTAGTTGATGTTGAAAAAAAATCAGGAAAATTTTATTCTGTACTAGAGGATGGATCAAAGGTAGAGTCTATATCTCTGATTTTATGTATTGGGCGCGAGAGAAGAAAATTAGGTTTAGAAAATGAAGAATCTTGGACAGGAAAGGGTATTTCATACTGTTCAACTTGTGATGCTCCGCTATATAAAAACAAATCATCTGTAGCTGTTGTTGGCGGTGGTAATGCGGCGGTTGAAGGGGCTTTATTATTATCCAAATACGCTGAAACAATTTATTTAATTTATAGGAAAAATAAATTTACTAGGCCTGAGCCACTTTTATTAAAAATTTTAGAGCAAACGGAAAATATTAAAGTATTATTTGATACAGAAATCAAAAGTTTAATAGGAGATGATTTAGCTGGATTAAGAACCATAGGAATTTCAAAACCTTGGGATGGAAATTCTGAGATTAATGTTGATGGTTTATTTATTGAAGCTGGAGCAGATCCAAGAATTGAAATACCAAAAAAATTAGGACTAGAACTAAACTCTATCTCTAATGAAGTACATGTTGATATTGCACAAAAAACTTCAATTGAAGGAGTTTATGCTGCGGGAGATCTAACTGATGGTACAGACTTAAAACAAACTATCACGGCTGCATCTCAAGGTGCTATATCTGCACTTTCTGCATATCAATATGTAAGTGAGTTTAATTCATTAAGGCAGTAAATTTAATTTTTTCAGTATATCCCCGGAAATTAAGAAACTGCCTGCATGAAAGCCTATAACACTTAGACCTGTGCCTTGTGCTAGGTATCCACAAGCATATAAATTTTCTACATTTATAGATTCAAAAGAATGTTGGTGAACTTTCATCTGAAGAAGTTGGAACCTATAATTGTCATATTTTTCATGGAATTCTAAGTTTAAATTTTTAAGTAAATTATAATTTGGTAAACCTCCAATTTCAATAATTACATGATCTGATTTAATTGTTTGAGTTTTATAATTATTTTCATATGTAATTTGATTGTTTTTTAAAAATCTAATAACTTTTGATTCGTATAAAATGGTCATATTTCTTTCCTTATTTGAAATGATTTCATGCCATCTTTTATAATAGTTGAGAAATTGCGACTCGCGAATTAATCTTAAGTGGTTTTCTTTTTTTTGCCTCATTATATAAGTTATGTTTTTTTTGTTGTCAAAAAGTTCTTGAGCTGCCCAATCTGAAGATCGACCACCGCCAATAATTGTTATATTTTTTCCTGGAAAATCTTGAGGTTTAGTATAAGAATTATTTATATAATCAAGATTTTCTCCTGGAACTCCTAATTGTCTTTTAATTGATTTTGGACCTAATGCAAATACTAAATATCTACATGAAAATTCTCTTTTTATATTTTTAAATTTCGAATAGATTGTAAAATCTCCATTTTGTTTTTTCTGGATGGAAATTATTTTATGATTGTTATAAATATGATCATTTAATTTCAGTTTTGTTGAAAATTTTTTGTAATAGTTCAAGAGATTTTTTTTATTAATTATTTCCTTAAGATTGATGTCATTTTTATTATCGCAATTGTATTGTTTCATAGGGTAATGTGATAGTTCCATCCAGTTTGCTGGACCTAGCGTTAATTGGTTTGCAGGTACATTATTCCAGAGTCCTCCAGCGGCATCATCGCTTAAAATTATCCAATCTGCCCTTCTATTTTTTTTGAAATTAAATTTATTAGATCCGTATGGCGTATTGTCTTCTGGGTGATGTAATTCTCTAAAATGAGCTATTGGTCTAACTCCGTTATCAGATAAATGTTTTGTATTTATATTGAGGAGATTTTTTCCATTATTATCATACGGATGCCAGCCTTCTAAAGATGCAGCTACGCCCAATCCCGCAGGACCTGCTCCAAGAATAATTACCTCATGGTGGGACAAAGTTTTATCCTTATAATTATTTATCTACTATTCGATTTTTAACAACATCGTAATCTAATTCAACACCCAAACCTGGACCTGTTGGGGGTATTACATAGCCCTTGTCTAGTTTTAAGGGTTCTTTGAATATTTTTTTATGCAATGGACCTTGGTTCATTTCCTGAATTAGAAAATTTGGAGAGCAAACATCAACCTGAATCGCAGCAGCTGAAGCTATAGGACCGCAATACATATGAGGGGCTATTACTGCATAATAAGATTCCGCCATACCTGCAACTTTTTTTGCCTCAAGTATTCCTCCAGCTTGTCCAACATCGATTTGAATAATCTGTGCTGCTTGTTTTCTAAGAAGTTCTGAAAATTCATATTTGGTAACCAGTCTTTCACCAGAAGCTATAGGTATACTCGTGCTCCTTGCAACTCTAGCCATTTCATCAATATTTTCTGGGCTTACAGGCTCTTCAAACCAAAAAGGTTGGTATGGTTCAAGGGCTTTAGCAACTCTTATGGCGCTATAAGTTGTTAATTGTCCATGTGTACCTATCCCAACTTCAATTTTATTTCCAACAGTTTTTCTAATATTTTCGAATATTTTTTCTGCATAGGTTATTTGTTCTAAGGGTATATCTCTCACTCTAGGATTTTTAGCTAATGTTGAAAATCCATTGTCTCCTGATTCTCTAGAAGAGTAAAGAACCTCTCCAAAAGGATCGATTTTACAAGCACTATTGCCTTCTTCAATAAGTTTTTCACATATTTCACCTGCCTCTTCAGGTGAACTAGGATTAGGCATGTACGCATATGCTCTGAGTTTTTCCCAATATTTTCCTCCTAATAGATTATATATTGGTTGATTTGTCGCTTTTCCAACTATGTCCCAGCATGCCATCTCAATGCCTGCAAGAATTGAACCAAAGTGTAAACTAGGATGCCTGTAATCATGTCTATTTGCATACATTTTTTCCCAAATTCGCTCAATATCGAAAGGATTTTCGCCTATAACAAACGCCTCAGCAGTTTCATGAAGAAGAGAGATTTGAGAAGAAAATTGTTTCCAATCTGTATCATTGAAAGAGCTTCCAGTTACTTTTTCTCCTAATCCTATAATTCCCTCATCTGTATGAAGTTCTAGAAAAAGAAAATATTTTCCTCCAACATATGTTGCAGCAGGTTTATTATGATCTCTTTGGCCTAGTTCATTTTCAACTACGTAAGTTTTAATATCAGTTATTTTCAATTTCTTATCCTTTTTAAATTAAACAGGTTCTACTACCCATTCTGGTTCTTTATTATCAATTACTCTTGATGCATTAGCAAGTACATTATGCATAGCATTCACCTCAGATTGTTTTGCCCTAGTGGCTAGGTGAGGTGTGATAATTACATTACTTAACTTAAGTAATGGGTTATTTTCTTCTATAGGTTCTACTTCTGTGACATCGAGTCCTGCAGCTCGAATTTTTTTAGATTCAAGAGTTCTAATCAATGCATCTTCATCAACAACACCACCTCTGCATGTATTAATTAATATCGCTGATTTTTTCATCAAGTCAAACTCTTCTTGAGAAATAAGGTGCCTTGTTAAACGATCATATGGAACGTGAAGAGTTATTACGTCTGAATGTTCTAATAACTCAACTAGCGAGACTTTCTTAGCATTACATTCTTTTTCGTAATTTTTATCGAAAACTTGCGTGTCATGGTATATTATTTTACACTCCCAACCATAGAGCCTTTTTGCAACTCTTGAGCCAATTCTACCTAATCCAATAATTCCTACAGTTTTTCCTACTAAAGTCTGAAATTCATCTCGATCGCCTTCCACTCCATCCATCCATGTGCCATTTTTAGCGCTATCAATTTGAATATCTAATTTTCTATTTACTGCAAACATTAATCCAATTGCATGCTCAGCCACTGCAACAGCATTAGCTCCACCATTATTGGAGACTTTAATTCCCATTTCTTTTAATTGGGGTTTGTCAATCCACTCAGTACCTGCACTAATAGTTTGGACGAGTTTAAGTGATTTTAATTCACTGCATAAATCCGTTAATAACTCATATTTACCTTGCGCAATAATTACCTTTGCATCCTTACATTTTTCAACTATTTGTTGGAAGTCTTCTTGATTATTAACAAATCCAATTTTCAAATTATTATGATTTTTTTTTGCTAAATCTAATATTTCTTGTGTCTGAAAGTCTTTTTGCAAAGAACTATTATCTGAATTTCCAAAATTACCAAGAATAATTATTTTATTTGACATAAACAATCCTTTTATTATTACCTAAAAATTTTATACCATATAGATATACTAGTTTTTGTATCAACGATTATACTTTAAATGTGTAATAAAAAAAATAATTAAATACCAAATGAGTATAAATAAAAAAATATCAGTAATGGTTCCGGCAACAAGCGCCAATATGGGGTCAGGTTTTGACTCTATTGGTGTGGCATTAGATTTATGGAATGAATTAACTGTTGTATCAGGTAATTTTTCCTTTAATATTCAAGGAGAAGGTGAACAGGAACTCCCAAAAGATGAATCTAATTTAGTTTATTTAGGAGTTAAGTCGGTTTATGACTTGATTGGAGAGTCTGTGCCATCTCTGACATTTTTGTGTAATAATAAGATACCCTTCTCTAGGGGAATGGGAAGTAGTTCTGCAGCAATAGTTTCAGGTTTAATGGCAGGAAATTATATTTCAAATTCAAAGCTAACAGATGAAAAAATTTTTGAATTAGCAGCTAATATTGAAGGTCATGCAGATAATGTTGCTCCAGCTATTTATGGTGGTTGTTCAATAGGTATTAATGATGAAAAAAACGGTTGGATAATTGACAAAGTTAAAATTAAATCAAAACTAAATGCAATAATATTTGTTCCTGATATGACATTGAATACAGATGAATCCCGCATGAGTTTACATTCAGAAATATCCAGAACAGATGCTGTATTTAATATAGGACGAGCAGCTTTATTAGTTAATTCTTTAAGCTCCGGTAACTATGATTTATTAAGATTTGCGACTCAAGACAAATTGCATCAGAGACAAAGATCTAAAACATATAGGGCCATGCCTTACATAATTGAAGCTGCAATTAGAGGTGGTGCTTACTGTAGTTACTTATCGGGGTCTGGATCTTCAATTATTGCCTTGTCAGATAAAAGGGAATACACGATTGGATACGAAATGGCAGAGACAGCTAGAACTTTTGGGATAAATGGAAAAACTATGGTAGTTCCTATATCAGATTCAGGAGCAAGGGTGAAAGTATGACTAGAAAAAAATTAGTTGTACAAAAATATGGTGGTAGTTCTTTATCTTCTACTGACCAGATTAGTAATATTGCTGAAAAAATCATTTCAAAAACAAAACAAGGTTATATGGTAGTAGTTGTAGTTTCAGCAATGGGAGATTCTACTGATAACTTAATTAGTTTGGCGTCTCAGGTTAATTCTAATGCAAATAGTATAACCCGGGAAATGGATATTTTATTATCAACAGGAGAATTGGTTAGTTCTACTTTGATGACTTTGTCCCTTATTGCAAAAAATAAAAAAGCTATAAGTCTTTCAGGTGTTCAAGCTGGAATTATGACCGACTCTGTTCATGGTTCAGCAAGGATATCAGACATAAATATTAATAGAATTCAAGAAGAACTTAATAAAGATTCAATAGTGGTGGTTGCAGGTTTTCAGGGATTAAATAATTTAGGTGATGTTACTACACTTGGTAGAGGGGGGTCAGACACAACTGCAGTGGCATTAGCTGTTGCCTTAAATGCAGAAAGATGTGAAATATATACTGATGTCGAGGGTATTTACACGACAGATCCAAGAATAACAAAAAAAGCAAGAAAATTAGATGAAATTAGTTTTGAAGAAATGCTAGAGATGGCTTCATTAGGTGCAAAAATGAATCCTAGATCTATAGAATTAGGTTTAGTTTATAATATGCCTGTTTATGTGGCCTCATCTTTTTCTATAGAACAAGGTACATTAATACATAGGAGTTCAAATATGGAAATACGAAAAGCAGTTACTGGTATAGCTGTAGATAAAAATGTTGCAAAGATTACTGTTAAAGGTGTAATGGATCAACCAGGTATTGCAGCTGAGCTACTTAAACCTCTCTCAGATGAGGGAATAAGTATTGATGTTATTGTACAAAACACCAGTTCAGACGGGACAACAGACTTTACATATACCGTATCTGAATCAAATCTCGAAAGAGCAGTTAGTTTGATGGGTTCCTTGGATGGAATAAATTATAAAAATATTGAGTCTGGTATAGATTTAGCAAAATTGAGTATAGTTGGCACGGGGATGGAAAATTCTCCTGGATACGCTTCTAAAATGTTTTCAGTGCTATCTAGCTTGAATGTAAATATTGATATGATTACTACTTCTGAAATAAGAATAACTACAATAATAAATAAAAATGATATTGAAAAATCTGTTGTAGCTCTGCATGATGCATTTGAATTAGAGGCACCCTAAATTTATAAGGTGGATTTTTTGGAAAAAATATATTTAAGTATAGTTATTCCTGCTTATAACGAGGAACAAAGGATAGAAAAAACTATATCTAAGTTGATTAGTTATTTCTCAAAATGCTCTTATAAATGGGAGATTATTGTTGTTGATGATGGTTCAGTAGATTCTACATGTGAAATAGTATTAAATTTAATTAATGTTGATTCTAGGATTAAATTATTCAAATTAAATCACTTAGGAAAAGGTTCTGCTGTGAGAAAAGGAATGCAAAAATCTAATGGAGATTGGAAATTTTTATGTGATGCTGATTTATCAATGGATATAAATAATTTTTCTAGATTTTTATCAGATTCTTCTTCCCCTACTAATGATATTTGTATAGCCTCAAGAGAAGTTGAAGGTTCAAAAAGATTTAATGAACCAATTATCAGGCATGTCAAAGGTAGGTTATTCAATTATGCGGTAAAAATTTTCACTTTTATGGATATACAAGATACTCAATGTGGCTTTAAGTTATTTTCTAGAGAATCATCTAAGATTTTGTTTTCAAATCAAAAATTTAATGGATGGGCTTTTGATGTAGAAATTTTGGTAATTGCTAAGCAATCAGGATTCACCATTAGGGAAATCCCAATTAATTGGTATTATAAAGAAGGCTCAAAAATGACTTTTATAAAAGGCTTTTCAGCTGTAGTTGACGTTGCGAAAATAGGATTAAATAGCTTGTTAGGAAAATATAAAAAACATGGCCGGGTCAAAAATGAGTAAATCTAATTATTATCCAGAAACTGTCATTGTTATTCCTACTTATAATGAAGCAGATAATTTACCTAAGATTGTAGAAGAAATATCAAGTTTAGGTATTAATAAAATTGGTTTTATTATCATTGATGATGGCTCTCCAGACGGGACTGGAATTATTGCTGATAAATTATCAGATAAATTTCAAGGCTTTTTTAAGGTTATTCATAGAAAAAGTAAAATGGGGTTAGGTACTGCCTATGTAGAAGGATTTATGTGTGCTTTAGAAAATAAAGCAAAAAAAATTATCCAAATGGATGCAGATTTTTCTCACCCTCCGAAAGAATTATTAATTATGAATAATTTATTAGATACTAAAGATATTGTTGTAGGTTCTAGATATATATATGGTGCAGGAGTAGACCCAAATTGGAGCTTATTAAGAAAATCTATAAGTTTCTTTGGCAACTTTGGTATAAGATTATTAATGGGGTTAGAGGTTCGAGACGTTACTTCGGGTTTTAAGGGATATAATAGCCATGTATTTCAAAAAGTAATCTTGTCAAAACTAAAATTAAAAGGTTTTGGTTTTCAAGCCGAGGTTGCATATTGGTGTCAAAAAGAACATCTAATGATTACTGAGCACCCATACATATTTATTGATAGAAAAGCAGGTAATTCTAAGATGTCATTTGGAATTATACTAGAGGCTTTACTTAAACTATTCTTGATTAGAATTAGAAGTTAATTCATCTTCAAGGCTTACGAAAAAAGACTTAGCTTTAGATTTAATATAATAATCTGAAATTGTTGTCAATTTAGTTTTTTCAATATTCACTTCGATAATTTTTGATCCTTGAGATTTAGCAATCCATAGTAACCCACTAGCTGGTCTTACTGTTGCGGATGTGCCTACAGCAATGATTAGGTCAGATTTATCAATTTCCTGTCTTGAAATTTTCATGATATCTTTTGGAATAGGCTCTCCAAATAGTACTGTGTCAAATTTTACTGTTCCTCCACAAAACTTACATGGATCAGGAGCATAGATGGGGATATATTCTCCTAAATCTACTCTCATATTACAACCTAAGCACCTTAATCTTTTTCTATTTCCGTGTATTTCAATAACATTTTTTGATCCAGCCATTAAGTCAAGTCCATCAATATTTTGCGTTATAATACTTTTTATATATCTCGCTCTTTCAATTCTAGCAAGACTACGGTGCCCATCATGAGGCTTTGCTTTGGTAAGTGATTCTCTAAGCTCTATAATGTGCTTATCTATTGTTGAATTTCTTCTGTTATCCCACCATTTTGTTGGATTTTTCTTAAAATCCGAAAAAGAATCTAATTTTGGATTACCGTATTTAGTCCATATTCCTGTAGTACCTCTAAAAGGAGGTATTCCGCTTTCTACAGACATACCTGCACCAGTCATAACTACTACATACTCAGATTTATGTACTAATTGTGCGATTTGCTTGATTTTTTTTTTCAAAATTAATTTTTCTCTACATTCCCTGATTTAATACTATAAAGATTAGATACTTTCTTAATTTTATCTGGAAGTAGCTCGGCCTCTGTAACTGTTAATATTACCTGCTGATAATTCTTAAACATATCTAATATGAGCATACGTCGGTTTGGATCAAGTTCTGATAATATATCATCTAAAATAATAACGGGAACTCTCCCTGTAGTATTTTCTACAAAAATAGCCTCTGATAACTTCAATGCAAATGCTATAGTTCTCGCTTGTCCTCTAGAAGCGTGTTTTCCTGCTATTCGATTGTTAAATAAAATGTCTATATCGTCTCTATGTGGTCCATATATTGAAACACCTTGTCTTATTTCATTATCACTGTATTTAAGTAATGTATCTAAAAATTTTGATTCAATTTCCTGGTTTGATAACGAATTAATTTCGATTTTTGGAGTTTCATTTGATGATAAAATTTTTGTTTTGTATTCTAACTCTATCTCCTCTCCTCCGCTTAGATCCATGTGATGGTCTATAGAATTTGAACTAAGTGAAGATATCGATTTCCTTCTAATATCTATTATTTTTGATCCCTCGTATGCTAACCGTTCATTCCAGAATATTAGTTCTTTTTTTTCTGACTTTTTTTCTCTAATCCTTCTTAGCAATTTGTTTTTTTGAGCTATAACTCTTTTGTATCTTTGAATATCCTTTAGATATGAAGGAATTGATTGACCAATTAAAATGTCTAGATATCTTCTTCTTTTTCCTGGTCCCCCATAAATAATTTCAATGTCTTCAGCCTCAAAAAAAACGCTATTAATATTACCTACAAAATCAAATGAATTACACTTAATCCCATTAATTCTGAGACTTTTTCTGAATGACAAATCTTTATTTGACGCATCTATGTCTATTTGAGCTTGTGTTGTAATATCCTCACTTCTCGAAATTCCTAAGATTTGCATATGACCATTTTCTTCAAGAGTATTCCAATTAATTAACTCTTTATCGCTTGAAGACTTGTGGGATTTGGCAATCGAAAGCATATAAATGGCTTCAAGTAAACTACTTTTTCCATGGCCATTATTTCCATAAAATACATTTAGCCCTTCCGAAAGGTTGAGTTCTGTACTTTTATGGTTTCTAAATCCAGATATTTGTAATTTAGAGAGGTAAATTTCGATTTATCCTAGTGCTTTTTACATATATATTTTAATATTAACAGAATAAAAAAAATTAAAATTGCTTTTGTGATTTAGTTAGTTTGGAAATTTTATGAATATAAAATCATATATTGCCGATATAATTGGTTTTCCTTCAGATGGAATTATCTTTAGAGATATAAGTCCGCTAATAGGAAATTATGAGGCATTAAACTATGTTTTAGATAGTTTTGAAAAATATGCATTAAGTTTAGATTTTGATTGCATTGCTGCTATTGACGCTAGAGGTTTTATTTTCGGATCTCCTTTAGCAAATAGACTAAAAGTCCCTTTTGTGCCAATTAGAAAATCTGGAAAATTACCTCCTCCTGTGAAAAGTATTAAATACGATTTAGAATACGGCAATTCAAGGTTGGAGTGTAAAGATGATGTATTTAATAGTACAAAAAAAGTAATCCTTGTAGATGATTTGTTAGCAACAGGAGGTACTGTAAATGCAGCTATAGAACTTGTTTCAAATTCTGGTGCTATAGTAGTATCAGTTTTACTTGTGGCTGAGTTATTGTATCTTAATGGTAGAAATAATTTACCTAATAATATTGATATTAATTGTTTGGTATCTTATGAAAAATAAAAAAATAAGAACTTTGTCTTTTGACCTTTGGTTAACATTAATATATGAGTCAGACTTAACTGCTCATTCTGATATAAGAAGAAATATTAGAAGCGAAAAAATTAAGATAAAATTATCTAAACATAATATAGATTTATCTGCAGAGAAAATAACATCTGTATTTAATGATATTTCTAGAACTATCAATTCTGGGCACGAAAAAGGATTGGATAAAAAATTTAATGAATGGGTATTACAAGGTTTAAATAGTCTGGATATTGATAGAGAAAAAGTAACAAGCAAGTTAGTAAAAGAAATAGCGGATGTCATTGATGAAGCATTTTTAGAGCATCCTCCTCAATTACTAAGTGGGGTCTTGGAAATGCTAACTTCACTTAGAAAAAAATATAATATAATTTTGATTTCAAATACAGGATTGACTAGCCCTGAAGCGTATATTAGGTGGTTTAAAAGAATTGAATTATTTGATAAGTTTGACGGTCTATTCTTTTCAAATGATCTTTCCATAGCGAAACCTTCAGAAAAAATATTTCATTTAGCTTTCGAATCAATAAATGCTTTACCCCAGGAAGTTTTACATATTGGAGATAATCTGAATACTGATGTTTGTGGTTCAAAGAATGTTGGGGCTAAAACTGTTTGGATTACCAATGGCGTTAATACAAAATTTTCTTGTAAACCAGATTTTGTAGCAGAGTCAGTGTTAGAAGTAAAAGATATAATACGGGATCATAATATATAGTTATATTTTTCTTAGAACTATCATATAAATTATAAACTCAATTATAGTAAGTACTCCTATAAAAATTGTTGTTTCGAGAAAAAATCTTTGTGGAAACATAGCAATTAAATAATCGGTGTTTGGATTTAATTGCCAAAGATCGTTGCTAAAACTTATGAAATGAAACTGTCTAAATAGCCAAGTGAAATTAATGGAGGCTAATAATCCAACAAAAGCTAAAAATCCAACAGTAGAGTATGCTGAAATTTTTGAAGATCTTCGTATTTGTTCAATACTTTTTCTTAGTGATTTTGCCGTAAAAATAGTAACTAAATAATACGCTAGTATAAATAAGCCTGAGAAAATAATGGTATTTTGTGTTAACTTTATTAGGTGTTTTACGTCTTTCATATGAAGTATTTCTTTTTCATTGTATAAAGAATATTTAATTCCATCTTCAATAATTATTAAATTTAAGTATTCTTCATCATTATTAAAATAAGACTTAATTTGATCTGAACCGCTATTTAACTGATCAATGCTTAATCCTGTTGAATTCTCTATCTGATTTCTATTCCAGCCATATGAATAAAGCCAATTTGAATTAGTAATATATATCACATTTACTGAGATAAAAAAAATAGGTAATAAAATAATATAGAATAGTGAAGAAAGTATTTGAATGTTTTTTGTTTGATAATGCATAAACGTTTAAAATATAACTTATACTATTATAATTGAGAAAGAAAATAAAATGGACAAAGATACTCAAGGTAAGACTAATCAAATTGAAAAAATTTTATCTTTGGTTGAATTAGTAGAGTACTTAAGAAGCCCTCATGGATGTAAATGGGACATGGAGCAAACTCATCAATCGCTTAGAAATAATTTAATAGAAGAAACATACGAACTTCTAGATGCTATAGAAGAAAACAGCAGTGAAAAAATAAAAGAATAATTGGGAGATATTCTGATGCAGGTTTTATATCACTCTGATATTGCTAGTGATAATTCTAAATTTGATTTTTTTGAACTATGTGAATATGTAAGATTCAAATTAATTAATAGACACCCGCATGTTTTTAAGAGTAAAAAAAATAAAATGACTTCTTCTGATGTTGTAGATAATTGGGAAGAGATAAAAAAAGACGAAAAATTAAAAAACAATAAAGATTATTCATTGGTATCAGACATACCAGATACATTGCCTTCACTTTCTTATGCAACATCCGTTATAAAAAAATCAAAAAAAGCTAAAATTCCTGTAAAATATGAAGAATTAGATTTTAATATTGATGCAAAAATCTTTGATTCAGAAGAAAGATTAGGAAAAATTCTTTTTTCTTTAGTAAACTTATTTGCCTCAAAAAATATTAATCCAGAATTAGTACTAAGAAATTATACAAAGAAGATAAAAAAGAAAATATTAATAATGGAAAAATTATCTAAAGATAAATCTATATCTGAGTTAAGTCAAATTCAGAAAGAAAAAATGTGGAGTAGTATAAATTGTTAAGTAAATACTTTATAATAGGAGTTGTTTGTAATGTCATTTAATGAATCTAAAATTTTACCTTTTTCATCTGAAGTAAGTTCTAGTGGTGTTTTACAAATTAATGGTCATTCTGTTGATGATTTGGTTGAGAAATTTGGGAGCCCGCTATATATATATGATGAGGATACGATTAGAAAGATGTGCTCTAATTTTAATGAGAGTTTCCAAAAGTTTTATAAAAATTCTCATATCGAATACTCTTGTAAGGCTTTTACAAATCCTTTTGTAAACAAAATTATAGATGAAGAAGGTTTGTACATGGATGTTGTTACAGGTGGTGAGTTAGCTATTGCTATAGCAAGTAACTTTCCTCCAAATAAGTTAAATTTTCATGGAAATAATAAGGGTAAAGAGGAACTAACTCAAGCTTTAATTTATGGCGTAGAACACATAACTATAGATTCTTTTGCTGAAATAAATTTGCTTAATGATATTGCAGTTAATTTAGGTAAGTTTCAAAAAGTTATGCTACGTTTGTCTCCAAGTATTGATCCTCATACTCATCTTTTAACTTCAACTGGTATTTTGGATTCAAAATTTGGCTTCTCTATTGAAACAGGAGATGCTGAATTAGCAATAAAGCAAACCTTAGATAAATCTAACTTGATTTTGGAAGGTGTTCATTTTCATTTAGGTTCACCAATATTTGAATTAGAACCTTTTTCTGAAGCTATAGAATACGTATTAGGTTTTTGTTACGACATGAAAGAAAATTATTCGTTTATTCTAAAAAGATTTAGTCCTGGAGGTGGTTTTGCAATTGGATATCAAACTGATAAGAAACCACCAGAAATTTCCGAATATGCAAAAGTTATTTCCGACTCTATAAAACAATCATGCGATAAATATAATTTAGATTACCCAGAATTAATAGTGGAGCCAGGTAGATCGATTATTGGAAGGTCAGGGGTTGCAATATACACAGTAGGAGGAATAAAAAAAATTAAGAATGTAAGAACTTATGTAAGTGTTGATGGAGGTATGGGTGATAATATAAGGCCAGCGTTATATCAATCAGAATATTCAGTTGTTTCTGCGGCAAAAGTTAACCACAAACGTGATAATTTAGTTACGATTGCTGGAAAATTTTGTGAATCTGGAGATATTTTAGCTAAAGATGTTTTTATACCTAATCCTCAAATAGGTGACCTTCTTGCTTTACCAGCTTCAGGAGCCTATAACCTTATGATGGCAAGTAATTATAATATGCAAACAAAACCTGCGGTAATTTTAATTAAGTCTGCATCAGAGTCTCCTATATTAATTAGTAGGAGGGAAACATACGATGATTTATTAAGGCTAAGTATTTTTGAATAAAGAATTAAAAATTTTAGGCCTTAGGACTTTTGGTCATAATAAAGCAATAGACTTTATAAATAAGTCTATTATTATGTCTAAAACATCTCATGCATATCTAATTACAGGGCCAGAAAATATAGGTAAAAAAACCTTAGCAGTAGATTTGGCTTCGATACTAAATGCAAAGCCAAATAAGGATATGTTTGATAACCAATATGTTATTGATATTAGTTCTTCAAAAGAAAGATCTAGAATATTAAACGGAAATCATAGTGATATAAAAATCATAGATAAGGAATTTTCTGATCAAACAAATAGATCAAGTTTAGTTATTTCTATTGATCAAATTAGGCAAATAATTAAGGATATTTACTTAAAGCCTTTCGAAGGTGAGAAAAAGATTTATATTATCAATCAAGCTCAAAATATGACAGAATCAGGATACAATTCCATGCTTAAGATTTTAGAAGAACCACCTCAGGAAGCAGCTATTATACTCACAGCTCCAAGTATAAAATCCTTGCCAAGTACGATTGTTTCTAGATGCCAGTTGATCAACCTTGACTACATACAAAAACAAGATATAGAAAATTTTATTTTAAGAAACTTTGATATAGATGAAAGTAAATCTGAATTCATTTCTAGGATTAGTAAAGGAAAGATTGGATTTGCGATAAATGCATGTAATGATCAAACCTTAATTGACGATTATTTCCAAACGATATTAAAGTTTGCTGAAATTTTATCTAGTGGTATTGATAAAAGGTTTAATTATGCAAGAGATATTTCTAGTCTCTATAGAAAAAATAAAAATCAAGTATATAAAGAATTATCAATGTGGTTAGATTTTTGGAGAGATTTATTAGTATTAAAAAATGGACTAAATGAGCATATAGTAAATCAAGAATGGCGTGAAATGATATTGAAAATTTCTGAGGAAATAGAAATAAGAAAAATTTTAGATGTAATGCAAGAGTTTAAAAAATCTATTAAATATCTAGAACAAAATGGATCGCCTCAATTGATTATTGAAGTTTTAATGATGGAATTGCCTTTTGTGAACATGGGAAAAATTTCAGATGTTAAACCTTCAATTATTTTTTAGGATATTTATTAATCCTTGAGTTTAGTATGTCTAAACCTATACCAAACTCTTCGGGTGCAAATTCTATGATTACTTTACGCTGATTCATAACATAGGGAACAAATTTTGAACTAACAAGTTTTTGATCTATAAAATCTTTTATACCTATTTCAAAAAATTCTTTTGAAATAGACTCTGTTATTTCTTCTATATTCTTACCTAAAGATTTTTCAGAAGAAATTTCCATGCTTGATGGTAAATATACATATCTTGCTGAAATTGTAATTATAGCTCCACATATCATTGAGCCTGCAACTATTCCTAAAATTATCCCACCTAATTTATCTAAAAGTCTTATAGTGGAAAAATTAAATGTTTTTTTTATTAATGATATTAAAATTTTGCTTATCAAGATTATAATTATAAAGATTACAATATATCCAATAATCGTTGATAATGTTTTATTATTGATGTCATTATGAAGACTATTCCAAACTATATTTAGTAGTCTACCAGCAAACAAACCGCTAAACAGAATGGCAATGTATATAGCTATAGTGTAAAAAACAGCATTAATAATCCCAGTTTTGTAGCCCCATATAATAAAAAATAATATTATGGTAACTGTAATCCAATCAATAATATTCATAAAAACCGCATGTATACTTAGTTAAATAATTTATGTTTAATCAAATAAATTTTAACACAAAAATCGTTACGATTGATGGTCCTGCTGGATCAGGTAAGTCCACGGCAGGAGCATTTTTATCTAAAAAAATAAATTTTTCTTATTTAGATACTGGTTTAATGTATAGGGCAATAACTGCATATTTTATAGATAATAACATACTCCCTGAACAACTAAATAAGATAAACAAACAACTAGAAAATATGAATTTTAACATTAAGTTTACTCAACGAAAAACTTCAACTATATTTGTTAATAATTATGATGCTATGAGTAAATTATTTATACCGAAAATAGATTTATCAGTTTCAAAATTTTCATCAATATCTTCTATCAGAAAATTTTTAGTTTCAAAACAAAGGGACATTGCAAAAAATCAAAATATTATAATGATTGGGAGAGATATAGGTACGGTTGTTTTGCCAAGTGCAAAACTTAAATTCTACTTAAATGCGTCATCAATTATAAGAGCTAAAAGAAGATATGATCAGTTAAAAGATTCAAAAAAATCTATAATAGAGATTCAGAACTTAATAGAAAAAAGAGATAAAATTGATAAGACAAGAAAAGATTCTCCCCTTAAACCTGCAAAAGACGCAATTATTATTAATACTGATAATCTTAGCTTAGAGGAAGTAGTAAATAAAATGTATGTCGAAGTTAAAAGAGAAAAATTATGAAACAATGGCTTTTCAAATCCTGCAATTTTGGCTTTAAGAAAACATTAAGATGGTTTTCTAATTTAGAAATAAATGGTTTAGAAAATTTGCCAAAAAATGGTCCATATATTGTAGCTCCTAATCATATTTCTAATTTAGATCCTCCAATAGTTGCTTCAGTTTTACCCAAGCCGCCAGTTTTTCTTGCAAAAAAAGAATTATTTGCTTTTCCTCTCGTCTCTTTATTATTAAGAAGCTATGGTGCTTACCCTATTGATAGAAATCGAAAAGATAATAAGGCAATAAAATGGGTAACTGATAAATTAATTAAAGAAAATAAAATTGCAATTATGTTTCCTGAAGGTACAAGAAGTAAAAATGGAGGACTGATCAAAGGTCAGCCCGGAGTTGCAAAGTTATCTATAGATTATAATATACCTATTGTACCAATTGCTTTATCTGGAACAGAAAATTTGCAAAATCCCATAAAAGTTCTCAAGCCGACAGCAGATATAAAATTAAATATTGGAAAACCATTTATTGTTACTAATAATAAAATCAAAAATTTATCACCTAGGGCTGCTATTTTTTTAGCAGCAAATGAAATTATGTTAAGAATCTCAAAAATGCTACCTCCAGAAAAGCAAGGTTACTATAAAAATTCATCTTCGGAACAATTTTCTATTACATCGGAAGTTGAATTAGAGGGAGATAAAAATGAGTGATAGTAAAAACAGATATTTTATGGAAACGGAGATATTTTCTCAACCTAACCTGATAGACAGTTCAATTAATAATAGAATAAGTTTTGATAATTCAACTTTACTTTTTCCAGAAATTGAAAATTCTAAGCTAAATGTTTTATCTATTAGTAGAATAATTTTTACGGGTATGGGAACTTCATATAATGCAGCTTTATATGGCGCGAAAGTTATGGAAGAGATAGCTAAAATTCCATCAATTGCTCTTAATGCTTCCGAAATATCTTCTGATAATTTTTTTTCTAATGATGAAATTTTATTAGTTTCAATAACTCAATCTGGTGAATCATCAGACACAGTTGAAATGATGAAAAAGGCACGTTCTAATGGTGTTTTACAGATTCTAGTTTCTGAATCAAACAAATCAAAAGCATGCAATATTTCGGATATTTATCTTCCTATTAATTCAGGTATTGAACATAGTATTGCTGCGACAAAAACATTTACTATGAGTTTACTGTTATTGCTTCAATTATCAATATTTTTTGCTGAGAAAAAGTCTATTTTTATTTCACATTATATAAAAGAAATAAAGAAGATTCCTCTGGGGTTAGCAGATTTTATTAATGATAAAAAAGTTATTAATAATATTAAGGAAATTTCAAAATATATATCTAACTATAATAATATATTTTATTTAGGTAGAGGAAAGTTATTTCCTGTAGTTCTTGAAGGATCTCTAAAATTAAAAGAGACTTCATATATACATTCAGAAGGATATATATCTGAAGAACTAAGGCATGGAACATTTGCATTATTAGATAAAAATATTCCAGTTATAATTTGTGCCACAGATGATGAAAACTATGAAAAAAATTTATCAATGATTAAAGATTTAGTATCTTTAAAGTCTCCCGTGATTGCTATATTAAATGAAGGAGAAAAAAAATTATCTAAGATGACAAATAAAACATTATTCATACCTAAATCATCAAATATTTCTATCCCATTTTTTTCTACTTTAGTTTTTCAACTTCTTGCGTATTATGTATCATTGAAATTAGGGAATAATCCAGATTTACCAAGAAATTTATCAAAAATTATAAAGAACTCGTAAACAAATTTGAAATTATTTTGAAAGTTATCACATGCCATTAAAATCTACTAATGCTTTTAGTAACAAATTTTTTAGAATATATTTTATAGGTACGTTCTTTGGGCAAAATGCATATAGGCTAGGGGTTGTTACTCAAATGATACTTATCTGGAAATTAGCAGGCACTGAATTATCTCTTGGGATTGGAGCAGCATCACTAGCATTGCCAATGATTGCTTTTAATTTATTCGGAGGAATACTGGCTGATCGATATGAATCAAGAATTTTATTGCTCGTTGTTTCTTCATTAGGGATAATATCGTTTACGTGTGTTTCCTTTTTAGATTTTTTTGATTATATAGAATTTTGGCATATAATTATTTTTTCAATATTTAGTGGTATAGTGTCCGGGATAGATCAAGTTTCTAGGTTTGCTTATTTCCCATCATTAGTATCAAAAGAGTCTATGAAAAGTGCAGTAACTTTTAATAATGCCAATTTTTCTATGTCTTCGATTATAGCTCCTGCAATAGGTGGATTTGTCATCTCATTATTTGATACTTATATAGGTTTTATGATTGCTTCAATAGGTTGGGGGATTATGGCTGTGTCTACATTTTTCCTACCAAATAGAGGTGTAGATTCTTATCAAAGGAGTATATTATTTGAATTAACTACTGGATTTAAGTTTATTTACTCTAAAAAGATAATATTAATATTAAATATATTATTATTTACAAACATGCTAATGAATTTTGGTTGGATAACTATACTGCCATCATATGTACAAAGATTTGATGGAGGAGCAAAAGAGGTGGGCTACTTATTTTCTTCGTGCGGAGTAGGCGCAATTGCAGGTGTTTTGTTATCATCTAGATTTTCTTTCGGAAAATATTATGGATATGCAATATTATCTTCAGCTTTATTATTTTCAAGTATGCTTTTTTTTATTTCCTTTTCAGAGAACTTATATTTGTCGATGGCCTTAGCATCACTAGCACACTTTGGAAATGGGAGTCTGTTTAATTCATCTTTTTATGCTGTACAGATAAGGTTGCCAGAACTCATAAGGGGTAGAGTAATGGGGATATTTATAATTACGGGTAGCGTAGGGATTATGGGGGGATTATGGACAGGTTTTTGGTCATCTTTGACAGGAATAAGATATGGAATGATTATTGGCCCTACAGTTATTATTATTTTGGTTATATTTATATATATTACTCAAAAAAATATAAGAAATTTACATGAAAATCCGGAGTTCGATTAATTCATGAAATATGAAAAATTAAATATCATCAGAAAACTGATGGAAGATAAAGAAGAATTTCTTTCAAATTATGCAACCTTATCTAGGCATGCTGAGCGTAAAGTAAAAGAGCCGTTATCATCTATACGAAAAGAATTTCAAAGAGATAGAGATAGAATCATTCATACAAATTCTTTTAGAAGATTAAAGCATAAAAGTCAGGTTTTTGTTGCTCCTGTAGGTGATCATTTTACTACAAGATTAACCCATGTTATTGAGGTTTCTCAGGTAGGAAGATCTATTGCTAGAGCGTTAAACCTTAATGAAGATTTGGTTGAAGCTATTGCTTTGGGGCATGATTTAGGGCATACCCCCTTTGGTCATATTGGAGAAAGCATGCTCAATAAGTTGCTTTCTAAAGGATTTCATCATAGTAAGCAATCAGTTAGGTTGGTTACTAAATTAGAAAAAAATGGTAAGGGTCTAAATCTTACTAATCAAGTAATTGATGGTATAAAAAATCATTCAAAGCCTGAGGGAGAATTTTTGAATTATGATTCAGTTAAGTATTTGTCTTTAGAAGCACAAATAGTACGTATATCTGATGCAATAGCATATTTAGCTCATGATATTTTAGATGCAATTAGATCAAAATTTTTAACTATTGATCAATTCCCACTCAAGATAATAGAAAAATTAGGTGAAAGGCACTCTGAAAGAATTAATACTATGGTGATCGATGTAATAATAAATTCATTAGACTGTGCGGACAATGATTTAATTAAGGATCGAATAGGATGGGAAGGTAGTCTGTCAAATAGAGAGATGCCATGGATAAGAATGTCTAAAGACTTAAGTGAAATATTTACAGATCTAAGAAATTATATGTTCAAAAATTTTTACCACATTATTAGCGATTCAGAGATTGGAGTGACAGCGTCAAAAATTATAGAAGTTATATTTGAATATCTATCCAATAATGACAACTTAATTCCAAAATGGATTAGAGATATATCTGATACTAAAGAAGTTGCTGTTTCGGATTACTTATGCGGTATGACTGATAATTTTGCTTTGTCATTTGCAGAAAATATTTATCCTGGAATAGGTAAAGAGATTTTTCGAGGAAGAATTTAACTATATATATAAGCAATTTATCCGTATTCGTGTAGAGATTAAACGTCAATAATATTGTATTATTCTATATATGTTTTCAGTTGAAGAAATAAAGAATAATGCAGATATTATAGGTGTAATATCTGAATATGTTCCATTAAGTATTGCTGGTAATAGAGCAAAAGCTGTTTGTCCATTTCATACAGAAAAAACACCCTCTTTTCATGTGAATTCTGAAAGAAAATCATGGAAGTGCTTTGGTTCATGTAATGAGGGGGGAGATATAATTTCTTTTATTCAAAAAATTGAAAATGTAGATTTTTCACAAGCACTTAAAATTTTAGGTGACAAGTTAGGAATACGAGAGACTAATTTTTCTAATAATAACTCAAGAAAAGATAAAGATGTAATATCTGAAATTCATAAAATAAATAAAATAGCATCGGAATACTTTAGAAATAAATTGCTTTCTAAAGATGGAGTAAAAATAGTAGAATATTTAAATAATAGAGGTTACGAGAAAGACGATATAGAAAAAAGAGGGTTTGGTTTATCATTATCTGGTACAAACTCGTTGGCTGGATATCTAAAGATCAATAATGTTAGTTCTAAAATAGCAAAAGAGTCTGGATTAATTGTTCAAAAAAAAGATGGAACATGGGGTGATATGTTTTATGACAGATTGATGATTAATATTTATGATTCAGACGGTAATGTTATTGGTTTTGGAGGCAGAGAAATCCATGATAATAGTAATTCTCCTAAGTATATTAATACTAACGCTACGCCGGCTTTTGATAAATCAGCGAACCTATACGGTATAAATTGGTCAAAAGATAATATACGAAAAAAAAATCAAGCTATTGTTGTTGAAGGATATATGGATGTAATAACTGCACATAAGCATGGATATAATAATGTAGTCGCTGCTATGGGGGTAGCAATAACTGGAAAGCAGATAAATTTATTAATGAAATATTTTAATAATGATGAACCTGGAAAAATTATATTATGTTTAGATTCAGATAATGCTGGCATAGAAGCTACCAATAGAGTGCTTGAGGTCATTGTAGATTATATGTCTTCAAATAAAATCAAAGAAAATATAAATATTGAAATTGCTCAAATAGATATAAAAGATCCTTCAACAAAAAAAATGATAAAGGATCCAGATGAAGCAATTAAGGTATCTCCAATCGAATGGGAAAATTCACTAAAAAACACAAAAAATATTATTGATTACATTATAGATGTTAAGTATATACATTATAGTCTTGAAGAATCTCCCAAGAACACAGAAAAATTTGTTATTGATATATCAAAAATAATAAATCTAATTAATAAGGACGAATTACCTAATTTCACTAAATCACTTGCCAAAAAACTTGATATTTCTCATAGAGAAATTACAAATTTACTGAATAAGGGCATACAAAAATATACTTCAAAAAATTATCATACCTTGAAAAATAAAATTAAAGCTATTGATGATAATCTAGATGTGTTAGATGAACATTTTTTATCACTACTCATTAAATATGATGATCTTAAAGAATATGGAATAGCAATTCCAGAAAATTATATTAAGCAGAGTGATAATAGAATGATTTTTAGTCTATGGAAAAATAATTTTATTGAGAGTGGTATAGGGGTTGATCAAGAAGTAAAAGAAAAAATCGAATACTTAAGATTACGTGATATACCAGAATCAAACCTTACAAGAAAAGTTGAAGATATAAATCAAATAATAAAAAGATTAAAAGAAAGATTTTTGAGAGAATTAAAAGTACAAGAAATAGAAGATCTCAAAAGTAACCCTGAACTTAAAGACAAAATTGTAGAAAATTCATTAGATTCAAATGAAAACTTAAGAAAAGTATTTACTGGAAAAAATAATTAGTATGAATAATTATTCTATAAATAATGATGATATAAATATAGATCAAGATAATATAGCTTTTAATGCTAAATCTAGTGGAAAAAATATTAAGAATATAATTAGTAATAATAAACCTACAAATATTGCCAATTATAATTCAGAGTCAAATATAGAAATATTTGATGACCCCGTTAAGTTTTATCTTAGTGAAATTGGAAATATACAGTTATTAAACTCTCTAGAAGAAAAAAATTTTTCAAGAAATATAGAAATAAGTAGTTATTTGAAGAATCTATCGGAAGATTTCTTAAGTAAATTTGGTAAAAATCCATCTCCATCATTTATAGCTGAAACTCTTGTTGAGAATTTATTTGATAGTTATGAATATATTTCTACAATTTGCAGATACTTAAATATTAATATTTGTAGTCTAGGAGCATTGATTTCCTCTGATTTAATACGTAATTTATTGGATAATACCTATGATGAAATACTAATAAATAAACTTATAGATACTCACTTAATTGAAGGTGATTATGCAAGATACATAATTCAGAAGATTTCTAATGAATTATTTTTATTAGACACTAAGATAATATATGAAAATATAAAAGATATTGATTTGGAAAAAAAGAAATATAAAAATATATTTTACAATCTAGATGAGATTGACTTAAACTTTTATTTTGAAGACCTACATCATAAATCAGATCTTTCAGAAAGAAAAATTTCAGAATCCAATCTGAGGCTTGTGGTATCTATTGCAAAAAAATATATTGCAAGAGGTATGCCTTTATTGGATCTTATTCAAGAGGGTAATCTAGGTTTATTAAAAGCTGTAAATAAGTTTGATTATAGAAGAGGATATAAGTTTAGTACATATGCTACATGGTGGATTCGACAATCCATAACTCGTTCTATTGCTGACCAATCTAGAACTATAAGAATACCTGTACACATGGTAGAAAATATAAATAAACTCAACCAAACAATAAGAATTTTAGTTCAAGAAAATGGTAGGGAACCGTCGCATGCAGAAATAGGATTTATAATGAACATGAGTGAAGAAAAAGTTCAAGAAATGATCAGAATTTCGCAACAAACTATTTCATTAGATACTCCACTAAACGACGAAGAAGACTCTTTTCTATCCGATATAATTCAAGACGACAAAACTATTTCACCGTCTGACTATACCACTTATGAAATATTAAAAAATCATATAGAGCTCATTCTAGACACTTTATCTTATAGAGAAAAAAAAGTTATGCAGTTAAGATTTGGACTTGAGGATGGAAGAAGCAGGACATTGGAAGAAGTAGGAGATAATTTTGGAGTTACAAGAGAAAGGATTAGACAGATAGAAGCTAAAGCCCTAAGAAAATTACGACATCCATCAAGATCCACCACTCTAAGAGACTTCTTAAATTAGCAATTGTAAAGTAATTACTTGATAATAACCCTGGTTTTGATATAATAAAAAATAATAATGCATATAATGGAATAAAATATATGGATCAAGAAACTATAACGCTTATAAGAGATTTGATAATTATTGTATTTGTGCTTTTCGCTTTCTTTTTACTTATAATTTCTACATTTTTATGGGTGAAGATTTATAAAAAAATAAATAAAATATTTACTCATGCTGATAATGCAAAAAATGGCATTAATGATGTCGTTAAGTCTGTTAATAATAGTAAAAATTTATTTAAGGATTCATCTCCATATAAGTCTTTTGCAGGAGCTCTTGGATTCGGAGCTGTCTTAATAGGCTTTAGTAGATTATTTAAAAAATAGTATGTATAGGTGTAATAATGTCAGATAATAATAATGGTAGTGGATTTATATTTGGTTTATTTATGGGTACCATTGCAGGGGCTATAGCAGGGGCTATGCTTTCGCCTAAATCTGGAGAAGAACTTAGATCTTTTGCTAAGGATTATAGTAAAGAATGGAAAGAAAAAATTATCGACATATCGGATCTAGCAAAAGAAAAAGTCTCAAAAGCCTCTGAGGCTAGAAAAAATACTACAAAAAAGATGAGAGATGATAATTTTGATGATCTAGATCTAGATGATATAGATCTATAATAATTTATCAGAAGTTTGATAAATAGTTACCAAGAACCTTGAATATGGAGCAATTTTTACGTATTTCTCCCATACATTCTTTAACATTAGAATCTAAAATATTTCCAGCAAAATCAATTAGAAAAATATACTTTCCAATTCCATCCCCAGTTGGTCTTGATTCTATCTTAGAAAGGTTGATATTTCTATCTGCAAAGGACTTAAATACTCCAAATAATAGTCCAGGTGCGTCTGTCTGATCAAATGCAAAAGCAATGGATACTTTATTATGGGAGTTTCTATTTATTTTTTCATTTGAAAGTGTTACAAATCTAGTTACATTGTTTTTTTTATCTTGAATATTCTGTTCTAAGATATTAAGATCAAAAATTTCAGCTGCTCTCTTAGGCCCAACTGCTACTATTGAATCGTTTTCATTTTTATTAATATCCATAATTGCTTGAGCTGTGCTTGTGGCAAAAATTTGCTTTGAATTTGGTATGTTAGTAGATATAAATTTCCTGCATTGTGATAATGCTTCTTCTTTTGAAGTTATAAATTTTATTTGATTGTAATTAATAACCTTTTTACCTATTAGACATAAATTTATATTCATATATTGTTCGTGTATTATTTGCGCTTTCTTTGATGATATCAAATAGTCAATAATTTCTATTACTGTTCCATGCAATGAATTTTCTATGGGTACTACTATCTCGTCTACACAATGATTTTCTAATGCTTCAGTTAAGTTTGAAAATGAAGAATATTCAATCCTGTTTTCATTCTTTGCATATTTATATGCTGCCTCATCAGTAAATGTACCTTTTGGCCCTAGATAACCTATATTTTTCATATTACCTCAATTCGGTCAATAAATTCCATACTTCATTTATAGCATTTAAATTTACTATTAATATAACTTCATCTCCAGAAATAATTTTTGTTGTATCGGTGATTTCTTTATTTTTTCCATCAATATCTATAATTAATACAATACTTGAACCATATGGTAATATTATTTCTGAAATTAATTTATTATTTATTACGCCCGAAGTTGGAATTTTAACACAAATTAATTCCTGGCTATTAGGTAATGGCATTAATCTTAATATCGGATGAGATGGTATAGCATTAGCAATATAAGAAACTAATAAATCAACCTGATTCGCCACAATATCTATTTCATTTAGTTCGAATAAATAATGGTTTTTTGGTTCATTTACTACAGCAATACACTTAAAGTTCATATTTTCAACCATTATACTTTTTGCTAACTGACATACAGTTAAATTTATAGCGTCGGAAGCTGAAACAGCTATTAATCTTTCTGCTCTTTCAATGCCAATTTCAATTAAGGAGTCTTTACTAGTTGTATCAATATATTGTCCTATAGATAAACCCTGTTCTTCTTGTAAATTTTTAATTTTTTCTAAGTCATTATCTATCACAAAAACTTCATGACCCTGGCTATTTAATGAGTAAGATAATTCTGCAGTAATATTCTCAACTCCAACTATAATTATGTACATATTATTGCTCCTGTGAAATTGTCTTAATTAGTAAATTGTTGATTACTTTATTAATATTTATAACGGTTATATTTTCAGTATTTTTATAAAGATCTAATAGTGAATCATCAGAAACTAATAAATAAACCTTAACATTTTTTTCACCAGCTAAAATACTCTGGGCAACAATATTATTTTCATAATTATTATCAAAGTTACATATTATAATGTCTGGATTAATATCTGAATTAATTATTGTTGAGATAATATCATTTTTTATATTCAGTACTTTTATATTATTTTTTAAATTTTTATGTAAGTATTCTTTTTTATCAGAAATTAAAATGACCTCATTTTTTTCTGATTCATTAGATAAAAAATTTGCTAAATCTAAAGTCAGTTTATTAATATTTGTAATAATTATTTTCATGTATTTTTATTATAAAAGAAGACTACATCACATTTTGCATTTTCAAAGATATACTTTATATCTTCATCCAACAAAAATTTTTCATTATCATAATTTTTACTTTGTCCCAGGTAAATTATATCTGGATTAATCAAATTTGATTCATATATTATAGCCGGCCCTATATTTCTAGCTTGTAGAAGTTGGGTTTCAATGCTATTCCTAGGTAATTTTGCTGTTTGGGTTGCCTCATCTAAATAATTTTCTCCTTCTTCGACTAAATTTTCTACTTCAGCATCAATAGAAACTCCCATTTTCATCTTTATTACGTATATTAAGTGTAGTACACCTCCATGCGTTTTTATTATTTCTGATGCATTTTTAATCATTATATTGGTTTCATGAAATTTACTAACTAATAAAATTATCTTAGACATAATTAATCGATTAATTTTGAAATATGTTCATCTAATCCAGAGACAATAATTTCGTCTCCTTCTTTTATCTCTTCACCCGAATCTGGACTTAATATTATATTATCTCCTCTTTTAAGCACAATTATTGTTACACCATATTTATCCCTAATATTACTAAAACCAGCCTCTTTTAGATTCATACCTACAAATCTTTCAGGCACAGAAAGTTTATTTATTCCATAGGTGGGAGCTATTTGCATATATTCTTCTACGTCTGGATTAAATAAATTATGAGCAAGTTGTACACCCATTTCTTCTTCCGCATAAATAACTCTATCGCAACCAATTAACTCTAAGGCACTTCCATGAAGTCTTGTACTAGCTCTTGAAACAACAGTATCTATTTTCATAGTTTCTTTTAATAAAACACTAACCATAATACTTGATTCTATATTTGTTCCAATTCCAACAACACCTATATTGAAATTCTGCACTCCTAATTCACGCAATACTGACTCTTCTGTAGCATCTCCCGTAACAGGATAAGTTACTTCACCCATCATTGATTGAACTCTTATTTCCTCCTTATCAATTGCTAATACATCATGACCTAGTTGATATAATGTCCTAGCAACATTACTACCAAACCTACCAAGTCCTACTACAATTATTTGAGAATTTTCTTTCATATTATTTTTAAATTACACGGTATCGTTGATAATTTTACACGGTATAGTAACTTTTATTGTGTATTTTGAGATTAAAAGTTATAGATACGCTGTAAAAAAGACAATTTTATATTTATTTATTCGTTTAAGTGTATTTTTACCACATTTTAAATATAAACTATATCTATTACCCATAAATAATTTTGATTTTAATTATAAATGTTAAACACTCTTGAAATAATTCCTAAGCAGTATGAAAGAATCTTTTCATTGCCAAAAAATATGTTTGGAGATATATATGTTGCATCTATTCCTGGAGATCCAGTAGATAACATTATTTCATCTTGTAAAAAATTAGTAAATAAAGGCTTTAATGTGATTCCTCATTTACCTGCAAGAAATATTAAGGATGAAAAAGAACTAGAATATTATTTATTCCAATTAGATAAATTAAATATAAAAAAAATTTTAGCTATCGGTGGAAGTTCTACTGAAAAAGATCCAACTTTTTCTTCAACATATGAAATTTTTAAAACAGGTATTTTTGAAAACTTTGATTTTGATCAAATTAATATTGCTGGGCACCCTGAAGGAAATCCTTTTGACGAGAAGTCTGATGAAAATTTAAAAGAAAAATTAAATTGGTTAGTAAATAAAGATTATAAATGCAATATAGTAACTCAGTGGACTTTTGATCCAAAGCAAACTAACATTTGGTTAGAAAAAATAAATAAAGATATATCAGATATTTCGAATAATACAGAGATTCATATAGGAATTGCTGGACCTGCAAAATTCACAACGCTCTTAAGATATGCAAAGGTTTGCGGAGTCTCTGCTTCTGCTATTATTGCTAAAAATAAGGGTTTGGGTTTAACAAAGTTACTTAAACATAATCCTAAAGAGATTATCAATTCCATAGTAGGTTATGATAATCTGCATTTTTTCCCATTTGGTGGGATTAATGAATTAGTTGATTGGAAAAAAATATAGCAATGAATTTTATAATAATTGGAGAAAATATACACACTACTAGAGTTGTAAAAAGGAAAGGTATAAAGTCGCATGTTTTTGATGATGGGACAGAGGCAATAAAATATAAAAATAAAAATGAAATAAAATATGTGATTGTACCTGAGTATTTTTACAAAACTCAACCATTTGAGCAGGGCAACTTAAAGCATTTCTTAATAGCTTTGTGGAAATGCTTAAATGAGCCATCAGGTTTTGATCAAGGTGCTGATTATATACTTTATGAAGTAAATAGGCAGATAAACCATGGTGCTAATTATCTTGATATAAATGTGGACGAATTTTCATATAAACTTGATGAGCAAAAAAAAGCAATGGCTTGGATTGTAAAATTTATTGAAAGGCACTCTACCAAACCACTATGTATAGACTCTTCGAATCCTGAGATCATTGATGCTGGTCTAAGAAATTATTCAGGTAAGTGTGGTGATGCTATGTTAAACTCTATTGCTCTTGAACGACCTGAAACTATTGATTTAGCTAAAAAATATAGCACCAAGGTTATAGTTTCCGCTGCAAGTGAATCTGGAATGCCTGAGGATGAATCTCAGAGAATGGAAAATATAGTAAAAATTGTTGATATGTGCATAAAAAAAGGACTAAATTTAGAAGAAATTTTTATTGATCCATTAATTTTTCCAGTTTCAGTTAATTCAATATATCCTAGCCATATCCTTAAGACAATTAAGTTAATCAGGATTGAATATGGTAAAAAAATTCATATAACTGGCGGTATAAGTAATGTATCTTTTGGAATCCCTAAGAGAAAATTAATCAATCATGTTTTTTTAAGCCTGTGTATAGATGTGGGCCTTGATTCAGGAATTATTGATCCAATTAGTACCTCTATTGAATCGGCAATAAAAATTAATAGAAAAGATCAATCCGTAATTTTAGCTTTAGATTTATTAACTGGTAATGATGAATTTGCTATGAATTATATTAGAAATTTTAGGTCTGGCAAACTTGAATTTTGAAGTATAGATGCTATAAATGATAAAATAGTATTAATGTTTTTATTTATTTTAAAAATACTTAAGTTTGTTATTAGTGTTATAAACGAATTTTTACATAAAAATGGTGCTTCCTTATCAGCATCAATTTCATTTTATACTTTTTTTTCTCTTTTCCCACTTTTACTTGGTTTGATAGCTGTATTTTCTCTAGTCGGTCCAGGAATTGATGGGATGGAAGAAAAATTAATCGAGGCCTTAAGGGAGCAGATACCAGTTCTTGCTGAGGCTGATGACGAATTTTTGGGTAACTTTTTTGAAAGTATTTCCAAAGGTAGAGGAGTGGGTAGTGTTATTGCAATCATAGGTCTATTTTGGGTTTCTCAACAAGTTTTTAGTTCTATAAGAAAAAATATAAATATAATTTGGGGTATTGATAAAACAAGGCCTTTCTTTAAGGAAAGAATTATAGATTTAGCTTTGATGTTTGGTGCATCAACTCTTTTACTAGTCTCTGTTTTTATATCTGGATTTTTAGTTTTTATTGAAGACCTTACAAAAATTATACTTCCAGAGACTCCTGATATCATACCTGTGTTATGGAAACAATTAGCTCTATTTCTTCCTTGGATATTTACTTTTATTGTCTTTTTAGTGCTTTATTGGTGGTTGCCGAACGTAAAGGTAAAGTTTAAAGAAGTATGGTTAACTTCATTGCTAGGCGCAATTGCATTTGAAATATCAAAATTTGTTTTCATTTTTTATCTTAGAAATATGAGTGGGATGGCTTCCAATATCTATGGCGGTGTAAGCACGATAATTGTATTGATGATTTTTATATATGTTTCATCAATAATTTTATTAGTTGGTGCTATGTTAACTATGAGATATTCTTACTATCTGTCAAATTTAGAACAGAGAAATCAAAACAATAAATTGTCTAAAAATTTACAAAGAATTCGCTCTGTTCCATCCTTAATTGATTTCTAGGGTATTGTATTTATATCTAATCTGATATGTAAGTTATTAGAAATCAGTATTTTTTCATTAGATTCAACTTCTTCAAAAATTAATTTATCAGAGAGGGAATTATCTTTTATGTAATTTTCATGAATCTGAATAGCTTCTTTAATTTGATTATTTCCGCTAATTTTACAAATAATTTTATCCGAAACATCAAAGTTTTTTTCTTTTCTTGTATTTTGAATAGCTCGTAAAATATCCCTAGCTATTCCTTCAATTTCTAAATCTTTATTAATATTTAGGTTAAGAGATACTATAATATTTCCATTATTTATTTCTCTATTATCAGTTCCAAATTTTGACTCTTTCTCTAGTATGTATTCGTCCACATCTAAAGTCATATCTAATATTGACAAAGTTTTATCTTTATTAATAATCCAATTATCATTTTTAGCTGCTATTATATAATCATTAATTTTTTTGCCCAACTTCGGTCCCATTTTTCTCAAATTAATTTTAACTTTCAGATTGAATAACGAGCCTGTATCTTTGTCAAGTATGATCTTTTTAGCGTTTATTTCGTCTAAAATATAATTTTCATATTCCTTAATCCATTCAATATTTTCTCCTGCAATAGTAATTTCACCTAAAGGTTGTCTTACTCTTATATTATTTGACTTTCTAATTCCAAGACCAGCTGATGATATTTCTCTAGTTATATCCATTTTTTCTAAAAAGTCTCTATCTTTAGGAAAATTATTAACATTTGGCCAATCTTCTAGATGAACACTTTCTAAGTTTGTTAATTTAGTAAAAATTTCTTCGCTAACAAATGGTAATAATGGTGCTAATGCTTTTGTAGCATTAAGTAATACTGTAAATAGAGTATCATAGGCATTTTTTGAATCGTTATCATCTGCATGCTTCCAAAACCTTGGCCTACTTCTTCTTATGTACCAATTATTTATTGAATCAATAAAATTAGGGACCAATTGGCAAGCACCTGCAATATCATAATTATCTAGGTTGTTTTGTAAATTTTCGATTAGTTCTCGAGTTTTTAGTAAAGCATATTTATCTAAGGAATTATCAGATTTGTAATTTTCTTTTGCTTTTATATTTTCAGCATTAGCATAGAGGCAAAAGAAATAAAAAGCATTCCATAACGGTGTTATTATAAGTCTTTGAGCATCAGAAATCCCTCCCCCGTCCATGTCAATTTGAAGATTTCCGCCTTTAAGTATATTAGATGAACAAAAGAACCACCTTAAGGAATCTGCTCCAAATTTATTCCAAATAATATCAGGTTCTGGGTAATTTCTTAATTTTTTTGACAACTTTAAACCATTAGTATCTAGTACTATTCCATGACATATACAGTTTTTGAAAGGAGGTTTATCAAAAATAGCAGTGCTTAGCACCATCATAGTATAGAACCAACCCCTAGTTTGGCCAATGTATTCAACAATAAAATCTGCAGGAAAGTGTGAATCAAACCATTGTTTATTCTCAAATGGATAATGAACTTGAGCAAAAGGCATAGAGCCAGACTCAAACCAACAGTCAAAAACCTCTGGAACTCTTATCATTTTACTCTTTCCTGAAGGGTCGTCAGGATTTGCTCTTGTTATTTTATCTATATTTGGCCTATGAAGATTGTCTGGTCTTACTCCAAAATCTTTTTCTATTTCATCTAGACTCCCATAAACATCAATTCTAGGATAATTAGGATTATCCGATTTCCAAACAGGAATTGGACAACCCCAAAATCTATTTCTACTTATTGACCAGTCTCTTGCACCTTCGAGCCATTTACCAAAAGAACCATTTTTAATATGATTAGGTATCCAATTTATTTCCTCATTTAACTCAACCATTCTATTTTTAAATGATGACACATTTACATACCATGAATTTACAGATTTATATATTAACGGCTGGTCTGTTCTCCAACAATGAGGATAATTATGAGTATAAATTTCCTTTTTTAGTAGTTGTTTTTTATTTTTTATTTTATCTATTATCTTTTCGTTGGAATCAAATACATTCATTCCTTCATAATCTGATACTTCTTTAGTGAAGTTTCCTTGCTCATCCACAGGGCAAACTAGTTCAATATTATTTTTTTCACATACATTTTGATCGTCTTCACCAAAACCGGGCGCCATATGTACAATCCCTGTGCCCTCGTCAGTATTAACAAAGTCAGCTGATAAAACTCTAAAAGCATTTTTTCTGTTTTCAAAATAAGGAAATAAAGGTTTATAAGTTGAGTCGACTAACTCCTTACCCATTATTTCTTTAATTATGGAAAATTCCGATAGTTCGTTTTCATATTTTTTTAAAATATTAGAAGCTAATATGTAGTTTTCTTTACCATTTGATAAAAGTGTATATTGTATATCTTTCCCTACGGCACATGCCAGATTAGAAGGTAATGTCCACGGAGTTGTCGTCCAAGCTAAAAGATACCATTTACTTTTATTGTCAATAATTTTTGATGATGTTATTTCAAACTTAACCGTTACTGCAGCATCTTTTCTTTCTCTATATGCATCATCAAGTCTTGTTTCAAAATTAGATAGCGGTGTCTCGGCTTTCCATGAATATGGCATAACCCTATCTTTTTCGTAAATTAAATTTTTATCCCAAAGTTGCTTAAATGCCCATATCACTGACTCCATATAGTCGATATCCATAGTTTTATAGTCATTTTCAAAATCTACCCATCTTGCCTGTCTCTCTACAGTACCTTCCCAGACTTTTGTAAACTTCATAACAGATTCTTTACAGTGATCATTAAAATTTTTTACACCATAATCTGTAATCTGTTTCCGGCCAGAAATACCTAGTTCTTTTTCGGATTCCATTTCTGCTGGTAATCCGTGACAGTCCCAACCAAATCTTCTTTCAACTTTTTTTCCCTGCATAGTTTGAAACCTAGGAATAATGTCTTTCACAAATCCTGTGAGGAGATGACCGTAATGTGGAAGGCCATTTGCAAAAGGAGGTCCATCATAAAAAACGAACTCATTAGCATCATCCCGATTTGAAATGGACTTTTCAAATGTTAATTCTTTTTCCCATTTTTTTAAGATATTTTCTTCAATATGAGGAAATGAAGCTGATGATTGAATGATTGGATAAGGTGTTTCTGATTTTTCAGATTTCATTATTTATTTAACTTTTCAAAAATTTTAGTAGTATAAGTATTATATTATATATGTACTTTTAATAATTTTTATTATATTTATAAAAAATTCACATAATTCTGAATTAAAATTCTTGCTTATAAAATTAAACTGAAGAAAAATATAAATAATAGTATTGGTATCTAATAATAAAATTTGGAGAAAAATCATGACTTTGATATTGAATCGAACTGATGTAGGAAAAATTTTAACGATGGAAAAAGCTATAGAAGTTCTTGAATCTGCTTTTTCTGAATTGAGTGATAAAACAGCAGAAATGCCACCTAGGACAGTTATTTTAGATAATGAAAAAAATGGCTGGCTAGGTTATATGCCTGCTTATTTACATTCAAAGGGCCAGTTAGGTATAAAAGCAGTTTCTGTTTATAAAGACAATGCTAGAAAATTCGGTTTGCCAACAACTATAGGTACGATTTTAGTTCAGGATAATAACACAGGTGAGGTTGTATCTATAATGGATGGAGGATTGTTAACAGGTATTAGGACTGGTGCATCAGCAGGTGTAGCAACTAAATATTTGGCTAGAAAAAACTCCAAAGTAGGCGGTATCCTAGGTACTGGTGTTATGGCTAGGAATCAAATTATTGCAATGAATTCTTCGTCAGAGGTTGAAACAATCTTAGTGTACTCAAAAAATAATATTGACCAAAGAAATAAATTTGTCTCAGAGTTCAATGAGTTGCTTAATAAAGAAGTAATAGTTGCTTCTTCTACGGAAGATTTAGTTAAGAACTCGGACATAGTTACACTCATAACATCATCAGTTGAGCCAGTAGTAAATTATAAATGGTGGAAAAGAGGGGTTCATATCAATGCTATTGGTTCTCATGCGCCTAGTGTGCGAGAATTAGATTCTGATACTGTAATCAATTCTAAATTAGTATGTGATGATATTGATTCTTGCTTAAACGAAGCAGGCGATATTCAAATACCTATAGAAGAAGGTAAATTTTCCTCAAAAAAAATATATGGTGACATAGGATCGATTATTTCTGGTAAATTGAAAGGCAGAGAAAACGATGAGGAAATCACACTCTTTAAAAGTGTTGGTTTAGCAATACAGGATATTTCATGCGCTTCTTTTGTTTACGAATCAGCCAAAAAAAATAATCTTGGTGAAGAAGTTAATTTTTCAGACTAATTCAACAATTTACTAATATTTTTATGAAAAACATCTTCTTTTTCAGTGTCAGATAAATTTGTTGAAAGTATATCTTGAATTATTCTATTTTGAGAAATAACTGGAAAATCAGATGAAAAAATTATTTTATCTACTCCTATAATATCCTTAATTATTTCAATAATTTTTTTGTCATAAATATATGAAAAAGCTGCTGTGTCAAAATAGGAATTAATAAATGGATTAGAAAATTCTTTCATCAAAGCAAAAAAAGGAACTCCTCCACCTAAGTGGCTAAAAATAAACTTATTATTAGGGAAAAATTCTATTAATTCTAATATATATTTAGATGTAAATGTGCCTTTTCCTGGATAATATTTTCCAATAGGTTCAGATGCATGTACTACTACAGGTAAGTTTTTATTTTCACAATAGTTAAAAAATTTTCTTAATTCACTAAGTTGACAATTAATAATTCCTTGATAATCAGGATGAAGTTCTCCTACCCCCTTTATTCCCATTTCAAAACACCTCTCAATCTCATCAATTCCTTCATCTCCCCATAAAGGATTAATACTGCAAAATGGAATAATTTTGGTAGGATTTTTTATATAAGATTGTATTATGTAGTCGTTGGATAATTTTGCTAACTTTTTATTTGTCCAACCAAATCCGCAACAGATTGCTTTCTCAATATTATTTTTTTCCATTGAATTAAGTAATTCATCAATATTTGATATTTTGGAATTAGGATTTTGAAATAATTCACCAAAAGTTAGGTCTATTTTCAAGAATTTTTCTCTATGAGTTATAAATTCTTCAGGTAAGATGTGAACCATGCTATCGATAATTTTATTTTTGTAGTTATTTGACATAAATTTTCTTCGGTTAATTATATTAAATTAAAGTATTATTATATTTATATAATAAATTATAAAAATCTATAAGTTTATATTTTGCTAAAAAATTCGAAAATCATATCAAAGCCAGATATCGACCAGGCATCTCCTGCTATGGGTAAAGTAGCAGTTATTAACACCAAGCCTGAGAGTGTAATTGATGACTATGCTCGATTATTAGACTTAGCAAATTATAAAGATGCGTTAATTTCAAAGAACAAAACTTTATTAAAAGTTAATATCTCTTGGCAGCATTATTATCCAGCTTGTTCTACAGCTCCATGGCAAATACATGGAGTTGGAGAAAAAATAATTAAGGATGGATATCAAGAAATTACCGCTGCTCATAATGGTACTGTTGTAGTTGATCCTGAAGAAGGAAGATACAATAATAAACATAAATTTGTTGAGGAAAATTTGGGCCTTAAGCATGTTGTATTAGATCAACCTCCAACGAAGTGGATAAAATATAAACCTAAGGCTGAATTACTTGTATTAGACAAAGTATACGAAGATGATCTACAAATTCCAGAAGTGTTACTCAATACTAATATCATTCATCTGCCCACGGTAAAAACACATGTTTTTACAACCATGACTGGAGCTCTCAAAAATGCCTTTGGAGGTTTACTGCACAGAAACAGACATTGGACTCATTCAGTAATTCATGAAACTTTAGTAGATTTACTGCAAATTCAGAAAGAAATTCATTCAGGAATCTTTGCTGTTATGGATGGGACCTTTGCTGGAGACGGTCCTGGTCCTAGGGCCATGAGAATTCATATCCCTGGTATAATTCTTGCATCTGCAGATCAAGTTGCTATAGATGCGATTGCAGCAAAATTGATGGGTTTAGATCCTATGGAAATTCCCATGATAAGATTATCTCATGAAAAGGGTTTGGGAATAGGAAACCCAAAAGATATAGAAATTGTGGGTGATGATATATCCCAAGTAAACTTGAAATTTAAGTCTAAGGAAAATACTCTAGCTTCTAGAGGGCAAAAATTAATATATCATGGTCCGCTTAAACCTATAGAAAAAATTCTCCTAAGATCATTTATTGCTCCATGGGCATTTCTTGCATCAAATATATATCATAATAAATTCTGGCTGCCATTTATTGGAAAAAAAAGAATAAAAAAAGCTATGAAAACTTCATGGGGTAAATTGTTTAAAACCTATAAATATTAGGAACTTTATATCCTGATTTGACCGTTACCAACAACTTTCCATTTGTATGACGTAATAGACTCTAAACCCATTGGGCCTCTAGCATGTAACTTACTTGTTGAAACTGCTACTTCAGCACCAAGACCAAATTCAAATCCGTCATTAAACCTTGTAGAAGTATTTGCGAATACAGCTGATGCGTCTACAACATTTAGGAATTTTTCTAAGTTATCAATATTTTCAGAAATAATTGCTTCTGAATGTTGGGATCCATAATTATCTATATGACTTATTGAATCATCAAGATTTTTAACTATTTTTATAGATAAAATTAGATCTAAAAATTCTTTACCAAAATCATCTTTAGATGCTTTAATAAGATTATTTTTAAAGTCCATAGACTGGATTAGTTCAAAACTTTTTTCATCTGCTCTTATTTCGACAGAATGTTTTTCTAGTAATGGTACAAGTTTAAATAAGAATTTTTTAGCAATTTTTTCATGAATCAGTAGAGTGTCCATTGCATTACAAACCGTATACCTTTGTGTTTTTGCATTTATTACTACATCGATACCTGTTTGTATATTTGCAAACTCATCAACATACGTATGGCAAACTCCAACTCCTCCAGTTACTGCTGGCATTTTGGCATTTTCTGAAACAAATTTTACAAGATCTCCACTTCCTCTAGGAATCATATAATCTATAAAATTTTCTAATGACAGCATTTCTTTTACCAGAGACCTGTCAGTTGATTGAATTAATTGGACATAGTTTTTATCAAATCCTAAAATTTCGATAGAATCTTGTATGATCTTATGTAGGAAAATATTAGTATTTATGCATTCTTTCCCTCCTCTTAGTATCGTTGAGTTCCCAGATTTTATACATAGTGAAGCTATGTCTATAGTTACGTTTGGCCTACTCTCATAAATTACACCTATAACACCGAGTGGAACTCTAACTCTTTTTAAACTTAATCCATTAGGTAATGTTTTTTCTTCTATTGTTTTTCCAATGGGATTCTCTAAACTAACAATATTATTTATGCCATTTATCATATCTTTGATTCGATCAGAATCAAGGGTCATTCTTTCTATAGTATGGAATTCCATACCATTACTTTTGGCAATAGATATGTCTTTTTGGTTTTCTAATAGTATTTCATTCGTATAATTATTAAGATTTTCTGAAATTTTTAAAAGTATTGAGTTTTTTTCATTAGTCGATAAATTTGCTAGACTTTTTGCAGAGATTTTAGCAAGTTTTGCCTGAGATATTAGATCGTATTTTTTCGTTGTATCCGTCATGCAATTACCATATTGTTTCTATGAATAATTTCCTCACCATAAAAATCACTTAAGAGCTTGTGTATTTCCGATGATTGTTTTCCTTTAATAATCATTATATCTTTAGAACTATATGAAGTAATCCCCCATCCTAGAATATGTTCATTTTTATTTATTTCAACTATATCACCACGATAAAAATCTCCTATAATATTTTGAATTCCAGCAGGCAAGAGGCTATTTCCACCATTTTTTACTGCTTCATACGCACCATCGTCAATGAATAGTTTCCCTTTTTTTTCACTTCGTCCAGTTAATATCCATCTTTTTCTACTTTCAACTCTACTAACCTTGGGCTTGAAAATTGTTCCTATATTTTTATTTTCAATAACTATTTTTTGTAAACTATCATTATTTCCAGATGCTATTATCATCGGTATTCCTGCATCCATGGATATTTTAGCAGCAGCAAGTTTGCTAATCATTCCTCCTCTACCAAGAGAATTATGAGATGCATGAGCTAAGTTTTCAATATTTTTATCTATACTTTCCACATAAGGAATTAGCTTGGCATCGTGATTTATATGTGGATCTGATGTATATAATCCATTCGTATCGCCAAGCAAAATTAATAAATCAGCATCAATCGAGTTTGCAACCATAGCAGATAATCTATCATTGTCACCAAAAAATTCTCCTGATAATTCGTCAACTGCCACTACATCGTTTTCATTAACTATAGGAATAGCATTTACTGAGAATAATTTTTCTAAAGTTGTTCTTAGGTTTAGATACCTAGATCTGTTGTTTAAGTCCGATCTAGATAATAAAGCTTGTGCTACTACTAGGTTATTTTCTTTAAAGCACTCTTCAAAGGTTAACATTAATTTTGGTTGACCAATTGCAGCAAGCATTTGTCTATAAGCAACATTATTTTTAGTTACTGTATGTGATGTGTTCTTAATTGCTCCTCTACCAGAAGCTACCGCTCCTGAACTAACCAAAATTATTTGAATACCTTTTGATTTTATTTCAGAAATTTGTTTGCATAAAGATTTAATTACACTTAAATCTAAATATTCTTTACCTGATGTTAGTAAATTTGTTCCAAGCTTTATGACAATTCTTTTATAAGTCATATTTTTATATTTCTTCCATAATATTAATTTATTTTATATATACTTTATTATATTTTCATATTATTCACATGATAAATAGTTTCACGTATTTTTAAAATTTTCTATAATAAATGTTTTGATAGTAATTAAATGTCAATATCCAATATACTACCGATACTAGAACGCAACAATAAATTCAAATCGATAGTAAAGAAGATAAATTCTTCTAAAAACTTTGATATGAGTTTATTTACACCTGCTAAAGATTTTTTTTTAGCAGCATTTCTGCGTGATCAAAAAAAACCATACGTCATAATAGCTGAGAGTGCATCCGCGGCTAATGACTTATATGAGAGACTAATTTATTATCTTGGTGATGATTATAAAATATTAATTTTTCCAGAGTCTGATGATATATATTATGANAATTTTTCAAAAAATCATGATATTGAAATNGAAAGAATTAGATGTTTATCNAGTATTGAANATTNTTATAAATACAACACTNTNCCAATAATTATTTCTTCANTGAANGCCNTTANGGACACNACAATAACTAGAGAAATATTTAATNATTGCTCCAAACTAATAAAAGTTAATAATGAAGAAAATCTAAANCAATTAGTTAGTTTCTTTATATCTANAGGGTATGACCATGAACCANTAGTAGATATTCCCGGNAAGCTNTCAGTAAGAGGAGGTATAGTCGATATTTATTCTCCTAATTATCCTTANCCNGTAAGAATAGAGTTTTATGGAGATATTATAGAAACAATTAGATTTTTTGATCCNGAAACTCAAAGATCTATTANTAATACNGAAGAAATAACAATTATTCCTACANGAGAANTTNTNACAAGCTNTATTGATATGNCAAATTTTAGTAATAACTTTAAAAAACTTGATTTCTCNAATTGTATTGATANAAANCCTANACTAAATCAAGAAATAAAAAATATCCTTAATTCTAANAACAAAACAATGTATTCAGGATTTTTTAAGTCCGGTACTATTTTTGATTATATTTCAGATGANTTTCNTATAATAAACTTTGAAAAAGACTTAGCATTAAGTCNNCTAAGANANTANGAGNANAGNTTAGAAAGCCTAAGAAAAAATAAAGAANAACGTGGAGAAATTCCATATTTTTTNCCGATTTCTAGAATAGATGTNAAAANTTTAAAAAATAAATTANAAAATTATAATTCCCTNAATTTGTCNGAANGAGATAAATTAGAAACTATCGATAAATTCAACANAGAAATTATTTTCAAGATTAAATATAAACTTATATGGTATTGNTGAAATTATTAAANNCATTGAAAAAAATAATGAAGAAAATAAATATATTTTTTTNACTANTCATAAAGATAGACTAATAGAATTATTAAGTGAAAAAAAGCNAAATCTATACGACAANAATCAAAGCAAATTAATAGATAAAATTATACTCNTAGAGGGATATATTCCTAATGGTTTTCAAATTAATTTAGATAATAATAAAAAGTTGATATTCTTCTCAGATTTAGAAACTTTTGGTATAAAAAAACAAAGAATCAGATCCAGAAAAAAACAGATTAANAAATCAACAAAAATTAGTGAATTAAAANTTGGTATATTTGTTGTGCATGTTGATCATGGTGTAGCTAAGTTTTTAGGNACGAAACTTAAGAGTGATAANAACGAGTACCTAGANTTGTTATATGCAAATAAAGATAAATTATATATTCCTACTGAACATTTAGACAGNATACAGATTTANAAATCTGGTAGGGATGACAACCCAAAATTAACAAGACTTGGGACNCANGAATGGACCAATGTAAANANAAAAACATATAAAGCAACGGAAAAACTAGCAAGTGAATTAATAAGTTTATATGCTTCTAGAAAAGTNCAAGAGGGCTATTCTTTTCANAGTGATAGTCCTTGGCAAAGCTCTCTTGAATCTAGTTTTCCTTTTCAAGAAACTAATGATCAAATTACTACAATAAATGAAGTTAANGCAGATATGGAATTATTATCNCCAATGGATCGATTAGTTTGCGGTGATGTTGGTTATGGAAAAACGGAAGTTGCTCTAAGAGCCTCATTCAAAGCTGTNAATTCAGGTAAACAGGTTGCAATATTAGTTCCTACAACAGTTTTAGCACAACAACATTTTGAAACATTCATTAACCGTTTACANCCATTTCCTGTAAATATTGATGTTTTATCAAGATTTAAAAACAAACAAAACCAAAAAAAAATTGTTGAAAAAATAAATAATGGNTNTGTTGATATTGTTATTGGAACTCATAGATTAATTCAAAAAGATATTAAATTNAAAAACCTTGGTCTATTAATTATCGATGAAGAGCATAAATTCGGTGTAAGTCACAAAGAGTTTCTTTCAAAATTTTATAAAAATATTGATATTTTAAGTTTAAGTGCTACGCCTATTCCAAGAACATTACAAATGTCTCTATCAGGTATAAGGGATATGAGCACAATTGAAACACCTCCTAATGAAAGATTACCAATTAAGACCTTTGTCTCAGAAAAAAAGAATTCGATTATATCTGAAGCTATCCTGAGAGAAAAAGATAGAGGAGGACAAGTTTTTTTCCTTCATAATAGAGTAAGTGATATTGAAATTATTTATAAGAATTTAGTAAAAATTTTACCTGATATAAGTATTTGTATCGCACATGGGCAAATGGATGAAAAAAGATTAGAAAAAATAATGCAAGATTTTGGAGATAAAAAATTCGATGTATTACTATGCACAACAATTATTGAGTCTGGCATAGATTTTCCAAATGTTAATACTTTGATTATTGATGAATCGGATAAATTTGGACTNTCTCAACTGTATCAAATCAGAGGTCGAATTGGGAGAGGAAATGTTCAAGGCTATGCCTATCTATTAGTCGAAAAAAATAAATCTATATCTGAAATAAGTCAAAAAAGATTAGATACAATTTTGTCTGCGAATGAATTAGGTTCGGGNTATCAAATTGCTCTAAGAGACTTAGAAATTAGNGGAGTAGGTAATTTACTTGGCTCTGAACAATCAGGCTATATTTCTGCTGTGGGTTTTGAATTATATACAAAATTACTTTCAGATTCTGTAGAAAATTTATTAGAAAATAAAGATCAATCAGATGTAGATTTTGATTTTAATAATGTCTCATTAGATCTAAGAATAGATTCTAGAATTCCGGATTCCTATGTTTTAGATTTATCTGAAAGGTTGATGTTGTATCAAAGATTAGCAAGAATTACAGATGATGGTAACATTGATGATTTTGAAAAAGAGCTGATAGATAGATTTGGTAAAATACCAAGGCAAGTAAAGCTTTTATTACAAACTCAAAAAATTAAAATTTATTCTAAATTAATTGGAATTAACATNATTANTATTAAGGATAAATACTTAANAATATATTTTGAACAACCAATTGATAGTATAAAAATATACTTATCAAAAATATTTAATAAAAATGCTAAAATTGGTTATATGCAGGTTAAGATTTATATTAANGATGANAANTTTAAGTGGCTTGAAGAAGTTATAAATTACCTAAAACAAATTAATAATATGAAAAATAAGAAAATGAAAATTTTTAGCGAGAATTAGTTGTGATTAAAAAACTACCTATAATATATATTTCAAGATCTCCTAAATCTATATATCTTTTTTTTGGATTAATTTTAGGAGTAGAGTTAGGTGTTCTTACTGGTTTATTTATAAAAAATCTTGGTAGNGAACCAATAATAGAAAGTGGAACTAATTTATACGTTTTATACATGACATTATTTATTAGCTCGTTGACAATAATTTATATTTTGACTTCTATTTTGCATATTAAAATACAGATAAAAAATGATACTTTAGCTATTATAAAACGAGGTAATACATATAATATAAAACTATCAACGATTAATTCTTTAAGGGTATATAAATCAAAAAAAGAATTAAGTAAAATGAAACCAGTCAAGTCATATATAAAAATATCAACTTTAGGAATAAATTCAGGTGTTATAATTGCATCAAAGCACGGTGATAAAAACAATATATATGTAGTTTCAGTTGATGCTCCAAAAAAAATAGAGTCTTTTGTCGAAGGAAAATTAAATTTATGAAAAATAAGAAACCCAATATAGTTTTTTTGTTTCCTGATCAATTTAGATCAGACTTTATTGAATCAAATGGTGCTGATTGGTTAGAAACACCCAATATAAATTCTATAGCTAAAAATGGAATAAATTACAAAAATGCTTTTTCTGCGTCACCAGTATGTGTACCTGCAAGGACATGCTTGTTAACTGGGATGAATGCAATAAAAAATGGAGTTGCATCAAATCTTCATAATCTAAGAGCAGATTGGAAAGAGGCAGGAGTAAAAATTTTTCCTGAAATCTTCTCTGAATCTGGNTATTATACCGCTGGTATTGGGAAGATGCATTTTTATCCTTGGGATGAAAAAAGAGGTTTTCAGTACAGAGTAGTATGTGAGGATAAAAGATGGCTAGATGTTAGAGATGATTATTATCATTATCTAAAAGACCATGGNTTAAAAAAACCNCATGGGAATGAAATGGATGGATATCATGAAAATAAAGGCGCNGTAATTAATACAATTCCTTGGGAGCATTCTTGGGATAGATTCGTAGGATCAGAGTCAGTAAAATTTATTGAAAATTATGGATCTGATCAACCTTTTGCAATGATGGTTGGATTTCCTGGGCCTCATTGTCCATATGATCCTGATGAAAGATTTCTAAAAAATATAAATGATAAAAAATTACCTAAACCAATACCTGAACAATCAGAAGATGCNCCGGGATTAAGAAAAATTAATGTCGAAGGCAATAAAAGACCTTGGAATGGAGTGGATTATTCAGATTTTCCTGAAAAAAGTAAAATGTTGATTAGNAAGCACTACTCAGGATTAGTTCAACAAATAGATTATGAAGTAGGAAAAATTATTCAAGCATTGGACAAAAAAAATTTACTAGATAATACTTATATAATCTTAACATCTGATCATGGTGACTATTTAGGTGATCACAGTTTAATTGGTAAGGCATCTTTTTTTGATACAGCTATGCGTGTTCCTATGCTAGCTATGGGTCCAAATATTAAACCAGGNCAAACNGTANATGACTTAGTAGAAGTAACAGATGTTACTTCTACTATGTTAAGTTGGGGTAATATAGATATTCCAAAATGGTATGATTCAAGGCCATTACCAGGAAATGGTATGCCAGGTAATTCTGGTAGAGATAATATTTTTGGATTCCTAACCGATGGGTGGATGAATTTTGACGGTAGATATAAATTACATAAATATTCTAACGGTGAAATCCTATTATTCGATATGAAAGATGACCCTGAAGAGCAGAAAAACCTAATCAATAATAAAGATTATCAAGGTATAAGAAATAAACTTGAAGATGAATTATCCAATGAAGTTATGAAGTCAATTGATGCATCAATGAATGACAGATTAGCTCAAAATGGTGATATGTCTCAAGACCCTACCTTTGGTTTTGAGGGTTGGCAGAGACCTTGGCCTCATCCTCCAAAAACAAAACCTGCCATATATGAAAAGAAATAAATAATTTTTCTTTTTTGAAAATTATTATTATTGTTATTGAATTTATCAATAATAAAATTGCAGAGGTTATACAATATTGACACAAAGCCTTGATTACAAATATCTCGATATAGGTTAGGTATACGGATACACTCATTCCAATAAAAATAGAAAGTAAAATAATTTTTCTTGTTAGGATATTTATTGAGGATGTATGACTTAAGCTAAGTATCATTATTGTTCCGTAAACTAACATCCCACCAAAAGATAAAGGTATACCTAGAAGTTTAGCCCATTTACTATTAAGTACTTCATTACATCCCTGAATACTACAGGAAGCCTCAATCTGACCGATTGATAATATTGTAAGATATGTTGTTACTACCAATCCCAATAAAGAAATAAAAGCAGTAAAAAACCATAAATATTGAATCTTTGTGAAACTTCTCACAACTAATTTCCAAGCGCACGTTCGATTATAACTCTATAATCGCCATAGCTTTTTGTTCCTAAAATAAGTTCACCATCTATTATTACTGAAGGGGTTGACTTTATGCCTAGTTTTTTACCGTCATCTATATCTTTTTGAATATTTTTTATATGCTTATCAGATGACATGCATTCACTAAAAGAATTGACATTAAGCTGTAATAACTCAGCCATGGTTATTAAATTTTTTTCNGAATATGTTCCTTTGTTTTGTCCATTCCAATTTACNTATATAATCTCATCATAGTCTTTAAGTCTATCTTGATCTGATGCACACAATGCTGCTTCAGCAGCTTGAAATGATTCATCTCCAATAAAAGGGTAGTTTCTNTANATAAAATTTGCTTTNCCAGTATCAACATATTCTCGGAATATTTGTTTTCCAGGGCCTAATGTAAAGGATGCNCAAGAGGGGCATTGATAATCAGTAAACTTAACTATTGTTACNGGAGCATTTGGNTCTCCAAGTAAAATTCCTCCTGATGATGCATANTCNTCATTATTTGCTGAATTATTGTTATTACTAGAAAAAAGAGTTATAACAATAATTAANATACTAATTGTGAANACTATTAATCCGAATAGAGTAAATTTATTTTTTAAAAAATCCATATTTATATTATATATTACTTAGGTGGATAATNNGGTTCTTGNAATGGGTANAAAGNNNNTCTTATATTNTTATACTCAAAAGTACTTAANTCNGCAGATGTTACTCCCGGNCTATTTACTACAATTATTTCNGANGCTATGGGNTGGTATGCCGGCCTAGGAGAGCTAACACCTTTTGCAACGATTACTTTATAATTTTCAGGCTTTATTCCCATAGAGTAAAGCTGCTCTCTAGTTTTATTATGTGTTCGTAATGATGTNAGAATTATTGTTTTACCATCATTCGTATCTAATCTTACTCTAAGACCGTCNTNATGAAATCTAAACCCTCCGTGGCTTGGTCTNTGTTCTTCATATTTTCCATGGTGTATTTTTTTTACNNTNCCTGTAATGGTTATTGGNTNTCCGTGCATATTATCNGTTTTNCCNCCGACATCAATCGTTACTTCNGCACCCTNGCCTGCATTAACACACGTCTTAACAGATTCTGGNTCGTATAAAGTTTGTAAGAANCCNTNTATTTTCATTTCATGTGCTACTTTTAGTATATGTGTTGAATCCGCAGTNGATCCTCCNCCTACATTATCTCCTGCATCCATNANNACTACNGGNCCNAGGTGAGAATGNTCNGTTTTTTCAGGTTCCTGGAGCGCGGNACCATCAGAGGGTACATAGTTTTCTTCNCCTTCTGGTTTTGGTCCAACATAAANCTTTTGTGCTTCTACTAAAGCTTCCCTTATGCTCGGTACAGGTCTATTGAGATCTCCTCTTTTATTCCAAGCCTTATAAGCCAAATCTTTAGATATTTTTTCTGCTAGCTCGGAATTGTTATCGGTAATAGTTATCCAAGACATTCCCATCTCCTCAACATCTGCATACGGATATCCCTCAACTATTGATGTGTCTAAAACTTCATCGTTATTTTCATCTGCTTCAACACATTCATCCACCAAACTTTTCATAGGTTCTTGACCTGTATATTGTTTTACTATATTTACCAGCATAGGAGGCATTTCTATGAATTGAGTAGGATTAATTTCACACTTAATTGTTTTATAAATTAATGATGCACATTTATATCCGCGAACTTTACAATCTAAGTGAGGAGTTGTTCTCCATACGATACATACATTAGTGTTTTTGATAGTTTCTTTTGAAATATTTGCGTGCTGGTCAAATGTAATACCGACGGGAACTTTTGGCCCTACTATTTCTCTTGTTTTTCTAGTAAATTCTCCATCCATATCAGGAAATTCTTCAGACACTGCAGCACCGTGATTAGAAATTAATACTCCATCCCAAGGTCCTTGATTTTCAAGCATAGTAAACATTTCAGATGATAGTCTATCGTATGCATCTTTAGTTATTGTTCCTATTGGACCTGTTCTAGCAAACATTAAAGGAACTAGTTCAAAACCAAGGTCTTTTGCCGCTTCTAAGTAACCGCCAATCGTGTAATTGGTGTCACCAAATTGTTCAAAAATTTCATTACCCCTGACGATATGCCCTTTTCCTTTTTCAAATTCTTCATATGTAGCGGGGGTAACAGAAAAAGTATTTGTTTCATGTGAAATACCAATTAGTGCGATTCTCATAACTTACCTTTATTAGTTTGACTTAGGTGGATAATCTGGTTCTTGGAATGGATATAAAGGAACTCTTATATTCTTATACTCAAAAGTACTTAAGTCAGCAGATGTTACTCCTGGAGTATTAACCACGATTATTTCTGAGGCTATCGGATGATATGCCGGCCTAGGAGAGCTTACACCTTTTGCAACGATTACTTTATAATTTTCAGGCTTTATCCCCATAGAGTAAATCTGCTCTCTAGCAGTGTTACCAGTTCTTAATGAGGTCAAAATTATTGTTTTTCCATCATTAGTATCAAACCTTACTCTTTCACCGTCATCAAAGAATCTTTGACCTCCATGATTTGGCCTGTGTT
>PAXI01000002.1 GCA_002714425.1 Chloroflexota bacterium
TCGTGCGGGTCGGAACTTACCCGACAAGGGACTTCGCTACCTTAGGACCGTTATAGTTACGGCCGCCGTTCACCGGGGCTTCAGTCGGAAGCTCTCACCTCCTTCTTTAACCTACCGGCACTGGGCAGGCGTCAGCCCGTATACATCACCTTTCGGTTTAGCACGGACCTATGTTTTTGATAAACAGTCGCTCGAACCTATTCTCTGCGGCCTTTTATGCTTTTAAGAGTAAATCTCTATACAAAAAAGGCTCCCCTTCTCCCGAAGTTACGGGGTTAATTTGCCGAGTTCCTTAACGATGGTTGTCTCGAACGCCTAGGGACATTTATCCCTGTCTACCAGTGTCGGTTTGCGGTACGGACACCATAAATTCTAGTTTGCGAGGCTTTTCTAGGCAGTATAGAGTCAACAATATTCCATAAGGAAACCTTATGGTTTTTACACCCCTCAATTAAACATACTGAATATTTTAACCTTCAGTACTCATCTACAGGTATAAGCACACCATGTCCAATAGGCATGCATTGTCTATCTTTCTGCGTCCCCTCGCAAGTTCAAGCAAATCTATGGTGGGGCAGGAATTTTGACCTGCTATCCATCGGCTTCGCCATTCGGCTACACCTTAGGCCCGCCTAACCCTACGTCGATCAGCGTAGCGTAGGAAACCTTAGACTTTCGGCGTGTCGGATTCTCACCGACATTGTCGCTACTTATGCCAACATACTCACTTCTTAGCGCTCCACCAAGCCTTACAACTCAGCTTCAGTGCACTAAGAACGCTCCCCTACCACTTATTCAAAAAATTGAATAAATTCGCAGCTTCGGTGGTGTGCTTAGCCCCGTTTATTTTCCGTGCAGAAACCCTTGACCAGTGATCTGTTACGAACTCTTTAAAGGATGGCTGCTTCTAAGCCAACCTCCTGGCTGTCTGGGCGTTCCCACTTCGTTTCACACTTAGCACACACTTCGGGACCTTAGCTTGCGATCTGGGCTGTTTCCCTTTCGACAATGGAGCTTATCCTTCACTGTCTCACTGCCAAGCTACGCTTTACGGTATTCGGATTTTGGTTGGGTTTGGTAAGCTCACGCCCCCTAGCCCATCCAGTGATCTACCTCCGCAAAGTAAACTTGACGCTGTACCTAAATACATTTCGGGGAGAACCAGCTATCTCCGTGTTCGATTGGCATTTTACCCCTACCCTCAGCTCATCCCAGCAATTTGTAACTTACATGGGTTCGGTCCTTCACGAAATTTTACTTCCGCTTCAACCTGGCCAAGGGTAGCTCACACGGTTTCGGGTCTACGCCATGCGACGAAATAGCCCTATTCAGACTCGCTTTCGCTGCGGCTCCAGCGCTTAAACGCCTTAACCTGCCACATAACGTAACTCGTTGGCTCATTCTTCAATAGGCACGCAGTCACTGTATAAATACAGCTTCTACGGTTTGTAGGCACATGGTTTCAGTTCTATTTCACTCCCCTCACGGGGTTCTTTTCACCTTTCCCTCACGGTACTAGTTCACTATCGGTCGCCAGAAGTACTTAGCCTTGGAGGATGGTCCCCCCAGATTCCAACAAGATTTCACGTGTCCCGTCGTACTCAGGAACTAATCAAAAGTCGCACACTTTTCGTCTACAGGGCTTTCACCTTCTGTGACCAGTTTTTCCAAACTGTTCGACTAAATGTACGTTTTGTAACTTTTTTAAAAACCTGGAGATTTTTAATGATTAGCCCTACAACACCACATAATCATAAGACTCCAGTCCGTTAGGATCATATGGTTTAGGCTATTCCCTTTTCGCTCGCCGCTACTAAGAGAGTCTCGGTTGATTTCCTTTCCTCAGGGTACTTAGATGTTTCAGTTCCCCTGCTTACCGCTGTAATTAAACAGCATCTACCGAAGTAGATGGGTTTCCCCATTCAGGTATCCCCGACTAAGCTTGTTAGGCAGCTATTCGGGGCTTATCGCAGTCTTACTACGCCTTTCTTCGGCTTCTGGCACCAAGGCATCCCCCATGTGCCCTTAGTATCTTGACTCACATTAAGGAATCATTTACTTGGTCTCGGAGAATGCAAAATCTACTATTCAGTTTTAAATGTACACATCTCATTAATAATAATAATTAATGGGATTAGTCTTAGTTAAATTTTAAGACGTAAAGTCTATTCTATATCTCAATGAATGTTCTAGTCAATAGATAATACATATTATTTGTACACCAATAATTAATTCTAGAGATAAAAAAAATTTAACCAATAATTGTCTTTTAAACACATAAAAATTATTAGATAAGAAAAAATAATAAGCTAAAATATACATGTCAAATTCATAAATTTAACAATTAGGAGATAATATGCCAGCTTTTGCTGTAATTGGGGGTCAGTGGGGAGACGAAGGAAAAGGAAAAATCATAGACTTTTTATGTGAAAAAGCAGACATAGTTGCAAGATATTCTGGGGGGAATAACGCAGGGCATACAGTTATCAATCAACATGGTACTTATAAATTGCACCTCGTACCATCAGGAATTGCTTGGCCACACACTACTAATATAATCGGGAATGGTGTGGTTGTTGACCCAAGTGTACTTATCAAGGAAATAGAAGAAAATAAGCTAAATCCAGGTCGTTTGATAGTTAGCGACAAAGCCCATATTATTATGCCTTATCATATTCTCCTAGATAACTTAGAAGAAAAGAGTAGAGGGAAAAATTCTATAGGTACAACAGGTAGAGGTATAGGTCCCGCCTATGTAGATAAGGTTTCCAGACAAGGTATAAGAATAGGAGAAATAAAAGATCTTGAAATATTATCAGGAAAAATTAAATCCATACTTAAGAATAAAAACCAAATCATAACTAAAATATATAGCAGCGATGCACTAATTTTGGATGAAATTTTAGAAAGTGTATATGTTTGGAAAAATAAACTTGAAGAATATATAAAGCCAATCGAAAAAATAATAAACGATTCAATAAAAAATGATAAAAATATTATAGTCGAAGGGGCACAAGGATCATTACTAGACCTAGATCACGGGACTTATCCTTATGTCACTAGTTCTAACTCAACAATTGGAGGAACTATATCAGGTTTAGGGCTTATTCCTAAAAACTATAAAGGAATAGCAGGTATTTATAAAGCATACTGCACTAGAGTTGGAGAAGGTCCTTTCCCTACAGAAATATTAGGTAAAAAAGGGGATGAAATCAGAAATAAAGCAGGGGAGTTTGGAGTAACAACCGGTAGGGCTAGAAGAATAGGATGGTTTGATGGAGTAGCAGGGAAGTATACCGCAAAAATCAATGGATTTGACGCACTAATTTTAACACGTTTAGACACCCTTGATAATTGGGAAAAAATTAATATCTGTACTGAGTATGAGATAGACGGTGAAAGAACCACAGAGTATCCAAGCAACGTTGAAGATCTGAAAAAAGTTAAACCTATATATACAACNATCGACGGTTGGACTGAGTCAACAAAATCTATTACGAATTTTTCTAAACTTAATTCCAAAGCTCAAAATTATATTAATATGATTGAAGAAGTTATTGGAGTAGAAGCAAAAATTGTCTCAACTGGCCCTGACAGAGAAGAAACACTTCATATTAAAGAATTTATAACTTAGATATAACGAATTCAGATAATTTTTTTGAATCATGTCTAACTTTTTTCCCTTCTATGAAANCAAAATTATCATAAACAATATTATTACAAAATTTAATTATTTTTTTCTCATCAAAAGAGACGGGCTTGGCTTTTTCTACATCATAATTTTCAAGTATAGATGATGGAAATTCCATAGAATTAACCAAAAAAAAGTCAATCATTCTCCCATTAAGATATCTTACTATTTCAGATGAAAATTTTGATGCTGGATACTCATATGTTTCTCCGTATTTTGTCATTAAGTTACATGCAAAAATTATTGGCGCAGAAGAATTTTTTATAGCTAAAGTTATTTCATCAACCAAAAGATTTGGGATAATGCTTGTATATAAATCTCCTGGACCTAATAATATTACATCTGCATTTTTGATACTTTGAATAGCCGAAGGATTAGCCAAAACATTTTTATCAAGAAATAATTCATCTATGCCAGGCAAATTGCTATCACGAAGATCAATTGAAGATTCTGAATATATAACTTCGCCATTCAATAGTTTTGCACAAAGGTTAGCATCATCAAGAGTTACCGGAACAACTTGGCCTTCTATGAGTAAAATATCTGAGATTTTATCTATAGCTGCTTGAATATTACCATTTTCAGTAGTCAATGCAGCCATAATTAAGTTTCCGACGCTATGACCTCTCAACGAGGAGTTAGAATCAAATCTAAAATCAAGAACTTTTTTTAATGCAGAAACTTTATCATTCTTATCACTAGCCAAAGCCAATAAGCATTGACGTAAATCACCGAAGGATGGATAGCCAAACTCATCTCTAAGTATTCCGGTGCTTCCTCCACTATCAAACATGGTAACTATAGCTGTTATATCAATATCATAGTTCTTAAGACCTTTAAGAGCAACAGATGATCCACTGCCTCCACCTATTACAACTACTTTTTTCAAATTATCTTTCAAAATATTTTTATAAGTCTATAGAGTATTTGTCCATAATAGGATCAAAAATTTCTGAAAAACTTTTTAGTTCTTCTCTGCTAGGAATCATAGGAAGCCTACCGTTACCTATACTTAGTCCAGATCGATTGATTGCATACCTTACTGGTATAGGATTAGTTATAATAAACAATGCATTAAACAAGGGCAACATATCCAAATGTTGAATAGATGCTTTATTATAATTTCCACTAACAATGTTTGAAATCATATTTTTAATTTGTGTACTTATTATATTTCCAGCTACGCTTACCACACCATATCCACCTACAGACATTATTGGAAAGGTTTCATTATCATTTCCGCTCCAAACACAAAAGTCATCCGGAGAATCTTTTATTATATTAGAAATTTGATCTAAATCACTTGAAGCTTCTTTTGTACCAACAATATTTTCAAAATTAGATAATTCCAACGTTGTTTCAACATCCATATTTAGTGCAGTTCTAGAGGGAACATTATATAAAATTCCAGGAATTGATATCTGATCAGTAATAGCTTCAAAATGTGATATCAAACCACCCATAGTAGGTTTATTATATGCAGGAACTGTAAGTAAAATTCCATCAACGCCAACTGATTCAGCTTTTTTTGAAAGTTGAATAGAAGCCTTCGTATTATTATCCGTAGTTCCAGCTATTAGATCAGCTGAATCTCCAATTTCATCTTTAATTTCCTGAAAAAGTTTAATTTTTTCATCATCTGTCATGGCTGGAGCTTCACCAGTTGTTCCACCAATTACTAGCCCATCTGAACCTGAAGCAACAATTTTTTTAGCTAGTAATTTTGCTCCTTTATAGTCTACATCTCCATTTTCATGAAACGGNGTAACCATTGCGGTTAGTAGCCTACCAAATTTACTCATTTTACACCTATTTAAGATCTTTCTGATTTTGGTTTTAGTAAATTATTTTTATATGCGTAATCCATTATTTGAATACCATTAAGGGCTGCGCCTTTTCTTAGGTTATCACATGAAAGATACAAAGAAATTGTGTTCTCATCAAAAATATCNTTTCTTACTCTTCCCACTAATACATCATCATTACCAGCAGAAAAAATAGGCATAGGATATATATTATTTTTAGTATCATCAAATAATCTCATACCAGGATAATCTGAAATAACAGAGCGAACCTCTTCAACGATAATTTCATTTTCTAGTTTTAATAATACAGATTCACTATGAGATGTTATTACCGGAACTCTAACACACGTTGCTGATATATTTATATTTTTATCATGCAATATTTTTCTAGTTTCAAAAAGCATTTTATCTTCTTCGCCAGTATATCCATTATCTAAGAATTCATCTACATGAGGTAAAACATTAAAAGCTATTTGATGAGGATAAATATCAGATCTAATTTCTTTATTACTTAAAAAATCTTTTGACTGATCAATTAGTTCATCTTTAGCCAATAGTCCAGTTCCTGTAACTGCTTGATATGTTGACACTTTTGCTGCCGTAATTTTTGATAAACTTCTTATAGCATCTATTACCATAACAAGTGGAGTTGTAGTACAGTTTGGAGTAGAAACTACACCAGGATGCCAATCAATATCCTTTGCATTCACTTCTGGAACAATTAATGGAATGGTTGGATCTCGCCTAAAAACAGAACCCTTATCAATAACAAAAACACCTTTTTTTATTGCTATATCAACAAATTGTTCGCTAACAATACCACCTGCAGCAAAAATAGCTATATCTAGACCATTAAATGAATCTTTATTTATTTCTTTAACAGTTAAATTATCTCCAAGATACTTTATCTTTTTACCATTTGATCTTTTGGATGCTAATGGGAATATATTTTCTATAGGATGAAGTCTTTCCTCAAGTATTTGAATTGCTGCAGAACCAACAACTCCAGTTGCACCTACAATAGCAATTTTCAGATCATTAATGTTCATTTTTACCTAAACCCAAAACCTTATCTAATCCNAATATAACACCTTGCCCACTAAAATCTTTTACTTTTCTAACACATAACATTACACCAGGCATAAAACTTTCACGATTAATTGAATCATGAATCAAAGTTAAGGTTTGACCCAAAGCGCCAAAGACAACTTCGTGCCTTGCTACTCTCCCAGGCATTCTAGCACTATGAACATTTATATTTTTATAATTACCACCTCTAGTATTTTTAATTTCATCTTCTATTTCAGCCTTATTGCTTTTGAAATCTCCAGTTTTATCTTTAGTCATAGATTCTAAAATGGAAATTGCTGTTCCTGAAGGGCTATCTATTTTCATCTCATGATGACTCTCTATTAAGTCTGCATAGTCAAAATATTCAGAAGCAATTCCAGATATATGCATTAGTAAAATAGCTCCAATTGCAAAATTTGGAGCTGAAATAAAACCAACATTATTATTTATTGAAATTTTTTCTAAAAGAGAATATTCTTTATCTGATAGACCAGTTGAGCCTGACACAACATGTATACCTTTAGATAATGCTTNGGAAATAGATTTAGCCGCGACTTTACCATTTGTAAAGTCAACCATCACATCTGGCTTTGAAACTTTTGTCATTTGCTCTATGTTGACATGTACAGGAACAGAAAATCTATTATTTATTTTCTCCACAACAGGATCTATTCCTGCTAGGGTAACTATATCTTTTTCATTGTTTACAGCAGAAAATACAGTTGATCCCATCTTACCAAATATACCATTTATGGCTATACTGATTTCTTTTTTAGTTGTCATGTTACTATCTAGAAGGTTTCCTTGGCTTTTTATTTCTATCAAATCCACCTGAAACTCTTCTTCTTTGTGAGTTATTTCTTCTATTTCTAGAATTTTCCTTATCACCAGAACGTTCTTCTTGTTGATCAGAATTATCTGATCCAGGAAGAAGCGCCTTCATAGATAAATCTATTCTACCTTGATTATCTACTTTAATTACCTTGACCTCTACTTCGTCTCCAATATTAACAACAGATTCGACATCAGGAACTCTTTCTTTTGATAACTCACTGATGTGAACCATACCATCTTTTCCAGGAAGAATTTGCACAAATGCTCCAAATGACATAATTCTTACTACCTTACCTTTATAAATTTCTCCTACNTCGACTTCCTTTACAAGATTTTCAATGAATTTTTTTGCATTTTCTGCAGCATCTTTATCTGAAGATCCGATAGTAACAACACCATCATCATCAACATCAACAGTAACTCCAAAATCATCAACAATACTTCTTATGGTTGAGCCTCCAGAACCAATTACTGCACCTATTTTATCCTTAGGAACAGTAACATTGATCATTCTAGGAGCAAACTCACTAATATCATCCCTAGATGACGAAATAGTAGCCTCCATGTTATCCAAAATTGCTAACCTAGCTATTTTAGCCTGCTCAAGGGCCTTATTCATAATTTCAAATGTAATACCCTTTACCTTTATATCCATCTGTAACGCGGTAACACCATCACGAGTTCCGGCCACCTTAAAGTCCATATCACCTGAATGGTCTTCTGCACCCTGTATATCTGTTAATATGGCGTGATTCCCTGATTCATCAGTAATCAATCCCATTGCAATACCAGCAACCGGTGCTTTTATAGGAACTCCACCATCCATCATAGCTAAGGACCCAGCACAAACACTGGCCATTGAAGTAGATCCATTAGATTCAAGAGCTTCTGATACCAGTCTTATTGTATATGGAAAATCTTCTTGAGACGGTACTACAGGCTTAAGTGCTTTTTCAGCAAGGGCACCATGACCAACTTCTCTTCTACCAGTAAACCCAAATCTACCAGCCTCTCCTACAGAATAAGGNGGGAAATTATAGTGATGAATAAAGTACTTTTCATCNTCTGGAGTAAAATTATCAAGTCTTTGATGNTCACCCGCGGAAGCCAAGGTTAAGACTCCCATAATTTGAGTTTCTCCTCGTGTGAAAATTGAAGAGCCATGAACTCTAGGTAAGTACCCAATCTCTGTATTTAAGTTTCTTATTTCATCTAATTTTCGCCCATCTGGCCTTTGTTCATCTTCTAGAATAGCCTTCCTAACTGCCTCTGTTTCAAGAGAGTACAGAGCACTTTTTATTTTCGAAGGTTCATGATCTTCTCCAAGTGCTTCTATAGTTTTATTCATAAGTTCAGAAATTCTATCAAGTCTTTCTTTTTTATCTCCTGGCTCTTTTAGTGTATTCAAAAAATCTTGCCCAATATGTTTTTGTGTTGCTTCAAAAGCAGATTTATCTTCCTCAGAAACTTCAGGGGCAGACCATTTTTTTACACCAACTTTGTTTTGAATTTCTATAATTTGCTCAACAATTTGCCCATTTACTTCTTGAGCTAATTGCAATGCATCAAGAAGAACACTTTCAGAAACAAAATTTGCCGCAGATTCCACCATCATTACTGAATCTCCGGTTCCTGCAACCATTAACTCCAAGTCACTTGACTCAAGTTCTTCATAAGTAGGATTAACCACTAATTCCCCATCGATTAAACCAATCACACATGCTCCTATCGGATCATGAAATGGTAAATCAGAAATAGCAAGAGCCGTAGAAGCCCCAATAATTCCCATTGCTGGATAAGGATTTTCTCCATCCGAGCTTAAAACACTGATTATTATCTGTATCTCATTATGTACGGTTTTAGAAAAAAGAGGCCTGATAGGTCTGTCAACCATCCTACTTGCTAGAATTGCTTCCGAACTAGGCCTGCCCTCTCTTTTGAAAAAACCACCTGGCAGTTTTCCTGCTGCATAAGCTTTTTCAGCAACTTCTACTGTAAGGGGTAAAAAATCCAAATCTTTTGGCTCTTTTGAAGCCGCGACTGTTGCTAAAATCATTGTATCTCCGTACTGTAAAGTAACTGCACCTGCAGCCTGTTTGGCAACTTTTCCGTGCTCAAACCTTAGAGACCTACCACCAACCTCCATCTCAAAATTATTAATCATCTACTCTTCTCTTTTGTTCTTCTTGATTCAGGGTGTAACTGAGTATAAATACTTGTAAACTATTTTCTGAGTCCTAATTTATCTATAAGTTCTCTATATTTATCTACATTTTTATCATTTAGATATTTTAATAGACTTCTTCTCTGACCCACAAGTTTCAACAAACCTCTTCTCCCACTAAAATCATGTTTATGTGTTTTTAAGTGATCAGTTAAGTAATTTATTCTATCGGTTAGAAGTGCTATTTGTACTTCTGCAGATCCAGTATCAGTTTTATGAACTTGATAACTATTTATTGTGGATAATTTTTCAGTTTTTTCCAATTCTTTATTCACCCGTTTGTATCCATTAATACATTGATTAAGGGATTTATCTTAATTGTTTTTCTCTTTTTAAAACACCATTAAGGTTATCATGAAGTAAATAAAGAATATATATCTTATTCATTAATTATCAGCAATATTGATATATATTTTCATCTGTATAAAACTTACAAGAACAAAAATTGAATAAATTATAAAAAAATTCAAAAATTCACTAATCGTGTATATAGAGTCTATTGACAGTGTAAGTTGATAAATAATAAAGTATAATAATTGTATGTTCGTAATACATTGTTTATTGTCAAATATTTATAATATTGTCAGTCGACAGTTTTATTATCGACATAAAGTATTAATTAATTAATAATGACTGGAGGATGGGGGCCCATGAAAGGTCTGATCCAAAAAAAGGCAAAAGCCTTAATAATAATCGGCACGATGCTAGCCTTAATGGCATCATTCGCATGTGAAGGAGCAGCAGGACCAGCAGGAGAACCTGGACTACCTGGATTGCCTGGTAACCCTGGTAACCCTGGAGAACCTGGTAACCCTGGAGCACCTGGAGAACCTGGAGAACCTGGACCAGCAGGACCACAAGGACCAGCAGGACCAGCAGGACCAGCAGGACCGGAAGGACCAGCAGGACCAACGGGATCAAGTGGATCTGGTGCAACTAACATGGCAGGTATATCCGTTTCATTATCAGGAAGCACATTATCCGTTCACGGTGGTGGTTTCGCAAGTAGTGCTAATGTTACAATTACCCTTGGTAATATGACCAGCGGTGAAGTACTTGGCTCAACAGATGCTGATGACAACGGTGCATTTACAGTAGATTTCGTATTAGACAGCCCACCAGCAGGTGTACATGGTGTAACAGCTATGGGTACTGGCGGTGGCGCAGCTTCTAACGCATTTGTTGTTGGTGCTAGCTCTGGTTCATCTGGAGTAGTTGCAGGAGATGTGGTTAGATAATATCTCGCCAAATTGAATGACTAAAAAAGCGCCGTTTGGCGCTTTTTTTTTGGTATAAAACTAAGATTCTCTTAATTTAAAAGTTCAACTCTAGCTCTAGTAATTCTTCTACCGATAACATGTTGAACTGTTATCCTGAGTTTATCAATATTAATTACTTCTCCAATTGAAGGCATCTTCCCTATATGTTTTAGTATCAAGCCTCCAACTGTATCAAATCCATCTGCCAAAATATGCGTTGTAAAATATTGATTAATATAGTCAATTGATACGCCGGCATCAACTAATATAACTGAATCACTTATTTTTTGAACTTCTGGGCCTTCAATATCAAATTCATCAACTAATTCACCAACTATTTCTTCGATTAAGTCAGTTACTGTGACTAAGCCTGATACACCACCGTACTCGTCAATAACTATAGCTATACTTGTCCTGTGTTCTTGTAATTCTCTAAGTAATTTTTCCAAACTTTGAGACTCAGGAACTCTTAGCGCAGGCCTAACTAGTTCATTTATAATAATCTTCTTATTTTCTGTCCCAAGTGCGTCTCTAGCGTATGCAATTCCAACAATTGTATCAATCGAATCTTTGTAAATAGGTATTTTGCTGTGCCCTCCTACATTCATAAGTTCGATGATAGATGTAAGATTCTGGTTAGAATCAGCAGTAATCATATCAACCCTAGGAACCATAATCTCTCTAACTTTTACGGTATCCATACGCAATATGCCTCTAATCATTTTTAGTTCTTCTTCGTCTGCAGGTATTACATCATCTTCTAATTGCTCTAATCTTTCTTGAAGATTAGCATAAACATCTTGGTCAACAGCTTCATTACCTAGACCTCTTGACAGTAAAAAAGAAATAATTTTTGAAATAAGTGGCAATCCACTTATGAAATTTAGTAATTTTCCAATTGGAAATGTGAAGGTTCTAAGATTATTAATCCACATACTGCAAATAGCTGATGCAATTATATGCAAAAGAATCCCTATGGATAGAGTTGAAAAGAAACTTATAAAGATTACTTGACTTGTATTTAAGGCATCAAGACTAATAAGTTCTTTAAATAAGAAATTGGATAATAAAACTAGAAATAAAGTTTGTAGCCCCCTACCAACAGCTGAAGATTCGGCAGATAATCTTTCTAAATGTATATCCTCATCGTTATTTTTATTAGAATTTTTAATTGATGAAGGAGTTGCGATGACTCTAGTACCTAAGGAACTTAGCGTCAATGAAATTAGAAAAAAACCTACTAAAGGAATTGAAAAAAATAATACTGAGGCTAATGAATTAAGCAATTCTACCTCCAGTTATATCACCGATAGTATAAATATAAAAATTTATACACGTATGAGGAGGTTCCTCTTTTTCATTCATTTTTTCGAATTTTGATATCATAATTTTATAAAAGCATCATTTAATTGATTTTGCTGGGACTCCAGCAACAATATCGTTACTTAAAACATCTTTTCGAATAACTGATCCTGCTCCAGTTTTAGCATTTTTTCCTATTGTTACAGGAGCAATTATCATACTGCCTGCACCAATAAAAGCTCCTTTTTCTATAACTGTTCTATGCTTTTTTTCTCCATCATAATTACACGTAACAGTACTAGCGCCAATATTGACATTTTCACCAATTGTAGAGTCACCAATATATGAAAAATGAGAAATAGTTGATTTTTCACCAATTATAGAATTCTTAACTTCTACTAGATTACCTATTTTACAATATTTTTTTATATATGAACCGTCTCTAATTAGTGAATTTGTACCAGCAAACACATTATTTGATATTTCCGAATCCCTAATTATAGCGCCATCTATCTCACAATTATCACTAATTACACTATTAGATATTTGACTATTAGGTCTAATAATTACATTTTTTCCAATTTGGGATCCATTCTTTATATGAACCCCTGGTTCAACTGTTGTCCCTATACCTATTTTCACATCATCATCTATGTAAACATTTTTTATATCAATAATGTTTACTCCATTTTTTTTATGTTTATTAATGTTTAATTGATTCATATTTGAAATTATACAATAATTACTGTTATATAATAATTACACATATAATAAGTTTTTATTACATAAATTTTTATCAATTTAAAGTTTATGATTTTAGAAAATTTCTAAAAATCAGGAGAGGTGCCAGAGCGGTTTAATGGGCACGCCTGGAAAGCGTGTGTGGGTGCAAGCTCACCGCAGGTTCGAATCCTGTCCTCTCCGCCATTTATTTTAATTTTGATATTCATTTTTTTTAAATTTTTGATATATAATATTAATTATCCTAATATAAAATAAAAATTTGAGGTATTAATTTGTCAAAAAATCTCGTCATTGTTGAATCACCAACTAAAGCAAGAACCCTGCAAAGATTTTTGGGTAACAATTACATAGTTGAGTCATCCGTTGGACACATTAATAATCTTCAGTCAGGATACGGGGCAAAATATAGCGGCCCAGTGGTTGGCGTAAATGAAGATTTTGAACCAATTTGGCAACTTGAAAAAGGTGCAAAAACAAGAATAGACAATCTTCACAAATTAGCAAAAAAATGCGAAACAATATATTTAGCAGCTGACCCTGATCGAGAAGGAGAAGGTATTGCCTTTCACGTTGCTAATGCATTAATTGAAAAAAAAGAGCCAAAGGAAAAATTTAGAAGAGTTGTTTTTCATGAAATTACTGAAAAAGCTGTCAAAGAAGCCTTCGAAAAAGCAGGTGAAATAAACATGGATCTAGTTAATGCCCATATAGGAAGAAGATTAGTGGATAGACTAGTGGGTTTTTCACTAAGTGGACTTACATCATCATTACTTAGACTAAAAAGACTATCAGTGGGAAGAGTTCAATCTGTTGCTGTAAGTATAATTAAGGACAAAGAAGATGAAATAAAAGCTTTTATTCCAAAAGAATACTGGAATATAACTGGTTATTTTTCTAAAAACAAGCAATCATATGAAGGAAAGTTATTTGAGGTCGACGGAAAATCTCAAAAAGAACTAATAATATCAAATAAATCAGACGCATCAAATATTCAAATTAACCTAGAAAAACAAAAATATAAAATAGATTCAATTAAGTCTAATATTAGAAAAACCAAGCCAAGAGCACCATTTACAACTAGCTCACTTCAGCAATTTGCATCATCAAGATTAAGATTTAGTCCATCAAGAACTATGAGAATAGCACAACAATTATTTCAAGGAATAAATTTAGGGCAAGGCGAAGAGGGTCTAATAACATATATGAGAACAGACTCAAATGTATTATCAGAAGATTCATTGAGTCAAATAGGAAGTTTTGTTAAGAGTTCCTATGGAAATAATTACTACAACGTAAGAAAATATAAAACTACATCGGCTAATGCACAAGAAGCCCATGAAGCCATAAGACCCACTTCAATAAAACGTACTCCTGAATCAATACAAAAATATCTAGATGAAAATCAATTCAAATTATATGATTTGATATGGAGAATAACAATAGCCAGTCAAATGGCTGAAAGTGAAAATAAAAAGACGTCAATAATTACTTCTTCCGAGAATGAGAATTATAAATTCAAATCTGAATATGACGAGTTGATTTTTGATGGATATAAAAAACTATTTCCTGATAAAAAATCTGATAATATGCCGGATATTGTGGAAAAAGAAATTGTGGACCTTGATTCAATTACAAAAGAACAAAAATTTACCCAACATCCCCCAAGATATTCTGAAGCATCTCTGATTAAAACTATGGAAGAGCTTGGTGTTGGAAGGCCAAGTACATACGCTAGCATATTAAATACCATTAAAGAAAAAAAATATATTTGGGTTATAAATAGATCAATTTTCATCAGTCCTATAGGTAATGCATTAGTTGAAGAATTAAAAAAATATTTTTCTGAAAGTGTTATGGATTATAAATTTACTGAAAAAATGGAAAATGATCTTGACCTAATATCAAATGGAAAACTTAAGAGAGATAAATTTGTAAAAACATTCTGGAATAATTTTGAGCCAATTAAGAATAACTATGAAAAAATTGCTGAAGAAAATCCAAGAAACCCCAGTGAATATAATTTCTTAAGGACAAATATTATTTGTTCTTCCAAGACACCATGTATAAATTCGGAAACAGGAAAAGAATTTGAAGAAAATGATCCTCCATTAGGGCAAAAATCATTAAATAAATCCTTAGAAAAATCACGTAGAATGATTTGGATTAGATTTAGAAATAAAAAAGGTGATGGTGGATTTTTAGCTTGTGAAGATAGAGAATGTAAAGTTACAGCCGACGAAAGTGCATGGGCTGGCTTTGGAAGAGGAAGAACAAGAACTCTAGAAGCACTTAAAAATTCAATGAAAGAAAAGTGCATTCGTTAGTTTTTACAAATTGAAAAAATCTATTCTTAAAACAAGTAATTGAATTAAAGTTGTAAATCAGTAAATATGTAACAAGGTATGAATATTTATTTTTTCATATAATATTTATATGAAATTTTAATAAATGACAAAAAATGAACTCTCATAATAACTTTTATAACTATCTAAAAATAAATAAAAACTTATCATACTATACAATTAGAAATTACAAGAATGACTTAAGTGATTTTTTGGATTTTATAGGAGAAAAAAAAATTTCAAATATAAATAAAATAACAAAACTAATTATCAGAGAATATCTATCCAATCTCTTAAAAAAGAATTACAAGAAAAAAAGTATAACAAGGAAATTATCTGTCATTAGATCGTATTTAAGATACCTTAAATCCCAAAATATAATTGATGAAAACCATGCTGAGTTAGTACATGCACCAAAAAATACAAAAAAATTACCTGAAATAATTGAAAAAAAAGAAATAAATAAATTACTTGAAACTCCAAAATTTGACACAATAAACGGTTCCAGAGATAGAGCAATTTTAGAAATATTCTATTCAACAGGAATAAGAGTGTCTGAAATGCATAAAATAAATATCAACGACGTAGATTATAAAGAACAAAATATCAAGATAATTGGAAAGGGTTCAAAAAATAGAGTTGTGCTTTTTGGGAAAAAATGTCAAGATGCTATAAAAAATTACGCTACTTATCATAGAGTTAAACTCATTTCGAATCTACATAATGATAAAGCTCTTTTTCTAAATAGATATGGATCAAGGTTATCAGTGAGATCTATTCAGAGGCTAGTAAAAAAATATTTTTTGATATCTGGATTAGGTAATAATTTGCACACACACTCTCTAAGACACACCTTTGCAACTCACCTGATTGAAGAAGGAGCAGATATCAAGGTGGTGCAAGATCTATTAGGGCATGAAAGCCCAACAACCACCCAAATATATACTAATGTATCAGCAAAACATACAAAAGAAGCTTACTTTAAGTCCCATCCCAAAGCCAAACTAGATGTGAAGTAATAAAAAAGTAATGAGAATTATATGAAAATAAAGAAAAATAGAGAGAAAAAATTATGTCTAAATCAATAAAAAAAATTATAGTAATTAATGGTCCTAACCTTAATAATTTAGGAAAAAGAAATAATAATTTGTATGGGAATGAATCATTAGATGATGTGGAAAACAAGATGATTAAAAATGCAAAAGAGAATAACTTTGAAATTTCTTTTTTTCAGTCAAATCATGAAGGTGAAATTGTTGATTTTATACAAAAATTAAATAAAGATAAAATATCTGGGATAATCATTAATGCTGGAGCATTATCTCAGGTAGGATATTCGATACTTGATGCATTGATTGATATGTCACCAATCAAATTTATTGAAGTGCATATTTCCAATGTTTTTTCAAGGGAAGAATTTAGGCAAAAATCGGTATTTGCAAAATATGCAGAAGGTCAAATTTGCGGGCTGGGAACTTATGGTTACCTAGCAGCAATGAATTTTTTTATTAATAAGGATCAACTTAATGACTAATGATATTAAATTTCCTAATAGAGTTAAAAACTTAAGAAATTATCTTTATGAAAATAATATAGATGCTATTATTATTTCTAATGAAATAAACAGATTTTATTTTTCTGGCCTAAGTAGTTCTGCTGGATATCTCTTTGTAACATTGAACGATTTATATATATGTACAGATTTTAGATATACCGAATTAGCAAGTACAGAGGCTCCAGGTTGGAAAATTCAAAGAGTAACCTCTAGATTTGATTGGCTACCTAAATTGATAAAGTCCTGTAAAGTAAAAAGTCTAGCATTTGAAGCTGAATTTACAACTGTGAATACGCATAAGTTTTTAGAAACAACAATAAACGATTCAAAACTTAAGGTTTCTCTTATTCCAACTGCTGATATAGCCTTAACATTTAGGGCTATTAAAGATGAAGAAGAAATTACTCTTTTAAGAAAAGCTATTGAAATTGGAGATAAAGCTTTCGAATACACAGAAAAAAATATTGAAATCGGAATGACAGAAAAAGAAGTCGCATGGATATTTGAAAAATCTGTTCGAGAGCAAAATGCTGAATCTATATCTTTTGATACAATAGTTGCTTCGGGTAAGAATGCAGCTAGACCCCACCATCCAACTGGTGATTCCAAAATTGAGGCTAATTCTACTATTATTATTGATTGTGGTGCCAAATATAAAGGTTACTGCTCAGATCTAACGCGAACAATCGTTATAGGAAATGCTGATGAAAAAATAAAAAATATATATGATATCGTTCATATGGCTCAATTAACTGCAATAGACCTTGTTAAAGTTGGAATGACAGGAGAAGAATGCGATAGTATAGCCAGAAAAATAATTTCAGAAGCAGGGTATGGAGACTTCTTTGGTCATAGCCTTGGGCACGGCGTAGGACTTGATATTCATGAAAATCCAAATATTAGTCCTAGGTCAAAGTTTGTTATTCAAAATAATATGCCATTTACTGTAGAACCTGGCATATACTTAGAAGGTTGGGGCGGAGTTAGAATCGAAGATATTGTGATAATAATTGATAATAAAGTTCAAGTAATTAGTAAAGCAAAAAAAATAAATTTATAGATTGGAAAAAATATGACAATTTCATCTGGAGAAATAAAAAGAAATATGACAATTTTACTAGATGACGAGGTTTATCAAATACTGGACTGGCAGCACAGACAAGCTCCAAAAGCTCCTCCAACACTAACATTAAAAGTAAGAAATATCCTTACTGGTAACGTTTTTGAAAAAAAACTACAAGGTAATCAGAAATTAACCAAAGCCGAAACTGATAATATTTCTGCACAGTATCTCTATGAAGATGATGCTTATTACTGTTTCATGGATAACATAACTTTTGAACAATATAACATCGATAAAAATATTATTGGTGAGGATATAAAATTTATTAATGAGGGTGATAATGTTGACTTAATAATGTTTAATGGGAATGCTCTCAGCCTTGAATTACCACCATCCGTAATTTTAGAAATAGGTCAAACTGACGTAGGATTAAAAGGTGATACACAGAGTGGGGCTAACAAACCTGCCACAACAACTACTGGGTTACCCATCCAAGTACCACTATTCGTTAATACAGGCGATAAAATAAATGTAAACACATCTACTGGTGAGTATACAGGTAGAGCAGATTAGACATATGAACGAACCTTCTGTTTTTTCTGTCAGCGATGTTAATGAAATAATCAAACAAAATCTTCAAGAGCATTCTTTATTATCAGATGTTAGCATTGTTGGAGAAGTCTTTAGTTATTCACAACCAAGTTCTGGGCATAAATATTTTACATTAAAAGATGACTATAGTCAGATTAGCTGTGTAATGTTTAATGGTCAATACAACAAAACAAATAGCGGTGGTAACTTTATCGTTGAAGGATCAAAAATAATCTGTAAAGGTTATTTTGATATATATTTCCAATATGGGAAGTTACAACTTAATGTAAACAGAGTTAAGGCAGAAGGTGAGGGATCACTTCAGGCAGCATTTGAAGAATTAAAAGCAAGACTGGAAAATGAAGGTTTATTTGATGAATCAAGAAAAAGATACTTACCTGAATTTCCAAAAAAAATTGTCGCTATAACTTCTTCTACAGGTTCGGTCATTGAGGATATGAAAAACGTATTAGCTAGAAGATACCCTATTGGAGAACTTTTATTAATTCCGGTCTCCGTACAGGGTGAAAATTCAGTCGATGATATCTGCGATGCTTTTCTTACAACCAACCATATGTCTGACGTAGATGTAATAATTCTAGCACGTGGTGGCGGTTCTATTGAGGATTTATGGTCTTTTAATGATGAACGTGTAGCTAAAGCTATATATGGTTCTAAACATCCCGTAGTGAGCGCAATAGGGCACGAAACCGATTATACAATTGCTGATTATGTGGCAGATTACAGAGCACCTACCCCATCTGTTGCTGCAGAGATTGTAGCGCCTTTTGTGACAAATATTATTGATAAAATTACAGAAAAAATAAGTACAGGTGAAAAATTATTAAGAAATAAACTAGATGAAAAAGTTTATCAACTAGATTTAAATTTAGAAAAAATAAATAATAATTACCCAAACTTTGTAGATCTAAGAAAATATATTTATAATTTGTTATCAAATGTAGATTTAATCATAAATCAATCGATTCGATCAAAAAAAGAAAATATTAAGAATTTTAAAAATTCTATTAGCATATTAAATCCAAAAAAAACATTAAAGCGTGGGTTTGCTTTAGTTAGAAATAAAAATGGTAAAATCATAGATAGCACCTCAAATATAAGTTTAGGCGAACGCTTAAGTTTTGAATTATCAGATGGATCTGCAATTACTGAAGTAAAGGAAATAAATAATGATGACAAATAAAAATGAATCTTCTTTTGAGGCTAAAATTGAAAAGATTGAAAAATTAATAAATGACTTACAGTCTAGCAAAGTTGGAATTGATGCCTCATTACTTATTCTTGAAGAAGCTCAAAATCTTGCTATTGAGTGCAATAAAATTTTATCAGATGCAGAATTAAAATTTTCAGAACTTAAAGAAAAATTTTCATCTAATGAAAATGTAGAAAACTAATCATATGAAAATGGGATGGTTCACATCGGCTGGAGGAGAGGGATCATTAGGATTATTTGAATCTACATTAACTGCCATAAACACTAAAAAAATTAATGGTTCAATTGATTTTGTATTTATTAATAAGGATTATGGTGAAAATAAAAATAGCGACAAATTTATGGAGATGGTACAACATAATAAAATTCCTCTAATTACACTTTCATCAAAAAAATTTAAAGAATCTAAGAAAAAAAATTGGAGTGAACTAAGATCAAATTTCGATAAAGAAATTATAAATTTATTAGATGATTATAATGTAGATATAGCTGTTCAAGCTGGTTATATGTTAATTGCCCCACTATTATGTAAACATTTCATGACAATTAATATACACCCTGCTCTTCCGGGAGAAACAATAGGGACATGGAAAAAAGCAATATGGGATGTTATTGAAAAAAGATCATATGAAACTGGCGCTATGGTACATATTTCAACTGAGAAAGTAGATCAAGGTAAAGTTTTAAGTTTTGGGAAATACAGCTTAAGTGAAGAAAAATTTAAGTCAGAGTGGGAAAGAATAAAAAGACTACCATTTAAAGATATTAAACATAAATATGGAGAAGATTTATGTTTATTTAATCTAATTCGACAAAAAGGTCTAATTTTTGAAAGAAAGTTGCTTGCAGAAACATTAGGAAGAATTTCAAGTAATCAAATTAGTCTAAAAAATACCAATCCTGTAGATTTATCAGCATCATTATCATAATTTTTTTATGCAGCAACATTATGATTATCTCTTGGCAAAAGAATATCTAGGCGGTTACCATCAGAATCATATATAATTGGCCACAAATTTTCTTGAATAGTTTCTTTATTAATAACACATTTTTTTGCATTGTCCATATTTGGTAATTCGAACATAACATCAAGCAATAATTCTTCGATTATAGACTTTAATCCTCTAGCACCAGACTTCCTTTCTAGTGCCATTTCTGCAGTAATTTGAAGAGCAGATTCAGTAAATTCCAAATGAACATCGTCTAATTCAAATAATTTAGCATATTGCTTTACTAGCGCATTTTTTGGTTCTATTAGGACTTGTTTTAACTGCTCAATAGATAAATCTGATAAACCAACCACAAGTGGAATTCGCCCTATAAACTCTGGGATAAAACCATATTTTAGTAAGTCTCTTGTTTCCAGCAATTCAAAATCTTTGGAATTTTCTTCAATTATTTTATTTGAAAAACCCATTGAAAATTTCTCTTTGTTTACTCTTTCATTTATTACTTCTTCTATTCCATCAAATGCTCCACCAAGTATAAATAAAATATTTGATGTTTCTATTTGCAAAAATTCTTGATGAGGATGTTTTCTTCCTGGTTGAGGAGGTACATTAACTATAGCTCCCTCAAGAATCTTAAGCAAAGCCTGCTGCACACCTTCACCCGATACATCACGAGTTATTGAAGGATTTGCAGATTTTCTTGAAATTTTATCAATTTCATCTATATATATAATTCCTTTTTCAGCCTTTTTAATATCAAAATTAGCACTCTGAATTAATCTTAATAAAATATTTTCTACATCTTCACCCACATAACCAGCTTCTGTTAGTGAGGTTGCATCAGCGATAGCAAAAGGAACATCTAATACTTTTGCTAATGTTTGTGCAATGTAAGTTTTGCCACATCCTGTAGGGCCTACTAATAAAACATTAGATTTCTGTATTTCTACTGTATCTTGTTTTTTCTCTTTAAATTCTGACCAGATTCTCTTATAGTGATTATATACGCCTACTGATAAAACTTTTTTTGCTCTATTTTGACCAATGATATATTGATTTAGTAGTTCATACATTTCTTTTGGAGTTTTAGGTGAAGAAATATTTATTTCTGCTTCATTATTCTCCGAAATAATTTCATTGTTTTCTAACATTTTATAACCTTTTATTTTGATGGTAATGAATCAGGAGACAAAACTTCATCTACTAGGCCATATTCAGTAGCCTGCTCTGCATTTAACCAAAAATCACGATCAGAATCTTTTGCTACACGTTCATAAGATTGACCAGTATGATCAGCTATAATCTGCCTTAATCTATCTTGAATTCTAAGAGTTTCTCTAGCATGTATCTCTATATCGGAAGCCTGTCCCTGAGTACCACTTAATGGTTGATGCATATGTATTGTAGAATTTGGCATAGCGTATCTTTTACCTGCTGCACCTGCTGTAAGTAATACTGTACCCATACTAGCGCAAAGACCAACTGAAAATGTTGCTACATCACAAGGAACATACTGCATAGTATCATATATAGCCATACCTGAATAAACTTCTCCACCAGGCGAGTTAATATATAAATTTATATCTTTCTCAGAGTCTTCTCTAGCCAAAAACAAAATCTGAGCAACAATTAGATTTGCTATTTGAGCATTTATTGGGGTTCCTAAAAAAACGATTCTTTCTTTTAATAACAAAGAATATATATCATATGCTCTTTCTCCTCTAGCACCACTTTCAATCACCATAGGGACAATGCTTTGAGGAATACCCTCTAATAATTTATTTGTATTTTGATTTTGATTCATATTAATTATTTCCTTACTTTGTTTTTTTAGATTTTTTAGATGAAGATATTGTTTTTTTAGTTGATGATGTTGTTTTTTTTGTTGAAAGAGAAATCAAGTCATCTAATCCTTTCTGTCTCTTTATATTTTCTCTAATGGATTCTCTCATATTTTCAGAATTAAAATCCATTGATTGATATTGTGGATTAGTTTTCAGTACATCAATCTCCTTATCAATTTCTTTATCACTAACCTTTAACTTTTTCATAACAACATATTCTTCTAAAACTAACATTTTTTTTATATTAATCTCAGAAGTTTTTTTTGTTTCTTCTAATATTTCTTGCCTGGTTTTACCAATTCCACTCATATACTGATCATAATTAATATTATACTGAGAAAATTGCTTCTCTTGTTCTTGCATAGAATTATTTGCACTGTGTTCAATTATCATAGGCGATATTTCAAATTTAGATTTTTCAATCATATAGTCTAATATTTTTTCTTCAAGAATTCTTTTTAAGTTTTCCTCAGACCTTAATTTTAAGTTTTCCTTAATTCTGCTTTTTAAGTCTTTCACAGTGGTTATATCTTGAGCTAATGATAGAACAAATGTATCATCTAAATTTGGGAGTATTTTTTCCTTTACTGAAAAAACTTCTACATCAAATTGAGATTCCTTTTCCGCTAATTCTTTCTTAAAATAATCTTTGGGTATACTGATTTTGAAACTTTTTTTATCGCCCTGAACAGAACCTACAATTTTTGATGAAAATCCTAATAAAGGATTGGCAGAGTTTTCTTCAAGTAAGTAATCTAATTTATCTGACGAGAGGAATTCCTCTCCATTTATTGAGCTTTTGTAAGAAATATTAATCATATCTCCATATTTTGATTTTCTTTTTACATCTTCCCATTTTGCTTGTGATTCAAGAATCTGAATAATTTGATTATCAATATCTTTGCTTGTTACACTATCTGCTTTGTCTGTGAATTTCATTTTTGTCAAACTTCCAACTTTAACTTGTGGAATTAAAGCAACAGTAGCATCAATTTTTATTGGTTCGCGTTCAACAATTGATACACGAGGAGGAGTATTTGCTATGGATAAATCTGTATTTTGCAAAACATCTCCTACAACTTTTGGTATCAGAGTTTCAAGTGATTCTTCCAATATGTATTCTCTTCCGACAAATTGCTCAACAATTTTATAGGGAGCCTTACCTTTTCGAAATCCTGGAATATTTAATCTATTAGCGATTTTTTTGTATGCTATTTTTAAATGGCTATCAGTAAATTTTTCGCCAACTAATATATGAAAGATTACTTGGTTATCTTTGTCATCTTCATGCGTAAATTTTATATCATCCAAAGAATTAGTCAATTTTTTCACCTCTACTTAATTGTACATTGAGAATTTGATTTTAACTACAAAAATATCTCACGCATCCTCTTCATCAGGTAAATCTAGGTTTATAAACAACTCTTGAAGCTGCTGGTCAGAAATTTTATTTGGTGAATCGAATAAAGGATCTTGTGCAGATTGAGTTTTAGGAAAAGCAATTACCTCTCTTATAGCTTTTTCCCCGGCCAAGGTAGCAATAAATCTATCTAAACCTAATCCCATTCCGCCATGAGGAGGTGCACCATATGAAAATGCTTTAATTAGTTGTCCAAATCTATCATTAATTTCTTCTTCTTTATAACCAATAATACTAAATACTTTTTTTTGAATATTTGGATCGTGTATTCTAATACTCCCTGAGCCCATTTCCATGCCATTACAAACTAAATCGAATAAATCTGCATGAACTCTACCTGGATCTGACTCAAGAAATCCTAAGTGCTCTTTTTTTGGAGATGAAAAAACATGATGAGCCGGCTCCCACTTTTTTAAATCTGCGTCCCATTCGAATAAAGGAAAGTCGTAAACCCAAGCAAAAATTATATCTTCTTGATCATACAGATTTAATTTTTCTCCTAAAAAATTCCTTAAGTTAGATAAAACAGTATTTACTTTATTTTCTTGATCGGCAACTAATAAAATCAAATCTCCTGGTTTAGCTGACATTTTAAATGCTAATTCCTTAACAGTGTTTACATTAAGAAATTTTTTTAGAGGAGATTTATAATTTTCACTCATAAGATTTTCTAAAGAATCAAAATCTCTATCAAGGGAGATATATACTAGACCCGATGCTCCACTAGACTTGGCTAAATCAATCAGTTCATCAGTTTTTCTTCTATCGTAATCCCCTGCACCCGGAGCAACAATTCCCCTAATTACACCTCGTTGATTAAGTACATTATTGAAAACATTCGATTCGGTATTACTGAGATCTTCAGAGACAGTAACTAGTTCCATTTCAAACCTTAAATCAGGTTTATCTGTGCCAAATCTTTCGATAGATTCCTCATATGACAACCTAACAAAATCTTTATCATTATGTTTATAATTCTCACCTAAAATTTCACAGGTTACATGTTTGTATAATCCTTCAACCAAATTCATAACATCATCCTGGTGTACAAACGACATCTCTAAGTCAAGTTGAGTGTGCTCAGGCTGCCTATCAGCTCTGAGATCTTCATCCCTAAAGCACCTAGCTATCTGAAAATATCTGTCAAATCCAGAAACCATTAAAATTTGCTTTAATTGCTGAGGAGATTGAGGTAACGCATAAAATTTTCCTGGATGAATACGGCTAGGAACAACATAATCTCTGGCACCTTCAGGTGTACTTTTTAGTAATATTGGAGTCTCAATATGAATAAAATCTTTATCTGATAAATAATCCCATATTAATTTAGTAATTTTGTGCCTCAAGGTAAATAATTTTTGCATTTTAGGTCTTCTTAAGTCAACAAACCTATAAGCTAATCTAGTTTGATCATCTATTTCGATTTCATTTGATATTTCAAAAGGAGGCGTTTTTGATTTATTTAAGATTTTTAATTCACTTGCTTGCAATTCAACTGATCCTGTTGATATTGAATCATTTTCAGCACCAGAAATCCTTTTTACAATTATTCCTTTTATTTGAACTACCCATTCGGATCTAAGGTTAGATGCTAAATCGTGAGCATCAGAGGAAACTTCGGGATTAAATACAACTTGTAATACACCCGATTTATCTCTAAGATCAATAAAAATTAAATTACCATGATCTCTACGTTTATTAACCCAACCAGCTACAATAATTTCAGATCCGACATCCACAGTATTTGGTTCACCACAATTTTTATTTTTGTACACGCTTATATATCACCTTTTATTATTTTTTGTACTTAAGTTTATAAAAAAATTATTTTAAAATACCAAATTGTCTTTTCATTACCTGCAAGTTTACAAAAGTTTCTGTTCTTCTTACACCTTCTATTGCACCAATTTCAATTCTGATAAATCTTCCTAGAGCTTCAGGATTAGGTAATGTTACCCAAACAAATACGTCATATGTACCCGTGGTCATAGCGACCCATCTAGTATGGTCTAATTTTGCTACTTTATTTGCAGCTAACTCAACTTGATCAGGATCTATTTGTATGCCAATTAGCGCCTCTGATTCATATCCTAATTTTGTAGGATCAGGCAAAGCAACAACATTAATAATTTCATCATCGATTAATTTTTTTAGTCTTCTACGGACAGTACCCTCGCTGACGCCAGATTCTCTAGCTATAAAAGCATTAGATGCCCTACCATCCTTTTCAAGTTGACTAATAATATTTCTGTCTAATTCATCCATTTATTTTTTTACTTTCTTTTTGCTAATCTATTACAATTATATCTAATTTATAGTAAAAAATATTCAAAATATTATATATTTTTACGCTTTCGACAAAATAAGATAAAGAATATATCAAAAATCTATAAATTAACTTGTTATTTTTAATAATAATTTTATGATTATAATTATTTACCTTTTATATTAATTTATATAGAATTGTATAAAAATAACTATCAAGCATTATTTGCTTACTGAGAAAAAAAATGGTCACAAATAACAATATTATTACTTTTACAGATGCAGCTAAATCTAAAATTGAAGAAGTTTTGAAAGAGCAAGCAACTGAAAATCACTATTTAAGGATAGCAGTCAACAATAACCCAATGGGTGGAGTGGAATATGTTTTTGGTCTAGAAGAAAAACCAAACGATTTAGACAATATTATTGAAGAACCTGTAAGAACATTAATAGATAAGGAAAGTGCACCATTAGTTGAAGGTTCTAGTATTGATTTTGTAGAGGGATTTGAAAGGTCCGGCTTTGTAATATCAAATCCAAACTTCCAGCAAGAAGGCTGTGGATGTGGCAATGGCGGAGGCGGTTGTGGCAGCGGTGGCGGTGGTGGCGGTGGCTGCGGTCACTAAAGTTTAACTAGTTTATTTTCATTTCACAGTTAATTTGTATTGATATCTATCTAAAAAAAATTATATTATAGTTTATAATTGTAAATTAGATTAGAAAAAAATTAAATTTACTTGGAGGTAAATTTGACGTTTATAATAGGTAAAGCATGTGTGGGAGTCATGGATGGAGCTTGTGTTGAGGTTTGTCCTGTAGACTGTATTTATTCTAAGCCTGGAGACACTCAATTATTCATAAATCCCGATGAATGCATTGATTGTGCTGCATGTGAACCAGTTTGCCCAGAAAATGCAATTACCTCAGAAGATGATGTCCCAGAAGATCAGCAAGAATTTATAAAATTAAATTATGAATATGACTACGATTCTTCTGAACCAGGTGCAAATGCATAAAAATTATTATGCAAAATGATTCAGATAAAATAATTTTAGATAATCCTAATATTTTTTGTACTCATTGTGGCGTTAAAAATAGCAATGAAAATTACGGTTGTACTCGTTGCGGTGAAAAACTTATAAAAAAACTTGATGTTGAAAAAACTAGTCTTAATAAGATTGTTTGCAATAAATGTGAAAAATTTGACTACGCGAATTCATTTTATTGTTGGTCTTGCGGCTGTGAATATTCATCTCAAAATAAAGAATTAATATCGCCCTCTTTATCCGAAGAGCCAAAAATAAATGTAGTAAGTGAAAATTCAAATCAACCTATTCCTCCTGTATCTAAAACTAACAATTCTGGTGATAAAAAATCCGTTGTTCCAAAAGAGATAAAGGGATGGAATTGGGCGGCATTTCTAATACCACCGCTTTGGGGTTTGTTCTCTGGAGTTCCATTGGCAATTCTAATGTTAGCTTTATATCTACCGATATTTTCTGATGGAATGAGAGTACTTGCACTAATTGGTTGTAGTTTATTTTTAGGCTTAAGAGGCAACGAACTTGCTTGGAGGGGGAAAAAGTGGAAATCGATTGAACATTTTAAGAATGTACAAAAAAAATGGCTCTCATGGGCTGTAGCATTGAATATATTATATATAATAATTATTCTTTATACCGGAAACCCATCTAATTAAGGCTTTCTATTTTATCGAGCAAATTCCATTTTTCTGAATGGATATTTATCAAATATAAAATTCTATTTTTATATTCCTCAGAGTTAATATCATTAGCGGTCATTATAATCGCGTCTTCATTATTATTAGAGTAATAAAATTTTCTCATTCCAACCTTATGAAAACCATATTTTTCATATAAATCTATTGCCTGAAAGTTAGATTTTCTAACCTCAAGGGACATAGACTTTCCTCCTTTATAAATGACATGATATAGGGCTTGAATTAATAACAACTCTCCAAGTCCTTTTCCTCGCTCAAATTCTCTTACTCCAAAAGTTGAAATATATGACTCATGCTCATAGAACCATACTCCGATAAATCCAGATATAAAATCTGAGTTATGAGAATTTATAAATTTAAGAGAAAAAATATTTTTTAATTTTAGTAATTTTTTAATCAAACTAAAAATAAAGTTGTTTTTTTCAACAAGCTCTCTTACTAAAAGTATATGATATTTATTTTTATATTCGATTTCATTAATAAAAGATACAGAATTACTATCATCACTGAAAATTAGTTCTTCAAGTTTTGTAATCTCATTTGAATCATTTTTGTCAGCTATCTTTATTTTGTAACTGTTTTTAGTATTTAAGAGAAAGTTTTTCATAAAATCAAAAAATATTGTATTAAATTTTATTATATTTAATTTAATAATTTGTGTAAAAATTGATTTAAGTTCAAAAAATAAAAAAAATTATCAATACAAAGAAATTTATATTAAATGATAGTTAAAAATCAAACTATTTCTGCAAGACCATTACAAAATAATGATTCTTTCAAAGTTTTTTTTAGAATTATCAAAATGTCCCTAAAATATAAATGGCGACTATTTTTTGGGATATTTTCTATATTCATCTCAAGTGGATTTTCATTATACATTCCTCTATTACTTGGAGATGCAGTTGACGCAGCAAATAATTTACTTGGTGACAACTCGGAAATTTCTTCCATAAACGATTCAAGAAATCATCTATATTTTATATGTGTTTTATTACTTATTTCCTCAATCGGCAGAGGTACATCGGCAATGCTACATGTTTATTTGGGGGAATCAATAGGTCAGCATATTGGATATGAACTTCGAATGCTATATTATGAAAAACTCCAAAGACTTTCTTTTAGTTATCATGCAGGTGTACATACCGGGGACCTAATAACTCGTGGAATATTAGATGTTGAAGGTATAAGAATGTTTGTTCAAACAGCAATATTAAGACTAATTTTTCTAACAACATTAATTGGAACTGGAACTTTTCTTATGATAAAAACAAACCCTACTTTAGGGTTGCTTAGCTTGAGTTTTGTTCCTTTTGTTGCATGGAAAGCTACTTCTGCAAGACTAAAACTTCGTTCAAACTGGTATGCGTTACAAGACAAGCTTTCAGCTTTAACAAAAACTATGGATGAAAACTTAGGAGGAATTAGAGTTGTAAGAGCATTTTCAGCAGAAGAATTTGAGATGAAAAAATATAAAAAAGTTTCAGATGAAGCACTTGATTTATCAAATGAGCAAGTAGAAATTCGATCATCAAGTATATCATTAATCAGCACATCTTTTTTTATATCAATGGGAATTGTACTATTGGTCGGTGGACAAGAGGTTATTAATGGAAATATAACCCCAGGAGAATTAACTCAATTCCTAGCTTTCATGAGTATCCTATTAGATCCTGTCAGGCAAATAGGTTTGATGATAAATGGATTTGCAAGAGGTTCAGCATCGGGTGGTAGATTATTTGCAATATTAGATTTAGAACCCAATATTCATGACGAAGTTGACTCAAGAGATATTCAAGTCAATAAAGGTAAACTTGAATTTCAAAATGTTAGTTTTACATATGAAGGAGATAATCACGAAACAATCCATAATGTAAGTTTCAAAATTAACCAAGGTGAAACTCTCGGTATTGTTGGCCCACCTGGTAGTGGTAAGTCCACAATAGCCCACCTAATCCCTAGATTTTATGATCCTACAGAAGGTTCAATACTAATTGATGATGAAGACATTAAAAATTTCACCCTTGAATCTCTAAGGCATGCAGTCTGTGTTGTTGAACAAGACACGTTTATGTTTACAGCATCTATTGAACACAATATAGCTTATGGGAATCCATGGGCCCCTGATGACAGAATCGAAAAGTCAACACATCATGCCCAACTAGCAGAGTACATTGAAAGGTTACCAGAAAAATATAAAACTCTTGTTGGAGAAAGAGGAGTTTCTTTATCAGGGGGCCAGAGACAAAGACTTTCAATAGCCAGATCTGTAATGCTAGATCCTAATATTATTATTTTTGATGATTCAACTGCAGCTATAGATGCTGGAACTGAAAGAAAAATAAGAGAAGAATTGAAAAATTTAACTTCTAAGACAACAACTATTATTATCTCTCATAGACTAAGTTCGCTGATGCATGCCAATAAAATCTTATTTCTAGAAAAAGGTAGGGTAGTTGAGTCTGGAAATCATGATGAATTATTAGAAATAAATGGTCACTATAAAGATTTATATAATCTGCAAAACCAAAAAAGAGGTAAATTGTGAGTATAAAAAAATTTTCTGAAAGAAGTCATGAAATACCTCCTAAGGCATCAGTCGTTCTTGCATCTAATTTAGAAGAAGAGGTATTTAGCGAGGAATTTAAAGGCGACGTAATAAAAAGGTTTTTTAGTTATGTAAGACCATACAAAAAACAAATAATACCTGCCTTAATAGCAGTGATTATTTTCACCATCACTTCTATTTCCATACCTCTTATAATTAAAAATGTTTTTGACTCTTCATTATCCGGTGAAAACAATAATATAAATCTATTATATTTATTTGTTGGTGGTTTTTTTCTTGCAATTATTTTTAATTTTATATCAAATTATCTTCAAGAATTATTAGTTGGTAAAGTTGCTGAACATGTCCTGTTTGATATGCGAACAGCTATGTACGAACATCTCCAAAGAGTATCTTTGTCATTTATGGATAAAACTGAAAGTGGTAAATTAATGTCAAGATTACAAGGCGATGTTGCTGCATTACAAGAATTTTTGCATACTGCAGTTTTTGCTATTGGTGATTTTGTACTAATTATAGGTATTATCATAACTATGCTTTGGTTAGATTTTAGGTTAGGCCTTTTGACAATGATTGTTATACCAGCTCTACTTCTTATAAGGATAATATGGATCCCTTATGCAAGAAAAGCTTTTCTTAGGGCAAGAATTACTTCCTCAATTGTTAGTGGAGCATTAGCAGAAAATATAAACGGAGTAAGAGCAGTACAAGGTATGACTAGAGAATATGTAAATTATGATCTTTTTGATCTCAGAGCAAAAGAAAACCTAAGAGCAGCACTCAAAGCTTCAAAAATTGGTGTAATCATGCTTCCAACTGTTGATTCCTTAAGCGGAATTGCTAGAGGTATAGTTGTGATCGTCGGTGGAATATTTGTTTTAAATGGACAAATTGAAACAGGAGTTATGGTTGCTTTTGTACTATTTATTCAGAGATTTTTTGACCCAATTAGAGCCTTAACTATGCATTACAATGTATTACAAAGAGCAATGGCGTCCGGAGAAAGAATATTTGAGGTCATTGATGTCCCTGTAGATATGACTGACAAGGAAGATTCTATCATTATGGATGAACTAGAACCTTCAATAGAATTTATCAATGTAACCTTTGGATATCTACCTAATCAACCAGTTTTGAAAAATATTAATTTTAAGATTAATCCGGGAGAAACTATAGCTTTAGTAGGACCTACTGGATCAGGTAAAACTTCAACTACAGCACTAGTGCATCGTTTTTATGAGATTTGGGAAGGCCAAATTAATATCGGCGGAGTAAATATATCAGATATAAAATTAGAATCATTGGGGAAAAACGTTTCTATGGTTTTACAGGAACCATTTTTATTCTCTGGTAGTATTATTGATAATATAATTTACTCAACAAAAAATGTTTCATACAAGCAGGTAATAGATGCAGCAAAGGCTGTAGGAGTTCACGATTACATAATGGAATTACCAGATAAGTATGAAACCCAGTTAGAACAAAGAGGAGAAAACTTATCTATTGGGCAAAGACAATTAATTTCATTCGCAAGAGCACTAGTTAGAGATTCTAAAATCATAATACTAGATGAAGCAACTGCTAATATAGATTCTTACACTGAAATGCAAATTCAAAATGCGTTAAAAGTGCTATTAAGGGGTCGAACAGCTATGGTGATAGCTCATAGACTAGCAACAATAAGAGATGCAGACAAAATCATAGTTCTTCAAAATGGAGAAATTATAGAGCAAGATACCCACGAAAACCTAATCAAAAATAAAGGTTTATACTACAGTTTATCATCACTTAACTACTCATCTTTTGATGACATCCCAGAAGATCTAATAAAAAAAATCACAGATGAATCACCTGGAACTTAAAACCTTGAAGTTGGAAATTATTCAAAAAAGTTTTTTTGAATAGTGTTATTTTTAGGAGGAATTAAACCCAAATGATCGAAAGCGTCTTTAGTGCACTTTCTGCCTTGTGGCGTTCTTATGATGAAACCTATTTTTAATAAATAAGGTTCAACTACATCTTCTAAAGTTTGTTGATCTTCATTAATAGTCGCTGATAAGGCCTGGATTCCAGCAGGACCTCCAGCATAATTTTTTGATAAAGTTTCTAAATATACCCTATCTAATCTATCCAGACCTAATTTATCTATTCCTTCAATCTCAAGAGCTTCAGATGAAATATTTTGATCAATTTTTCCATCATATTTTACCTGTGAGTAATCTCTAACTCTTTTCAATAATCGATTTGATATTCTTGGGGTACCCCTAGATCTGTTAGCTATTTCATTAGCACCTTCTTCATTAATTTTCACATCTAAAATTTTTGATGACCGAATAACAACCTCTGAAAGTTCTTCTACAGAATAATAGTCTAAATGATAAGAAAGACCAAATCGTTCTCTCAAAGGAGCACTAAGCATACCCACTCTAGTTGTGGAACCAATAAGTGTAAATTGACTTAAGGGTAAATTAATAGTTTTAGCAAAAGCTCCAGATCCTGTAACAAAATCAACTCGAAAATCTTCCATTGCAGAATAAAGGTATTCTTCAACACTTGTGGACAATCTATGTATTTCATCAATAAATAATATATCACCATTTTTTAGATTAGACAGGAGTCCCACAACATCTGCTGGCCTTTCAAGAGCTGGGCCAGAAGTATGGAATAACTTTGTATCCATCTCATGAGCAATAATATGAGCAATTGTTGTTTTACCTAGTCCTGGAGGACCATGAAAAATTGAATGATCAAGCGTATCTTTCCTATCTTTACTGGCCTTAACTGCTATGGATATACTTTCTACTACACTTTTTTGACCCACATAATCTGAAAACTTTTTAGGTCTTAAACTTTTTAATACTTTCTCATCATCTTGTTTATCAAGATTACTGTTATTTGAGATATTTTTAGATTCAATAATTTTTTCTCTAGCATTATTTTCTTTATCAGTAGACAAAATTCACCTTTTCATTTCGAAATATTAGACTTAAATACTTCTCTGAGCAATTCTTGTAGATCGTTCTCGCACTCAGAGTTCCTAGATACCGCCTCCTGTATTTGACTTTGAGCTTCAGGCAACCTGTAACCTAAGCTAACTAGTGCATCTACACCTTCTGAAACAACGGTGGGAGGTAAATTTTTACCTGATTGAAGAGTTACTTCATCATAATTTTCATTTTTATATAAGGCTGTTTGAGTAACCTTTCCCTTCAAAGTAGCAATAATTTTTTGAGCAGCTCTAGATCCAATACCAGGTAACTTTTGAAGAGATGCAACATCTTCAGTTTCAATTGCCAATGCAATATTAGAAGCAGCAAGAATTAATGCGTTAGCCGCCTTTAGAGGGCCTATCCCTTCCACTTGTATCAATTTTTCAAAAAAATCTTTTTCAGTAGGATGCCTAAAACCGACCAATATTGGCTTAGGTTGCCTTTCAGTAACATGATAGTATAATTCCAACTCAATTTGAGATCCTTTTTCAATATTATCTGATACTAAAGATTGATAAACATATGCGGGAAGATTAATATCATATCCTACTCCGTTATTTTCTATAGTAACTACGGATGGATCTTGTGTAATTTTACGGACTGTACCTGAAATAAAACTAATCATATAAATTTAAATTGATTTCTCTATCATCATACCATGACATATTGCAATAGAAAATGCATCAGCCATATGTTCATTTTTAATTATATTAGGCTCTCCTAAACAATCAGAAACGGCAGCTTTTATTTGTTCTTTAGAAGCTCCACCAAACCCGGTTAGCATATTTTTAGCCTGAGTTGGCTGATAGTTAAAAACAGGTATATTAAATTGCCCAACTGCCACAATAGCAGCTCCTCTAGCATGACCTAATAAAATAGCCGTTTTAACAAATCTAGACCTTGAATGTAATTCTTCAATAGCAACGCTATTTGGAGAGAATTCCATCATAATATCCTTAATTACAGAGTAAATAGAATATAATCTATTTTCTAAGGATTGATCAGATTTAGTTCTAATTACACCACCTTCTAAGGATTTGTAATTTCTATTTTTTACACTAATTAATCCATAGCCTGTATTTGTTAATCCAGGATCTATCCCAAGAATTTTCAAAACTTTACTCCAAAACAAAATTAATTAGTTTTATTTTACGATTATCCCATTATAAACTCTAAATTAATATGTCAAAAAATATTTGATTATTGATAATTAAATGCAAAATAAAAATAAATTTCATGTAAATCTTTCTAGCCTACTAAGAGGAAACATAGGCGATATAAAAAAAGTAACAATAAATGATGTTGAGCTATCAACTCATAATCAAACTTTCAATAACATAATCGCAAATATTAATTTTATACGAATAGATAAAAGTATCATTGCAAGAGGTGAAATCACAGCTAAAACCAAAATAATTTGCAGTAGATGCACTGATGAGACAGTTCAAATAATAAGTTCAAATTATGAAGAAGAATATATCCCACATAAATATGATATTATGGGATTCGATAATCTGATAGACAATTATGATTACAATGATGACATTGACATACAAAGACTAGATAAAAGAAATTTTGTAGATCTCACATCATTATTTGAAAATTCTCTATATTCTGAAATTTCTATAGCTCCAAAATGCAAAGAGCACTGCAAAGGAATATGTATAAATTGCATGAAAAATCTTAATTATGAAAAATGTTTGTGTAAAACTCCCTAAATTCTAGTATGAATACACTTGCGAAAAGTATCTAAATAGGTGCAAAATTAACAAGTGTTTAAAAATATAATAAACTATATAATAAAATCAAGAAGTAATTAAAAGAAAATAATAATGCCTCCATTACCCAAAAAAAAACATACTCGAGCAAGAAAAGGTAACAGAAACGCGCACAATGCTGTGAGTTTGCCATCTATCGCCTTAAATTGCCCAAGATGCCCAACCACTCACGTACAGCCTCATAGAGCCTGCACACAATGTGGTTACTATAATGGTAGAATACTACCTGGAAACTGGCCGGTTCAATTAGATGAAGAAGTAACTACGCAAACTACATAAGAGTAATAATCCAATGAATGAAAAAAATAATAAAATAGCATTTGTATTTCCTGGTCAAGGTTCTCAATCCGTTGGTATGGGTAAAGATCTATTCTTGAATTCTATAGCTGCGCGAGAAGTTTTCGAGGAAGTTGACCAAACCTTAAATAAAAAACTATCAGATATTATTTTTAATGGCCCTCAGGATGAATTAACAAAAACCGAGAATACTCAACCTGCAATCCTTGCTACCTCTATTGCCACATGGAGAGCCATGGAGGAGGCATCTGGTGTTATACAAATACCTCAAGTAACTGCTGGACATAGTTTAGGTGAATATGCTTCATTGGCTGTTTCTGGTGTACTAAATATTAACGATACTTTTAAACTAGTGTTTGAACGCGCCAGACTAATGGAAATGGCATGTGAACAAGTGCCAGGAGGTATGGCTGCATTAATTGGATTAGATGAAATTACTGCTGAAGAGATATGTATCGAATCTGGAGTAGAACTATCTACAATAAACACGTCAGAGCAAATTATTATCGCAGGAGAGAAACAGAATCTTATTCATGCGATTGATATAGCTTCATCTCGTGGTGCTAAAAAAGCTATATTGCTTCAAGTTGGAGGTGCTTTTCATTCAAAATTAATGGGGCCTGCCCAAGAAGGCCTCAATAAAATTATTGATTCTCTTGAGTTTAATAATCCTGTTATACCTCTAATTGGCAATGTTACAGCCGAACCATTAGTGACTGCCGAGGAGGTAAAATCTGAATTGAAAATGCAACTAACCTCATGCGTTCAGTGGAATAATTCGGTCAAGAATATGATAGGGGATGGTATTAGTTCTTTTATTGAAATAGGAAATGGCAAGATTCTGTCTGGCATGATAAAAAGAATTAATAGAGATGCAAAAATTACAAATATATCTGATTTTGACTCTGTTTTGGAATATGCAGCATCCTAAAAATGGACAAAAATAACAATCTAATTGATTTTATACCAAGTAAACTAATAAAAACTTATTCATTACAGGATGATGGCGTTGAAGTTATATCATCCATTGAGAAAAATTATAAATTAAAACATAACAAGACAAAATCTAGAGCAATTGTCGTGCAATCATTGTATGAATCAGATGTATCAAAAAAAAATCCCTTAGATATATTAAGGAGAAATTGTCAAGGAAAAAAATTAGACAAAGAACACACTGATTTTATGGAATTACTAGTAAATAATTTCACTGATAAAAAACATATGATAAACGACAGAATAAATTCAAAATTATTGAATAAAAATTCAACATTATTCCCAATTGATAAATGTATAATTCAACTTGCAGTTACGGAAAGCATCTCATCAAAAAATTCAAATAAAAAAATTATTATAAATGAAGCGGTTGAATTAGCTAAATATTTTGGTGAAGATTCGTCTTCAAAATTCGTTAACGGTATATTATCATCTCTGATATGATGTATATAATAATGTTTTAAGAATCAAAACAACTAACAATTTATATAGGGACTATTTCCCAAGATTTGAGAGGTTAATTTTATTATGGCTAGCGTACTAGATAAAGTAAGAGAAATTGCAGCAGATAAATTAAGTGTAGATATTGATGATATTTCCGGAGAATCATCATTCACAGAAGATTTAGACGCAGATTCTCTTGATATTGTTGAGTTAATAATGGCTATCGAAGAAGAGTTTGGAAGCGACGATAACCCTTTAGAGATCTCTGATGAAGATGCTGAAAAAATCCTAACTGTAAACGACGCAGTAAAATACCTTAGTGATAACGGTATATCCTAAATTATCAACTAAGAAATACCCTCATAAATAACGTTCTGAGGGTATTTTCTTAAATAACCTTTTGAAAGATAAAAATAATTATTGAAAAGTAAAAATTCTCCATATGTGAAAATCATACCTATTGGAGGGCTCGATGAAGTTGGTAAAAATATGACTATCATCGAATCTGACAAGGACATAGTAATAATAGACGCAGGTATTGGTTTCATTAAGAAAAAAGAAATTCCTGGAATAGAAATTGCTATTCCAGATATAACTTATTTAGAAGAAAAAAAGCAAAAGATAAAAGGTATAATTGTTACTCATGGCCACGAAGATCATATAGGCGCAATCCCATTCATACTCGATAGTTTAAGTATTCCTGTCTATGCCCCAAGAATGGCATGTGAATTGATAAGAAAAAAACTTTATCGAAGTAGAAATAATATTTCTCCAAAGATTTTTCCTATAAAAGAGAATAATGAATATAAATTGGGTGATATAGTTTTTGAATTTTTCCCTGTATGCCATTCTATACCAGATTCTTACGGTTTATTGATCAATACTCCTTGTGGAAATATTGTTCATTCAGGAGATTTCAAGTTTGATAAAAACCCTACAATAGGTAATGACTATAAAACCAATATAAATCATCTGAAGAGGATACTTAAAGATGAAGTCATGATTTTAATGTCAGAATCTACTAACGCTGAAGAGGAAGGGTATTCTATATCGGATGAAGAGGTAAAAAAATCTATAAATTCTATTATCAAGTCACATAATAATAGAATTATTATTTCTACATTTGCATCTCAAATTTCAAGAACTAAAATCATTTCTGATGCATGTATAAAATATAATAAGAGATTATGTATTGTTGGTAAAAGTATGATTGAAAATACAAAAATAGCCAAAAATCTAGGTCATATCAGTTCCTATGAAGAATTAATGATAAGACCAGACCAGATAAATAATATAAATCAAAATAATCTAGTAATCTTAACAACAGGCAGCCAAGGAGAAAAGCAATCAGGATTGGTAAGAATTGCTAATAATAATGATAAAAATATACAAATTAGAGATGGAGACACCGTCGTTATTTCAGCTAGCACGATACCGGGAAACGAAGTTCAAGTAAATGAAGCAATAAACAAATTGCTCAAACTAGGTGCGAAAGTTATAACTGATAAAGATCAGACAATTCATACATCTGGACATGCACATAAAAACGAACTTAAAGAATTGATTAATACGGTTAAACCAAAATTTTTTGTACCTGTTCATGGTGAGATTAAAATGCAAATGGCACATGGTAAAATTGCAGAAAGTGAAAATATTAATCAAGAGAATATATTTATATTAGAAAACGGTGAAGTTTTATTACTAAAAGATAAAAAGTTAGAAATAAATGGTAAAGTTCCTGCAGAAAATATACTTGTCGATGGAAAAAACTTAATTTATGAAGATGATGTAATCATAAAAGAAAGAAATCAAATTTATAAAAATGGAATAATACTAGTTACAATTTTGTCCGATTCAAAATATGAGATAAATAAAATAGTTGACCTTAAATCATATGGAGTTATTATAGATGACTCATATGAAAATATTAAATTTATCAAAGATTCGCTAGAGAAAAACATTAATAGCAGTATAAAAAAACAACCAAAAAATAAAAAAATCGAAAATTTCATAAAAGAATATTCTTCCAACTTTTTGAAACAAAAACTTGATATAAAATCAAAAATTATTGTGAGTTTGGTGAATCATGGCTAATTCAAAAAATACTTTTTTAACTAAATTAATAATACTTGTAGCAATAAGTTTTGCCATAACGTATTTATATATTTTTAGAAACATAGAAGAAATGAAGGAATTTTTTGGCTGGTCATTTATTCCGTCCATTCTAGCTACCTTTCCAATAATAATTAATATTTTATTTAGAAAATTTCTTCGTTTTTGGAAGTATCAAATTAGTTTCATATTAATATGCATGAGTTTATCTGGTATTTTAGGTATTTTTTATGCTCCAATTGGTTCATTTTCAGGTGAATCTATAGGAGGAGAGTTAGGTATATTTATATCAAGGTCTTATATGAGTTGGAGTAGATTTGATGTTTCATTGTTAGAATATCTGATTTCTTGGATGAGAGTAATATTATTTATATTGTTAGCAATATCTTTGATAAAGCCAACATTGATAAAAATCACTACCTATTATACTTATAATTTCTCTAAAAAAATCATATTCAAGTTTTTATTACTTCTAACAAAATTGTCTAAATATACAATAATTAATATTGTTAACTCAATTACAAAAAAAAATAATATCCCGGATGATAGTGAAAATGAAATAGAAATAAATAAAGAACATGAAACAAGCGAAAAAGAGATTAACAATAAAGAAGATTTGTCAAAAAAAGAATCAATAATAAACTCAACTAAATCTAAAAATCAAGAGATTCCACAAAATAATTTCACCTCAAATAACTCTGAAGAAAATTTTACAAAACCTGAAGAAATACTCTCTTCTAATAACCATCAATGGAGTATACCTAGCTTAGATAACCTCAAGAGACCTTTACCGGGAGGAATATCTGAATCAGAAGTTCATTTAACTAGTAAAAAAATTGAATCCTCTTTGAAACAGTTTGGCATTGAAGTTACTGTTGACCAAGTAAAAAAAGGTCCAACTGTAACTATGTATGGTCTAAGTCCCGGATGGAAAGGAAAAACTGATAACAAAATCGGTCAAAGAGTTAGAGTTGACACAATATTAAATCGAGAAAAAGATATAGCACTATCATTAGCTTCGCCAAACTTAAGATTTGAAGCTCCTGTACCTGGAGAATCCGTGGTAGGAATTGAAGTACCTAATAAGTCTCCTAATGAAGTAACTTTGAGATCAATAATGGATACAGATCAATGGAAAGAATTTGCAAATGATAATCCATTGCCTGTCCCATTAGGCCTTGGCTCAGGTGGAGAATCAGTAATGACTGATTTGTCAAAAATGCCTCATACTTTAGTTGCTGGATCTACAGGATCTGGCAAAAGTGTTTGCATGAATAGTATTATTACAGGATTAATAATGACAAAAACTCCTGATGAACTAAGAATAGTCATGATAGATCCTAAAAGAGTAGAACTAACACCATACGAGGGAATACCACATCTTTATACCCCGGTTGTAGTAGAAGCAGACCAAGCAGTAATTGTTCTAAAATCATTGGTTAAGGAAATGATGGAAAGATTTAAAATTTTAGAAAATTTTGGGGTAAAAAATATATTAACGTTTAATAAAAAATCAGATTATAAAATGCCTTATCTAGTTATATTGGTAGATGAGCTTGCAGACCTAATGCTCAGCGCATCAGGTGAAGTAGAAAGGCTACTAGTAAGACTTGCTCAATTAGGGCGGGCTACTGGTGTACATTTAGTTGTAGCTACACAAAGACCATCAGTAGATGTAGTTACAGGGCTAATTAAGGCTAATTTTCCGAGCAGGATATCATTTGCTGTGATGTCCCAGATTGATTCAAGAACAATTTTAGATAGCGTTGGAGCGGATCGATTATTAGGTAAGGGTGATATGTTATTTAAGCCTATTGATAAACCTAAACCATCAAGAGTCCAAGGTGCTTTTGTTTCAGATATAGAAGTAGATTCAATAGTAAATCTATGGAAGAAAAATACCTATCCAAATATGAAATTCTTAGAAATAAGTAATGACGAAGAGACCGAAATTAATAAAATAGAAATGTCTGATAATGATTCATTATTTAATAATGCTTTAGAACTAAGTAAATCTCAAAAAACGTTATCCGTATCCTTTCTTCAAAGAAGGCTTAGAATTGGTTATCCTAGAGCAGCAAGATTAATGGATGAGTTGGAAGAAGCCGGAGTTGTAGGTACAGGGGAACCAGGTAAAGCTCGTCCAGTAATTTAATCTTAACTTTATGGATATATACTTATAGAACAGGGATTATATTAAGGAATTGATTTTTGAATAAAGTAACTGATCTCTTTTCAGATAATGAACCCAAAAAAGAAAAACAAATCGTTCTTGAAGACTTGTTAGAATCTTGCTTACATTGTGACTTTGAATTAAAAAGTTCAAAAATTTACCAAAGATACAGAGTTTGTTCAAAGTGCAATTATCATTTTTCAATATCAGCTAGGCGTAGACTAGCTACTTTGATTGACAAAAATAGTTTCCATGAAACAAGTAAATGGATTCAGTCATTAGACCCTATAGAATTTTCCCCAAGAGTTTCATACCGAGTTAGACTTGTACAAGATAGAATTCGTACAGGACTTAATGAAGCTATTATAACCGGGACTTGTAAAATAGACGATAAAGATGTTGTGATGATTGTAATTGATTCAAGTTTTTTAGGAGGATCGATGGGAGTTGTAGTGGGAGAAAAAGTAACATTAGCCCTAGAATTAGCAAAAAGAAAAAAAATACCTTGTGTTTGTACTGTAACTTCAAGTGGCACTAGATTACAAGAAGGTATTTTTTCATTATTTCAGATGGCAAAAACATCTTTCGCTGTGAGATCACTCAAGGATGCAAATATTCCTTTTATAACAATTTTAAGCAATCCAACAACAGGACAAATTTTTAGTAGTTTTGCATCTTTATCTGACATAATTATCTCAGAGCCCAATGCTCAAATTGGATTTTCATCTCTAGGAGAAATAACTGAATTTGATAAAGATAAAAAAAACCTTCCCCATACATCAGAAACTTTTATTCAGTTTGGTCAAATAGATAAAATATTAACTCGTGATAAAATTAAAATGAACTTAAGTTTATTGCTTGATTTGCTTTCTCCAAATCACAAGGTTAATCCTGTAAAAATTAGTAAAGAACATATAAAAAAGAATTTACCTCATAAAAATCCAGAAGAAATTATAGGATTGTCCAGAAATAAAAATAGACCAAAATCTAGATATTATTTAGAAAATATTTTTACAAATTTTTTTGAAATCCATGGAGATAGAATCTCATATGATGACCCTTCAATAATAACTGGGATAGCAAAAATTTCTGGTCAAAGTGTAATGATTATTGCACAGCAAAAATCAGAAAAAAACATTAAGCGTAAAAGTTCATCAGGGTCTCAATCTGGAGAAATAACACCATCCGGATTTAGAAAAGCAGCAAGAGCAATTAATTTAGCAGAATTATTTAAGATACCTCTAGTAAGTCTTGTTGATACTCCAGGACCTGCTTTAGGAATGGAAATGGAAAAATTAGGTTTGTCTAATTCAGTATCAAATATGATAGACCAAATTGGCAAAGTAAATACTCCTACTATTTCTATAATTATAGGTGAAGGGGGTTCTGAAGCTGCACTAGCATTTTCGATAACGGATAAAGTATTGATGCTTGAAAATGCTATATACACACCAATTATTCCTGAAAAAGGTGCAAAAACAGAAATGAAAGATCAGAATAAGATTTCTGAAATAGCTGAATCACTCAAATTAACCGCCTCGGATTGTTTAAGCTCAGGGATTATTGATAAAATTATACCTGAACCTAACGATGGAGCTCATCAAAACCCAACAGAAACTGCGAAATTAATAAAAACCATTTTAAGTAATGAACTTTTTGAGATAAATAAAATTCATATCAAGACCTTAAAAAATAGAAGAAAGAAAAAGTATAGAAACATAGGAGAATTCGGGAGTAAATTTTTACAGACTGTAAAAAATGAATCTAAAATTTTTCAGGCAGGAATCAAAGCAAGCATAAAAGCTTTAAGAGAAAATTAAATTTTCTGGCTGAATACCACCTAGTGTTTTATTAGCATTTTCAAAAGCAAACATGATTCTTCTATCCACACTCTCCTTAGACGAACCTGCAAGATGAGGGGTTATAACACAATTGTCCAACTTCAGTAACTCTGAATTTTTACTAATTGGTTCAACTTCTGTCACATCAAGAGCAGCGCCTAAAATTTCATCACTTTTTAGAGCTGTTACTAGCGACTGCTCATCGTGCACAGGGCCTCTGCATGTATTTATAAATATGGAATCTTTTTTCATCAATCCAAATTCTTTAGCACCGAACAAACCCCTAGTTTCATCTGACAAGGGAACGTGAACAGAAACAATGTCTGAAATTTTTAATAATTCTTCAAAGGATATTTTTTTTATATTTAATTCGTCTTCAAAATTAGAAAATTCCTTTATATCATTATAAAAAATATTAACATCAAAACCTCTCAATAATTTAGCCACTTTTGAACCTATATTACCTAAACCAACTATTCCTATATTCTTTCCTGTGATTTCATGAACATTTCCATAGGGTCCTGTAATTGCTTTTTTCATCCATTGGTCAGATTTTACTCCTTCAACAGCCTGAGGTAATCTTTTATACAGCATCATAATAAGTGCTATTGTATGTTCTGCAACCGAATTTGAAATAGCAGGCGAATTACCACAAATATTTATACCTAAATCATTAATTGCATCAATGTCCCATCCGTCAAAACCCGCGCTTAATAATTGTATATGGCGTAGATTTGGTAATTTTTTTAACATTTCTATGCTAAGTAATTCACCATTGCAAATTATTACTTCAGCATCAATCATTTTTTCAAGATTTTTTTCAAAACCATCCCTTATTTTTGCAGAATTTGAGTAATCTTCATCTCCAGAAAATAAAAATTCACATCTTAAGTCATCAAAGCATAACTGCTTTGCTCTATCACTTCTACTAAGAGTTCTACCCTTATCATTTTTACTGTAGAATACTAATTTTTCACCCATAATTGAAACCTCTAAACTTTTTTTTGATAATAAACCTAAAATAATTTATTATATAATTATTATAACTTTGAATAAGTAAACTTGCTGAGAAAAATTTTATCAAGCACCAACAACAAAATATCTTTCGATAAAGTTAGGATATTATTTAGAAGAATAAATTATGAATGATCAATTAATTATTGCAGGGAAAAAATTTAACTCTCGACTTATGACTGGTACAGGTAAGCATAAGTCTAAAGAGGATCTACTAAAATCTATCGAAAGTTCTGAAACTGAAATCATAACAGTAGCCATTGGACGTATTGACTTGAATGACCCACAGAAAAAAAATTTACTAGATCATATAAGCTGGAATGATTATCAAATTTTACCTAATACTGCTGGCTCTAAAACAGCCGAAGATGCTGTATATATAGCAAAACTAGCTAGAGAAGTTACTGGATCAAATTGGATAAAGATTGAGGTTATACCTGATTCAAAATACCTTCTACCTGATCCAATTGGGACATTAAAAGCAGCTGAAATATTAATAAAAGAAGGATTTGTCTGCCTACCATATATTGGGGCTGATCCAGTACTGGCAAAAAGATTAGAAGATACTGGTTGTGCCACCGTTATGCCGTTAGGATCGCCTATTGGATCTGGTAGAGGTGTTTTAGCACTAGAAGAAATACAAATAATTATTGAACAATCGAAAATTCCTGTGGTGGTTGATGCCGGTTTAGGCGTTCCATCAGATGCTTCAAAAGTCATGGAAAACGGAGCTGATGCAGTCTTAGTAAATACAGCTATATCAAAATCTAATGATCCTGAATTAATGGGAGAAGCATTTAAGCTTGGAGTAAAAGCAGGAAGAAAATCTTTTCTTGCGGGTAGAATACCCGAGACCTTAATTGCAAACCCAAGTAGTCCTCAAGAAGGAATAAAGTAATAATTGAAACTACTTAGTTTTCCTATATTATCCTTGATTACCGATTCATCAGTTTATCAAAATAAAGAAAAAATGGTAAATAATATAACCCAAACTACAAAAGTTGGTGTTAATATGGTTCAAATTAGAGAAAAAAATCTTTCAAATGAAGAGAAAAAAAAACTTATCCAAAAAATTATAGTCAAAACAGATAACAAACCAATAATCATTATTAATGATGGATATGAATTATGTAAAGTTTTTGATATAGATGGGATCCATCTTCCCGAAAAAAAAATCAATCAAATAAAAAATTTAAAATCAACACTTAAGTATGATCAAATAATTGGTTGTTCTGTTCATTCTCTAAAATCTGCTATTTTAGCTGAAAAACTCGGCGCTAATTATTTACAGTTTGGAAGTATTTTTAAAACAAAATCTCATCCTGGACAAAATCCTTTAGGGTTAAGTGAACTTAAGAAAATTACTGCAAATATAAATTTACCAGTAATAGCAGTGGGAGGTATAAATGAAAAAAATTGTTTATTACCATTCCAAAACGGTGCATATGGAATAGCTTCAATAAGATCTTTTTCTGAACAAACTACATCAAGAAAAATTATTAATAAATTAAATAATGGAGAAATAATTTGATAGAAATTTTAATAAATGGTGAAAAAAATAAATTCGAAAATTCTATTTCCATTTCGGAATTAATTGTTATGAAAAATCTAGAAAATTTATCAGTCGCAGTAGCCTTAAACTCGGAGATCGTAAATATAAAAGATTTTAAAGTAACTTTCATAAAAAACGGAGATAAACTAGATATAGTGAAACCCGTTGGTGGTGGATAATTGAATATAACAAAAATTCTATCATCAAACACTCAATATTTTATCGATAATTTATACGAACTTTTTTCAATAAATGATTATAAATACCTCGTAGTTGCGAATATAACAATGTTTGCTGGATATCAGATTAGAGTTATGGCTCTAGCTTGGATAGTTTTAGATCTTACTAAATCTGAGACTTCCATGGGTTTAATCAATTCAATAAGTGGCATTGGGGTAATAGGCATGTCTCTTTTTGGTGGAGCATTTTCAGATAGATTTGAAAGATGGAAACTTTTATGGATTACTAAATTATTAGTAGCAATTATTTCAATAATTACTGGAATATTATTATCGATGAATATTATTAACGAAAATACAGTTTGGATATTAATACCTTTGTCATTAATGATTGGAATACTATTTGGAATTCACAATCCTTCCAGTCAGACATTTGTTGTAGATGTTGTTGGTAAAGAAAAATTAGTTCAGGCTGTAAGTTTCAACACATCTGCGAGTACAATAGCCCAAATAGCAGCCCCAAGTTTAGGAGGAATATTGATATGGCTTGGATATGATATAAGTTTTTATTTTATTTCATCCTTATATATATTGGGAGCGCTAATGATAATTTCTGTCAAGACTAGAAGCAAGAAAAAAAATAAAAAAATAAAAACCCAAAATATACTTAAAGAAATAAAAAGTGGTCTAACATACTCATTCAAAAATCCTATCATTCGCCCCTTACTAGTAATTTCAATCACGGCAATTTTTGGAGGTATGTACCAACCAGTAATCCCGGTAAAGATAAAAAATGATCTTGGGTTAGAAGAATTACATTACGGATATACTCTAGCTGCTAGCGGGGTTGGGGCTCTATGTGGTTCATTTATTCTATTTACTATAGGCTCAAGAGTAAGAAATTTATATGTATTAATACTCTCTTTTATAGGTTTTGATATAGGAGTAATTATTTTTGGGTTTGCTCCTAGTTTCCTAATTTCGATTTTATCCAGTTTTATGATGGGTACTGGTTTTGCATGTTGGATGGTCACTGTGCCAGTAATGCTCCAGCAGCATGCAAGCGACGAAATGAGAGGACGGGTGATTAGTCTATATTACATGACAATATTAACTTATCAATTAGGTTGGTTTTTTGGGGGATACATTCTAGAAAAAACTAGTATTGAATTTTCCGTATTATTTTCATCTTTATCAAGCATACTAATTGCCATAATTACAATTCTTAGTTCAAAAGAACTAAGAAAGTTATAAATATTGATATATAAATTCAGAAACATAACTTGTATTATTTATTTTTTTAAATAATAATCGATAATGTATTTACATAAATGTAAGGATATAAAGTATGCCAAAAATAACTAATGTAGAATTTTTAGAATTTTCAGCTAATCATCATAACGCATCTAGAAACTGGTTAGTAATTAAACTAAATACCGATAATCCAAAATTATTTGGACTTGGAGACGCCTCAGCTATGGAAGATGAGAATGAGGTTAAATCCATTATTAGTTCATGGACAGAAAAGTACCTTTCAGGAAAAGATCCATTGGAATCCGAGGTTCTTTGGACAAACCTATACCATGACCCCCATGCTAGGGGCGGAAGACTAGCTACAACTTCTCTTTCTGGAATAGATATAGCTCTTTGGGATATAAAAGGAAAAATCCTTAAGGAGCCAGTTTGGAAACTACTTGGAGGATCTTTTAGAGAAAAAATTAGAGTTTATGCAAATGGCTGGTACACAAATCCTGGTACACCTAAACTAAATGCAGAAGAAGCAAAGAAAGTGGTAGATATGGGATACACAGCATTAAAGTTTGACCCTTTTGGCCAAAATAATTACTACAAAATTTCTTTGGAAGAATTAGACATTGCAGAGAAAAGAGTCGAGTCTGTCAGAAAATCAGTTGGAGATAACATCGATATATTAATTGAAGCACACGCAAAATTTAACGTTATGAATGCAATTAAGATTGGGAAAAAATTAGAAAAATATAATCCCTTATGGTACGAAGAGCCCGTTTCTGAGGAAAGAATTTCTGAACTTTTAGAAGTCAGAAGAAAAGTAAATATTCCTATTGCTACAGGAGAAAGATTATATACTAAATTTCCATTTTCAGAAATTGTAGATAAGCATGCTGCAGATGTTCTTCAACCAGACATTGCAAATGCTGGAGGAATAACAGAACTAAAGAAAATTTCGGCAATTGCAGAAGCAAAACACATAACTATGGCTCCACATAATGTATGCTCCCCTGTTGGGGCTATAGCAGAGATGCACTTGGACAAATCTATTGTGAATTTTGAGATACAAGAATACCATGCAGAATTTTATACTGAACATTACTTCAGTGTATTTCATGGTTTTCCTAGGCAATCAGATGGATATATAGAATTATCCGATAAACCTGGATTAGGTCTTGAAATTAACTATGAAGAAATTACTAAACATCCACCATTCAAAAAAACTCATGCAAGAGGTGGAACAATCAAAGGAATATAAGGCTATAATATGATTGAAAATTCAATTTTAAGAATTAATAAAACTGGAAAAAAAGCTAATGTTTTTGAACTTACTTTTCCATCCACACAGTTAGTAGAATTAGCTATTCATGTGGGATTTGATGCAATCCATCTTGACGGAGAACATGGTACATTTAGTGAGACAGATGTTGATAATATTTGTAGAATTGCAAATGGATTTGGTAAATCTGTAACAGCTAGAGTTCCAGATAATTCTCCGTACCAAATCAACCTTTACCTTGATAGGGGAATTCAAGGTATTATAGGGCCACATATTAACTCAAAAGATGATGCTCAAAAGCTTGTAGATGCTTGCTTATTTCCTGGATCTGGTAAAAGATCATGGGGAGGAGGAAGAGGAACTGAGTTTAATGATGATGCAAAAATTAAAGAAACATACCAAGGTAAACTAAATTTTTCAACATGGTCAAATCAAAACATGTTAGTAATTGCACAAATTGAATCTAAAGATGCTTCAGAAAATATTGATGGTATTCTTTCTGTAAAAGGCTTATCTGGAATTACTGGAGGACCTAATGATTTTGCTGCATCCTTAGGTTTCCCTGGTGAGCCAGACAACAAAATAAGAATTGAACATACTAAAAAAGCTGAAGAAAAAGCTAGAAAAACTGGTAAAGTAGTTTATGATGACATATGCAATAAATTATCTATTATGGATCTAATGCTCAAAAATGCTAGGAATTTTATAATAAAATAAATTCGAGAAATAACCAATGGAAAAAATTATAGATGAAATAAAAATTTCTAGTTCTACAAATCTTCAATTAACTCCTAGTCACCTTTATGTAAAAACTAAAAAAATACCTTATGCCTCAATTTTTCTTGATGACATAATTAATATAGAAACCTCAAAGTTAGATAAAGTTTTCTCTTCTGGATTTTGGGCAATTATAGGTTTAATTTCATCAATAATTTTGTGGCAAATATTGCCTGAATCTAATCTACTAAACTTTATCCTAATATTTTTATTATTTTTTTCTATGTTTTTTGTTTTTGATTTTTTCGTAAAGCCGGAAGGAATGTTGTTAAGAATTACAAGTTCAAATAGTGTTTATAATATAAAAATCGAAATTGATAAAAAGAAAATTTTGAAATTCATAGATAAACTAGAAAATAGCAGAAAAAATATTATTTATTCTAGATTGAATAATAATTTCAAAAATTATCCATCCTCATAACTCTCCAACTCGAAGATTAGGTTTTACATCAAAATCTTGTGAAAAAGTACGTAAATTATAGTTTACAAGACCGGCCATTGCTATCATTGCACCATTATCAGTACATAACTTAAATTCCGGAATGGCTACAGGGATTGGTGAATGTTCTAAAAATTGATTCCTTAATGGCAAGTTGGCTGCTACTCCTCCAGCGAGTACTATTCCAGAAGACTTTTCTCTCAAAGCAACATTAATAGTTTTAGTAAATAATACATCTACCACAGATTCTTGAAATGAATTAGCAAGAATTGGAATATATGAGGAAAAATTTTTGTCATTTTTATATTTTTTCACCTTATTATAGACCGCTGTTTTTAAGCCACTAAATGAAAAATTATCCGTGCCCTTCATCCATGCTCTAGGCAAACTATCTACCTCATTAGTTTTTTCAGCGACTTTTTGGATTTCTGGTCCACCTGGATAACGTAGCCCTAAAATTCTTGCAACTTTATCAAATGCTTCTCCAGCAGCATCATCTTTTGTCTCCCCTATCAGTTTTATTTCGCCATATTTCTTTAGTATCGCTAAATCAGTATGCCCACCAGAAACAACAAGGCATGTTATGTTTTGCTCTCCCACTAAAGATTGAAAATCTAGTAACTTATTTTGATCTGTTTTTGCCCAAGCAGCATAAATATGTCCGTCCATATGGTTAACAGGGAAAACTGGAATACCTAGACTTGCTGACAGACCCTTAGCAAAGTTTACCCCTACAAGGAGTGAGCCTGCTAGTCCTGGACCATTAGTAACTGCTATTAATTTTATATCTGACCAATCTATTGAAGCTTCACTTAATGCTGCAAGACAAACTTTTTGAATATGGCTTATATGCTGGCGAGATGCAACTTCAGGAACAATACCTCCATAAAAAGAATGAATATCAACCTGTGAGGAAATAATATTTGATAAAACATTTCCATCTCCATCAACTATTCCTACTGAAGTTTCATCGCAACTTGATTCTATTCCTAAAACAAACATATGCATTATTTATTGTATTTTTTATATATTTATTTTATATCTAAAAGAAATTAATATTGTAAAATAATAGTAATAAAAAATTATATAAACTTAATATTTAAGTTTAGGAGTGTGGAAGAATGAGTAATTTTGCATTACCCCCTTGCCCAACACCTTGTGAAAGTGGTGTATTAGTGCCATTATCTGATTTTGGAGGTCATGGAGCATCGGTGTTATATAAAGCTTGGGTATGTACTGACCCAGATTGTGGCTATAACATAAAGATTCGTAATGGAGAAATTCATCTTAATGAAGATATTCATCAAGGAAGAATCTCTCGAGATCGATAATTATTAGAAAAAAAAATAAGAACCTAAATGAATTCAAAAAAAAATGAAAATTTATATATATTTCGTGACAAAGTTCTTATTTTTTTCTTAATTCTCTCCATAATTACCGTTATTTCTCAAATTACATTAGGTGGAATTGTAAGAGTTACAGGCTCAGGCGATGGTTGCCCTGATTGGCCAAAATGTTATGATAGTTGGATACCACCTTTCGAGTACCATGCATTAATAGAATATGCTCACAGAACACTAGGAGCATCACTTGGAATATTTATATTTATATCAACATCAATAGTATGGATAAAATATCGAAGAAATTCTTCAGTAATAAGACTAGTTACACTTAGTTCTATACTGGTATTTATTGTAGGTATGATTGGAGGAGTGGTTGTTCTTAGTGAATTGTCTCCAAGCGTAAGAACATTGCATCTTACTCTGGCTCAAATGGTTACAGCTTTGGTAATCTTATCTTATGTATTCTCTACCTATACTTTCAACATACCTATAAATAAGTCATCTAAATGGTTATGGAGCAAAATTGATAAAGAGCATAAAAGCATACTAAATTTTACGGTTTTTGCTGCTATTTTTACATTAGTTGCATTACTTTCAGGTTCATATGCTGTATGGAAAGAAGCAGGAACTGTTTGTAGTTCATGGCCATTATGTGGCGGAAGCATAATACCTCAATCATACCTTGCTTGGATACATATGTTTCATAGATTTATATCTATTCTTTCTGTGTTTGTTGTATTCATCGCTTGCTACAAAGTATTAAAAACTGAGAAAATTTCAAAACACTTAAGATTTGCAGCAATCTCCGGAATAGGATTAATTTTTGCTCAAATAATTATGGGTGCAGCAAACCCATTAACAACTTTTGAACAGTGGGCTAGGGCTGGACATCTTAGTTTAGCAACTCTAATATGGGTAAATATGGTTTTTATGATAGGTTTTTTTCTAAAACCAACTAAAGCCAGCGAAATAAATAATATAAAATAAATCTAATGATTGAAAAACTAGAAAAAAAAAATAATCTAGTCATTGACCTAATTTATCTCACAAAACCCAAAGTTATGTCATTACTGCTTATGGCTGCTTTGGCAGGAGGATTTATTGGATCAGAAAGTTCACCTTCCTTCAAAGTTATCATTGGAGTTTTTTTAGGAGGTATGTTTGCTTCGGGCGGATCAGGGGCAATTAATATGGGTATTGAAAAGAATATAGATATCAATATGAAACGTACAAAAAAAAGACCTGTAGCAGAAGGTAGAATATCTCCAATAGTTTCAGTAATTTATGGAATCATTTTGAACTTAATTGCATTTATGATTTTGTTCTATACAACAAATTTTTTAGCTGCAATATTAGCTATAACTGGAACATTGCTATACGTAATTTTATACACAATTATTCTCAAACCAAATACTGATCAAAACATTGTTATTGGTGGTGCTTCAGGATCAATTCCTCCCGTTGTTGGATATGTGGCTGCTGGTAATAGTGTAGACATAGTTGCAATATACCTGTTTATGATAATATTTTTATGGACTCCGCCACATTTTTGGGCTCTAGCGATAATGATCAAAGATGATTATGAAAGAGCAAAAATACCAATGCTGCCAAATATTAAAGGTGAAAAAAATACATCATTACAAATTATGATTTATACAGTTATACTTTCTATATTTGTAATCTCTTTTTCTTTTATATCTGACAGAGTCAATGAAATTTATCTTTTTGGATCATCAATACTTTGTGCATTATTTATATACTATTGCATTAAACTTATAAAAAATACTAATAAAGAATCCGCACTTAAAACTTATAAGTATTCTTTATTATTCTTGACCTTGATATGGGTACTTATGATAGTTAGTTCCATAGAAAAAAATATCTAGTTATGGATAAAGTAATTAGCACTTCGAAATTTATAGGGTTTTTAGCAGGAGCATATCTGGGTGTATCAGGCGTTCTACTAAAAAGTTTATTAAAAAATGATATTATAACTTCTCCAAATACACCTAAAGACATCAACTTAGACTATAAAGAAATTTCATTTTTAAACAGTTATGATGGTTCAAAAGTTAATGCTTGGATTATTCCGCATTCCAAAAAAATATCTAAAAGGCCTTGGGTAATAATAATACCGGATAAACATACAAATATGATTGATCCAATCAAGGGTACATTAGGTATAATTAAGGGCCTAAATAAAGAAAAGTATAATATTCTAATTTATGACACCAAAAATAATAATGAATCATATTCTCGAAACTATAAAATTATAGGAGAATTCGAACAAATGCAAACTATTGGAGCAATAAACTTCTTAAAAAATGAGTTAAGTATCAAAGAAGATAAAATTGCATTATTAGGCTTTGGTTTTGGTGGCTCTTTAGCAATAATAATAGGATCAAAATTTCAAAATATTGGAGCTATAATTTCTGATAGTGCTTTTGCAGATTTAGAGATACTTTGGAAAAATTCTCTAAAGGGGATCAAGAAACCTTTTAATTATTTTATTCCAGGGGCAAAAATTTTAGCTAATATTTTTTTACAAAATAATATTAATGATATTTCACCATTTGCATATTTGTCTCAATCTGAAATACCTATCATGATTCTTCATGGATTAGATGATAAAATTGTGCCACCTGAGCATGGGAGAATGCTTGCAAGAGCTTCAGGATATGATTTTGTAGAAAATAAATCAAAAAAACAAAAAATCATATTAGAAGAAAATATTGGCCATCTTGATTCTTTTTTATCAAATCCTAAGCAATATGTAGAAAATATTAGGATATTTTTGGAAGATAATCTAACGTAGAGAATCTTTGGCTAATGAAACAATTTCTCTGAATGCGTCAGGTTCATTTAGCGCTAAGTCTGATAAAGTCTTTCTATCAATATCAATGCCCGCTAAAGTCATTCCATAGATTAATTTACTGTAACTTATATCATTTAGTTTTGCAGCAGCATTTATTCTAATTATTTGCAATGATCTATTAGTTCTTTTTTTTAATTTTCTATGTGAAGTGGAGTAGGATAATGCATGAGTCAATGATTCTCTTGCGACTCTGTACCTTCTACTGAGCGATGATCTATAACCCTTCGTAGCCTTCAATACAGCTTTATGTCTTTTTCGTGTGGTTGTACCACCCTTAACTCTTGCCAAGATAACCTCCCTATTTAATCGCGCTGATAGCCTGTTTAATCGTCTTGGAAATTGTATTGGAATCTAAACCTACTTTTGAGCCGAACAATCGTTTTACCCTAGCAGCCTTTCGCCTTCTAAAATGACTTTTTGGACCTTTTGAACGCACTACTTTACCACTTCCAGTAATATGAAAGCGTTTTTTTGCGCCCTTATGTGTTTTCATTTTTGGCATATTTTACACCCATTTAATTTTTTTCCAGATATCTATTATCTCGAATTTTGAAAGAAATGTCACGCTAAATTCACATGTTTATTTTTAGTTTTCCTAAACAGTTGCATTAATTTGTTTATTTTTAGCGCCATTATTTTTATTTGCATCAGGAACAAGCATAACACTAAGCACTCTTCCATCCATAGTAGGCGGTTTTTCTAATTTAGCTATTTCAGAAGTACTTTCAGCTACTCTTCTAAGAACTTTCATAGCAATTTCAGGATGCGCTCTCTGTCTACCCCTAAATCTGACAAAAACTCTTACTTTTGCGCCATCTAAAATAAAACTATTAACCTTTTTGATTTTTGTTAATATATCGTTCTCAGACATGACAGGACTTAGCCTAACTTCTTTTTGCTTACTAAGGTTCCTAGTAGCCCTTCTTGACTCTTTTTCTTTTTTATTTTGAATGAACTTAAATTTTCCGTAATCCAGAATTCTGCATACTGGAGGTTTTTGATTAGGTGCTACTTCTACTAAGTCTAATCCTAGATCATCAGCTAGAATCAAAGCATCTTTAATTTCCATGACTGTTGATTCAGAATTATCTGATGATTCGCCACGAATCACTCTAACTTCTTTAGACCTTATTTGCTCATTCACGTTAAAATCTTTTGAGATGTTTGTCCCCCTAAATTGTTATCTTTTATACTTAATAATATTCCAATAAATAGAAAATATTATCCATATTATGTTAGGATTAATATATGAGCATGTAAATACTATTTTTTGTAAATATCAAATTTTAAAAACTAAAGTTAGGAAAATAAATTTTTGAAAAATAATTTTATAGGTAAAAATTTTATATATATAGTGATGGGTTTAGTTCTTCTTACCGCACTAATGTTTACGTTTAATAGGCCTCTGGAAAACTCTAGAGAAATTGGTTTGAACGAAGTCGTAGAATTGGCTAGAAGTTCTACTCCCAATTCTAAATTACTAATTGAAATAGATGGAGAAATAATTAACGTTTCTCAAGGTGAGAATAAGTATAAAACTAGAAAAGAACAAGGCTCTAGTATAACTGAGTTACTTAGTAATGCAGATATAAACAACAATAACTATACTGTAGTCGTCAAGGGTTCAAGTGGGATCTCCAACTTATTTAGTATTATTATTAGTTTTTTACCATTAATAATTTTCGGTGGAATTCTATTATTTATGCTTAGACAAGTGCAAGGTAATAGTAATCAGCAAATGGGATTTGGAAGAAGTAGGGCAAAACTTTTCATAGGATCCAAAGCAAATGTTACATTTTTTGATGTTGCAGGTGTATCAGAAGCAAAAGAAGAACTTGAAGAAGTTGTAGAATTCCTTAAGTTTCCTGAAAGATTTCAGGCTCTTGGAGCAAAAATTCCAAGTGGTGTTTTATTAGTTGGACCTCCTGGGACAGGAAAAACTCTGTTAGCTAGAGCTGTTGCAGGCGAAGCGGGAGTCCCATTTTTTTCTATTTCCGGCTCGGAATTTGTTGAGATGTTTGTTGGAGTAGGAGCTTCAAGGGTAAGAGATTTGTTCGATCAAGCTAAAAGAAGTTCTCCTTGTATAGTTTTTGTTGATGAAATTGATGCCGTTGGAAGGCATAGAGGAGCAGGTTTAGGTGGAGGACATGATGAAAGAGAGCAAACATTAAATCAAATTTTGGTTGAAATGGATGGATTTGATTCTTCAACAAATATTATTATCATTGCCGCAACAAATAGACCAGATATTCTTGATCCTGCTCTACTTAGGCCAGGTAGGTTTGACAGAAGAGTAGTCTTAGATAATCCAGATATAAAAGGAAGAACTGCAATCCTAGATGTTCACGCCAAAGGTAAACCATTTAAGGACGGTGTAGAGTTAGAAGAAGTAGCTAGGCAAACTCCAGGATTTTCAGGAGCAGATCTTGCTAACCTAATTAATGAATCAGCATTATTAGCTGCAAGAAATAATCAAAAATTTATTTCACTTGAAAACTTAACTGAATCAATTGATCGAGTATCAATGGGGCCCGCAAGAAAAAGTAAGGTAATTAGTGATAAAGATAGAAAAATTACTGCTTATCATGAGTCAGGGCATGCAGTTGTTGCGCATTTCATGCCTGAAGGTGCACCTATAGGAAAAATTACAATAATTCCTAGAGGGCAAGCTGGAGGATTTACTCGATGGCAACAAGAAGATAAAACCTATGCCACTCAGGAACAACTAGAATCACAAATAGCCGCAGCAATGGGAGGTAGGGTTGCAGAAGTATTAAAAATTGGCGATGTAACAACAGGCGCTTCAAATGATTTTGAACAAGCTACGAATATAGCTAGAGAAATGGTGATGAGACTAGGAATGTCTGATAAACTATCAAATCGATCTTTTGGCAAAAGGCAAGGTGGTGCTGTATTTTTAGGAAAAGAAATGTCTGAAGAGCGTGATTATTCTCTCAAAACAGAAGAAATTATAGATAGTGAGATAAATCGAATCCTTAAAGAAGCTGAAAAAAATGCTAAAAATATTTTGACAAAATACGATAAAGAATTAGAAAAAATTGCTAATTTTCTATTAAAATATGAAACAATTGAATCTGATCAATTTTTGGCAATACTTGAAGGCAAAAATCCTCTTCAAAAAAAACGAGTTAAAAAAGAATCTCAGAGTAACTCTGACAATGAAAAGAAAAACATAAATAAACAAGAAGATCTGCCAGGCGCAGAACCTCAAACAATGTAATAAAAATGTCTTCGAGTATAAAATGGGATTTTTTAGATACTATACTCGCAATTATTTTATCGACTTTACTAGTAATTTTAGGTTCTATTTTTTTTGAAATTCTTTTTGAGTTAAAATTTCCTGAAAATATAAAAATTAAAAATCATATTTATTTTTTAGTTCTAATATCAACTTTAATAATTTTAATTATAAAAAAATTTAGTTTGCCCTATAAAACCCTATTTACTTGGCTTTTTGCATGGGCAATTCTTTCATTCATATTTATAAATTTAAGTGAAAAAAATAATAATAATATTTACTTCTATAATTTTTCTCTAGAAATTATTTGCAGTTCTTTATTAACTATATTATTTTTACTGCCAGCTATTAATTTATCAATAATAAAATACAAAAAGAATTTTTATAGTTTAGGTTTTCAAAAAACAAAAATAAAATATTTCTCAATGGGTATATATTACTGGATTGCTTGCTTAATAATTGTTGGTTTATGGGGGTGGATGTTAGAAATATTAAAACTTGATTTCCTACTACCTCCAAATACTGCAAAAGAAGTACTAAACCTAGCATTTGAAAATATTTTTATTACTATAATTTTAGTGAGTATGATAGTACCAATATGTGAGGAAGTTTTTTTTAGAGGATTCTTGATTAATGGTTTAGAAAGAAAATTTAATTTAAAAATTTCTTTATTAATATCATCTGGTATTTTTTCAATTTTTCATATACATATTGGTTCCTTATTTCCTACTTTTATTTTAGGAATTTGTTTAGGACTGTTATACATTAAATCAAAATCTATATATCCATCAATTTTTATTCATAGTATTCATAATTTTTTAGCAGTAATTATTAGTAAATACTACTTATAATATGCGTATCAGATATTTAACATATAAAATAAAATTATGAGTAAAAAAATTACACATACAGATATTATAGTAGTTGGTGCAGGGATTGCTGGAATTGCATCGGCTTATTACTTGAAAAAAAAAAGAGCCAAATCTAGATTTTTTATACTTGAAGCCTTAGATAGCTTTGGTGGAACATGGTATACGCATAAATATCCAGGAGTCAGATCAGATAGTGACTTATTTACATTTGGCTATAGTTTTAAGTCATGGAATGATGCACCTATAGCAACTGCATCTGAAATACTAAAGTATATCGGAGAAACAATTAAAGAAAATAATATCCAAAATAACATAAAATATAATCATAAAGTCTTGAAAGCAGATTGGTCTAATTCAGAAAAAAAGTGGACACTGATGGTAGAGCATTCAACAAAAAAACAAATTTTATATTTTTCGTGTAATTTTTTACAAATGTGCCAAGGTTATTACAGGCAAAATCAGGGTTATATTCCTAATTGGAAAAATATAGAAAATTTCGATGGAAAATTCATACATACAGAAGAATGGCCAAATAAATTAAATTATTCTAATAAAAAAATTATCGTTATTGGCTCAGGAGCAACTGCTGCAACAACAATACCAGTTCTTGCAAAAAAAGCCAAACATGTAACAATGCTTCAAAGAACCCCAACATTCTATAGGACATCTACAATAGGCACTGAGGAAATCGCAAATACCTTAAGAAATATAACTGATGATTCTGAGTGGATTCATAAAATCGTTAGAGAACAAATATTAATTAATCAAGAAATATTTATCAAGAGATGTGTTGAAGAACCTGAAAAAGTTAGGTTGGAATTATTAGAAGAAATAAGAAATGTACTTGGAGAACAATTTGATATAGAAAAACATTTCTCACCAAGTTACAGACCATGGCAACAAAGAATTGCTTTAACACCTGATGCAGAGTTATTTAAATCTATAGCTAATCAAGATGTTTCTGTTGTTACAGATGAAATAGAAAGTTTTAATAAAAATGGAATTTTACTAAAGTCTGGTGAAGAATTAAGTGCAGACATTATAATTGCAGCAACAGGTTTTAATATGAGTATTTTAGGCGATATAGAATTTTCTATTGATAAAAAATTCATAAATTTAAGTGATACGATAACATATAGAGGAATGATGTTTACATCAATCCCAAATTTAATTTGGACTTTTGGTTATTTCAGGCAAGCTTGGACACTAAGAGCTGAAATGATCGCGAATTTTATGATAAAACTAATAAATCATATGGATTTTATTGATGCAAAAAAAATTACAGTAAAGCTAAGAAAAAAAGACCAAAACATGAAAATTCTTCCATGGATTAGAGAAGAAGAATTTAATCCTGGTTATTTATCAAGAGCATTAGAAAAAATGCCTAAAAGTGGCAGCAATATCGAATGGGTCCATAATCAAAATTATTGGTACGAAAAAGATATAATTCCTAACATAGATCTAAATAGTGAAGAATTTATTTATGAATAATAAAAGAGATTATAAAATGAAAAAAAATAATAGAATTAAAACGACTTTCGAGAGTAATATAAATAAAAATAAAATAACAAATATAATATATATTACAGCTGGTTTCCCCGAAAAAAATAGTACTGAAAAAATCGTTGATGTAGCTATTAAATCTGGTGTAGATATAATTGAAATAGGTATACCTTTTAGTGATCCATTAGGAGATGGGCCAATAATACAAGAAGCTGGGCAAATTGCATTAGAATCTGGTATTAATACCTCAAAATGCCTTAAAATTGCCAAAAATATAAGATTATCTCATAGTGAAATACCCTTAATTTTTATGGGTTATTATAATAGTTTACTATCTTACGGAGTTGAAAATTTCTGCTCAGAAGTACAATCTATTGGTGTGGATGGCCTAATCATTGCTGATCTACCTCCCAGTGAATCTGAAGAGATGCTTAGAATAACTAAAAAGTATGATATATCACTAATTCCTTTACTTGCTATAACATCATCTGATGAAAGCATACGCACAGCCTGTAAAAATGCCGATGGCTTTATATATTGCATCTCTTCTCTAGGTGTTACTGGTGTTAGAAATACTATATCAAGTAGAATTAACACCCTTGTTTCTAAGGTAAGAAAATATACAGATACACCAGTGGCTGTAGGATTTGGGATATCCAATAATGAACAGATAATGGATATAGCAGAATTTTCAGACGGAATAATTATAGGTAGCGCTGTAATTAAGTCTATAATGAATGGTGAGAAACAATATGCTTCAAAAAATGTGGGAAAATTTTTATCAGAAGTAATAAAATAAAGTATTAGGGAAAAATTTAAATATGGCAAATTTCATCAGAGGGGTAAAAGGGGCAACTACTGCTACTTCAAACTCTCCAGAAGATATTTTAGAAGCAACTGAAGACTTAATGTTAGAACTTATAAAGTGTAACAACATTGAAGAAAAAGATGTAGCATCAGTTCAATTTACTACTACCAAAGATCTTAATGCTGAATTTCCAGCAGTAGTAGCTAGAGAAAAAATTAAATGGAATAATGTACCTTTAATGTGCTCTCATGAATTTGATAAACCTGAAGCATTAGAAAAATGTATTAGAATACTGATATTATGGAATACAGAAAAATCTCAGGAAGATATTATTCATTTATACACCAAAAAAGCTAAGGTTCTAAGACCTGATATATCAAATAAAAATAAATGACAGATAAATTACAATAAAACTTAAATTTTTGTTAGATAAATAATCTATACTATTTTAGAATGTAATAATACAAACATCAAGAAAAACAAAAAATTATGTCTACATCAAATCTCAGAGTAAAAATGCAAAAAAATTTACTACCTCCCAAACATTATCTTGACAGCCAGCCTATTTCAAATGAAATTGCATCTGTTGTTTCAAATAGTAGGAAAAATATTGAAAATATTCTAGATGGAAAAGATAAAAGAATGTTTGTTATAGTTGGTCCATGCTCAATACATGATGAAGTTTCATGTTTAGATTATGCAAAAAGATTAAAAAAATTATCAGATGAAGTCAACAATACGCTACTTATAGTGATGAGAGTATATTTTGAAAAACCTAGAACTACGGTTGGCTGGAAGGGATTAATTAATGATCCCAATCTCGACGGAACTTATGATATAGAAAATGGATTAAAAAGAGCCAGAAATTTTTTTATTGAAGTTAATAATCTAGGTCTCGGTTGTGGAACAGAATTCCTAGATCCAATTTCTCCCCAGTATTATGCAGATCTAGTGTCATGGGGAGCTATAGGTGCAAGAACAACTGAAAGCCAAACACACAGACAAATGGCTAGCGGTCTATCTATGCCTATTGGTTTCAAAAATAGCACTACTGGAGATTGTCAGATAGCAGCAGATGCTATTGTTTCTTGCAGCTCAGAACATTCATTTTTAGGTATTGATGATGTAGGAAAAGCATCAATTATTCATACAACTGGAAATAAATATGGACATATTATTCTTCGTGGAGGTAAAGTTCCAAACTACGAAGCAAGCCATGTTAAAGAAGCAACAGAATTACTTACTGATAACTCATTGCCAAAAAATATAGTAATAGATTGCTCTCATGGAAACAGTAATAAGGACCATAAAAAACAGCCTATAGTTTTTGAAAATATCATAAATCAAAGAATTAATGGAAATAAAAATATTGTAGGTGTAATGATTGAAAGCCATATTAACGCAGGTAATCAAAAACTTAATAATCCTGCAGATTTAGATTATGGAGTATCTATAACAGATGCATGTGTCGACTGGAATACTACAGAAAAAATTTTACTAGATGCTCATAAAAAGCTAAGTAAATGAAATATGAAATTAAGAAATTTAACTAACTTAATTAAACCAACTATAGCAACAATAGGAACTTTTGATGGAGTTCATAAGGGCCATAAAGCACTGATAAATCATTTAATTGATTCGGCTAAGCAATTTGACCAAATACCAGTAGTAATAGTTTTTGAAGAAAAACCAAAAAATTTTTTCATATCAAAAAAAATTAAAAGTTTATGTTCAATCAATGAAAGAAAAGAAATAATAAATTCACTTGGAATAGAGAATATCATTTCATTAAGGTTCGATAAGAGTATTCAAAAACTTTCATCTGATGAATTTATATCTGAGCTAGTTGAAAAAATCAGAATTAAGACTTTTGTTTTAGGTTCGGACTCCAAGATTGGATATGATCAGTCAGGATATGAAGAGTTGAAAAATAACCATCCAAATATAAAGTTCATAAAATTTCTTCCAAAAAAAAATAAGGGTAAAATTATATCTAGTACATTAGTTAAGCAAGCAATTGAAAAAGGGAATTGTCAAGAAACAAAAGAATTATTAGGTAGATTTTATACTATAAAAGGAAAAGTTACAGAAGGAAAAAATTTAGGAGAAAAACTTGGATTCCCAACGGCAAACATAATTCCTTCACCAAACATAGTTATCCCTAAAGATGGGATTTATGCTTCTATTGTTGAATATAACAATAAAAAATACTATGGTGCAACAAGTATTGGTAAAAGGCCTACTTTTGAAAAAAATGGTCAAAGAATTATTGAAACATTTATATTAGACTTTAATAAAAATATATACCATAAAAAAATAAATGTTCATTTGATTTCAAAAATAAGAGATGAACAAAAATTTAATTCTCAGGAAGAACTAATTGATAAAATGAATGAAGATATCAAAAATATAAAATTATTATTAGATAAAAAAACTTATTATGAGCAATAAAACAATTTTTAATAACGTAGTTGAAGACATGGAATGGAGAGGTCTACTATTTGATCACACTCCAGAAGCTACTCATAATCTAATAACTGAGAAGATCACTTGTTACAATGGTTTTGATCCAACAGCAAGTAGTCTTCACATAGGCAATCTAGTCGCAATCATGGGTCTTGCAAGATTACAAAGATATGGTCACACTCCTATTATTTTAGTTGGCGGTGGAACAGGAATGATTGGTGATCCTTCAGGAAAAAGTGAAGAAAGAATACTATTAAGTAAAGAAAAAATTGATGAAAATGTGGATGCTATATATAAACAAGTTTCACCTTTTTTAGATTTTAGTTCAAAAATTAAGAACCCCGCCAAAATTGTTAACAACTCAGATTGGTTGAGAAAAATTAATCTTTTGAGTTTTTTAAGAGATATAGGAAAACATTTCACCGTTAATACTATGCTAAGTAGAGAATCTGTAAAAAATAGACTTGATAGAGATACTGGAATTTCTTTTACAGAGTTTAGTTATCAACTCTTACAAGCATACGATTTTCTAAAATTATATGATGATTATGGATGTAATTTTCAGTCAGGAGGTAGCGATCAATGGGGTAATATTCTTGGTGGAATTGACCTGATCAGAAGAGTTCACTCAAGAAAAAAATCCAAAAATGACCTCGCTCATGGTATTATATTTCCCCTAGTTACAACCTCATCAGGAGAAAAATTTGGTAAATCGATTGGTGGAGCACCTACACTAGATCCTGAAGCAACTTCTCCTTATAAACTTTTTCAGTTCTTTCTAAATGTTAGTGATGAAGACATAATTAATTACTTAAAAATTTTTACTTTCATAACTCCTGAAAATCTATTAAAAATACAAGAATCCGTTTCAATAGAACCACAAAAAAGATTTGGCCAAAAAACTTTAGCCGAAGAGGTTACAAAGTATGTACACGGAACAAATGGGCTCTTAAAGGCAAAAAAAATTACAGAAGCATTTTTCTCAAATAATCTAAATACTCTTTCTTTAGAAGAGTTAGAGGATTTGCTGGACAAATCAGAAATTTTTGAGATAAATTATGAAGATTTATTAAATAAAAATTTTATAGATATTTGCATTAATGACAAATTCAAAATTTTTTCATCAAAAAGTGAATTAAGAAGGCTATGTGAGCAAGGCGGTATTTATTTAAATGATAAAAAATTTACTAAATATGAAAATAGGATTAGCGCTGGTGATCTTATGGAAAATAAATATTTATTAATAAGGAAAGGAAAAAAGAACTATTTTTTATTGAAAATAAAAAATTAAGTATTATGATTTTTGAAAATATAAAAAGTGCACCAAAAGACCCAATACTTGGATTAACTTCTGAATTTAATAATGACAATAATAAAAAGAAAGTTAATTTATCCGTGGGTGTATATCAAGATAATAATGGAGTAACTCCAACTTTCGAATCTGTATTAAATGCGGAAAAAATTTTACTTGATAAAAACTATTCAAAGTCATATAAACCAATTGATGGAGATCAAGAATTTTTATCTGAATCTATAAAATTAGTTTTGGGAGATTCAATATACAATAATAATTTATCCTTTGGATTAAATACTCCTGGAGGGACTGGAGCACTAAAATTAGTCTCAGAGTTTTTGGTGAAATTTTCTCCAAAATCGTCAGTTTGGTTTAGTAATCCAACTTGGGCAAATCATAGACCTATTTTTGAATCATCAGGCTTCTCAACAAAAGAATATAAATACCTAAATTTTGAAAAAAACAATGTAGATTTTCCTAGTATGATTTCATCAATAAATAATATACCAGATGGAGATATTATTGTTATACATGGATGTTGCCATAATCCAACAGGAGCAGACTTAAGCTCTGATGAATGGACTGAATTATCTAAAATTATAAATAAAAAAAATATTATTACAATATGTGACTTCGCATATCAGGGCTTAGGCTCTGGTATAGATGAAGATGCTGAGGGTATTAGAATACTTTCTAAAAATTTAGACGATTTGTTTATATGTTCGAGTTATTCAAAAAATTTTGGTTTATATAGCGAACGAGTAGGATGCCTTATTTATACAAACAGCAGGAATAGAAATACAGATAATCTACTTAGCCAGCTTAAGAAAACAGCAAGAACAATATACTCTAATCCTCCTGCCCATGGATCGGATATAGTTAGAGAAATATTACAAGATGATAATCTAAGAGTTATGTGGGAATCAGAGTTAAAAATACTTAGAGAAAGAATTCAGACTATGCGCATATCATTAGATTCAAATTTAAAAGAACTTAAATGTAGTAAAGATTTTTCATATATTGTTAATCAAAAAGGAATGTTTAGTTTTACAGGCCTAAGTGAGAAAGATGTTGAAAAATTAAAAAAAGATTACTCTATATATATAGTTAATTCAGGGAGAGTTAATATTGCTGGTATAACCACGAATAATGTACATTACATAGCAGAAAGTATTAACAAAGTTACAAGTTACTAAACCTTAAGGTTTTGCAATACTGAACCTGCAGGAGGCTTAGGAAAAAAGTTCGTTGCTTTTGCAGGCAACCTCCATCCATTGGAAACAATTTCTGAAAATTCTGATAATGGTAAAGGCCTCATAAAGAACACCATATCTACACGATCTTTTTCTATATAATCACTAATCATTTTTGAATCACTTATAGGTAGTACAATTTTCTCTTCTCTATCAGATTTAAAAGATTTAGAAAAAATTAATTCATGAAGTTTATAGTATTCTGAATTTTCAAGCACGTTGCCATCAAGTGTAATTTGATTATCTTTTGCAATACCTAATGATCTTGTTTCCGAATTATAGAAACCAAAAACAATTTCTTTGTTTTTTCTAACATCTAAAGTTTTTATAAAATTATCTATAAAAATCTTATCTATTTTATTAGGCATTTCGTGATTTGTAACTGTAAAATGCTTTTGAATGCAGGTTTTAATATTATTGTATTCTTTCTTGGTTAGGTTGTTTAAAACTCTATGGTACCCTCTAGTTATAAGTCCAGGTTCATCATATGACACCATCATCATCATCCTATAATTAGAAGATTTAATTGATTTTTCATTTATAGAATTATCTTTATTTCTATAGATTATTGAAGCCTCATACCTATGATGCCCATCAGCAATAAAAAGTTGAGATTTAGACATTTTTTTTTGGATTATTGATATAGTTCCTGGATCTGTAATTTTCCAAATACTCAATTTTGGCATATCTGGAGGTGAAAAAACACTAGTAGGATCACCTCCAGAAATTGTTCTTATCAATTTTCCTACACTAAAAAATTTATCATCCTTGTATATAACTAACAAGGGACTAAAGTTTGATCTTGACTCAGACATGAGTTGAGCTCTATCCTCTACCCATTCTAATCTTGTTTTCTCATGTGGTAAAATTATTTTTTTACGATACTCTTCTATTTTTACGTTTGAAATAAAGCCTCTTCTGACTTGTTTGACTCCTCTATACTCAAACTCTTCCTTCGTAACATATATTGCAGGATCAGAATCATACTTAAGTATGCCATTATTTATCCAATCATTCAGTGTATTTGCTGCATTTTTATAATGGTCGATGTCTTGGTTTCTTCTAGCTAGTTCTAATCTTACAATATTGTAATCTGATCTTTCGTGCAAACTTTTTTGTAGATCAGGAGTAATAGCATCAAAAGGAGGACAAATGTTTAAACTATTGTCTCCAGCAAATTTCGGATCATATCTAAGTCCCTTAAAAGGTTGAATGTCTACCATAATGATAAAATATAAATAAATTAAGTTTTAATCTATAATATCTATGATAAATGATGTAAAAAATAAAACCATTATTTTTTTTGCAAATTTTATTTAAAAATAATAATTTTATAAATATTATGAATCCTGAAAAAAAAGCAAAACTACTAAGAGAAGAAATAAATAAAGCTAACAAACTTTATTATGTTGATAATAGTCCGAGTATGTCCGATCAAGAATGGGATAAGAAATTTCAGGAGTTAATTGCAATAGAAAAAGAATTTCCAGAAACTAAAACAACCGATTCACCTACACAAAGAGTCGGCGCATCTCCTGCAAAAGGTTTTAATGAACATAAACATTTATTACCAATGCTAAGTTTGGGAAATGCATTTAACGAAATTCAGATAAGAGATTGGTATGAAAGAGTACTTAAGCTTTTAGAAATTGAAAATCTAGATATGGTTTGCGAATTAAAGATTGATGGTCTAGCAGTTTCAATTTTTTATGAGAACGGAGTCTTAACTAAAGCTGCTACTAGGGGAAATGGGGTTATTGGAGAAGAAGTAACTGAAAATGTCAAAACGATCAGATCTATTCCTCTAACTTTGAATGGTAATTATCCGGAGAAATTTGAAATTAGAGGAGAAGTGTTTTTACCATTATCAAAGTTCAAGAAACTAAATGCTAAACGAGAAAAAAAGGGGCTAGAGAGTTATGTAAATCCTAGAAATTCTGCATCAGGGTCACTTAGACAGCTTGATTCTAATGTAACATCAAAACGACCTTTAGATATGTTTTTCTATTCTTTAGGGTACACCAATGAAAATTCTAATTTTTCTAGCCATTGGGAATCATTAAATATGATGAAAAATTGGGGATGTAAAATAAATGATCTATCTAAAAAAGTAAATTCCTTAGAGGAAATCTTCGGCATAATAAAAAATATAGAAAAAATCAGAAGTGATCTTGATTATGCCATTGATGGATTAGTTATAAAAGTAGATTCATTACATTACCAAAATATCCTTGGTCATGTAGGACGAGAGCCAAGATGGGCAATAGCATACAAATTTCCAGCAGAAAAACAAGAAACTATTTTAAGAAAAATAAATATTAATGTAGGAAGAACGGGTGCTATTACTCCATGGGCTGATTTGGAACCAGTTGTAATCGATGGAGTAACAATTTCAAAAGCAACCTTACATAATAGAGAAGAAATAATTAGGAAAGATTTAAGGGAAGGTGATAGAGTAATTGTTCAAAGAGCAGGAGACGTAATCCCCCAAGTAGTAAAAATTTCTAAAAATAACATAAGAAATAATTCATCAAAGAGTTTTATTTTTCCAAGAAAATGTCCATCTTGCGATTCAAATTTAATTAATGATGAACAAAATGCTATCACCAGATGCATTGATCATTCTTGCCCAGATCAAATTATTAGAACAATAGAACACTTCGCCTCAAAAGTTGCTATGAATATTGAAGGATTTGGGAAAAAAATTATCGAAGAATTTTATAAATCTAAAATCATTCATAATATAACTGATATTTATGATATAAAAAACAAAAAAGATCAAATATTAGATTTAAGTAATATGGGAGAGAAAAAATTTACAAATTTAGTAAATTCTATAAATAATTCATATCATCAACCACTTGAAAAATTAATTTTTGGACTAGGTATACTTGGAGTTGGTTCTGAGGCTTCTGAATGGCTAGCAAGAAAGTTTAAATCTATTGAAAATTTAATAAATGCTACAGAAGATGAACTTTTAAAAATTGACGGAATTGGAGAAATTGTAGCCCAGTCTATAATAAAATATTTCCTTATAGATGAAAATAAAATTCTTTTAGAACAACTGATTTCTATTGGAATAAACCCAGTGTATGTAGAACAAGAAATCGAAATAAATAATGTATTTTATGATAAAAACTTTGTTATAACTGGTAAATTTGAGTCTTTCTCAAGATTAGAATTAGAAAATAAAATCAAATATTTAGGTGGAAAAATTACATCATCAGTGTCAAAAAATACAAACTTTTTAATAGCAGGAGAGTCTCCAGGTAGTAAATTAAAAAATGCTCAAAAGTTAAGTATAAATATAGTTGATGAAAATGAAATATTATCTATGCTAGAAATTGAAGAAAAATGAAATTCGAAGACTTTAGTAATAACAACAATGCTCCTTGGATAATAATCGGATTAGGAAATCCTGGAAGTAAGTATAATAATACGAGACATAATATTGGCTGGGCAATATTAGATAAAATTAATAAAAATCATAACGTAAGTATTAGTAAAAATAATAAAGATTACTACTTTTCATCAATATCCTTAAAAAATTCAAATACTATACTGATTTATCCAGCAACTTATATTAATAATTCTGGAGACATTGTAAAAAAAATAGTAAAAAAATTTAATTCAAAAAAAATTATCGTAGTTTACGATGATATCAACTTGGAAACAGGTAGAATTAGAATAAGAAAAAACGGTAGTGCAGGCGGTCATAATGGCATGAAATCTATAATCAACTCAATTCAGAGTGAAGATTTTATGAGGGTAAGAGTTGGAATTAGTGAACCAAAAATTAAAAGTGAACAAATTTCTTACGTATTAGGTAAGTTTTCACCGGAAGAAAAAATCTTAATTAATAAATCTATAGATAGATGCATTAAGGCTTTAGAAATTATTATAGAAAAAGGGATAGATGAAGCAATGAATCTTCATAATAGCCAGCAATAGTTTTATATTTTTTCCCAACCAGTATACTTAACTAATTCTTCTGGAATTATAATTGACCCATCTTTCTGTAAACCATTTTCTAGCACCGCAATCCATATTCTAGGTAAAGCTAAACCCGATCCATTAAGTGTATGTGGAAAATTAGTCGAACTGTTCTGAGAACTCTTAAACCTTGTGTTATTTCTTCTTGTTTGAAAATCTAAACAGTTAGAAACAGAACTTACTTCTAGCCACTCACCTGTTCCTTTTGACCAAACTTCAATGTCGTATGTTTTTGCTGATTGAAAACCAATATCACCCGTAGACAACTTCAAAACTCTATATATTAACCCTAACCTTTTACACAAATCAACCACTTCTTCTAGCATTTCCTCATGTGCAATAATAGAATCTGCAGGTTCAACAAACCTAAATATTTCAACTTTTTCAAATTGATGAACCCTCTTTATACCTCTAACATCTCTTCCTGCGGCCGTATGCTCTTTTCTAAAACTTGAAGTTTTTGCAACATATTTTATTGGTAACTCTCCAGGTTTAATAATTTGACCTTGATTCATCCCATTTAATGCCACTTCTGCAGTTGGAATAAGCCACAAATCAGTCTCTGAGTCCATATATAAATTTTCCTTAAATTTAGGTAAATTTCCTGAACCAATCATAGTTTCTTCCTTAACTAAAAAAGGAGGATCTATCTCTTCATATTGATTTTCATTAGTATGTACATCTAGCATCCAATCGCCTAGCGCTCTATGTAATTTGGCGCCCTTACCTCTCAATACATAAAACCTACTTCCAGAAATTCTTGCACTAGATTCGATGTCCAATATGTTTAGGTTTTTACCAATATCCCAATGAGGATTATTATGAGTTATTTGTTCTGTTTCAGAGGTATAAATTATCTCATTTGCACTATCATCCAAACCTATAGGGACATCATCTAATGGAATATTGGGAATTGTGAGTAAAGTGTTTTCAAGATCAAAATTAATTTTTGAAAGTTCAGATTCATAAGATTTTATCTCTTCACCCAAAACACGCATATCGATAATCTCTTGTTGGTTAGGAGGTCGCTTTGAATCACCTATATTTTTACTGACTATATTTTTTTTATTGCGAAGATTATCTACTAAAGTAATTATCTCTTTTCTTCTAGTTTCAAGAGATATTATTTCATCCAATGGAGGTTTTTCTCCCCTATTTTTTAATGACTTTTCAACATATGCTTTTTGGCTTAATATTTTTTCAATAGAAATCATAATGTACTCTTAATTATTATTGCTTCCTCATAGCAGGAAAAAGCAGAATCTCTCTTATAGAAGATTCCCCAGACAAAAGCATTGTCAATCTGTCAACACCTAACCCAAGACCTCCAGTTGGAGGCATCCCATGCTCAATTGCAACTAAAAAATCTTCATCTAAGCGATCAGCTTCAAGATCACCTTGTATGGCTCTCATTTTTTCTTGATCTTCAAATCTTTTTCTTTGATCAATAGGATCATTTAGTTCACTAAATGCATTAGCTAATTCAGAGCCCATAACAAAAGCCTCAAATCTTTCAACTACATTCTCAGAACCAGGTTTTTTCTTTGCTAAAGGAGACATTTCAAGAGGATAATCTACGAGAAAATGAGGTTGGATTAAATCAGGCTCTATAGATGAAGATATGACCTTGTCAAGTAATCTACCCCATGTAGCATTTTCATCTACATGAATTTTTAATTCTTTCATTTTTTGAACTAATAAATTTCTTTCATTAATTTCAAGAAAATCAATACCTACCTTATCAATAAGAGTTTTGCGCAAATCAAGCCTTTTCCATGGCGGGGTAAGATCTATATCTGGAATATTTTCTTCTTTCGATTTGATTATCATAGAACCATTAATTTTTTTGGCTATAAAACTTACCATGTTTTCAACCAATTCCATGACATCGTTATAGTCAGAATATGCCTCATAAGATTCTATAGTTGTAAATTCTGGATTGTGGTTATGATCTATACCTTCATTTCTAAAAAGTCTTCCAATTTCAAAAACTTTTTCTATTCCACCTACAATTAGTTTCTTTAGATATAGCTCTGTAGCTATTCTAAGATATAATTTTTCACTTAATTGATTATGATAAGTTTCGAATGGAGTTGCTTGAGCGCCAGCAGCAACTGGAACAAGTATAGGTGTTTCAACTTCTATGAAACCCTTTTCATACATAAACTCGCGCATATACCTAACAACATTGGATCTTAATCTTGCGTTTTTCATAGCTTGAGGATTAGAAATCAAATCTAAATATTTTTGCCTAAATCTTACCTCATGATCACTCAAACCTCCCCACTTATCAGGTAGCGGCCTAATAGATTTTGTTAATATAGATAATTCTTGACAATCAATACTAATCTGACCTCTTCTAGTCTTAAATACTGATCCGTTTACTCCTATAATATCTCCAATATCAACATAATCCAATAGAGAATAATTTTCCTTCATTTGATCTTTTTTAGAAAAAATTTGTATAACTCCATCTATATCTTTTATGTCTATAAAACACACACTACCCATATCACGCTTTGACATCACTCTGCCAGAAAGAGAAATTTTAGACTCAATTAATTTACTTTCTTTTCCTTCTTTTTCCATTTTTGAATATAAATTAATAGCTTGTTCTGTAGTATGAGTCCTGCAAAATCTAGGTGGATAAGGGTCCACACCTAATGATTTCAAAGAATCAATTTTTTTGATCCTATCATCAATTAACTTTTGTTCACCAAATAGATTTTTTTCATTATTAGAAGATGACATAATTTTTCCTACATAAAATACTCATTAAATAATAACAATTTAAATTTTTTATTACATGAATAAATATACACAATTATTTATATCATTAGTAATTTTTTTTATTTTTTTATTTTTTTTTCAAATATAAAATCTTAATATATACGAAAAAAACACGAAAACCGGTAATAAACAGATATGTTAAGTTTTCTCTAATTTAATCAATAATTTTTATATAGTATAAATTTACATACTAAATCAATCTAATAAATTTAATTAAATGAAATATAGTTTTAATCAGTTGCAATCTCCGTTTCGACCGACCACTTCAAAGGTTATTTCAGCAATATTTTCTATGCTTGGACCTAATGGACCGAAAGATATGATTATTTTAGATGCCTATGCAGGTGAAGGCTCAGTAGGAGTAGAAGCAGCAAAAAGAGGGGCGAAAAAAAGTATTTTCATCGAGCAAAACAATAAAAGATGCAATGAAATTAGAAAAAAATTAGAAAAATTAAATCTATCTATGAATAGCCAAATAATTCGAGGAACTACTTTGAAATCAATAAAAAAAATTCCTGAAAAAGTTAATATGATTTTTGCTGACCCTCCCTATAAATTAAATGAGTTCGAAGATTTTTTTTATGAAATTAATACGAATAAAATATTGAGAAAAAATGCAATAATTTTTATTGAACATTCTAAAAAAAATATTCTACCCGAAAATTTTGAAAACTCCCATTTTGCCCTTCATAAGTTGAAATTATATGGTGATACAGCTATATCAATTTATAAACAAAACTTGAATGGAGCAATTGATTGAGAAAAGCACTTTATCCTGGTACTTTTGACCCAATAACAAATGGTCATTTAGATATTATTGAGCGAGCTTCTAAAATTGTTGATCACTTAATTGTTGGCGTTGTGGAAAAATCGACTAAAAAAACAATATTTAACGCAGATGAACGTAGTAATTATGTTATTCAAGCTACAAAAGCATTAAGTAATGTCAGCGTTATAAGATACTCGGGACTAACAGTGGATATAGCAAAAAATAATAATGCAGATATTATCATAAGAGGGTTGAGAATCACAAGTGACTATGAGTACGAATCAGAGATGGCATTAGTTAATATGACACTGGATAAAAATATTGAAACCCTTTGTTTATTTAGTTCATTAAATTATCAAATATTAAGCTCATCAAGAGTAAAAGAAATTGGAGCATTAGGAGGAGATATATCTAAAATGATACCCGAAATAATAATTAAACCTTTATTAGAAAAAATAAATTAGAATGGAGTTTTTATGAATATTCTAGAAAAAATTGACGAATTAAAAAATTTAGTCCAAGGAAATAAAATTCCTGCCACAGGTAGATCAATGATAAATGTGGAAAATTTTATCGAACAAATTGATGAAATTAAATCACTCATACCATCTGAGGTTAGCGCATCTGAAGGAATAATAAGGCAAAAAGAAGCAATTATTAAACAAGCAGAAGATGAAGCAGAAAGAATTAGAGGATATGCTGACGAAGAAGCTGTTAAGATTAATGATAATGCATCAAATAAAGCTGAATCATTAATTCAAAATGCAAAAGACGAAGCTTATAAAATGATTACTAATACTGAAATTGTAACTGCTTCCAAAAATGCTGCACAAGAAATTGAAGATAAAGCTAATAAAGAGGCAGAATCAATAATAGAACAAGGAAAAAATGAAGCAAATAATATTATAAATGATGCTGAAAAAATGTCAGGTGATAGAAGAAAAGGTGCAGATAATTATGCAAGAGAAGTATTATTTAGCCTAGAAGAAAAAATTGCTGACACTCTTGGTCAAGTAAGAGGTGGTATAGATATACTTGATGTAAGAAAAGAAACAAGCGTAGCAGACTAATTTATATAGATTTATTCCTAAATCTCAATTTATAATTATCCATAATACTAGAAAGTATTTTGTAGTTTTATGGATGATAGAAATAATAAAGATAAACTTTTTCTTATTGTAGATGGCCATGCAATAATTTTTAGAGCTTGGTTTGCAACTAAACAAAGTTTGATTACTAGTTATGGTAAAAATACTACCGGCGCTAACGGCTTTTTTAGAATGCTAATCAAAGTAATTAAGGAACAAAAACCTACAAATATAGCAGTTACATTTGATACAAAAGCTACTACTTTCAGAAAAGAAAAATTCCCCGATTATAAGGCCCATAGACAAGAAGTTGACCCTGAACTTCATGAACAAATCCCCATTGTAAAAGAAATATTAAGTTCAATGAACGTACCGGTGTTTGAATTTGACGGATTTGAAGCAGATGACTTAATTGGAACATTATCCAAACATTCTTCAGATAAAGGTTACAACAACTTAATTCTTACAGGAGATGCAGATCAATTACAATTAGTTGATGAACATACAAATGTTTTAATGTATACAGGATTTGGTGAATCAAAAGTTTACAACGTAACTGAAGTCAAAAAAAGATACGATGGTTTAGGCCCAGAATATATTGCAGAAATTAAGGCTTTAGAAGGAGATCCATCAGATAATATTCCAGGTGTTCCCGGTATAGGAAAAAAATCATCAAGAATCATTCTTAATAACTTGGGACATTTTAATAATCTTTTTACTAAAATCAAGGATATTGAGAAAATATCAAATTTGAGAAGCGCAAAAAGAATTATGAATATTTTACAAGAAAATCAACAAGTAGCTAAGCAAGCCTTAGAACTAACAACAATAATAAGAGATGTGCCCATTGACTTTGATATTAAAGAAACAAAACTTGAAAAATCTATAAGCGAAAATACAAAAAATTGTTTGCAAAAATATGAATTAGGTTATGTAACACGCAGACTGCATGAGTTATTTAATATTGATTCATCAGATCGTTCAAAAAATAAATTTCCCCCCTATGAAAACAAAAAATATACCACTATTACTGAAAAATATGAATTGATTGAGATGATTAAAAAAATCAATAAAATAAAATATTTTGCTTTTGATACTGAAACATCAGGATTGAATCCTCTGTCATCAAATTTAGTAGGCATTTCAATATCATGTGAAATAAATACCGGATGGTATATTCCTATTGGACATAATGAAGGTAAGCAACTTCAACTTGATGAAATAAATTCAGATTTAAATTCAATTTTTAATAATGAAAATATAAGTAAATATGCACATAATGCTAATTTTGATATTATGGTTCTCAACAACAACAGGATTGCAGTAAAAAACTTATCCTTAGACACAATGATAGCTGCTGCATTGTGCGGATATAAAACACTAGGATTAAAACAATTATCATTTGAAATATTTAAGGAGATAATGCAAGACATCAAGGAGTTAATAGGTGTAGGGCAAAAGCAAATTACAATGGCAGAAGTTTCAATTATTGATGCTAGCAATTACGCTATTTCAGATGCAGATTATACATTAAGATTAGCACTTTTTCTTAAGAACGAAATAGAAAAACATAATGCTCAAAATGTTAATGAAAATATTGAGCTACCTTTAATACCTGTAATTGTAGAAATGCAAAAAAATGGTTTTAAAATAGATGTTGAAGAATTACAAAAAATGTCAAAAGATTTAGAAAAAGAAATTGAAACACTTACAAATAATATAAAAACAATTATCGGGAACAATGAAATTAATTTATCGTCAAATCAACAGTTAGCTAAATTACTTATTGAAGATTTAGGTGCTCCAAAAACAAGAAAAACTAAAACTGGTTGGTCTATGGATGCAAGTTCATTAGAAAAGTTACTATACACAAAAAACCTAGATGAAAAAATTTATAAAATTGTCGAAGGTATTCTAAGACTTAGAGTAATATCCAAAATTAAATCTACATATGTTGATTCAATACCACAATTAATTAATAAAAAAACAAGCAGGGTTCATACATATTTCAATCAAGTAGGTTCATCCACAGGTCGCTTATCAAGTAGCGACCCAAATGTTCAAAATATACCTGTTAGAACGGAATTAGGGAAAAAAGTAAGAAGTTCTTTCATAGTAGACAAATCAAACGGATGGCAACTTTTGTCTGCTGATTATTCACAAATCGAGCTTAGAGTGCTAGCTCATCTTTCAAGCGAACCCAATCTAGTTCAAGCTTTTAAGAATAATGAGGATATACATTCATCAACAGCTAAACTAATGTATAGTACAAATGAAATAACAGCTGAACAACGTAGAGTGGCGAAAATTTTAAATTTTGGCGTAATCTATGGTTTGGGTCCTTTAGGAGTAGCTAGACAAACTGATCTTACAAGAGAACAAGGCCAAATGTTCATTGATATTTACTTTGGTAAGTATCCTGGTATAAAAAACTTCATAGAAAATATAAAAATTAGTTGTAAGAATCATGGATTTGTTGAAACAATCACAGGTAGAAGAAGATACCTTCCAGATATAAATTCAAATAACCCCAGAATTAGATCTTCAGCAGAAAGAGTGGCAGTAAACATGCCTATACAAGGAACTGCAGCAGATATTATAAAAATAGCAATGATAAATATTCATAATGAAATTATCAAAAGTAAATTAAATTCCAAAATGCTCATTCAAGTTCACGATGAGCTTGTTTTTGAAGTTGCTCCTGGGGAACTTATGGAACTTCAAGCGTTAGTTTCTTCTCTTATGTCTAATGCTATAAATTTACAGGTTCCCTTAGAAATCGAAACAAAGACTGGATATACCTGGGGGGAAATGGATAAATAATAAGTTATTTTTATCCACTTGACTTTACGTATTTAATAAAATTATGATTTTTACTCAATATAACAAATTTTTCTATTACGTAAATTTAGAAATAGAAATAAAATATATAATTTTAGGAGGGGTGGCAGAGTGGTTGAATGCGCTTGTCTTGAAAACAAGTATGCCTGCAAAGGCATCGCAGGTTCGAATCCTGTCCCCTCCGCCATTATTAAAAATTTTAAGGTAAGCATTTTGAATATCCATGAATATCAAGCAAAAGAACTTTTTGAAAAATACAACATAAACACACCAAGAGGTTATGTTACAGACAACGCAGAAGAGGTTGAGAGCATAATCAATAAACTTAATGGTAAAGCAGTAGTTAAAGCTCAAGTTCATGCAGGAGGGAGAGGGAAAGTCGGAGGAGTGAAATTAGTAAATACATCCGATGAAGGTAAAATAATTGCAAAAAATTTATTAGGAAGTAATCTTGTTACTCATCAAACAAATAAATCTGGAGTTCCAATAGAAAAATTACTTATAGCTGAAACTTTGGATATAAAAAAAGAACTTTATGTTTCTATATTAATTGATGGGGACTTAGCAGCACCAGTATTTATTGCAAGTACAGAAGGAGGAATGGATATTGAAGAAGTTGCGGAAACTCGACCTGAAAAAATATTTCGAATTAAATGTGATCCATTAATTGGATTAACACCGTATCTAGCAAGAGATCTATCATATAAATTGAATATCCCTGAAAGTTCAATTAAACAAAGCACTAATTTATTTATAAATCTATATAAATTATTCATAGAAAATGATTGCAGCCTAGTTGAAATAAACCCATTAATAATTACTAATAAAGAAGAAATTATTGCCTTAGATGCAAAAATTAATATTGAAGACGACTCTCTATTTCGTCATAAAGATTTAGAGAAATTATACGATCCTAATCAGTTAGACCCATTGGAAGAAAGAGCTATAAGCTCAAATCTAGCATATGTGAAATTAGATGGAGGGGAGGTAGGCTGTATGGTCAATGGGGCTGGTTTAGCCATGGCTACTATGGATATAACAAAAAAAGCTGGTGCTAACCCTGCGAACTTTTTAGATATTGGTGGTTCAGCAGATCAAAATGGAATTGAAGAAGCATTTAAGATAATTACTGATGACAATGAGGTAAAAATTATTTTAGTGAATCTTTTTGCAGGAATAGCTAGATCTGACGTAGTCGCAAAAGGAATTGTTAATGCCGCTAAAGAGACAAAGTCTAGTCTGCCAATTGTTGTTACAATGAGAGGCACAAACGCCGATGAAGGTTTAGAACTACTAAAAAATTCAAATCTCAATATTACTACAGCATCTGACCTATTTGAAGCTGCAAAAATCTTAACAAAAATACTACCAACTTTAGGAGATTAATTTATGTCAATTTTAGTCGATGAAAATACCAAATTATTAATTCAAGGCCTAGGGAGAGATGGCAGTTTTCAAGCTTCAAAAACTCTAGAATATGGGACAAATGTAGTTGCAGCTGTGCATCCTGGTAAAGAAGGAACTAAATTTGAAAATAAAGTTCCGTATTTTTCATCAGTAGAAAAAGCAGTCCAAAAAACTGAAGCTAATACAGGTGTAATATTCGTTCCTGCGCCATTTGCTATGGATGCAATAATTGAACAAGTTGATGCAGGTATAAACTTAATTGTATGTATAACTGAGGGTGTTCCAGTTTTAGATATGATAAAAATCATGTCTTATATAGAGAATAAGTCGGTAAGATTAATCGGTTCTAATTGTCCAGGCCTACTTACTCCTTCTACCAAAACTAAAGTAGGAATAATTCCTGGCAACATAGTAAGGCCTGGAAATATTGGAGTAGTTTCAAGATCTGGGACGCTAACATATGAAGCCATTGCTCAACTCGTGCAAAATGGCTTTGGGCAATCTACATGTGTTGGCATAGGTGGAGATCCTGTTCACGGTACGACTTTTACAGATGTTCTTCAGATGTTTGAATCAGATAAAGAAACAGAAGCAATAGTACTTATAGGAGAGATAGGTGGTACTAGAGAGCAACTTGCTGCTGAATATATAAAAAAACATGTTACAAAGCCAGTTGTGTCATATATTGCCGGACAAACCGCTCCTCCTGGAAAGAGAATGGGTCATGCTGGAGCGATTATTACAGGAAAAGCAGCTCTAGCCTCTGAAAAAAATACTGCATTATCGAATGCTGGTGTTCATGTTGTTGAATCTCCATCAGACATAGGCTTGCGAATGAAGGAAGTTATGAGATAAGTTTTTGTATGCAAATTATAAAAACATTTGTACATACAGGCGATGTAGCAATCGACGTAAAACAGTATTTGTTAGATAGCAAATGTATTAATTTAGTTTTTGTTCATGGATATAGTTCTAGTAAAAATACATGGGATAGAGTCACGAATGAATTATCAAATTTTTATAATATCACTACAATAGATTTAAGAGGTATGGGAAGATCAGGTAGATTTTCAGATAAATTTACTTATGATGTTTGGATTAATGACTTAATAATAGTTTTAGAAAAATTATTTGAACAAAAAATCATACTTGTTGGACATTCATTGGGTGGTTGGATTGCAACTAATATCGCGTCTAAAAGATCAGATTTGGTAAGTAAGTTAATATTAGTTGATCCATATACTTCTGCACCTGATGAGGTGAGAAATAAAATTAGAAGAATCCCTGCAACAGATATAGAATTTAGAAAAAAACGTAGTAAAAAAATTATGAACGCTAGGACTCCAAAGGATTTAATTTCAGAAACAAAAAAAATATATCCAAACGCATCAAAGCATAGTATAAAAATTTTGAGCAGAATGTGGTTTGATTTAGATCATATTCTTGAAAAAAATAGAATTAGAGAAAATATAAATATAGATAAATTTATTCAAATATATAAGAAGATAAATTGTGAGATATTATTCATTTTAGGATCACCACGCTTGGGAGGTATTGTGACGAAGGAAGAAAAAAAATACATAAAAAATTTATTACCTGATTCTAAATTCCTTGAACTAAAAAACTCAGGTCATACTCCTCACATTGAAGATCATAAAAAATTTATTGATAAAATTAAGAAAGAAATCAAGTAAGTAATTTTACTTTACAAATACATTAATCAAATTTAGAATAATACAACCAAATATCCCTGCAACAATATCATCCATCATTATTCCTAAACCTCCTGGAATTCTTTCAATTTTTTTTATCCCAAAAGGCTTAAATATATCAAGATATCTAAAAACTAAAAACCCTACTAGAAACCAAGCAAAACTATTGGGTAAAAAAAGTAAAGTAATCCACATTCCTACCCACTCATCAATAACAACTTTACTAGGATCCTTATCATTATCCGTAGCAGTAAAATCAGATGACCAAATTCCAACAATAATAAATACAATAATAACTAGTAAAAAATATAACTCATTTAATAATGTATTACTAAGAAAAAAAAATATTATGGCTGAAATAAAAGATGCAAAAGTTGCTGGTCCTTTTAAGGGCCATAATCCAGTATAAAAACCTGTTGCAAATATAAAGGCAAATTTATTACTTACTCCAGCCAATGTTTAGCCCAATCTAAACTTGTTTTTGTATTTGATGAGGGTTTATATTCACATCCAACCCAACCTTCATAGCCAATTTCATCTAGAAAGTTTAGCAGGAAATTATAATTTATTTCACCTGTACCCGGTTCATTTCTGCCAGGATTATCAGCCAATTGAATATGCTTTATATAGCCTAAATTTTGTTTTACATTATGGGCTAAATTACCTTCCATAATTTGCATATGATAAAAATCATATTGTAAAGCTAAGTTTTTATGATTTATATGATTTATTAAATCAATAGCTTGATTTGTTCTATTAATAAAATACCCTGGCTGATCCTTAGTGTTTATAGGTTCAATGAGGGCATAAATTTTTTCTTTTGATAATTCTTCAGCTGCAAAAAGCAAATTATCCATAAGAGTTTCATATGCCTCTTTTGAATCTAAATCTCCCAATACACCTATTCCGACATTCACTCCTATGCATTCAAGTTCTTGAGCATAATTCTTTGACTGAATAAGTCTTTTTTTATAAATTTCAGTTTTATCAGATCTCAAGATTAAGTTTGACAATCCTGTATCATTATCGATTATATTTGTGTTAATGATTATTTGTTTTAGGTTATTAGTATTCAATTTTTGTTTAATTTGTTGGATCTTAAACTCATAAGGGCTTTGAATTTCTACACCTTTAAAACCCAGTTTAGCAGCTTCATCATATCTATCTAAAACATCGTACTCATTAAACATCCATTGTAAATTTGCTTCTAATTTAGGCAACTAATCGTCCTTTTCTATTAAAAAATCCGGTTTAACTTTATAAAACTCCGTGAGATTTTCATACGCCTGGGCTAGTTCTAAAACTGAAAAATCTTTTTTTGGCTTTCCAATAATTTGTATACCTATAGGAAGCCCAGAGTTAGTAAACCCAGATGGCATAGAAATACAAGGCAATCCTGTTACTGATATAGTATAGCAGGGCCACATCCAATCTAAATAAGTATTGAGCTTTACACCATTTACTTCGTCTGGATACTCTTTTTCCACTGAAAATGGAGGAACAGAAGTTACAGGCATAATTAGATAATCGTACTTTTCAAAAAATGAAATTACGCTTTTCCATAATTTTGTTTTTAGATATTCTGCTTTTGCCATATCATAGGCAGACAATTTTTTACCTTGATTATAATTCCATATAATAGTATCTTTTACTTTATCATTATTTTTTTCTATATGATTTTTATGCTTTAGAGTATAACTATAAGCTCTATATGCTTGAAAAATCTGATCCGAGTCTGATAAATCAGGTTCATCGTCAATAATTTCACATCCAATTTTTTCGAAAATAGTTTTTTGATTAATAAAATTATCGTAGATTTCTGGTTCAATTGGCCTGCTATTAAGATTTTTTGCCCATGCAATTTTTGTACCATTAAAATTTCTATGTAATGAATTTTCAAGACTAATAGTTGAATCATGAAAAGAACTAGGAGAAAATTTTTCATATCCTGACATAGCAACTAATTGTAATAAAATATCTTCAACTTGCCTTCCCATAGGTCCACCTGTTGACAACGTTGTCCAGCCTAGTTCATCATAAGCTGGGACCCTTCCTAAAGAAGGCCTAAAACCAACAATATTAGACCAGGCTGCTGGGTTTCTTAACGAGCCTCCAAGATCAGATCCAGTAGCAAGAGGAGCCATTCCACATGCCAAAGCTACTGCTGATCCTCCTGAACTTCCTCCACATGTTTTATCCAATGAGTATGGATTTTTAGTTGAACCAAATACTTCATTAAAAGTTTGAGAACCTGCACCAAACTCAGGAGTATTAGATTTACCTATGATAATGGCGCCAGATTCTTTAATATTTTTTACAATTAGTGAATCATTGGTCGGTATATTTTCTGAATATATTCTAGATCCAAAAGTAGTTTTTATACCTGATGTTTCTTCTAAATCTTTAACAGCAACTGGCAAGCCAGCTAATATACCGTTTTGTTTTTCAGGTTTATTATCAAAATCTTTTGCTTGGTCTAGTGCCAAATCATATGTTAATGTAACCATAGCATTAACATAAGGATTATATTTTTCAATCTGATCTATATGAACCTTTATCAGTTCTTCGCATGAAATTTGTTTTGATGACAATAATTTTTTTTGATTTTTCACAGATAAAAAATTAATCTCTTGACTCATTTACCACCATGTCTTTCCTTCTATTTCTTTTTGATCATACTTAAAATTTTCAGAATATATTCCTGTAGATAAATATTTCCAGCCACCATCACAAAAAATTGTTACAATCTTTCCCGTTTTCCCCTCTTTTGACATTTTTTGTGCCATTTTTCTAGCAGTAGCAAAAGTAGCCCCAGAAGATACTCCAACAAAAATACCCATCTCAACAAGTAATTTTCTTGTCCAATAAAAAGCTTCCTCCCCTTCAATTAATACCCTACCATCAAGTTTTTCTAAATCAATTATAGGTGGAATAAAGCCATGTTCAATCGCTCTTAGGCCTTGAACTTTTTCATCAGGATGAGGAGCAGTAGCAATAATTTTAATATTTGAATTATATTCCTTAAGAAACTTTCCAGCACCCATAAGGGTTCCACCTGTACCTAAACCAGCAACAAATACATCTGTATCAGGTAAATCCTTAATTATCTCCGGACCAGTAGTTTCATAGTGAGCCTTTGGGTTGGCTTCATTGCCATATTGATAAGGCATATAGTAATTTGGATTATCGTTACTTATTTGTTTTGCTAAATTTATCGACTCATTAGTTCCTTTACCAGCGTCAGAAAATATAACCTCAGCTCCAAAAGCCTTTAATATATCTATTCTTTCAGGTGGAACATCTGCTGGCATAACTACTTTTATTTTGTACCCTCTAGTACTACCAAGCATTGCTAAACCAATACCAGTATTTCCTGACGTAGGTTCAAGAATAGTGCTACCTTCAGAAATCTTCCCCTCTCTTTCAGCGTTTAGAATAAGGTATTTTGCTACTCTATCTTTTACTGATCCAGTTGGATTGGCAGATTCAAGTTTACCAAATATTTGAATTTTAGGGTCAGGACTTAACTGACTAACATCAATTAAGGGAGTGTTACCTATGGAAGTGATTATGTTTGAACTAATTTTTTTTGCAGCCATTAAAATCTTTTCTAATTTACAATACGAAAGAAAATCTCATAATCGATCAATTCTTTGACATCAGGATCATCACCAAATAATTTACAGTTTTCATCCTTTTTTATATTTATTTCCCTAAACTCCATATTTAAAATCTCCCTTAATGCCACAGAATATCTCATAATCAATCAATTCTTTGACATCAGGATCATCACCACATAATTTACAGTTTTTATCTCTCTTTATATTTATTTCCCTAAACTCCATATTTAATGCATCAATCAAAATCATTCTACTAGATAAAACATTTCCAACACCCATAATAATTTTCACAGCCTCTATTGCTTGAATTGAACCAACTAATCCAGGTAAAGCTCCGATCACTCCTGCCTCAGCACAGTTAGGAACTTGACCTGGCGGTGGAGGATCTGGAAACATACACCTGTAACAACTTTTTCCGGGAATATAAGTGGTTGCCTGACCATCAAAGACAAGAATTGCTCCATCTACAAGAGGTTTTTTAGCGAAAAAACTTGCATCATTTACTAAATATCTTGTAGCAAAGTTATCAGCTCCATTTATAATAACGTCATAATCCGGGATGATTTTCATAGCATTTTCTGACGATATCGGTTCTTCATGTAAAATTACATTAATATCTGGGTTATGAGCCATTAAAGTTTCTTTTGCTGAAACAACTTTAGGGCGACCTACATCACTATCTGAATGCAAAATCTGCCTTTGAAGATTTGTTACATCAACTACATCAAAGTCTACAATTCCAATAGTTCCTACTCCCGCTAATGCAAGATATAATGCAACAGGAGATCCTAATCCACCAGCGCCAATAATTAATACTTTGGAATTGAGCAGTTTTCTTTGTCCAATACTTCCTACTCCATTCATGATTAGGTGTCTACTATACCTCTTTACTTGAGATGGTGTTAAAGGGGGTAAATTTTCTAGATTATCCATTACTATCCCCAAAAATTAGAACTTTATTGTTATTGATTTTTTTTTATTATATTTTATTGACAAGTCATAAATTGAAACAGAACTTAAATGTTTCAATAAAATTTCTTCAACCTCTGTCCATAAATCTTTTTGCGAACAGTCATGAGACAAAATACAACTCTCAGGTAAATCTACACAATCAAAAGGTGCAAGTGAGTATTCAACAGCATTTATTACATCCTTAACAGAAACTGTTTTAGGATCCATAATAAGTTTATGACCACCATTTGGCCCTCTTTTTGATTCAATGATTTTTGATTTATGAAGATCTGCACATATTCTAAGTAAAAAAGGAGCAGGAATATGTTGGGACGAAGAAATATCTTGAGTAGGAATAAACTCATCTTTATTCGATTGTGCCAAATGAACAAGAGTTCTGACACCATAATCAATTTTTATAGGGATAATCATACTATCTATTATACAATTTTATTTTTTCATTGGAAATTATACTATTTTCTCAATTTACTATAAATATACACTTTAATAAAGTGTGGTAAAATTGATTTATGCTATTTATAATTCTAATTGGAGAATAGATTGGCCAAGAATATCATCCTTAACGTAGAAAACCGAAACACTTTTGGAAAAAAAAATCGTTCACTAAGGCGAAACGGAATTACTCCTGTACATGTATACGGATTAAAATCTGATTCCCTTTCGCTACAAGCTAATAAAAAAGATCTCATATCTGTACTAAAAAGTGCAGGCAGGACAACACCTGTAAGCATCAAAATAAAAGATGGTGAGGAAACCATTACAATTGTGAGAGAAATCGATAGACATGCTGTATCAGGAGATATCCAGCACGTTGATTTTTTGAGAGTTGATGTAAATGAAGAAGTTGAATCACCTGTTCCGGTAATTTTGATTAATCAAGATAAGGCGCCTGGAACTGCAGGTGGAGCTGGGGTAGTAACTCAAGGAACTTTTGAAATTACTGTAAGAGCAAAACCTTTTGATATGCCAAATGAATTGGAAGCAGATTGTTCAGTCTTGGATGATTTAGAAGCGACAATTTTATCTAGTGATATTATGCTAGGCGAAGGCGTTTCATTGTCAAGTTCAAGTGATGATAGAATTGCATGGATTCAGCCTCCAAGAGTTGTGGTTGAAGAAACTGCAGATTCAGAGGAAGGTACTTCTGAAGAAGGAGATGAATCTGCGGAAGATTCTAATGCCTCAGACGAACAGCAAGAAAGCACTTCTGAAGAATCTTAGTCAAAAAATAAACTATTAGAATTTAGCTGTAAAATATACTTACTAATTACCCTTGGAGGGTAAAAATGGATATTCTTTTAGTCGCTATTTTAATTGCATTATCAGCTATTATTATAGGATTTTTCTTTGGTTTTCAATTTCATAATTTATACTCATCTCGATCAATAAAAGCAACAAAAGAAGCAGTAGATCAACAATTACAAAGAGCAAATTCTCGTAGTAAAGAAATACTTCTAGAAGCTAAAGAAGAATCACTTAAAATAAGATCAGAAACTGAAAGAAATATTAATGAGCAAAAATTAGAAATTCAGTCTATTAGTAACAAAATTGACACAAATAAAGAATTAATTGAGCAAAAACAAAAAGCACTAATTGATAAAGAAAAAGTTTTATCACAGAAGAAAAATGAAATACAGCATGAGCTAAAGTCTTTAGAAGAAAACAAGAAAGAAATTTCACTAGAACTTGAAAAAATAAGTGGTTTATCAATATCAAATGCGAAAGAAAAATTGATACAAACAGCTGAAGAACAAATTAAGTTTGAGATATCAAAAAAATATAGAGACGCAGATCTAATTGCGCAGGAGGAATATGAACAAAAGGCTAAAATGATACTTTCAGAAACAATGCAGAGATATGCGAGCGAAGTTGTTTCGGAAGTATCTTTAAGTCGAATAAATCTTCCTAATGAGGAAATGAAAGGTAGACTAATTGGTAGAGAAGGAAGAAATATCAGATCGATTGAATCAGCAACTGGAGTTGATGTAATAATAGATGACATACCTGAAACAATTACAATTTCTTGTTTTGATCCTATAAGAAGAGAAATCGCAAAATTAACTATTGAAAATTTAATTAAAGATGGAAGAATAAATCCTTCTAGGGTTGAAGAAACTATGGCTAGAGTGAAGAGAGATTTAGATACTAATATAAAAAAAATAGGCCAAAAGGCTACATTTGAGATTAATGTAAAAGGGCTACACCCAGAATTAATTTATCACATGGGCATGCTGGATTATAGATTTAGTTACGGAGAAAATGTGCTTAATCACTCTATAGAAGTCGGTTCTATAGCAGGTATGTTAGCAAGTCAAATTGGAGCTAATGTAGAAACAGCAAAAACTGCAGGATTTTTACATGATATCGGTAAGTCTCTTACACATAAAATAGATGGTCCTCATGCGTTAATTGGAGCTGACTTAGCAAAAAAATTTGGTCAAAATGATAAAGTAATAACCGCTATTAAGGAGCATCACGACACTGAAATGACGACTGTAGAATCGTTTTTAGTTGCAGCAGCAGACGCAATAAGCGCAGCAAGACCAGGAGCTAGAAATGATTCAATGGAAAATTATATCGAAAGGCTTGAGGCGCTGGAAAATATCGCTTTGCAGTTTGATGAAGTAAGTAATGTTTATGCAATTCAGGCTGGTAGAGAAGTAAGAATTTTAGTAAACCCAGAAAAAGTAAATGACATTCAGGCTTCAGAACTTGCAAGAAAAATAGTTAAGAAAATTGAGGATGAATTACAATATCCTGGTCAAATCAAAATTGTAGTAATCAGAGAATCAAGAATAGAAGAAATGGCACAATAATAATGAAAATACTAATGATCGGAGATGTAGTTGGAAGAGGTGGTAGAACTACTGTAAAAAATATATTACCTGATTTAATTAATGAATACCAAATAGACTTTGTAACCTTACAAGGCGAAAATATGGCATCAGGTTTTGGTCTTACATTAGAAACTGTTATGGAGATGCTAGAGGTAGGGGTTGATGTAATAACATCGGGGAATCATGTCTGGGATAAAAACGAATTTATAGAGCATCTTGATAATCCAAAAATACCTGTGATAAGACCAATGAATTATCCAATGAATACTCCAGGTAGAGGATATTTATATGATTCCAGTCCAGTTGGTGTAGTAAACATAATTGGTAGAGTTTGGGTTGGAGAATTTGATTCTCCTTTTTCAGTAATGGATGAAGTATTGAGCAATATATATATTGATAAAAAACCAATTATTGTTGATTTTCATGCTGAAGCTACATCTGAAAAAGCTGCATTAGGTTGGCATTTAGATGGAAGAGTTACAGCTGTTGTTGGAACGCATACACATGTACCAACTGCGGATTGTAAGATACTACCCAATGGAACTGCGTTTGTATCAGACCTTGGAATGGTCGGGGCTGAAAATTCTATATTAGGTGCTGAAGTTGAAGGATCATTAAACCGTTTTCTGACCAGTCGTAAACATCGAATGAGACCAGAAACAAAAGGTATTATGAATTTTAATTCTGTATTAATTACTACTAATGATACTAATAATAGAGCTATTAGTATTGAAAGAATTGATAGAAAAATTGAAATTTAAGATAACTAAAAATAAATGAATTATCAAAATTATGATAGTAGATATAGTGATCACAAAATAATTACTAACTATTCATGGCCGATACAAATTGACTTACATTTACATACAACTAAATCTGACGGTAATCTAACTCCATCTGAGTTAATCAAACTAATAGATAGAACAAATTTAAAAGTAATTTCAATAACCGACCATGACAATATCAATGGCTTAGAAGAGGCAAGAAAAGAAGTAGACTTAAGAGAAAACCTAACCTTAATCAATGGTATAGAATTAAGCACAATAAATAATAAAGATGAAATACATATTCTAGGTTATTTCATTGATGTTCATTCAAAAAAACTTATAAATAAAATTGAAGAACTGAAGATGGAAAGAATAGAATCCTCAAAGAAAATTGTTAGTTTCTTGAGGGATAAAAATATATTTTTATCATGGGAAGAAATATATTCTAAAACAAGTGGGATAATAGGAAGGCCTCATTTAGCCAGAGCTATGATTAGGCAAAATTATGTTAACTCTGTAAATGAAGCATTTGAAAAATATCTAAATGATGAAAATATTAAGAATATGAAAAAATATAAAATTAATACATTTGATGCTATAAGCTTAATACAGGATGCTGGAGGCGTGCCTGTAATTGCTCATCCAAAAAGTATAAATAGTTTGAATAATCAAATTGAGAAATTGGTTGATGCAGGACTATCTGGTATTGAAGTATATGCGGAAAAATATGGTCAAATTACACAAAGTTATTACCTGAAAATATGCGAAAAATACAATCTAATTCCTACTGGAGGAACCGATTATCATGCAAATAATCAGAAATATGAAATGATGCCAGGCATGAATGGACCTCCATACTCGACTTATGAACATTTAATTGAAAAAGCCAAAAGTATTCATGGAAATAATATAGGTCAAAAAATTTAATATTATGGATATAAACTCAATAATAATAATAATTTTTTCATTTTTGATTGGATCTATTCCATCTGCATATCTTATGGGGAAAAAACTAAAAAGTATTGACCTAACCAAAAAAGGCTCAAGAAATACAGGTGTTTCAAATTTAACACAAAATACAACCCTATATACAAGCTTACCTGTTATTTTTTTTGATCTATTTATCAAAGGTTTTTTACCTATATTTTTGTGTTCTGATTCAATTTTTTCACTAGATATAAGTACCAAAATTTTATGTGGGATGGCAAGTTTGATTGGACATAATTGGTCCATTTTTTTAAATTTTAAAGGTGGAAGAGGAATCGCTACTCTTATTGGAATAATTCTTGCACTAGATTATAATTTATTTGTGATTTTTACCGGCATAATTGCTATAGGATTTTTATTTTCTCCAATAAAAGATTCTGCACTTTGGTGGATAATATCAATAATTTGCACACCACTATACACAATTATTTTGGGGCTTACAATTGAACTAACTCTTTTTACATTTATGCTTTCTTTTGTGATAATTCTTAAAAGACTGCTTTCGAATAAAGAAGAGACAAAAACTAAAACTAGTATAAATTTAATTCTACTTAGATTATTTTTTGATAGAGATATTTATGATAGAAAAAAATGGATAAATCGTAATATTGATGAATAAATGACTTTAACGTACTGCAATAAACATAATGATATAACGACAAATCTAAAATGCTCTAGATGTGATAATTTCATATGTACTCGATGCATGAATCAAACACCTGTAGGGATAAAATGTAAAGATTGTGCATCAATTGGAAAGCCACAAATTCTAATATTATCTAAAACCGCTACATTTTTTATATTAATAAATTCAATTATCATATCCATAATATTAGGATTATTCTTAAGTTTATTTTTGTGGCTAATTTGGAATTTTCTACCAACATCAAACTTTCAAATTGGTAATGTATTTTTTGCAGTTGTAATAGCTATATTAGGTTCACAAGTAGGTGAAATTATAAGAAAAATTAGTAAAAATAAAATAAATCCTAAAATAAGAATAATTGCTGCTTTTAGCATGTTTTTAATCTGGTTTTCTTCAATAATTTTTTCAAATTTCTTAAGTTTGCCATTAGGGATTTATTTCAATATCATTAACCTTGTTGGACTTGGAATAGGTTCATACATAGCAATGAATAAAAATAGAAACTGAGCAGGTAAATATGGTGTCAAAAACAAAAATTGAAAAAATAGAGCCTATTTTATGGGATAGATGGCTACTCATAAAAATATACTGTGAAGATGGAACAATTGGTATAGGTGAAGGTGGAGTACACGGATGGCAAAGACCAACAAAAACCATGATTGAAGTAATGTCAGAATACCTATTAGGGAAAAATCCTCACCTTATCGAGCACCACTATCAATGGCTATATAGGTCTTCTCATTTTATGGGTTCAATAGTTCAGGGAGCTCTTTCAGCAATTGATATAGCATTATGGGATATCAAAGGAAAAAGATTAAGTGTACCTATATATGAACTTATGGGCGGTAAAACTAGAGATAAAGTAAGATGTTATATGCATGTTGGAGGATCAACTAAAGATGAATTAGTTGAAAGTGCGCTTCAAGCATCAAAAGATGGTTTTACTGCTGTTAGATTTACGCCATATAATCCGACGAATTTTCACATGCACAAATCATATAGTGAGTGGGCTGATGATGCAGTACAAAGAGTTGGAGCGGTACGGGAAGCTTTAGGAAATGATGTTGATATATGTGTTGAAATTCATAGACAAATGAATCCTGCTGAGAGTATTTCTTTAGGAAAAAGATTGGAGCAGTTTAATCCTTTTTTCTACGAGGACCCTATGTTACCAGACAGCCCTGCGATAATGGGAGATATTGCAAAACAGTGCAACATACCCATTGCTACAGGAGAAAGATTTACCACAATATTTGAATATCAACAATTACTTGAAGCAAAAGCTGCAGCATACATTAGACCAGACTTATGTTTATGTGGTGGTTTATCTGGATCCAAAAAAGTTTCAGCTATGGCTGAAGCTTATCATGTAAAAGTCATTCCTCACAACCCTTTATCACCTGTGAGTACAGCTACTTGTATACAGCTTGATGCTTCCATACCAAATTTTGGATTACAGGAATACACAGGCGAATCAGAACCACCAAAAAGTGAACTACTTAAATCACCCCTCGAGTTAAAAAATGGTTATTTAACCGTTCCTGATGGAGTTGGACTAGGAATTGAAATAAATGAGAAATCTCTTAATATGCCAGAAAACCCTAAAGTATTAGATACTCCAATTGGATTTGATGGCAGTGTTCAAGACAGATAAATTTTATCTGCCATAATCATCTTCAAGTCTCACAATATCATCCTCGCCAAGATAATCTCCTGATTGAACCTCTATTATTTCAAGTGGTTCTACAGATGATATATTTTCTATTCTATGATGACAATTTCTTTCAACAAACGCAGACTCTCCCCTCCCCAAAGTTATTTCGCTATCGTCAATAATAACTTTCGCTGTGCCTCTAGCTACAACCCATGTTTCATCTCGGTGCCTATGCCATTGAAGGGATAATCTAGAGTTGATGTTAACTGTTAATCTTTTAACTTGAAATCCATGGCCTGAACTTAATATTTCATAACTACCCCAAGGCCTTTTTACTTTTTTATTATTAAGCTTACCCTTATTTAAATTTATATTAATTTTTTCTGTCATATTAATAAAATATTGTACTTGTTAAGAATAAATAAGTATAAGATATAAAGAGTCAAAAAAACATAAAAGTAAAAATATTTGAAACTAATAAATACAAATATATATTATGGCTGGGTGATTGTAATTGTCATGGCAATATCAACAGCTGCAACAATGGGAATGGGATCGCTAAATTTTGGATTATTTATAAATCCTATGGGAACCGAACTAAATATTGGTAGGTCAACTTTTGGCTTAGCTCAAACGGCAAGACAGTTCTCAAGTTCATTTACGGCTCCTATAATTGGAAAATTATTAGATAAATATGGATCAAGAATTTTATTACCTTTTGCTGCCTTAATAGTTGGAGTTTGCCTAATTGGTCTTTCATTTGTTCAATATGCCTGGCAAATCATTTTATTATTCATAATTATGGGTTTTGTTGGTTTAGCCGGGCCAGGAAATTTAGTAACCACAATACCGGTGAATAAATGGTTTGTAAAAAAAAGAGCAAAAGCAATTGCATTTTCATCTATTGGAATTCCTATAGGTTCTTTAATATTTCTACCCGCCACTCAATTATTTATTGATTCATTTGGATGGAGAAATGCTTGGATATTGTTATCCATTATTTCAATGATATTGATAATACCTATATCAATATTGTTCTTAAGAAGGCTTCCAGAAGATATAGGACTTCTACCAGATGGTAAAAAAAAACATTTACAAAAAGATAATAATGATATTGAAATTTCATGGAAAGTTAATGAATCAATAAAGACTATTGAATTTTGGAAATTACTAATAATGTTCAGTTTTATTAATCTTGCATTAGGTACAATTGCAATCCACAGAATTCCTGATTTTATAGATAGAGGAATAGATGCTAAATTAGTTGCTTTCGCCACAGCTTTAGATGCTGTAGCTGCAGGTATTAGTATATTCATAATAGGTAATATCCAAAAAAAAATACCAAATAAAATTTTAACCTCTGTAGGTTTTATACTTATTACTATCGCTAGTGTAATAACAATTTATGCTCAATCATTTTTTCCGGTTCTTATTTCAATGATTATATTTGGATTTGGTATTGGAGGAATGTTATTCTTAAATAACTTTATATGGGCTGATTTTTTTGGAAGAAAATACTTAGGTTCAATCAGAGGTATAGTCATGCCAGTAACATTAATCATTGGAGGTACAGGAGCACCAATAGCGGGATATTTTTATGACTATTATGGTACATATAATAATATCTGGTGGTGTGGTATCATACTAATGTCTATATGTGTAATAATATCAATCACATTAAAAAAACCTACGAAAAAATAATATTATGAAAAAAAATAAACCGAATATTCTTTTTATATTAACCGACCAACAGAGACGCGATTCAATGAAAGCATATGGAAATAACTGGATTAATACTCCTAATTTAGATAGCCTTTCAGAAAAAAGTTTTGTTTTTGAAAATACTTACGTTACACAACCTGTTTGTACTCCTGCAAGAGCATCAATAATGACGGGTCTTTATCCACAAAAAACTGGCTTGCACAGAAACAATATCCCTCTAGACAAAAATATAGATACTATTGGAGATCTCATTAATGAGAATTATTATAATGCCCACATGGGAAAGTGGCATCTTGGTGATGATATGATAGCTCAACGCGGCTTTGACAAATGGATAGGAGTAGAAGATTTTCAAAGGATAAGGTCAACAAAAAAAGAATATAGGTATGTTGAGTCACCATATAATAATTGGTTAAAAAGTTTTGGTATAAATCCCCCAGAAATTGAAAAAACATATGAAGCATGGGTAGGAAATGCTAACTTAACAGAAGAACAAACCCAGGCAGGATTTTTGGGACATAAAGCTTCAAAGTTCATCACTGAATTTCCAAAGTCTACACATAAGGAAAAACCATGGATGCTTTTTGTTAATTTTTTTGAGCCTCATCCCCCATATACTGGGCCATTCAATGGACTTTATGATCCTGATAAAATAGAAGTCGGTCCTTCCTTCAGAAAAAGACCTGATAATGGGTCATTGATTAATAAACTAAGATCAGATTTCTATATGTCTGGTGGGGTAAATCCTCTTGGAGCAGAAGGTGGCGATATACATGACACAACTACTGAAGAAGGTTTTAGGAAACTAAGAGCTCAATATTTTGCAAATGTAACACTAGTGGATAATCAGATAGGAAAAATTTTAAATGCATTAGAAGAATCAGGAGAATCTGATAACACAATAATAATTTTTACAAGTGAGCATGGGGAGATGGGAGGAGATCATGGAATGCTAGAGAAAAGATCATTATATGAAGAGTCTTCAAACGTACCATTATTAATTCATGTTCCAGAGCTAAATAATAATAAAAAAACTAATATCAAAGGTTCTATAAGTCAAGTTGATCTTGTACCTACCATTTTAGATCTCACTAGTTCAGAAATTCCAAAAACTCTCCATGGAAATTCTCTAGTTCCAGTCCTGAAAGGTGATGCTAATCTAAAAAATAATGATGTATTTATCCAATGGAATGGAATGAATGATAGAAATCTTGGAAGTCCTGAAATCAACCGAATGATAGCAGTACCATGGAGAGGTGTAATAACTGGAAATAGGTGGAAATTAAATTTATCTCCAGGTGATCAATGTGAATTATACGACCTTAATACTGATCCTTATGAGATGAATAATTTATTTAATTTTTCTGGTCAGAAAGATCGTATAAGAGATATGGCTGCAAGAATTAGAGTTTGGCAAGATTTTACCGAAGATGATATGGTTTTGCCAACAGTATAAAAAATTACAATTAAAGTAAAAACCTCCGAAAAAAATCGGAGGTTTTTGTAGATTAGAAACTGTAAGCGGAGGAATTTTTTATATTATTGCAATGCTCCTACTTCAGTAAGTAAAGCAACTGTTCCTTCTATGTCTTTCAATTCAGCAATATCTATATCAAACTTCTTAATATCTGATAAAGGAGTAAGCATTCTATTAGGCTTAGCTCCATCATTTAGTGGATATTCATAAGTTTGAGAAGCAAAGAATTGCTGTCCTACTGGACTTAACAAAAATTTTAAGAATTTTTCAGCATTATCTTTGTTATCTGATTGCTCTAGCACCCCTGCACCTGCAACTAAGACTATTGAACCTGGGTCATCAGCTGTTGTGTGATAATTTCTAGCTCCAAATGTTTCACCATTTTCAGCAATAAATCGATGTAAGTAATAGTGATTTACAAAACCAACCTCTATTTCACCCTTACCAGCAGCTTCTACAGTAGGAGTATTTTTTGCATAGAATTTCGGCTCATTTGCCATAATTCCTTCTAACCATGATTTAGTTTTTTCATCACCCCATGTTAGTCTCATACCAGTTACCATTGCATGAAAGGAACTATTTGTTGGAGGAAACCCTATTTTTCCTTTCCATTTTGGATCTGTGAAACCTTCAAGGGAAGCAGGTAAGTCTGATGGCGATACAGCATCTGTATTATAAACTACCACTCTAGCTCTGCCAGATGTTCCAACCCATTTATTTTGAGGATCTCTAGCCCATTCAGGTACCAAAGAAGTAACATCATTAGATAAAGTTGTAAGCATAGCATCGACTGAACCAAGACCACCAGGATCTTGAGCAAAGAAAACATCTGCAGGAGTCTTGTCACCTTCCTCTAATAAAGTGGAAGCCATAGCTGTTGTTTTACCATAATTAACCTCTACTTCAATTCCGCTCATATCAGAGAACTGATCAATAAGTGGTTGAACAAGTGATTCACCTCTTCCAGAGTAGATAACTAGTGGTTTATCAGGAGCTTCTTCAGTAGTGCATGCAAATATCATTACACTTACCAAAGTTAGCATCATAAGTAAAATAATTTTTTTCAATTTATACCTCATATATATTATTTCAAGAATTGTATACCAAATTAGTATACAATTATCCAAATTAACAAAATTTATATATTGTGTCAATATAATAGTATACCAAAATGATAAGGAATTATTTTTTATTGATAATTAAATATATAATAAACAAAGATTAAATATTTTTAACAGTTATGAAAATTATTGCACATAGAGGCGCGTCGGCATTAAGACCTGAGAATACAATAGCAAGTTTTGACCTAGCTATTGAAAGTGGTTTCAAGTTGATCGAATTGGACGTTCACCTTACAAGTGATAATATACCGGTAATTATGCATGATGAGACTGTAGATCGAACAACTAATGGTACAGGTAATATTAACTCACTTAGTCTTAAAGATATAAAAAAATTAAATGCTGGTTATAATTTTGATAGTCAAATTAAATATCTAGAGAATATACCTACTCTTTCAGAAATAATTAGTAGGTATAAAAATTCTTCTCATATTTTTATTGAAATTAAATCAAGGGATAAAAAAATAATCCCAATAATTAAGGATTTATTAGTCAAGAATAAGTTATACAATGACAAAATATTCGAAACTTTGTATCTTGGAATACCAGGAGTATCAATTATTTCTTTTGATATAAATCAACTTATTCTATCTAAAAGTATTTCTCCACATATAAATCATGGCTATCTTGTCAAAATTGCAAGCGAGAATGATATAGAAATCTGCAAAAAATATGGTTTTCTAGGAATTTTTCCCTATATTAATAATATAAGTAAAAAATTTGTTGATCATGCTCGATCTAACAAACTATTTATTGGAGCATGGGGTGTAATGAGTGAGGATGAAGTCATTCTTGCTAAACAATTAGGTTTATCTGGAATAACGGTTGATAATCCTAGCGAGGTAAATACTCAACTAAAGAGACTTGAAAAATAAATCTTCATCGTTTTTTGCTGCTCTCATACCTTCTTCAACATTCACAAACCTAAGTGAAAGCATACCCACTACAATTAATAAACAAACAGCCATTATTGCGACTCTAGCATCCATAGCTGCAGAAACAGCAACGAAAATCATAGGGCCAATAACCGATGATGCTTTACCTGCAAATCCAAAAAATGAAAAGAATTCGGCTGTTCTGTGCTTAGGAGTTATTTTAGAAAACAAACTTCTAGCAAGTGCTTGACTTCCACCCATAACTAACCCAACTGCTATTCCTAATAAAAGCCATTGATATTCAACAGAAAGCCCTAAAGGATACCAAATATTTTGTCTCATAAATTTAGGCCACCAATCAATACCTCCTTCACCAAGAGAACTTGGATGTTTAGGCCCAATAGACTGAATATTATTTAACTGCCCACCCGAAACAATAATTGAATATTCAGAAGCTTTATTTTCTGATACAAATTCAACTAAATTGTTAGCTTGTTCATAGGTTAATTTTTCATTTTTTTCAATTGAAGCTGAATAAATTTGATTTCTTAACAAGAGTTCATTCCAATCGTTAGATTTTTTGTCACTGTCAAATTCAGGAACAGATTCTACATTATAAACACCAGAAAAATATGTAATACTATAGTCAAATTCAGAGGCTTTTTCAGGTTTCAAAGGAGTAATAGATATGGCAAATATAACTATTACAGTCCAAATTACCAAAGATAAAAATAGAGCATTTTTAGTATTAATCATCCTACTCAATTTGTTAAATAGCAATGATCCAGCTGCTGCAGTAAATTGAACTAGAAGTATAGTAATAACAGCAAACATTAATGGAAGACCCAAAGTATCTGCAGCATATGCTCCTGCTATTGCTAATATAGTTTGAATACCATCATTAAATAATAAATAACTACCAAGATACATTGTCATTGACTTAAATTTCTTGATATTTTTAGCCGTTTTAGATAACTCTTGAATAGATAGATTGAAGACTTGTGAAATTTTTAGATTAATCATAGGTTTTTCAATTTTTGGCTCTGGGATTACCCTTAGAGTCCATATAGACCAGCCAAACCACCACAAGCCAATAGAGGCAATTGACAATCTTGTAATCAAGTCTTCGCTAGATGTATCCTGAAAAAGGAATATAAGTATAGCATGTATCAGTAATAATAATCCTCCTCCAATATAACCATAAGCAAAACCTATGCCACTCACATCATCTTGAAGTTCATTAGGCGCTATGTTGGGCAAAAAAGCATTGTATATAACAATAGCTCCAGCAAAACCAATATTACCCATAAAAAAAGATCCCATGACCCAAGCCCAATTAAAATCAGTATAGACTCCAAAAAAAACTAAAATTGTAAAAAATGACCCTAATAAAGTATATATGAGTAATAATGTCTTTTTTATTGGTATTCTATCTGCAACAACACCAAGCACAGGACTTGCAAAGGCGACAATAGCAGTGGAAATAGCTATACCAAAACTCCATGTGGATGTTGGAGTAAAAGTCATTCCTAAAAAGGTTGCTTCATCACCAAAAGCATCTTGAAAAACAGCTACAAAATATATTGGGAAAATAGCTGCTACACCACTCGTTGCAAAAGCCGAATTCGCCCAATCATACATACACCATGCCCTAATTATTTTTTGCTTCCTTTTTGATAAATCAGAAATTTTCATATACCCTCACCATACTATATTGTTAAAGACTGACTAACTATCCATAGACTCAATATAGTATAACCAATCATTAAAATAAGAAATGGATATTGACTATAATTTGCATCTTTTTCGTTTTTTGATAATCTTACAGCGTAAACATGAGATGTAAATACTGAGCCAATATGACCAAGTATTATTAGGCCTACTGAAATAGAATGAGCTAATTCTAGGTTAAAATCTCTATTTACCTTAAAGTTACTTGTACCAAATAAATTCCATCCATAACCGAATGGATCAGAAATTAGCGCAATAGTTTCTTGGCCGGTAACTATAAAATACCATAAGTAATGTGAGAGATGATAAGCAACTGCTATGGGCAATAAAGTTATAACGAATATTGAAGCAATTTCACTAGTACTAATATTTAATTTTCCAAATAATTTAATTAATTTACAAAAAGAAAAAAATATAATCACGAAAGATAAAAATAAAAGAATTAGAGATATGAATTGAACAAAAAATCTAAGATAATCATTTCTGGAAAACTCATAAATTACTTCAATCCAAATATCGGTCATTGAAATACCATCAAAAGTCACCGTCGATAGCACTAAAATTATAAAAATTACTAAGGGAAAGCTTATTTTGTTACTAATTAAAAGTCCTGATGAAGGATATCTTATGAAATATTTATATTTGGATAAATCTTTTTTATCAAATAAATCACTAGTACCTTGTTTTTTTATTTTGTTACTTTTTTCAATAAATGATAGTTTTGAAAACAGTTCAAATATAATGGTAAAAATATCTGATTTTTGAAGCCAAGTATTACCACCATATATATACATACCTAGCCAAATAAAAATTGAGTAGAAAATTACAAAAAATGATATGTTTCTTGGTTTATCGGATCCTTCAAAAATCAATTCAAAAATAGCAAATATTAAAAATAACGCTACAGCGGGCCAGTAATCAAAATATTTTGGATAAGTGTAATTTCGCCTATCTGTAAAACCTAGCAATTTTTCAAAAAATTCGAACAATACTTTTAGAGGATTAATGTAAAACCAAAAATTTCCAAAAATTGAACTTAATATAGAAAATCCTGCCCAAAATACTACCCAAAATAAAATAGATGACAAACTATAAATTTCATTATAATTCCCAATAAAACCAGAAATAATAATTAGCAAATATAAAGATATAATGAAAATCTTTAAAAAACCAACAAAAACCTTAACCATAAGATTATTTTCTAAATCTATATTTATTTGCTTTTTTTGATAATCAACTAATCCGGGAATATTTCTTCCATACGAACCAATTATTATGAATGAAAGAAGTACAGTTATTGCACCACCTAAAATATATATCCACAAAGGAAAGGTAGTTTCAACTTTCGTAACAGTTCCATGTGCATACAGATTATTTGATACAAATAAAGTAAATATTGAAAAGATTACATAAAAAGAAATATTTTTGAATTTAAAAAAAAACATTAATTACTTTTATCTCCATTTGTATAATGTATCATAAATAAAAAACTAATATTTATATGAATGCAAATAAAAAAATATTTTTTTGGCTTGACCTTGAGATGACAGGTCTTGGGGATGACCAATTCATAATAGAAATTGCATCTGCAATTACTGACGATGATTTAAATATTATTGCCGAAGGTCCTGAAATTGCTATACTTCGTTCTGATGAAGAACTATCAAATATGGAAAGCTGGCCTGCTAAACAGCATAAAGAATCCGGTCTTTTGCAAAGAGTAAACGATTCAAAAATTGATATTAAAAAAGCTGAAAAATTAACATTGAATTTCCTAAAAAAATATGCAAAAAAAAATCAAGCAATTTTGTGCGGTAACTCTATATGGGTTGATAGAAAATTTCTCAGAAAAGAAATGCCTATTTTGGAAGAATATTTATTCTATCGTATGGTAGATGTTTCTTCCTTAAAAGAAATCATAAACAAATGGTATGTATCTAAAGAACAATATAAAGAAAAGCACAGCTCTCATCTTGCAATGTCAGATATCAAAGACAGTATTGATGAATTGAAATGGTACAGGGAAAACTTCTTTATAAATAAAGATACATAATATTGCAACGAGGGCCTCAAATAGGTTTTTAGAAAATAAGAATCTATGAGTATTATTTAGAAAAAACTTCCAATTTTTCAAAGAAATCTTGCATTATTGCATCGCGATCAATTTGATGAACATATCGTATGATATGTCTAGAATGATCGAAACTCCATGTTACCTGTTCCGTCAAAATTGGAGAGGAAATTAAATGGCTAGGTGCCCAATCCTCACATAGCACCCAGGCAACTGCTGCCATGTCCCATATTTCCTTAGACCAGCCTTTATGATTATCACTATATTTTTTGAAACGCTTTGCCAAAAAAGCGCCAATCTCACCTTGTGGTTCAACATAGCGCTCAATCTCTGGAACAGAACTATGCAGATGAGAAGTAACCCCCATGCAAGGCACTAATACAACTGCTGCACCACTATCTAAAAGAGTCTGCGCTCCACCTATATCCTGTTTAAGATTAAATTCACTCGTGTGAGGCCAATTCAGACTATGTCCACCTAACCAGACAACCACAACCCGATCGATTATATCAGGGGCTTTCAAAATTGCAGAAACAATGTTACTAATTGCAGCTATTGCAATCACATAAAGAGGATTTTCCGGTGATCCGGCTCGTGCACGTAATATTAAATTATCAACAGCCGGAGCATCTTTGTATTTTTTTTTGGGCCCAACGTATTCTCCTACACCGCGGTAAACAAAACCCTCAGAATCAATTTTCAATCGATCCAAAAGGCGCAAAATTTCTTCATAGCTTTGTTCCATTCCATCACGTGGACTTTTAGAACGATAATTATGAAAGGGAGCAGCGTAGATTGCTTCAACAGATAGGCGTTCAGATGATAACATCATTTGGGCAATAGCAAACTGATCNTCTATTTCATTATATGCGTCTGTATCCATTACAACTCTTAATTTACCTGCCCTAGGGCTTAATAATTCTAGACGCTTTTTATTTGAAATTTTCATTTAGAGNTCTTCATAAATTACTGAATTGTTATAAAATTTTCAAAACAATACTACCTTACGCTATAACCACCATCAACNGGTATAGAAACTCCTGAAACAAATTGAGATGCTTCCGAGGCAAGAAAAATTGCTGTTCCAGATAAATCATTAGGTTTACCCCACCTACCTGCTGGTGTTCTAGGCGNAATCAAAGAGTGCCTTTCTGGGTAAGTTGTGCGAAATTTTTCTGTCATTTCTGTTACNATCCAACCGGGCAATATTGCATTAACCTGAATATTATCCTTACTCCATGCATCTGCACAACTTTTAGTATATTGNACTACNCCTCCCTTACTTGCAGCATANGCAGAACCATAAGAAGAGCCAAAANTCGACAGCATGGAACCAATGTTAATTATTTTTCCTGAANCATTTTTTTTCATTCCTTCTATAACTTTACTCGACATAATATGCATACTAGATAAATTAGTAGATANAACCAATGACCAATCTTCATATGAAAGTTCTTGAGGTTCAGNTGATCTAATATTAATGCCTGCATTATTTACNAAAATATCAATCNATTTATAATCCTTATAAATTTCATCAAATAACTTATCTACAGATTCTTTATNGGTAACATCACAGATATAAGTTGANACTTTACTCTGAGGAAATTTTTTAGTTAAATATTCTTTGCTATCCTGATTTTTCTTTTNATTTCTTCCAACAATAATTACTGATGCNCCAAATTGTAAGTAACCTTCAGCTATTCCCAATCCAATACCACCATTACCTCCNGTAATTAATGCTGTTTTATTACTTANGTCAAACATTTTTTTCTCCTAGATATTAAATTTTTTCAAGTTATAATATACTATAAAATTANTTAATAATATATCTATTCANCNAAAAAGAAAGTTAATAAAATAATGTTCTATTTACCCAANAATCNAGANAANATGCCAGAGGCATTAAGCGATATTACCGTTTTAGACTGTTCNCAGATACTAGCGGGACCTTTTTGCAGTATGCTACTTTCTGATATGGGAGCAAAAGTAATAAAAATAGAAAAACCATCAGGAGGCGATGATACACGNAGATTTGGACCNCCATTCATAAAAAATGAATCTGCTGCTTTCTTAGCTATGAANAGAAACAAAAGAAGTATAGTTATAGATTTCAAGCATGAAAATGGCGTAGAAATAATGAAAAANTTATCNAAANATTCTACGATNATAATTGAAAATTANAGAACTGGAGTTATGGAAAAACTTGGCTTNGGATATGAAGACTTAAAAAAAATCAATCCTAANATNATATATTGTTCAATCTCAGGATTCGGAAGAACTGGACCTTATGCCGAACGAGGAGGTTTTGATCTNGTTGCACAGGGTATGAGTGGCCTGATGAGNATAACAGGAATACCAAACTCACCACCTATCAAGGTTGGTGTCCCNATAGCAGATATGAATGCTGGAATGTTTGCTACCTATTCAATACTATCAGCTTATATACACATGTTAAAATCTGGTGAAGGACAATATCTTGANNTTTCATTATTAGAATCTGCTCTAGCATATACNGTATGGGAGTCAAGTAGTTATTTTGCCACTAAAGAAATTCCAGAACCACTNGGTTCATCTCATAGATTATCTGCTCCATATCAGGCNTTAAAAACAGTTGATGGNTNTATAAATATTGGAGCACCAAATCAATCAAATTATGAAAGATTATGTAAAGCAATTGNCAGAGANGACCTCATAGAAAATAAANATTTTATCGATAATGCTANCCGATTAAATAATAGAGAAAAATTAGAAAAAGAGTTAGAAAAAACTTTATCAAAAAAGAAATCAAACTATTGGATAAAAAAATTAGACGACTATGGAGTTCCTTGTGGCCCAATAAATAATATTGGTGAAGCTTGGGATGACCCACAGGTAATAGCAAGAAATATGAAAGTCACGCTTGAACATCCAACTGCTGGAAAAATAGAAAATATTGGAATCTCTCCTAAACTTTATAAAACACCTGGCAGAATTACTAGNCCAGCACCNATTTTGGGNGAACATTCNACTGAAATNTTAGAAGAATATGGATATAACAAAAAAACAATTAGTGATTTTATAGATAAAAAAGTAATTATTCAAAATTAGCTTATTTATTTTTTCTTTTTNTACGNTTTTTNCTNTCTTTTTCTTTAGTTGCTTTTGATGATTTATAAGCAAGCCATCCAAGAAGAAGTAAAATTAAAACAAAAACAATNANNTCNTCATAGGCTCCCAAAGCNCCATGAATCAAGTTTATTTGTTCAATCATAATATTATTTTTCAGCATAGACAATGATATTATACAAACATAAATTTATGCAGATGGAAAAAATTATGGCTAAAAGAATAAATAAAGCAATAGAATTATTANAATCTAAAGAAACCGTATACTATATGGGTGCACATTCAGGACACNTATTAACNTATGAACAAGGAATTATTGACGCTAAAACTTGGGCAGANTANATAAATATAGGAATGGAACATGGAGCTTTCGATATGCCAGGNTTNGATAATTATATAAGAGGACTCATTGATGGAGGACCTACACCCAGTGGTCACAAAACTCCGGCTATAATAGTCGAAGCACCTGTTGAAGGTAGTTCAGAAAACATTGTAAGATATAATGCGTGGCANTTTAGAATGATTCTTGCTAGAGGAGTTCATGGNATAATTTTATGCCAAGCTGAAAGTCCAGATGCTGTAAGAGCATTTGTTGAATCCTGCAGATATCCTATTAATACCGCTGGAGTTGGATATGGATTAGATAGNGGTACTAGAGGAGTTGGAGGTCATCCAACTGCTTCGAAAGTATGGGATATTGATCCCGAAAATTATATTTCAAAATGCGAACCATGGCCCTTAAACCCTGATGGAGATTTATTNCTTGGAGTAAAAATTGAAAGTGTAAGAGGTGTGGCAAATTGCGAGCAAATTTTAACCGTACCTGGTATTGGATATGCCGAGTTTGGCCCGGGAGATGGACATATGTCTTATGGAATTAAAAGAGATCCAAATAAACCATTAGATCCTAGAATCATAGAGGCTGGAAAAAGAGTTAAGGAAGCATGTGAAAAAAATGGAAAATATTTTCTTGGAGGAGCCACAGCAGAAAATATAAGTGACAAAATTGATGAGGGTGTGCATATTATTTCTGGCGGAAGACAAGATACTGCTGAGGCTGGACGCAAATATACAAAAAGGCAAATGCCAGTCTAAAAAACTTTATCTCAAGTCACAATCAATATTTGATTCTTCACAATAAGTTTCAAACCAATTAATTACCTCTTTGTGGTAAGGAATTCCTTCTTTTGATCTTTTGAGCACTTCTTCTTGCTCTTCTAGACCTGCATATATAACTCTTTCATGACCCTCAGACGGAGGAACATTTATTATATGTTCTAGTAAATCATCCATATCTGATAAGAATTTTGTTTTATCNGTGAAAGCATCTATGTCATATGCTTGAAAAAAATGTCCACCATTATTTTTATGAACAGGACCTGGTCCCCATCCGGACAACTCATTACATATTATTTCATTCATTAATCCCAAACTATAACCCTTGTGTGATCCATTTTCTCTAGTTCCTCCAATATGCAATAAATGATATTTTTCCGGTGGATGAACTTCTTCCATAATAGGATTACCATTAGTGTCTGAAATCCAACCAGGTTCTAGTTTTGCTCCNGTACGTTTGGCTAGAGTAATTTTNTTACCTGCTACTTGGGAGGTTGCTATATCAAACAAAAAATAAGGCATCGATTTGGCCGGAGCTGCCCAAGCAATTGGATTTGTACCTAGTAGCGGTTTTGATCCAAATGTTGGAACCGTATTCAATGCTCCCCCAGCTGTCATACAGTGACCAATCATTCCTTGATCGGCTGCCATCATTGCATAATATCCACATCCCGCTAAATGTCCTGAGTTAGTTACCGCAACAGCACCAATACCAAATTCTTTAGCCTTATCTATAGCTTTTTGCATTGCCCACGGTCCCACATGTGTTCCTAAAGCGCTATCAGCATCTATAGTTAATGTTGTTGGAGATTCTCTTAATATTGAAAATTTTGGATTCGGATTAAGCTCTTTGTTAGTGTACTCCCCAACATATCTNCGTAAGCCATTTGAAACTCCATGAGATTCTACACCTCTTAAGTCATTGGTAATTAATACGTCAGCATTAATTTTTGCAGCATCTTGACTTAATCCTAAGTGAACAAAAACTTTTTCTGTAACTAATCTGACTTTTTGTTCTTCTACATATACTCTGTCTTTTTTTGGTACNTTAAATCTTTCTAGCATGAGTTATTCCTTATAAAATTTAATAATTAAATCTATCATAAAAACACAAAGAATTTAACTGTTGTGATAGATTTAATAAATAATATAAATAATTGAGGTAAATTATGAGAATTGCATTACTAGGTATTTCACATGAAACAAATACNTTTTCTGTTACACCCGCTACATATGAAGANTTTGAAAAAAGAACGATCATNAGAGGAGATGAAATTTTTCCAAGATATGAAGGTGCAAACTATACTATTACAGGGTATATGGATGCAGCAAGAGAATTTGATTTTGAACTAGTTCCTTTAATGTTCGCAGAAACTGGGCCAATTGGAACAATAACTAAAGATGCATACGATANANTNTCATCTGAAATGTTTANTATGCTNGAAANTCAAGGACCNTGGGATGGAGTATTAATTTCTAATCANGGNGCTGCAGTNTCTGAAGAATTTCCTGACATGGATGGAGAATTTACTAGAAAAACAAGAGAAATAGTAGGGCCAAAAGTTCCTGTCGGCATTACATTTGA
>PAXI01000003.1 GCA_002714425.1 Chloroflexota bacterium
GTTTGGTGAAGCGCCCGGGACTCGAACCCGGAACCTATTGATTAAGAGCGGCGTCAGGTCTAAAAATTGAGTAAAATATTGATTTACAGGCCTGTTGAATATACTCCAATTTCTGCCTGGTCTAAAGTAAAGCCATCTGAAATTAATTGATCAATAAGACCACTTCTAGAAAATGGCATAATGTTTAAGTAGTTTTGCGCAGACTTAGATGCCTCTTCATACCAAATATCATTACCCAATTGATTTACAGCGAAAATGGCACTTTCTGTTGAGAATCCATCATATTCTAGTTGAGTTAATAGCCCACTTCGAGAAAATGGCATAATGTTTAAGTAGTTTTGCGCAGACTTAGCTGCTTCCTTAGACCAATCAGGACTAATTTTATCTACTGCATAAGTAGCATCTTGATTTGAATAACCCTCACTTATCAATTGTTCAATAAGACCACTTCTAGAAAATGGCATAATGTTTAAGTAGTTTTGCGCACTTCTCACGGCGTTATCTTGGCTAACGGTTTCTATAGGTGTAGGCGTAGAAGTAGCTTCTGCTGAAGATATTTCGTTATTATTAGAATTTTCTTGCGGAGTTACTGTCGCAGGTTGAGCTTGCGATGGCGCCACGGTAGCCGGCTCAAGAGGAGCGGGTGCTAATTCACTAACTTTATTAGCATCATTTAAAGATATTTTCTGAAATCTCAATCTATTAAATCCTTCAAAATATATAATATCGTCAAATGTAAAAGACAGCTCAAATTTATTACCTACAAAGATATTAACCGGTAAATCTGAATCCGAATATTCTTTCCATTGTTTTTCATCATTATCAGGCCAAATTTTATAAACTCTTATTAAACCTTCATCATCGTCAGTATTATATAAATTGTATGTACCTGGATTAATGTCTTTACCAACTTGATAATAACCAGCATGTGGATAATAATCTGAAATTTCTAATCTCCGAAACTCCGAAAAATCTGTAACATGTTCAAAAATAACTAATGATGAACCAGGTATTGACGCCCTATCAAAAATCAATTTATCATCATCAAGTAATCTAACACGAACTGTTCTTTGTTTTAGGCTTGGAAAATAATGATTTTGATAAAAATTCCCTTTAATTTCTAGGCTACCATGCGCCCTATCAAACATTGGAGTAATATCCCATACACCTTGCTGTATATGAGTTCCAACTAAAAAAACTTCCCCATTAGGGTTTTTACTTAAATCAATAGTTGTAGATGTCCGAATAGGGGTTGGCGTTGGTGGAGGAGTTGGAGTTGGTATGGAAGTTGGTATTATTCTTGGAGTTGATGTAGGAGCAGGTTTTGCAGGAGGTACTGCTGTAGGTGCGGGAGGAGTAGGTAGTTCTGTAGGTGCGGGGGCAGTAGGTAATGTTGTAGGCACGGCTTCGGCAGTTGCTGTAGCTGAATCAGATAATGTTTGGGCTAAAATATTCTCAATTTTTGCATCAACAGTAGCATCTACATCAACTTTAGATAGATCGTCTGTTGAACAACCAAATAATAATATAAAAATTATCATAAATAACTTTTTCATAAAATCATTTTATTTACAGAACAGAAATTAGTCAAAATCAGATAATTCCAAAGTGGACAAAATGGTGGACAGAAAAGAAATGAGGTAAAAAGTGAGGAGATTTCTCTAAGTTCAGATTGAGATTGGTGAAGCGCCCGGGACTCGAACCCGGAACCTATTGATTAAGAGTCAATTGCTCTGCCAGTTGAGCTAGCGCTCCATAAAAATTATTATATTATAATTTTATTCCTCAGAAACAAGATTACCAGCATTAGCCCAATTTGTTTTTTCAATATCATGAAATAAAACTATTGTGTCTGAATCATTAACACCTGCTGATTCAGAAATTGCCTTTGTTACTGCTTTAGCAATTTTTGATTTTTGTTCTGTAGTTCTACCAGAATATAACGATATGTTTACTATTGGCATGTTTTTACCCCTCTCTTACTAGAATTTAATTGTATTTGATTAGTTTAAAAAAAAGTTAGCATTTATAATTTAATAATGACTAAAAAACTAAATATTACAAATGAACAAAGCTTTATCTCTCTTATACAAACCTTAAGCAAAGATAAAGTTACTAGCAAACAAAAAAATATACTTAGAAATATTGGTGACGATGCTGCAGTGTTTTCAAATTTTTCTGAAACAAGCGTTTTTGCTACTGACTCTATGGTTGACGGCGTTCATTTCCATTCAAATAATTCTGAGTGGATTGATATAGGTTGGAAATGCGCAATATCAAATCTAAGCGATATAGCAGCAATGGGTGCTGTTCCAGATTATGCTTTAGTCACTATAGGAATATCAAAAAAATTCCCAAAAGACAAATATTTAGAATTCAGCAAAGGTATAAATGAAGCCCTAAGCACTTTTGATTGCGAGGTAATAGGAGGAGATATTGTAGGCTCTAAAAATATTTTTATTAGTATTGCAATTATTGGACATATAAAGGGAAAAAGCTTCTTATCAAGAAATACCGCACAGCCAGGTGACGTTGTATATGTTACAGGAGAATTAGGAGGTTCTGCTGGAGGATTAGATTTACTTTTGAAAGGTGAAAAAATAAAAGATACATACTCAAAAAGCCTAATCAATAAACATTTTAGGCCATATCCTAGATTAGATATTTCTCAAAGCATTATTAATGAAAAAATTTCATGTGCAATGGATATTAGTGATGGTTTATATACAGATTTAGGTAAAATATCAATTGAAAGTAATGTAGATATTAGAATATTTCTAGATCAAGTACCAATAGATCAAAATTTATCTATCTTCACTCCTGAGAAACAAATACAATTTTCACTACACGGGGGTGAAGATTACGAACTCATAATTATAGGCAATATAGATAAAATTTCTTCTTTTAATAAACAATTCAACCAAAAAGGGAAGATTATTGGAGAAATAGTTCAGAAAAGTTCCGAACCAAAAATTACAATTTTAGATGAAAATAAAAATATATATAAAATAAATCATCATGGGTGGGATCATTTAAATTAATGGATAAAATTGAAATAACCTCAAAATCTGAATTAGATACGAAATTATTAGGTAAATTAGTTTCAAATTATCTAGAAGTAGGAGATATAGTATTTCTTAATGGTGATTTGGGAGCTGGAAAAACTAAGTTAGTAGAAGGAATATCAGAAGGATTAGAATCACCTCAAACAACAAAAAGCCCTACCTTTGTTCTTATTCACGAGTATGCAAGTAAAATAAAAATTTATCATTGTGATTTATATCGTATAAAAAATGAGCACGAAGCAATTGATCTTAATATTGATGAAAAATCAGAAGATGGAATAGTAATAATAGAATGGCCTGAAATAGCAAAAAGTATTCTACCATCCCCATCAATTGAAATGTATCTTAGTCATTGTGATAATGATAATTATAGAAAAATAATTATCTACAATTACAAAGATATGGGAATAGATGAAATAAACAAGGAATTTAATAAATAATGATTTTAGTTAGTATAGATACTTCAACTAAATATGCAAGTATTGGAATAACGAACCTTGAGCAGTCTTATTTTTACAACTGGCAATCTCAATATAATCATGGAGTTGAACTAACAAAAAACTTAAGAACTTTACTGAGTAAAATCCAAGCAGATGCTTCAGATATAACTCACTTAGCTGTAGCTTTGGGGCCAGGAGGATTTAGTTCTGTAAGGGTGGGAATTAGTACGGCATTGGGATTAGCCACCCCAAATAACCTACCTATAATTGGAGTTCCAACTCACGATATACAATTAGAACCTTTTCGTAAAAAAATTAATAATAATATTAATATAACTTCTATAATTTCTGCAGGCCGTAACGAAGTTAGCTGGAAAAAATACAATATAAACGAAATTACTAGTGGAATAACAACTATTCAACAAATCTTAGAAAATTCAGGCGCAAATGATATGTTTTGCGGAGAATACTTCAATGAAAAAAACATTGTAGATCTACCAAAAAAATCAATATTATTAGAAAAAATAGTGAGAGACCCAAAAACATTCAATAATTTAGCTAAAAATATGTTTATAGACGGAAGTTATAAAGAATATAATGAAATAAAACCTATTTATTCAAGAGAACCAACCATAAGTTCGCCAAAACGAAAAAAAGGATTATAAAATGCCCAATGAAAAAACACTTATTCTAGTTAAGCCAGATGGAGTCCAGAGAGGCCTAATAGGAGATGTAATAGGAAGACTAGAAAAAACAGGATTGAAAATCATAGGAATTAAGTTTATTCAAATAAGTGAGGAACTTGCAGGTAAACATTACGCTGAACATAAAGATAAGCCTTTTTTTTCAGGACTGGTTAAATTTATAACTTCATCTCCTGTTGTTGCGTTGGTCTTAGAAGGAAATAACGCGATTTCAATAACAAGAAAAACTATGGGAGCAACTAACCCAGTAGATTCACCACCTGGAACAATAAGAGGAGATTTTGCAATAGACTTAGGTCGAAATATTATTCACGGGTCAGCTAATGACGACGATGCCAAAAGAGAAGTAGATTTATTTTTTGACAAAAATGAATTATGTCAATATTCAAAATCTAATGATGCTTGGGTAACTGAATAATTATTGTAATCTTAATATTTCTTTTGCCCTATTCCATAAACCTTCAAGGTCGTAATATTCTCTTATATTTTTCTTGAATATGTGAACTACTAGGCCTGAAAATTCTAATAACATCCATCCTCCACTTCCTGATCCTTCTTTGTGGCTTATATGTATTTTTTCATCTCTAATTGCTCTTGTTATGTCAGTTGCTATAGAGTCAATATGCCTATCAGTTTCTGCTGAAATAATAACAAAATAATCAGAAAAAGAACTCACCTCACTCGTATCTAACAAAACTATATCTGAACCAAGCCTTTCTGATGCAACCTCAACAGCTAACTTCGCGATGTTTTCATATTGTTTTTTTATATCTTTTTCTATCATATTATTAATATAATTATAAATATAAATACAAAATATTGTATAAATTAATATATATAATTAATATCTTATAGGCATTATGTCATCATATAAAAAGAAAAAAAGAGTCGTCGTTGCCATGAGCGGCGGAGTTGATTCATCTGTAGCAGCTGGATTATTAGCTGAAGATGGATATGAGGTTGTTGGTGTTACAATGCGACTTTTTGCAGCCAAAAATGAGTCATTTGCGAAATTAAATAAATCGTGCTGTTCTATAGAAGATGTCGAGGATGCTAGAAAAGTATGCAGGCAAATTAACGCTAAGCATTATTTTCTAAATTTTGAAAAAGAATTTGAGCAACACGTAATTAATTATTTTGTAAGTGAGTATGAAAAAGGTAGAACACCTCATCCATGCCTAGCCTGTAATGATAGATTGAAATTTGACTTTTTACTTAAAAGATCCGAGCTAATGGATGCTGATTATTTAGCGACTGGTCATTATGCTCAAATTATAAATTCGAAAAATGAAAAAAAATTAGTAAAAGCTAAAGATATATCTAAAGATCAGTCATATGTACTATTTAATTTAAATCAAGAAAAAATGGAAAGATTGCTCTTACCTGTTGGAAAATACTCTAAAGATGAAATCAGAGAAATAGCGAAAAAACTCAATCTTTCTGTAGCTGATAAACCCGATTCTCAAGATATTTGTTTTATACCAAGTGGAGATTACAAAAAATTTGTTGAACCTAAAATAACTAAAAATATAAGTGGATCAATAATAAACAACGGTAAAGTAATAGGAAAACATAGTGGTATACACTCATTCACAATTGGCCAAAGAAAAGGCTTGCCCATTGAAAATATTTCTAATAGGCCTGTTTACGTAACAAAAATCAACTCAAAAACAAACGAAGTAACTGTAGGTCATGCTGAAGAGCTTATGAAAAAAAGGCTATTTTGCAACAAAGTTAATTGGATATCTGAAACCCCACCTATTCAAGCAATAAAAGCAAGTGTAAGAATAAGATATAACGGTGCTGATTCCCCTGCAGAAGTAATACCATGTGGAGAAAATGAAGCAATCATTAATTTTGATAAACCTGTTAGAGCGATTACACCTGGTCAAGCGGTGGTTTTTTATGATCATTATGAAGTGATTGGAGGCGGTATAATTGAATACTCCCTTGAAACTGATTCTATAGAAGAACCGATATTTACAAATACTCTATTAAGATGAAAAAAAAGGTTAATTTACCAAACTTTTCTATCGAAAAAAAATTACTAGCCAAAAATTTTAAAAAAATTGCTGGTGTTGATGAGGTGGGAAGAGGAACATTAGCAGGACCTGTAATTGCTTGTGCCGCAATATTACCAAGTGCAGTACCAACTATAAAAAAAGAATTTGTCAATGATAGTAAAAAATTATCAGCAAAAAAAAGAATGGAATCTTTTGAATGGTTAAGAAATTGGTGCATAGATTACGCGATCGGTTCAAGCTCAGCTGAAGAAATAGATGTGTATGGAATTGTTTATTCTGTTAAGCAAGCTATGATTAGGGCAGTTAATAATTTATCTATAAAGCCTGACCACCTAATAATAGACGCATTAAAATTAGAAAAATTAAATATTGCCCAAACAAGTATTCCAAAAGCTGATGAAAAAAGTGAATCAGTTGCAAGTGCGTCAATTTTAGCAAAAGTATCAAGAGACAATTTAATGATTAAGCTTCATGAAGAATATAGTGATTATGATTTCATCTCAAATAAAGGATATGGTACAAAAAACCACTTATTAGCACTGAAAAAAATTGGCCCTTGTAAAATCCATAGAAAAACTTTTGCAAAAGTTAATGATTAAAAAGGCTATGAATGAGAATCTGTAACATTGGGGAGTTTTAGATAATTGATTGTTATGCAAAATTACCATTTTGTTTTTTTGCTAATTTTATAGATATTTTTCATCTAATTTTTTAATAATATTCTTTATTTAAATATTTTTTATGAATATTAGTGGATGTATAATTATAGAAAATAAAAATCATATTTATATGTCACAAAATAATCAAATATCTGGTATTTACGTAATTGTTGACCCCGAACACACTCTGGGAAGAGACATCATATATGTAGTTAAGCAAGTTTTAGATGCTGGCGCAAATATCATACAACTTAGAGACAAAATTTCAACATGTGAAGAAATTTCTAGGTCAGCACATGAAATTCAAAAAATAATCGAATCTTATAATAAAGTTTTCATTTTAAATGATTATGTTAATATCGCAAAAAATATAAACACAGACGGAGTACATATAGGACAAAAAGATATGAGTATAATCAAGGCAAGAAAAATTTTAAATTCTGAACAATTAATAGGTTCATCAAATGCTACTCTTAATGAAGTAAAAGATTCAGTAAATCATGGATCAGATTATATAGCAGTTGGAAGCATGTTCGAAACAAGTACGAAAAATGATACTAGGCCAGCAGGCATAGAAACTTTAAGAAAAGTTAGAGAATACACTGAAAGAAGCATTGTAGCAATAGGAGGAATAAATTTAGAAAATTGCGATGAATTAATAGAGGCTGGAGCAGATTCTTTATGCATAGCAAGCGCTATAACAAAAAGTGACAACATAATGGATACATGTATTAAATTTGTAAATAAATTTGATCAAATTAAAAAATGAAGGCACAATCTTTCTTTTTTCAACACTCAATATGTTGCAAATATTTAATAAATGTTACAAAATTAAAAATAGTTTAAATTTAAATTACCTTTTTAGGAGTCAGAGATTACATGGAAAATTTATACCTCCCAATTTTTGCGGGAATTTTTGGATTAATAATTGCTGCAATACTTGCTCTAAAAGTTACAAGACAAAAAGTAGATAACTCCACAGTTAATGAAATAGGCGAATTAATAAAAGAAGGTTCCTCTGCATTTCTAAGGAAAGAATACACAATATTAAGCGTATTCGTTATTTTTATTTTTATCATATTAGCTTTATTCATTGATTATAATATTTTAGAAAATAGTAAAATTGATCAATTAAATTCAGGTGGCGCTATATCCTCTCAGGGTCCATGGACGGCTATAGCATATATCACAGGAGCTATAGGCTCTGCTCTAGCTGGTTTTATAGGAATGAACATTGCAGTAAGAGGCAATACAAGAACAGCAATAGCAGCCGAAACTGGATTAAATAAAGCTCTGCAAGTAGCATTTAGTTCTGGTGCAGTTATGGGGCTTACAGTTGTGGGTATAGGTATTTTAGGTGTAAGTATTTTGTGGGTAATTTTCGAAAATCCTAATACTATAGCAGGTTTTGGATTTGGAGCATCGTCAATCGCTTTATTTGCTAGAGTAGGTGGTGGAATTTATACAAAAGCTGCAGACGTTGGAGCAGATCTTGTAGGTAAAGTTGAAGCAGGTTTGGATGAAGATGACCCAAGAAATCCAGCTGTTATTGCTGATAATGTAGGAGACAATGTTGGAGATGTAGCGGGAATGGGAGCAGATTTATTTGAATCCTTTGTTGGCTCCATCATTGCAACAATATCATTAGCTTTTTTTGTTGTCACTACAAATGGATTATCAAGTCAACCTTATGTCTTAAGTGACCCAAAGGCTGTTCTACCATTAATGATTGCTGGTATAGGAATTATTTCGGCTGTATTGGGAATGGGATTAATTCGAACTGGCGATAATGCTGATATGGGCAAATTACTATGGACGTTAAGATTCGGAATTTTTGGTGCAGGAGCTTTATCTCTGATAGGTACAGGATTTTATATAAATAATTCTTCAGAGCTTTCCTTTGATTTGTTTTGGGTCGTTGTTACAGGATTAGTAGTTGGGCAGGTCATAGGGACATCCACAGAATGGTTTACTTCATATGAAGGCTTGAAAATTGGTTCTTTTGAATTTAACCCTGTTAAGTGGATTGCCAAGCAATCAGAGACTGGACATCCTTCTACAATCATTGCCGGTATAGCTGTTGGATTGTACAGCACCGTGATTCCAGCTCTTTCAATAGTTGTAGGTATATATGTTGCTAATGAGTTAGCAGGTTTATATGGAATAGGTTTAGCAGCAGTTGGAATGCTTTCTACCCTTGGTATAACTCTTGCAACTGATGCATATGGCCCTGTAGCAGATAATGCTGGCGGAATAGCTGAGCAAGCTCACTTAAATCCAGAAGTTAGAAAACGAACAGATTCACTTGATGCTTTGGGTAATACCACGGCTGCAACTGGCAAAGGTTTTGCTATAGGCTCTGCTGTTCTAACTGCTCTGGCGTTACTTGTAGCTTATGGATTTACTACAAATATAAACAGCCTAGACTTAATGGACCCAGAAGTTTTAATTGGAACAATTATTGGCGGGGTACTACCTTTTATTTTTTCAGGATTAACAATGCAAGCAGTTGGTTCAGCAGCAGGTTCAATGATAGAAGAAGTACGTAGACAATTCAGAGAAATACCTGGTTTAAAAGAAGGTAAAAAGGGTGTAAAACCTGATGCCGCAAGAGCTGTTGCAATTAGCACTGCAGGGTCATTAAAAGCAATGATTATTCCTGGACTCATCGCTATAATTGCCCCAATCATAATTGGTACATTACTTGGTGCACAAGCTCTAGGAGGAATGCTAGCTGGCTCGATTGTAGCAGGCTTTTTACTTGCAATTTTTATGGCTAATGCTGGTGGAGCATGGGACAATGCAAAAAAATATGTAGAATTAGGTAATTATGGAGGAAAAGGATCAGGTACTCACGCAGCGGCTGTCACAGGAGATACTGTTGGGGATCCTTTCAAGGATACATCTGGTCCTGCTATAAACATACTATTAAAGTTGATGGCTATAGTTTCACTAATTTTTGGACCATTATTCATTTAGTTCATAAAATAAAAATCAGTTATTTATTTTAGATGTATATTATCGTTTTTTTCACAAATGATTTTAGTTTTTTCGCCATGCCCTGGATAAACATCAATTTCATTTGGGAGTTTAAATATTATTTCTTTAATGCTTGAGATCTCTTGATTGATATCTCCTCCAGGCAAGTCAACTCTACCTATACCATTTTTAAATAATATATCTCCAGTAAAAATACTATTTTCAATGTAAATAGAAATACTACCTGGAGAATGACCCGGAGTAGATATAATTTTTATATCAAGACCTAATACATTTATTGTTTCTCCTCCTAATAATAAAATATCAGGAGATGTTGGCTTTTCATATGTACTTATAAGATTAGAAAGCCAAGTAGGTTGAGCTTCTAGAAAATTTAAGTCATTTTTTCCTATAGCGAATTGAATATCATATTTTTCAATTAAATTTTTCACAGCTCCAACATGGTCAGCATGATAATGAGTAGAAATCAATAATTTAGGAGTAAGTTTCATTGATTCTAAAAAATCTATTATTTTACCTGGCTCTGCTCCGGGATCAATAATTATACATTCATAATTATTTGAAATAATATAACAATTTGTATAGAGTTCTCCAACTATTATGTTTGATATTTTCATTTAAATTACCTTGGGTAATATTTCTTTTTTTAGTATTGTCATAGAATTTTTCCAGAAGGATTCATTATTCCACTCATGTCCCATAGCTAATAAAGTTCCAAACCCTCCAACTGAATAGTTTAATTCTTGAATCTTTTCAAGAACATCTGAAGGGGTACCATATATGAATATATTATTCATCAAGTACTTAATATCTACATCAGAATCGGGCATATTTGGATCGTTTTTCAATACTTCTAATGATGAATATTTAGGAAGCATCTTTAAGAAATATTCCTCAAAGTCTCTTGAAATCACTCCATTTAATATTTCTTTTTCTGCTTCTTTTCTTGATTCAGAAACAATAATTTCTCTAGAAATTCTCCAATTTAATCTATTTGGGATTTTATTGGCTTTTTTGGCACCTTTTTCAATTGAATCCCAATGAGTTTTCAATATATTTACATGAGCAAAATTTATACTAAGTGGTAACCATTCATTGGCTCCTGCAATTTTCAATGTTTCTGAATTTGGAGACACCCCGGCCACACCTATTGGCGGATGTGGTTTTTGAAAAGGTTTTAGATGAGTTCTAAGTCCTATCTCTTCATCTTCCTCTGGGATTTCTAGTTCCCACCATTTACTCTCATATACTCCTGGTTTCGGATCATTCCAAATCTGAAAAATCAAATCCAGAGATTCTTTTGTCATTTCTCTATTAGTACCTGTTTGCACATCATGCCTAAATAATTTCAAGTCTCCAATAAATCCACCAGATCCTATCCCCCACAAGAATCTCCCCTTTGACATATGATCAATTTGAGCTATCCTATGTGCAAGGACAAAAGGATTGTGATTTGGCAAACAATTAACTCCAGTACCAAGCTTAATTGATTTAGTTATGGCAAAAAGATAAGATATAAAAATATCAGGAGCTGGTATATTTTCCCATTCTGCTGTGAAATGCTCTCCTATCCATGCCTCATCAAAACCAAGTTGGTCAAGAAAGACTATTTGATCAATATCATCTTCATAGGTTTTAGTGTGATTTGATCCTGGAGGATGAAGTGGCATATTAAAGTAACCTAGATTCATTGTATTATTCTCCCTGTCTATTGATATACTTTTTTATATCGTATAACTTATTTATGGCTTCTAAAGGGGTTATATTTTCAACATCAATATTTTTTATTTGGTCTATTAATTCATCTGATATTTGATTTTTATTTATATCTAACATATCCATTGATAATTGATGTTCTTTATCGTTTTTATTTTTTTCATTCTCAAAAGACTTAAGAATTTTACTAGCTCTAATAATCACATTTTCAGGTATTCCAGCAAGTTTTGCAACATGTACTCCATATGATTTGTTTGCTGCTCCCTTAACAATTTTATGTAGAAAAATTACATCATCCTTATCCTCTGATACCTGAACTTTTAGATTGCTAACCCTCGGTAAGTAGGAAGATATTTCCGTCATTTCATGATAATGTGTTGCAAATAATGTTTTGCAAGCAACTGAAGGAGTATTATGTATAAATTCTACTATTGCTGTTGCAATTGCTAAACCATCATAAGTTGATGTACCTCTTCCTATCTCATCTAGTATCGCTAATGATCTATTAGTTGATTGGTTTAAGATTGAAGCTGTTTCCAGCATCTCAATCATAAAAGTAGAATTTCCTCCAGAAATATCATCAGATAATCCTGCACGCGTGAAAATTTTATCTATGATTCCTACTGTTGAATTTTTTGCAGGTATAAAACAACCTATTTGAGAAAGAATCACTAAAAGAGCAGCCTGTCTTATATATGTTGATTTCCCAGACATATTTGGACCAGTTATTATGGAGATTTGATCTTCATCATTGGACAAAATAATATCATTCTTAATAAACATATTACTACCAATATTTGACTCTATAATTGGATGGCTAGATTCTATAAAACTAATTTTTACCCCATCATTGACTATAGGCTTTGACCATTCATTTTTGAATGAGGCATTAGCCAAAGATAGTATAGAATCTAAATTTCCAACAGTTTTTGCATTAGATATAATTATTTTTGTGTAGAATGATATCTCTTCGCACAACTTAAGGTATAAATCTTTTTCAATATCTGAAATTAAATCTCTTGCATTTAGTATTTTAGATTCCAAATCCTTAATTTCGGTTGTAATATATCTTTCAGAATTTGATAGTGTTTGCCTAACTTGAAAGTCCTCTGGTACATTTTTTTTATTAGAGTTAGAAACCTCAATAAAATACCCAAATACCCTGTTATACCCAATTCTTAAGTTTTTAATGCCTGTTCTATCTTTATAATGAGACTCAAGTTTAGCAATTGATATTCTCGCATGATTGGATATATTTCTAATATCATCAAATTCTTTATTGTACCCTTCTCTAATTACCTTTCCATCACCCACTAATATGCTAGGATCTTCTACGATAGAATTTTCTATTAGATTTACCAAATCGTCAAGTTTAGTAATTCTACCTATATTCAAGTTAGAATCAATGTCATTATCTCGCAATATCTGCAATATTTCAGGTAGTATTTTTATCCCATTTTTTATAGAAATTAAATCACGAGGATTAACAGTTTTAGCTCTAATCTTATTTGAAAGTCTTTCTATGTCTGGTATTTTTTTTAATAAAACTTCAAGGTTAAAAACGATATCCTTTTTTTCTACAAAAAACTCAATGATATTTTGTCTGCTAAGGATACTTTCAAGATTAATTAAAGGTCTTATTATCCATGATTTTAAATTTCTAGCACCAATAGATGTACTCGTGTAATTTAATATTGAAAATAAAGATTTTTTAGAATCAGATTTATCTAAAAGATCTAAATCATTAATCGCTTTAGTATCTAATTGCAAATGATTATTAGTTTTTTGCACCTCTATGGCGGTAATCTGTGAAGTATTGCCCATTTGATTGTCTGCTACGTATGAAATAGTATTTGCAACAGCATTGATTCCCGCAGTTAATCCTTCTAATCCAATATCAGAAAGTAGCTCTTTTTTAAAATGCCTCAATATATTAAGTTTTGCTTTTTCTGTGTCTAGTCTTTGAACAATTGATATTCTGATATCATCTTTTTTCATTTCTAAAAAGTCGTTTTGCAAACTTAAATCTTCAATTATTATTTCTCTAGGAGAAATTTTTGATATTTCAGAATTTAATTGTTCTTTTCGAATCTCTAGAACCTCAAATTCACTAGTAGAAATGTCTAGATAGGCTAATCCATAAGTCTCATTAAGTTTAGATATTGATAATAAATAATTATTTGAAAATTTATCCAATAATTCTGGATCTGTAACTGTTCCTGATGTAATAATTTTCGTAACTTCCCTTGAGACTAAACCTTTAGTTTTTTTTGGATCACTGGTTTGCTCGGCAATCGCAACCTTAATACCAGCATTAACTAATTTTGATAAATGTTTATCTAGTGAATGATATGGAATACCTGATAGATCAGTTTTTACTCCACCTCCAGAGTCTCTAGAGGTAAGAGCTATACCTAATATTTCTGATAATTTTTTCGCATCATCTTCAAATGCCTCATAAAAATCACCCATCCTAACTAAGAGTAATGAATTTGGGTTATTTTTTTTCAGAGTTAAATACTGTTTTCTTCCGGGAGAAATTTTATTAATTTTATTTTTATTATCTTCTTCAAGCAAAGTTTTTTTTAATATGTAAACATTATTAAGTCCCCAGCATCCCATTTAAGTTGCTCTGCAATGGAATATTCTGGTATTTCAAAAATTAGCATACCTGTCACTTGTTCTTGTGGATCTAGTTGAACAGGTCCCCACAAAGGAATAAATCCGTTGACCATATATTTATCGCTTTTTTCAGATGCATAAGTTCTTTCAATAGGATTTATAGGTTTATATTGTACAGATTTCTCATCATATAATGTGGAAGCATTTTCATCAATAACTATTTTAACAGTACCAGAGCCATAATTTATAAGAGATAATTTTACAAAAAGTAGATTACTCTCTTGATTTATTGGTGAGATTGCCCAGTATTGCTCATTTCCATTTACATCATTTCCTATATATGTAATAAATTCTTGTGTTACAGGTTCATCTGATTTTACCCATAAAGATCTTCCAGCTAAATATAAGTTATCTCCATCTGTATCCATCCAATAAACCCTATAAGTAACAAATATTGCTGCAATTATTATTGAAATAATTGCCAAAGTGAATATTGGCCATGGGAAGTTTTCTTTTGGTTTATTAATAATTCTTCTAACTTGTATAACATCGTTATTATCAATGTCTATATATTCTAAACCTGATTTAGAATTTATATTTTTTTCATCTTTAAACTCAAAATATATTCTTAATATCTTAGGAGATTGTGTTTCAATTTTTGTAACTACATAACTCAAGTTAGCGTTTTTAAGGCTCGGACCGTATTCGTATAGATTATTTTTTAAATATTCAATTGATTTGGCAACCTTGTCTTTATATAAAAGTTTATTTTTATCGGTTATACTATTTTTAAATGTGTAGTTATCCATATTTTCCTCTTTTAACCATCTATTTATAATACATAAATTTTTTATTTTTTATAAGAAGAAAGTTGTGTCAAAACACCCTCTAATGCGCTTACAAACTCATGTATATGATTTTCTGTGTTATACCTACCAAGTGAAATCCTAATACTAGCTAATGATTCTTCTTCTGTAAGACCTAAAGCAGACAATACATGCGAAGGCTCAATAGATGCTGAACTACATGCACTACCACTTGAGACATAAATTCCCTTAAAATTAAGGCCTAAAATAATTGATTCACCATCAAAACCTGGAAAACTGAGATTGATAATCCCTGGAACACAAATATCTCTTGAACTATTTAATTTGTAATTTTTAATACGAGTGTTAATTTCTGAAATTAGTAAATCAGATAATTTTTTCATTTTTTGTTCGTTTTCAATCCTTTCTAGTTCAGAAAGTCTAAGCGCCTCAGCTAAAGCAACAATATATGGAACATTTTCAGTTCCAGATCTCATTTGATTTTCTTGCCCTCCTCCACTAATTAATGGTTGAATATCAATACCACTCCTTTTATAAAGCAAGCCAATCCCTTTTGGAGCATAAATTTTATGCCCAGAAACACTCAAAAGATCTACACCTAAATTTTCAACATTCAAAGATAGTTTACCCGGTGCTTGAACAGCATCGGTATGAAAAATAATTTCACAGTTATTATCACTTTCATATTTATTTATAATTTTTGATATTTCTTTCAAATCTTGAATAACACCTGTCTCATTATTTACATACATAAAAGTAACAAGTTTTGTTGAATTATTAATATTTTCTTTAAACTTTTCTAATTTAATTAATCCTCTTTGATCAACTTCTATAAAGGACGTAACTACACCAATATTCGAAAGTTGTTCGATTGGGTGTATCACTGCATGATGCTCTATTAATGAAGAAATAATATTAAAATCGGTATTATCATAACTTATTCCCTTTATTGCCATGTTGTTTGATTCGGATCCGCCACTAGTAAAATAAATCTCTGATGGATCACAATTTAATACACTAGCACAAATTTCCCTAGCTTCCTCAATAGCATTTTTAGATTCTTGAGCAATATCATACAAACTGGAGGGATTACCAAATTTTTCTGAGAAAAATGGCAACATTTTTTCCAGAACTTCCGGTCTTACATAAGTGGTAGCCGCATGATCTAAATAGTTATTTTCTTTTATAAAATCAATCATAATTATTAAAATTTTTTGCTTATTGTAATTAAAATTGGATTAAATTCTATCCAGAGATTGATAGAATAGATCATTGTTATTACAATATTTATGTACTAATTATAATAAAATATAGTTGCATTTATCATAAAAGGATTAGAATTTTTGATAAAAATTGAACACATGTCCAAAAATTACGGCCCTTATCCAGCTGTAATAGATATCTCCTTTGAAGTATTAAAAGGAGAAATTATTGGTTTTCTCGGACCAAATGGTGCTGGCAAAACAACTACTATGCGTGTTGTAACTGGTTTTACTCCGCCTTCTGATGGAGATGTTACAGTTGGGGGCTATAATGTAGTATCACACTCCTTAGAAGTTAGGAAACACATAGGATATCTTCCAGAAACAGTTCCACTTTATTTAGATATGACCGTAACAGACTACTTAAGATACATGGGTGAAATAAGAGGTATGAGTTCTAAATGGGTAAAAGAAAGACTCCCAAAAATTATTGAAATGGTAAGACTTGGAGACTATAGAAACACACTAGTTGGTAGACTTTCTAAAGGATATCGACAAAGAACAGGCATAGCCCAAGCAATTCTACACGACCCAGAGGTTTTGATTATGGATGAACCTACAATCGGTATAGACCCTATTCAAGTGGTAGAGACAAGAGAACTTATAAGTGATTTAGGTCAAGAACATACTATGTTACTAAGTTCTCATATTCTACCTGAGGTCAGTGCTATATGTAAGAGAGTTTTAGTAATTAATGATGGTAGAATTGTTGCCGATGACAAGCCTGAATCTTTATCTGACAAACTTCAAACATTTGAAAGGATAGAATTAAGCATTACGAATGATGATAATAATAATTTTATCTCAAAAATGAGAAATATACCTATTGTAATCGACGCAAGATCAGATCAAAGAGCTTCAAAAATACAAAGATCTCAGAGAGAAAATTCCGTACCATATATTGTTGATGCTAAACCAAATTCTAAAGCATCGGAAATAATATCAAAAACAATAATTGAAAATAGCTGGGGACTTACAAATCTAACGCCACTACCAATGACCTTAGAAGAAATATTTTTAGAATTGACTACAGAAGAAGAATTAGGAGATTAATGAAATTCATATCAATAATAGCCCTTAAGGAGATTCGTACATATTTTGCGTCTCCCATGGCATATGTTGTTGCGGCTGCTTTTCTTGCAATTACTGGTTTTTTCTTTGTTGCATCAGTTTCTGATGCTTTTGCAGAGGCTTCCATTAGGGGTTATTTAGCAGGAGCAGTATTTTTTATGATTTTTATGTCTCCTGCAATAACAATGAGATTAATTGCTGAAGAACAAAAACTTGGAACACTAGAGTTGCTACTTACATCACCTCTAAGAGAATTTGAAGTTATTATTGGGAAGTTTATTGCAGCATTTTTTATGATATTTATAATGATTTTATTATCATTTTTCTTCATTTTAATACTTTTTGTTTATGGAGATCCAGATGTAGGTCCAATTTTGTCAGGTTTACTTGGGCTTCTATTGTATGCATCGGCTACCTTAGCAGTAGGGCTGTTTTCATCAGCTCTTAGCAGTAATCAAATTGTTGGGCTAGTTGTCGGATCTGGTATTCTTACGGCATTAACTATTATTGATTTTATAAGCGACAGAATTACAGGAACTGCAGCAAAAGTTTTAGATAGTTTTCAGTTAGGAGCATCATTCTCAGTCTTTGACTTAGACAGTTTAGGTGTAGCAGAAGGAGGACACTTTGCAGATTTTGCAAGAGGAATCATTTCAATGACTGACATAATTTATTATATATCTGTAACAGCAATATTTTTAGTATTAACTACCTTGGTACTTGAATCAAGAAGGTGGAGATAAAGATATTATGCCTGATGAAAAAAACGATAAATTACGACCAAAACCAGAGACTACATCAAACAAAGAGTCCTTACTAAAATTTCTAACTAAAGATAATAAATCATTAAGGCAATCTTTAGCCTTGATAGGAATAACAACTGTTGTACTAGGTATTTTAATATGGATTTTCCTTAGAGGTCTCGAGAGACCTGCATTGATAATTACAGTTATAGGTGCATTAATTCTCTTTGTTGACGGACTAATTTCACTTGCAACTGTTAGAAAAGCTATATTTGGCAGACGCGGAAGATATGGATTAAACACCGCGATAGTTTTTATATTAGTTCTAATTATAGCTATTATATTAAACATCACTCTATACGTCTCTTCTAATAAGCCTAATCCAGCAGGCTGGTTGAGAATTGATACCACAGCTACAAAGCAATTTCTTCTTGAAGAGCAAGTTGTTAATACTTTAGAAAATATAAAAGAACCAATTAAAATTACAGCCTTTTTTGAAAGAGATACTTCAGCGGGAGCGGCTGCATGGCGTGACACTGAAGATATGTTAAGTGAATTTAAGCGTAGATCAAGTGTATACGATCTAGACTACGAGGTCCTTGATCCCGAACTTAATCCAAATGATGCAATAAGTCTAGGTGTAACTCAATTCCCTGCATTAGCAGTACAAGGTACAGAGAGTTTAAGGACAGAAGTTATTGAAGGAAGAAACCCAAATGTTAGCCCAGATGTATTTACTGAACAAGATCTAGTAACAGCAATACTTATAATAAATCAAATCAGGCAAAAATTAGTAGTTTTTATAACAGGCCATTCCGAAAGAGATGTAACAGATATTACTTCTCCAGAAAATATTGGTTTAGCAGGATTATCCTTATTAAGAGAAAATTATGCGATTGATAATTGGACTCTGCAAGAATTACAAACTGTTCTGAATTTTGGGAATCCAGAAGATATGCCTGCAGCAATAGTTTTTGCGAATCCTACTCAAGATTTACTAGCAATAGATAAAGAAGCACTTTTGCAATATACAAGAAGTGGTGGTGGGATTTTACTTTCTTTAGAACCAGATGTGATACCTGAAACTTTCAAACAATATTTATCTAGATTTGCAGTTTCAGTAGGAGAAGGTGAAGTAGTTGATGTTGCAAGTTTCGTCGCCCCAAACCCTACTTTTGTTCAGGTCAAGAGCAGCAATAGTCAATTGCCCCCTCACCCAATAACGGATGATTTTGAGGTGCTATACTTACCTGGATCTACGCATTTTGGATGGTCTATTGATCCTCAAACTATTCCGCTAAATGAAAATGAAATTCCTATCATACAACAAGCTATTTTAGCATCTTCAACAATCAGTAGCTGGTCCGAACTTGACCCCGAGTTAATAGAATTTGATGTTAATTCAGAAATTCCTGGACCATTACCATTATCGGTAATAGTTGATATAAAAGGTGAATTACCAAATCGTGTTTATTCTTATTTAGATGATAATACAAGTTCAAGTATAGTATTAGTTGGTGATACTGATTTCTTTACCAACAACTACTTAGAATCAGCAAACAATTCAGACTTATTTGTTAACACTATAAATTATTTAGCAAAAGATTTTGAACTAATTTCAATCCGCTCAAAAACTGATTCCAACAGACAGATGTTCTTAACAAAAAATGAGAGAGACTTTATTAGGTGGTCAGGGTGGTTACTTATGCCTACATTGATAGGAATTTACGGAACATGGAAATGGTGGAGACGTAGATAAAATATGAATGTTCGTTTTTTATCTGTATTCATAATTATAGCTTCAATATCTATAATGTTATTTACTTTTTTTATAACTGAACCTGAAAATAAATCATCTGAGCCAACTCCTCCTTTTTTCTATACAATTGCACCAAAAGATATGAATAAAATTCATATAAAAACTAACAATTTAGAAAATAGTTGGTATTTTGACAGTGATTCAAATCGATGGTTTTTTGAAAATCTAAATAGAATCCCAACAGATCTTTATAGGTGGGGTGGTATCACTCAATTGCTGAGTGGGCCTAAAACTCAAAGAGTTATTAGTCAACAAGTTGATGACCCTCTAAAATATGGTCTTGACGATCCAAAAACAGAAATTAAATTGTTTATAAATGATGGATCATACATAAAATTACTTATTGGGAACTTAACTCCAGACGAAGAAAAAAACTATGCTCAAATAGAAGGTTACCCGCAATTGGTGGTAGTCGATGCTTTATGGGATTCAGTTCTTAGCCGCTTAGTTGAAGATCCACCATATCCAGATTGGTATATTTCTGGGATTGTTGAGGGAGGCAAACCAACAGAGTTATTATTATTTAAAAATAATGAGGTGATTAGAGGATATGGCGCTAATAGAGAAACTGGTATATGGAGTGTTTGTGAAATACCTCCTGTATCAGAACCATGCAGAGGAAATGAATTAGCCAATGGAGATGTATTGCTAGAAAAGATAGATAAAATAGCTAATCCTGAAATAGTTGGCGCCCATTATTTAGACATAGTGCAAGATGAAAATTTGCATAAAGTCTTTGGAACAACAGTAAACGACCCATATATTTATGTCAGAATTGAACGATTAACTGAAAAAGATTTCACTGAGGTTACTGGAATAACAATGACAATAGGTAATGAAGTCGAAGGAGAAAATAGTCGATATGCAATGATAATGGAAACCTTAGATGTAGTTAAGGTGAATAAAGAATGGGCTGACAGTATATTGACTTTGTTTGATGAAAAAGTTTTATATAAATAACCTACGTGGTTAGATTTTTGTAAAGCTGAGGAAGTCTTTTTGGCAACATACTTATATCCGTCAATACTTCATATGAAAAATCTTCCATCATTGTCTTCATGTAATCATGACCAGATTTATCTACAGTCAAACAAAAAGGAATTATACCTTTATTTTTCGCTTCTATTAATGACTGCCTGGTATCATGAACAGCATATTCCTTTTCTACACCTTCTCTTGAATATCCTCTGTCCTGCGGTCGCCCATCTGAAATTAAAAATAAAAATTTAGATTTAGTATCTGCTTCTGAAAGTTTAGTAATTGTATGTCTTATTGCTGGCCCCATTCTTGTAGCATGAAGTGGAGAAATTCTATCAATTCTTTTTGGTATTATTTCATTAAATTTTTCATCTAAATCCTTAATTGTATAGAATTCAACATTTTCTCTTCCGTAACCTGAAAAGCCATAAATTCCGTAGGTGTCTCCAAGTGTTTCCAAAGAATTAACTAAAAGTGAAATCCCTTCCTTTTCTACATCAACTATTCTTTTATAAGACCTTCTAATACCATCAGTTCTTCTGGATCTTAGCCATGCCATATATTCAACTGGATCGTCAGGAGCACCCCATTCATCAGAAGATTTTTTTGTGTCATCAATTGCTTCAGCTGTTGATGCAGACATGTCCAATAAAAAAGCAACAGCAACAGAACGTTCATGCTTATTTCTCCTCCAATATAATTTTTCATCTGGGGTTATTCCTGTTTTCAAATCAATTACAGCTTCTAGTACTGCGTCTAAATCATGCTCTTCGCCATCAATTAGCCTTTTTTGCTTTCTATACATTTCAGGTATAAAAAGTTCAAATTGTTTTTTAATTTGAAAAAGAAGGTGAGAATTATCATTCAGAGTTTTTTTATAAAATTCTGAATCACCATCAGCCATAACCTTTTCGTGAATCATGCACCAATTATTTTTATATTCATTGGCTCTAAAATCCCACTCATCATAAGTAAAAGATCCATTTTCTGTAGCAATTAATGGACCTCCATCTTCATCAACATGTTGTAAAGTGCCTGAATCATTTTGATTGTTTTCAATATCTCTATTACTTAATTCTTTCATAAGATTTTCGATAACGTCAGATAATTTTGAGTTATCTGATTCTTCCATATTTTGATCAAATTCCTCCATTTCTGGAGAATTTTTTAGCATTTCTTCAAGTTGCTCTTGCGTAATTGGTTCATTTGTTTTTAGGTCTTCAAATTCATTTTCAGAATATTCCATTTGAGATAAAAGCTGTGATAACTCTGGCTTAAATTCGCCTCTATAATCAATATCTTGTGGAGAAGAATAATCATTATCAAGATCATTACTTTCTAAATTTTCAGGATCATTTGAAGACTCATCAATATTATCATTAGATTGACTAAATTCCGAAAATAAACTCTGAATTATTTCCTCTTCTTTGTAATTATCGTCCTCTAATTGATCATTATTTTCATCTGTATTAAATTCCTCAAATTCATCTTCATCTACTTGTTCATTTTTTATATCATTTAATATGTAATATGCTCTAATTGTGGCTTCTGCGGAATCTTCAACAGTTGCTTTATTCGAAGCAATGGTTTTAATTAAAAGTTTTAACTTTTTTGCCTCTTTTGAATATTCCGTTGGAATATATAAGTTAGATTTTTGACCTAGACTAACCCTAATAAGAAATTCAACTAACGATTCTCTAGCTGGTAAATCTTTTATTTTAGGTCTATTCGATAAAGCTGAATCACGTATATCGGTATAAATATTTATGATTCCTAGATATTCTGAAAAAATATGAGAATCTACTCTGGTGCTTTCAAATATAGTAAAAATATCAAGACTAAGTTTTTTGTCATTGAAAATATCAAAAAACTTACTAAGATCAGTCAAATAATCATTACTTAATATTTTTTTATTAAGAGTTTCATTTATTCTTAAATTTTCAAAAAAATTAGATGGTTTCTTAAAATCAAAATCAAAAGAACCAAACTCAATATGTCCAATCTGATGAGTTGAAATTACCTTTAGAAATCCAAAATTTTCTTCTTTTGATAAATATCTATTTACTAACGAGGGCATAAAAATTGTAGAACCTTCAGTTGTAGCTAATTCATCGCCAAACCAGCCTATATTTTTTTCTGCTAGCTGAGAAGACTCTTTTACTTCAATTTGTCTTCCTGTGAGTGCTAATGAGTAATTTCTAATGATGTCCTTAACTTTAGAAAGTTCTATACTTGATGAAAGAGAATCAATTATTTCTCTAGATTCTTTAGACTTTAGAGTAAAAAAATCATTAATAAATTCTATATTATGATTTTCAGAATTTTTTATACCTTGGGAATGCCATGAATTAATTTGTTGAAAATTGATTTTTTCCAATAATATGGGTATGACATCAAAAAAATCATTACTAGATTTTGGATCGATTGTTGATAATGATTTTGCCATACTGAAAAAAAGATCTTTGTCTTCATTATTTATTTTAGATACTATAGAAGATGTTTTTTTTATAGTATCAATAGGATTGATATTTCCTGTGACCAATAATTTACGAGATAGATTCAAAATCTGATTTCTATTATAAGCTTCCACCTCTATAATATGAGCATTTATGGTTTCAAAAATCACCTTAATATCTTTCCAGCATTTTTCAGATGAATCTAATAAAAGATTTATCACTTCTCCTGAATCGTTATCTAATTTTTCAAATATAGAAATTGATAGTTCTAATGAATCAATGGCTAAATCATAAGATCTTTTTGATAAATTATTTATAAATTCAGCATATTTAGCCCATTCTTCAAAACTGATATATTCCATAATAAATGGAGTTGATTCAAAAAAGTTAGAAGAAAGTTTTGCTGATTTCCAAGTCCCTTTATATAACTTACTTGATAAATTAACCCAGTCATCAAGGTATCTTGGCCTAATTCTCAGCATTGATTTAGGGGANGATAAAAAATAAGATTTAGCTACATCTATTGATAATTTAGTTAACTTTGTACCTATTTTTGACCATGAAATAAATTGAGCAGATGGTAAATGCCTTTGAACATCTACTGAAGAATTAAAATAATCAATAGAAACCTCCCATGACCTCGGAGAAATTTTACAAATATTTAATCCTTCCGAAGCCCATATTTCAAGGGTTTCAAGTGACAATCTTGAAGATAACTTTTCATGTGAATTTAAAAAAGAAGATGTAACTTCTGATGAATAAGATTCAAAATATTTTTTATATTTTTCTTGTAAAGTTCCTATTTTTTTTCTCCTTCCAATATAGGGTTAAAAATATTAGTAATTATTTTTGCAGAGGCTCCCCAAATAATTTTACCTTTATAGCTAAATGCGTCACTTTTTCTAAAATTATTATTTTCATAGAAAGTTATTTCTCTTTTATTTTTAGATTCTAAAAAAACCTCAATAGGAATACTCATAATATCCGAAACTTCTTCCTTATTTAATTGTAACTTATCCATANTAAATTCATTTATCATTCCTATAAAAGGCCAAATAGTAAANCCCGTAAAAGTATTTACAGGTTTCATCCTAAGCCAATATTTTATATTCGATTTATCTATACCGATTTCTTCTGTAACTTCTCTGAATGCTGTCTGCATAAGATTATCATCTGATATTTCAAACTTACCACCNGGGAATGCCCATTCTCCTGAATGATTTCTTAGATTTTGTGAACGTTTAATCATTAGTACTTCTGGTATGTTTTTTTCGTTATGAAATAATACCATTACAGAAGAAGAAGATTTATCTATCACTTCTTCTTTTGGTTGGTCAAGTTTTTCTCTTAATTCAGATTTGAGATTTTCCATTGAAGCAAACATTACAAAAGATTAAGCGAAAATTGATGTAACAACTTCATCAATACTTCTCTGTATTTGAAAGTCATCAGTTATACCCCATGTAACTGACACTTGGCAGGCACGCCTTTCAGGAACGCCATCTTGTATTAATTTCCCGGCATAAATTAGCATTCGAGTACTTGCCCCTTCCTCAAGACCATGCTCTCTTAGGTTTCTAATTTTAGAACCTAATTTTGCTAGTCTTTCAGATACTTCCAAGTCACATCCAGACTCATGCTTGATAATTTTAGCCTCACGTTCTTCATCAGGAAAATCAAACTCTAATGCTACAAATCTTTGGCGTGTACTATGTTTTAAATCTTTCAATGCGTTTTGATAGCCTGGATTATATGAAACAACTAATAAAAAACCTGGTGCAGCATCAATAACAGTTCCCAATTTATCTATGGTCAAAGATCTTCTATGATCNGTGAGTGGATGAATAATAACTGTTGTATCTTTTCTAGCTTCTACTACTTCATCTAAGTAACATATACCACCAACTTTTACAGCTCTAGTCAGTGGACCATCAATCCAACGAGTTCCATTTGCATCAAGCAAATACCTACCAACCAAATCACTTGCATTGAGATCTTCATGACAAGCAACTGTAATTAATGGTAATTTCTCTGATTTTGAAATATTCTTTTTTATACTTGAGTTGCTTAATTTCCAGGCCATATACTCGACAAATCTAGTTTTTCCAGTNCCAGTTGGGCCTTTTAGCAAAACTGGGACTCTTTGTTTATATGCAGATTCGAAAATTTCAACTTCATCAGAAGTTGAAACATAAAAAGGTTCTTCAGTGATATGAAAATCTTCTATATCCTGTTGAACAAATTTCTGTTCATTTGTCATAGGTTACCCTCAAGAATTTTTATATATTAAATAATTTATTTTGATTATAAATAATTTTATAAATTTATTAAGTTGTTTTTTGAAAAATATTTTACTTTTTCTTCTAATTCTGAATAAGAAAAGTTATTATCAAGTATAAAATCAGATAAGTCCCTCCTGTATTTAGAGGATGACTGATTCTTCATTCTCCTCAATATGTCTGACCTTGAAAAATTAGAGCGCTTAATAATTCTAGAAATACATACTTCTCTATTAGCTTCAACAGTTAATACGAAATCACATATTTTATTCCATTCTGCCTCAAATAGCTTAGAAGCTTCAATTAATGTAATATTTTCTTTTTTTATATTTTTCTCAACTTGTTGAAGGGCTATTGGCCATATAAATTTTTCAAATTTATTCAAAGCCTCTAAATCCGTAAATAATATATTGGCTAATTTATTTTTATTTTTAGCAAAATTTTTTNTACTTTGGTCTATATGTACATCAAAGTTTATTTTACAAAATTTTATTACTTNAGAATCCACTCTAAGTAAATTATTAACAATTTGATCGGAATTAATTTTAGTTATATTTTTGGATTCTATTAATTTTAAAACTGAAGATTTGCCTGAACCAATNCCACCAGTTATACCTACTATTCTCATTGAAAATCCATTAATTTAATACTAATATGTTTAAAGTATATCTTTTTTGTTAATCTTAACAAAAAATTTATTAAAAAAAATTATTATATCTAGTTATGAGAAATAAAAAACGAAGGATAAAAAAAGATAAAACCCATCTAGACAATCAAGGTATATCTATAGACCTTCATGGCTATAGATATAGAGATGCAGAGTTAATAATACTTGAGCATATTGATNAAGTTTATTATTCAAATTTACATTATGTTAGAGTTATTCATGGACATGGAGAAGGAACATTAAAGTCATTAGTTAGAAAAATAATGAAGGAAAGTAATAAAATTAAAAGTTATCAATCAGTTGAAGGTGATGCAGTAACAATCGGAGAGGTTGAATTTTTACAACCAAATTAAAAGACTATGGATTTATTTGATATACAAAACAATAAATTGTCAAAACAATATTCACCTCTATCTTCAAGAATAAGACCTGTAAAATTAGAAGATGTTTATGGGCAAAAACACCTAATATCAGAAGGTAAGTTTTTGTATGAAGCAATTAAAAATAATAATGTACCTTCTTTGATATTTGTAGGACCTCCTGGTTGTGGAAAAACTACACTAGCTAAAATAATATGCGAAGAATCAAATAATTACATGGGTGAAATTAGCGCTGTGTCTTCAGGGGTTAAAGATATAAGAAATTTTGCTACAAAAGCAAAAGATAAATTAGGACAAAACGGGATTCAATCAACTCTATTTATAGATGAAATTCATAGATTTTCTAAATCTCAACAAGATGCATTATTACCTTATATAGAAGGTGGGAATTTCAAGATAATTGGAGCTACTACTGAAAATCCATCATATTCAATTATCAATCCACTTCTTTCTAGAATAAGACTTTGTTACTTAGAAAAACTAAGTGATGATGAAATAACAAAACTACTTACAAATACCTTAAGTAATAAAAATTACGGAATACAACAAATTATTACTGAGGATTTAATTGAAATTATTACGAATTACTCTGGAGGAGATGCTAGGTACGCACTNAATTCCTTAGAAACTTGCCTAAACCATGCTAATAATACTAATACTAATTTAACTAAAAATAGCATAGAAGAAATTCTTGAAAAAAATATTTACTACGATAAAAGTGATGATTATCATTATCACCTTATTTCAGCTTTTATAAAATCAATGAGAGGCTCTGATCCAAATGCAGCAGTCTATTATTTAGCAAGGATGATTGCTGGGGGAGAAAATCCTGAATTCATAGCACGTAGACTTATTATTTTTGCAAGTGAAGATGTTGGTTTAGCAAATCCGCAAGCATTAAATTTAGCTACATCAACTTTATATGCAGTAAAAAATATTGGTATGCCAGAAAGTAGAATAATTTTAGCTGAAACTACTATATACCTTGCGTCTTCACATAAATCTAATTCTTCCTATAAATCAATCGACTTAGCGTTAGAGCATGTAAAAAAATCACCAGATGAAAAAATCCCACGAAATTTATTAAATGTTGTTACAGAATTAGATATGCAAAATGATTATGGTAAAAATTATAATTATCCTCATGATTTTCCTAACAATTTTGTAAAAGAAAATTACTTGCCTGAGAAAATAAAAAAGAAGATTTTCTATGAGCCAAAAGAGGTNGGTATTGAAAAATCAATTAAGGATAGAATTAGCAAACTTTGGGATAGTTGAAACAAATTTACTTTCCTAATATTTTGGATATAGATAAAAGAAAATATTCACAATCTTTTTTTGAAATATCATTATGGGTTACTACTCTAAAATTATTTTTAGAAGGGTTGATCATAATATTATTTTTCATAAGTTCAGAAACCAATATTTTACTTNTGTTTGAGTATTCTTTAGATAAATTAAATCTAACAATATTTGTTTGAATATTTTCAGGATCAATTAATATACCNCTGATATTAGCAAGTCCCTCAGCCAAAAATCTTGCGTTTAAATGGTCTTCAGCTAATCTATCAACCATTGTATCTAAAGCTACTATACCAGGTGCAGCAATAATACCTACTTGCCTCATTCCTGAGCCTAAAATTTTTCTCCATCTTCTACACTCTTGAATAAATTCTTTGTTTCCTACTATTAATGAGCCGACNGGGCAACACAAACCTTTGGACAAACAAAAGGTTACAGAATCAAAATAACTTGTTATTTTTTTTGGCGCAACACCTAAATATACAGAGGCATTAAATAATCTTGCTCCATCTAAATGTAATGATAATGAAAGTTCTCTAGCTTGTGATGTAATTAATTCTAATTCAGTTAGGTTTAATACCTTCCCTCCAGCCATATTATGAGTATTTTCTAATGCAAGCATTTTTGTTTTTGGTTTATGAAAATCATCTGGTTTTATAGCATTTTCAAGATCGTAAATATCTAATGACCCGTGCTTATTATTAGGTATTGGAAATAGTGATGTACCCCCAAGAATCATTGTACTACCAGCCTCATAATTATAAATATGACTCATATCCCCTACTATGACTTCATCTCCTCTATTNGTTTGAGCTAAAATAGATATAAGATTTCCTTGNGTACCCGATGTTACTATTAGNGCATCTTCTTTTCCTAGAAGTTNAGCCGCTTTTTCTTGAAGTTGATTCGCAGTTGGATCATCCTGGTAAACATCATCTCCCAACTTAGAGTTGATTATAGCACTCAACATTTCTTTTGTAGGCCTTGTAACAGTATCACTTCTTAGATCAACTAAATTCATAAATTTCACCTAAAATTTCTAATTCATAAAATTAATAATTAAAATATAATTCACATATGAAAAATAAAAAACAAACAATATTTACAAAGAACTTTCTTAATTCATATTTTCTTATACTAACATTATTTATTATATCTTTAGACCAGATTTCAAAATACATTGTAATACAAAACTTAAAATTAGGAGAGTCTGTACCAAATAGCGGCATTTTTAGATTTACCCATGCTCAAAATACAGGTACTGCTTTTTCTTTGTTCCAAAATCAAACAGATATTTTAACAATCGTTTCTTTTGTTGCTATAGTTTTGATAATATTTATTTATTTATCTATTGAGAAACCTTCAAATTACATTTATTTATCTTATGGATTATTATTTGGCGGTGCTTTTGGAAATTTAATTGACAGAATTAGATTAGGCTANGTTACTGATTTTTTTGACGTTGGGTTTTGGCCTATATTTAATATTGCTGATTCTGCAATAACAATAGGTATTATACTTATGATATTCAACTATTTAATCTACAATAAAAAATAATGAAAAAAATTAAGATTAATACACAGTATGAAGCTAGATTAGATTCTTATATATCTGATGAATTAAATGGTAAATTTTCAAGAAATCAAGTAAAAAATCTAATAAAAAGTGACAAAGTGTCAGTTAATGGAAAAAATATAAATAAACCATCAAAAATCATTAAAGGCAACAGTGAAATTTTGATATATGATCCTATTTCAGAAGAAAATACTGCGCAGAGTTCCCCACTTCCAAACAAAGATAATATAAATATCAACGTGTTATATGAGGACTCTTTTATTGCTATTATAGACAAACCANCATTTATCTCAATGCACCCAGGAAATGGAAAAAGGAATTTTAATGTATCGGATTACATACAAATAAAATGGCCAGATATAAAAAATGTCGGAGAAAATAATAGAAGAGGAATNGTCCATAGATTAGATCGAGATACAAGCGGGCTAGTAATAATAGCCTTAAAAAAAATATCCTATATAAAATTAATTGAGATGCAACGAATTAGGAAGATAAAAAAATCTTACTTTGCGTTAGTAAATGGGCACCCGCAAAAAGAAAAAGGTATAATTGATGCGCCAATAGGAAGAAATCCTAAAAATAGAACAAAACAAGATATAATTAACGGTGGGAAACAAGCTATTACAGAATATGAAACAATAAAAAAATATAATGATTTCTCTCTTTTAGAAATAAAAATAAAAACNGGCAGAACACATCAAATTAGAGTACATATGAAAGCTATAGGGCATCCCGTAGTTGGAGATAGAAAATATAATAATTTTACATATAACATTAAAAGACAATTTCTTCACGCATATAATATAAAATTCAAACATCCCATAAATGATAAAATATTAGATNTAAGCTCAGAAATTCCTATGGATTTGAATGAGTTCCTAAAAAATTTATCATAAATATGAGCTCAATATGAAAAATGTAAGAGTAAGATTCGCACCNAGCCCAACAGGAATACCACATATCGGTAATATTAGAACAGCTTTATTTGCTTGGTTATTTGCAAAAAAACATAATGGAAATTTTATTTTGCGTATTGAAGATACTGATCAAAATAGATATGACCCAAATTCAGAATTAGCAATAATCGAATCATTGAAGTGGCTAGGATTAGGATGGGATGAAGGACCAGAAATAGGTGGTAATTATGGGCCATACAGACAATCTGAGAGAAAAAGTATTTATATTGAAGTAGCTGAAAAATTAATAGAATCGGGAAAAGCTTATTATGATGACACAACTCCTGAACAACTTAAAGAATTAAGAGAATCTCAAAAAAAACAAAAATTACCGCCTAGATATGATGGTAGAGGCAGGCACAGAAGTAAAGAAGAAATTAAAAAATCAAGAGATAAAGGATTACCAATAACTGTAAGGCTAAAAGTACCNGAATCAGGGGAAATCTCTTTTATTGATACTGTTAGAGGAAAAATTCAAGTTGATGCAAGAGAGATAGATGATTTTGTTATTTTGAAATCGGATAAGATGCCCACATATCATCTTGCCCATGTAGTTGATGATCACTTAATGCGTATAAGCCACGTAATCCGAGCAGAAGAATGGATATCAAGTACTCCAAGGCACATTTTAATTCATCAAGCATTAAAATATGATTTACCAGAATANGTTCACGTACCTCTAATATTAGGTAGCGACAAGTCAAAACTAAGTAAAAGGCATGGCGCTACTTCAGTTCTTGATTATAAAAAACAAGGATTTATAAATGANGCCTTGTTTAATTTTCTTTCATTATTAGGTTGGTCTCCAGGAGATGATAAAGAGNTATTGAGTAAAAATGAAATTATTTCTAAATTTCAATTAAACAAAATAAATTCTTCATCCGCAATTTTTGATTTAAATAAACTAGAATGGATGAATGGTGTCTATATAAGAAGTTATAGCAATGAGAAAATCATTCATAAAGTTATCCCAATACTAGAAAGTAAGGATGAGTCTATAGGTTTGCCTAAAAGCGTNAAAAGGCCTCTTGATAAAAGATACTTAGTCAAAATAGTTCCTCTTGTAAAGGAAAGAATAAGAACACTAAATGAAGTAACTGAACTAATTGATTTTTTTTATGAAGAAAATATAACGAATAAAAAAGAAAATATAATTATAAAAAATATGAACGCTAAAGATAGTATAAAAATCTTAAATAAAGCAATTGATATTTTAAACAATACTAAATTATTTACTAGCCAGTCACTAGAAACTAATTTTAGAAATCTTATACAAGTCGAAAAAATTAAGCCTGGACAATTGTTCACTTCATTAAGATATGCCTTATCGGGAAAAAAAATTGCTCCACCTTTATTTGAAACTATGGAAGTTTTAGGAAAAGAAAAATGCGTAAAAAGAGTTTTCGCAGCTATTACCCTACTTACATAAATAAAACTATTGACCTCGATATATACTAATCTTTATACTTGTAACTTATACTAAAAATAAAACAATGGGAACATATGGTTGAAGTAAAAATTAATGATGGTGAAAATTTCGAGGGATTTCTAAGAAGATTCACAAAAAAAGTTCAGCAAGAATCTATAATTTCAGAAGCTAGAAGACGTCAACATTTTGAGTCGGCTAGCGTTGTAAGAAAAAAGAATGCTGCAACAAAAAAACGAAAGAGTATGAAAACTACTCAAAAAAATATGTAATTTATATTTGTATTTTTTCAAATTAGCACCAAAAATTGGTGCTTTTTTAGTTTAATAACCTTCTAAATTGATGATAATTTTAATGGGAGATAGGAAAATTAATCCTATAAGGAGTATATTTTGAATATAGGAATAGTTGTTTATCCCGGCACATGGAGTGAAAAAGATTGTTTTTACTCACTTTCAAATGTGAATAAACAGTTCTGTGAATTTATTTGGCACAAAGACGAGGATACCAATTTAGAAAATTTTGATGCCATTATACTACCTGGAGGGTTTTCGTACGGGGACTTCTTAAGATCTGGCTCAATTGCTAGTTTATCTCCAATAATGGAAAAGATAAAAGTATATGCAGATAAAGGTAACCCTATTATAGGAATTTGTAATGGNTTTCAAATTCTTTGTGAGTCTAATTTGCTACCTGGAACCCTAATAAGAAATAATAATTTACAATTTCGTTGCGAATGGTCAAATATAAAGGTCGATAACAATGAAACTATTTTTACCTCTTCAATTAAGAAAAATAAAATTCTTTCAATACCTATTTCACATGGTGAAGGAAATTATTNTGCAGATAAAAAAACAATTGATGAGTTAGAGAATAANAATCAAATAATTTTTCGATATTCAGATCNTAATGGTTANATAGACCAATTTTCTAACCCAAATGGTTCTGTAAATAATATAGCAGGNATAATAAATAAAAGAGGAAATATTCTAGGCATGATGCCTCATCCAGAAAAAGCATGCGAAGAAATAATAGGAGGCACAGATGGTAATTTAATTTTTCAATCCTTAATTAATGCTTATAGTAGGCCAGATAAATGAGTATACAAAAAGAAATTTTAGATGAAATAGCTATTTCCAAATTTGAATATGGAGAAATAGTAAANAAATTGAAAAGAGAACCAAGCCAACTTGAACTTGGTTTATTTGGAGCACTTTGGTCTGAACATTGTGGATACAAACATACAAAAAAATTATTAAAAAAATTATCTGATGATTCAAACGATTTACCAGTAAAATTAGGGCAAGAAAATGCAGGTGTTATTGATATAGGAAATAACATTTCAATAGTTATGAAAATTGAATCACATAANCATCCATCTGCAATTGAACCTTTTCAAGGCGCTGCAACAGGTGTTGGAGGAATAATAAGAGATATATTTGCTATGGGAGCAAGACCAGTAGCAATACTTAATTCCTTACGNTTCGGTCTTCCAGAAAACAAAAAAAATAAATACATAATTAATGGCGTAGTATCTGGAATATCATATTATGGTAATTGTATTGGCATACCAAATGTCGGAGGCGAAATATATTTTTCCAAAACATATGAAGGCAATCCGTTGGTAAATGCTATGTGTGTAGGTATTATTAATAACAATAAAATAATGAGTGCAAAAGCAGATCAATCNGGTGATTTATTAGTTTTAGTTGGTTCTGAAACAGGAAGAGATGGCATTCATGGAGCATCAGGGCTTGCCTCGAAAACATTCCAAGAAAATGATGAGTTGAGATCTGCAGTTCAAGTTGGAAATCCTTTTTTGGAAAAAATACTTATTGAATCATGTTTAGAAGCAATAAAACTTGAAGAAGTCGTTGGGCTACAAGACTGCGGAGCAGCAGGGATAACATCAGCCGCAATAGAAATGGCTGAGAGATCTAAGCTAGGACTTATGATTGATGTTTCTATGATTCCTCAAAGAGAATCTAAAATGAATGCATATGAATTAATGCTTTCTGAATCCCAAGAAAGAATGCTTTTATCTGTCAAATCTGATGGATTTAACAAAGTTAAGAATATTTTTGATAAATGGGACATTAAATGCGAAACTATTGGTAAGTTTATAGATAAATCTAGTATAGATATTTATGAAGGTGAAAAAAAACTNTCTTCAACACCTGTTTCGGCGCTAACTAATCCACCATTGTANGATCTCAGTAAAAATAAGCCTAATTGGCTAAACATACTTCAAAAAACAGACTTGAGTAAAATAGATATTCCTACAAACGCACCCAAGGATATTTTATTACAAATAATAACTTCGCCTAATATTGCATCAAAAAAAACAATATTTAGGCAATATGACCATCATGTACAAACAAATACTGTTATTGAGCCTGGCGGAGATGCATCACTACTAAGAATCAAGGGATCTAGTAAAGGTATTTCATTGTCAACTGATAGCAATGGTAAAAAAATCTATCTTGACCCTAAGGTTGGAACACTAATTGCTGTAGCAGAAGCATGTAGAAATATATCATGCACTGGTGCGAAACCCGTAGCCTTAACCGATGGGTTAAATTTTGGAGACCCTGAAAAAGAAGATGTTCAGTATCAGCTTACTCAATCAATTGACGCGTTAATTGAAGCATCAAAAATATTTTCTGCCCCTGTTATTTCTGGTAATGCAAGTCTATATAATGAATCTANTGGTAATTCGATATATCCTACTACAATCATAGGTGGTATAGGAATCATTGAAAATGCTAACGATCACGTGAATATAAAATTCAAAAATGATGGAGACTTAATTGTCGTACTGGGTCATTCAAGTGCGTGGGGTGAAACTAATGACTTGTCAGGTAGCGAATATTTAGAAATTATTCACAAAAGAGTGCAAGGCCAACCTGAAATTGATTTAGATTTAGAAATAAGAACTCAAAAATTATGCCGTTTAGGAATAAAAAATAAAATTATCAAATCTGCACATGATGTTTCAGATGGTGGAGTAGCAGTTAACATTATAGAGAGCTGTATTTCAGGAGGTATTGGTGCCAGAATAAATGAAGAAATTATTAACAGATGGGATGCTGCTTTATTCGGTGAAACACAATCAAAAATAATCGTAAGTATATCACCAGATGATATAAATGAATTAACGATATTGGCAAATCAAAATAGTGTTCCTATAAAATCAGTAGGTAAAGTGGGAGGAGATTCAGTAATATTTTCAGACTTAATCTCCATTACTTTAGAAGAGGTTGCAAAAAAATGGGATACATCTCTAGAAAACTTATTGAAATAAAATTATGAAAACATCATTAATTTCTATAAAAGATGTTATTAAAAATTATGAAAGCATTTTGTTTGATTCATACGGAGTATTATTTGACGGTATAAAGCCAATGGACGGATCAATTGAACTTATTAACCACTTAAATAAAATCAATTATAATTATTTTATACTAACAAATGATTCATCAATAACTGACGAAGAAAGATCAAAGAGTTTTATTAATCAAGGACTAAATATTACCAGCGAAAAAATAATTTCAGCTGGATCATTAATCTGTAACTTAATGCAAAAAGAAAATCTGATGGGGAAAAAATGTTTTGTATACGGTACAAAGAGTATAAAAAACGATCTAAAAGCTAAGGGTGTAAAATTATTAAGTGAAAATGAAATGGGAAAAGCAGAAATAATAATTTTTTCAGATGTTGAGAAATGGCCAACAGCAGAGAAACTAAATAAGCTACTTAATTTTTTTTATAAAAAACATTCAGAAAATAAATTCATAAAAATTATTTTACCTAACCCGGATATAATATATCCAGTTGGAAATGATTATTTCAACTTTGGAGCTGCAGCTTTTGTAGATATTTTAGAACAAGCAATATTTAGAATTTTTGGTAAAAATAAACAATATAATGCATTAAGGCTAGGAAAACCTTATGAAATGATTTNTGAAATCGCCAAAAGCAGGTGTAAATCTAATAAAATAATTATGATAGGAGATCAATTAGAAACTGATATACTTGGTGCTAATAAAGCAAAAATTGACTCTGCATTAGTCACTACTGGGATTAATACTACAAAGAAAAAAATTACTACCGATAAAATAGAAAAGAATTTATTACCAAAATTTATACTTGATTCTATAAGATTATAACCATGCCTACATATATTTATAAATGTCAAATAAAAAAATGCTCAACAAAAATTTTTGAAGTTATCAGAAGTTTTACTGATTCAAGAGAAGTTATGTGCCCTGAATGTGATGTTATAGCTGCTAGACAAATCACTTCTCCTACAGTAATTTATAAAGGATCTGGCTTTTACACTACAGATTATGGCAGTGGTTCTAAAAATACTAATAGTTCACCAAATAAGAGCAACAACAAATCAAAAAAGCCTAATAATAATAATAAATCTAATAAAACGAACAAAAATGAATGAGATTTTTAATTCAGAAAGTTAGCTCAGCGGAAGTATCCGTTGAAAAGAATATTATTGGAAACATTCAAGACGGTCTTTGCGTTTTTGTAGGATTTAAAAATAATGATACTATTGAAGACATTAATTATTTAGTTAATAAATTAGTNAATATGAGAATTTTTCCAGATGAGAATAAAGTAAAATATTTCGATAAAAGCATACTTGAGACAAATTATAAAATTTTACTAATAAGCCAATTTACCCTTTACGCCGATAACAAAAAGGGAAGAAGACCATCATTTTTATCAGCTGCAAAATCAGAAATTGCTAAAAAATTATACAAAACTACAACAGAACTTATAAGATCATATAATATACCTCTAGAAACTGGAAAATTTCAAGCAATGATGGAAATAAAATTAGTCAATATTGGGCCAACCACAATAATGATAGATTCTGACNACAAAAACTACACCAACTGATCATAATCCAAAGAAATATCCAATGATGCAAAAGAGTGAGTAATTGAACCTACAGAAATCATATCAACCCCCGTTTTTGCTACATCTAAAATATTGTGCTTTGTTATCCCTCCAGATGCCTCAAGTGTTGATCTCCCTGAATTAATCATAACAATTTCTTTCATGTCTTTAATAGACATATTGTCAAGCATTATAATATCTACTCCAGCTTGTATTGATTCAATAGCATCTTTAATTGATTCAACCTCAATTTCAATTTTAATCTCCGATGAAACACTATCTCTTACCAACTTAATTATTTTTGTTAGACTATAGCCATCATTTAGAAGAGCTTCAATATGATTATCTTTAATTAATACTGCCTCTGCGAGATTAATACGGTGATTAGCACCTCCACCCATTTTTACAGCATACTTGTCTAGCATTCTATAACCCGGAGTAGTTTTTCGTGTATCAATTAATTTAGCAGATGTAGAACTAATATATTTTACTAACTTGTTTGTTGCAGTTGAAATTCCTGACATTCTTTGTATAAAATTAAGTGCAACTCGTTCAGAGGAAAGTATTGATGCCATTTTTCCAGAGACATTAGCTATTTTTTCATTCATAAAAACTTCTTGACCATCGGATTTGTAATTTTTAAAAACAAGGGTGTTATCATAAAGTTCAAAAACCCTTTTTGCAATATTAATTCCAGAAACTACTCCTTGAGATTTAGCAACTAAGTTACACGATGATGATATATTTGGATTTAATAATGTATTAGTTGTAATATCATCGAAGGCTAAATCTTCATTAAATGACATTGTTATTAAATCGTCAATATATGATGACGATAGATTTANTATTTCAGATTCATACTTATGATTGAAAAAAGGTAATCCCATTTAAGCTCTATAGCCACCCAATGCAAGCATTCTTTCAAGTGCTATGTTTGCATTATATTTCTTATCATCATCAACCTTTATTCGATTGATTGCTACCCCTGCCATAATACCTTCTAATACCCATAGTAGGTAAGCAGGGTGAATTCTGTACATTGTAGCACATGGACAAACAACTGAATCTAAGCAAAAAATATCCTTATCAGGATTATCTTTAGCAAGCCTATTAACCATATTAATTTCAGTTCCTATTGCCCAACTTGATCCAGGTGGTGATTTTATAACTGTATCTAATATTAGCTCGGTTGAACCATTTATGTCTGCAGCCTTAACAACCTCGTTCGTGCATTCAGGATGAACAATTATTTTTGTATTTGGCTTATTTTTTCTAACATGCTTAATTTGATCAAGNGAAAATCTTGTATGAACCGAACAATGACCTTTCCACAAAATTACCTTAGAATTTAATATTTCTGAATCAGATAAGCCACCATTTTTTTTATAAGGATCCCATAATATAATTTCTGAGTCATTTATACCAAAATCTTTTGCAGTATTTCTACCTAGATGCTGATCAGGTAAAAATAGAATTTTTTCACCTTTATCAAAAGCCCATTCATATGCCTTCATAGCATTAGAAGAAGTACAAACTAATCCACCATTTTCTCCACAAAGTGATTTTATATCTGCTGAAGAGTTCATATATGTTATTGGAATAATATTATATTTTCCTCTCAGAACATTTTCTATCTGAGACCANGAGTTTTTAACATCAACAAACTTAGCCATGTCTGCCATTGAACAACCAGCAGCCAAATTAGGAAGAATAATATTTTGATCATCAGAAGTTAATATGTCTGCTGTTTCTGCCATAAAATGGACACCNCAGAAAATTATCCATTTTGCTTGATTGTTTTCAGAAGCTATTTTGGAAAGTTTAAATGAGTCTCCAGAAACATCAGAATACTTAAAAACATCATCTCTTTGATAGTGATGGCCTAACACAAGAGCCTTAGATCCTATTTCAGCTCTAGCAAATTTAATTCCTTCATCTAATTCTTCAGNTGTAAGCTTAAGATACCTAGTAGGTATTTTTTGCCATCTGACCCCGGAGTTAAATTCTTCTTCAAGTGTTTTAGTTCTTAGATTACCTTCAGTCTGGCAAAAAGCAGACTGTTCCAACTCAGTTACAGGTACAATATTTTTGTCAGAGAACAAAGTTGTCATACTGCAATTTCCTCAAATTTATTAAGTTTACTTTTTATAACTTCACCAGACAGTGACCATGAAGAATAATCTGTAATCTTTACATTTATNATTTTTCCTATTATTGAATTATNCAATAGTTTACTTAAATCACCATTTAAATAAACTATTTTATCTGTTCTTGTTCTTCCATGCATCACTCCTCTCTTACGTCCTTCGACAAGAATTTGATATTTTTTGGACAACATCTTTGAATTTAGAGATTTTTGGATATTTTTTTGGAGATCATCTACAAGATTAAGTCTCTCTTTTTTTGTACTTCGATCAATATTATCTGGTAGTTTTCTTGAAGCATATGTACCATTTCTATTTGAATACGCTGCAACATGGACCTTGTCAAATTGTATCTCTTTCAACAGATTAATAGAATTTTGAAACTGTTCATTAGTTTCATTTGGGAACCCGACAATTAAGTCCGTTGTTAAACTTATTCCAGGAATCTTACTTTTTATAAAATCAATTTTTCTTAAATATTGATTTACTGTATAGCCCCTTCTCATATTAACTAGAACAGTGTTGTCACCAGCTTGTACAGGCAAATTTATGCTTTCACAAACCTTTGGTAAATCAGCAACTAAAGATATTATTCTTCTAGACATATCATTTGGATGAGAAGTAAGAAATCGAATTCTTTCTAAGCCCTTAATTTCATGTATTTTTTCAACTAAATCAGCTAAATCTAATCGTTGTCGCAGATCATGACCGTAGGAATCAACATTTTGTCCTAATAAAGTGACTTCTTTTAAGCCCCTGTCAACCATGAGATCTATTTCATTGTATATCTCAGTTAAATCACGACTAGTTTCCTTTCCTCTTCTAAAAGGAATAATACAAAATGTACAAAATTTATTGCAACCATGTACTATGGGTACGAAAGCAGAAATTTTTGGAGAAATCGGCGCTAAGTCAGATAAACAACCTTCCATATCCTTATTGAATCTAACAGATAGTAAATCTAGTATTGGGTGAAATTCCTGAGGTCGAGCCCAAAGATCTACGTGTGAAAATCTTTTTCTCAATGATGAAGAATCAGGACCTACCATACAACCCATAACAATTATGATTTTTTCTGGTGATTTACTTTTTATTTTTCTTAATTTACCTAAAAAACCTGTTGTTGTGTCTTCAGCTGACTGACGAACAACGCATGTATTAACAACAATAACAGATGAATCTTCGTATGAATTTTGTGATTCAAAACCCATTTTAACAAGGCTACTAGAAAGTTTCTCTGAATCAGAAACATTCATTTGGCAACCAACTGTGGATATGTTGAAAGATGTCATATATATTTTTTTATTATTTCTTTAATTTTACCGATAATATGAAAATTATAAAATAAAAAACTATAAATATAATAAAAAAGTTATATTTTTTTCACTAAGTATGTATAATTTCATACTTATGATAAAAAATTTAAGAGCATTAAGAGTAGGATTTATAGGAACTGGTGCAATTTGTTCTCTAATTACCAGAGAAATTGAATCAGGAAAAGTAGGGAATGTAGAAATTCTAGCTTTATACGATACCGATTCACTTAGTGCAAAAAATTTATCAAAACAGTTANCTTCAGANCCTCATTTATATACTTCCATTGATGATCTAGCGAATGACCCCCAGATTGATCTAGTGATAGAATGCGCTTCACCAATTGCTGTAGAAAAAAGTGCTGAAATAGTTCTAAGAGCTAATAAAAACATCTTAATAATGAGCTCAGGAGCATTATTAGATAGAAGTTATTTATCTCAGCTTCAACAAATTGCTAACAAAAATAATAAAAGAATATATATTCCTTCTGGAGCAGTTGGTGCAATTGATACATTAAATTCCTTGAAAGGTTTACTAGAAGAAGTTTCGATTATCACAACTAAAAGCCCAAAATCACTCTCAGGATCGCTGGGATTTCAGAAATGGGAAGAAAATGACATNAAAGAAAAAACATTAATTTTTTCTGGAAATGCTCAACAAGCAATAAAACTATTTCCGGCTAATGTAAACATTGCAGCTACTATAAGTTTGTCTGGTTTAGGTGCAGAAAATACTAAAATTCTTGTTTATGCTGATCCTAAATCAAAAATTAATACTCATGAAATTTCANTAAAATCTAAAGCTGGTAACTATAACTTCAAATTTGAAAATTTGCCTAGCTCAGAGAATCCAAAGACTAGCTTGCTAGCTATTTTATCTGCTCTACAAACGATCAGAAAAATAAATGGTAATTATTTAGAAATAGGCTCTTAAATTTATTCGTTTATTTATCAGCAGTCAAAATAAAACTTATATAATGGCGGAGGGTGCGGGATTCGAACCCGCGAGGAGGCTCAACACCCCCAACCCGCTTAGCAGGCGGGCGCACTAGGCCACTATGCGAACCCTCCACATCACAATAAATATTTTATCAGTTTATCTGTTAACCGGGAGTACTGGATAACCAGTTTTCTCCATCTTCATAGAATTCTTTTTTCCAAATAGGAACTATTTCTTTTAATCTATCGATAAAGTAATCAGTTGCAGATATTGAATTCTTTCTATGCTTGCTTGATATCACTAAAATCATGCTTATTTTTCCTATATTAACTCGACCAAATCTATGTGAAATTGCCACTTTCCCAATATCCCATTTATTCATCATTTCATCAATTATTTGGTTAATTATTTTTTTGGACATTTCTTCATATGCTTCATATTCTAGAAATAAAACTTTTTTATTATTATTGAAATTTCTTGTAACTCCAAAAAAAACATTTACTGCACCAAAATGATTTTCGTTACAAAAATCATATAATTTTTCGAAATTTATTTCTTCAGATGTAATTTCAATATATCTTTCACTCAATTATATTACTCCCACCGCTAACTGGAGGTATTACAGCGATTTCATCATTTTCATTTAATATGTAACTATTTTCAACATATTTTTGATTAACTGCAAACATACAACTCTTTAGATCGTAGTCAGCAATGTCAATTTGTTTTTGAAGAATTTCTATTGCCTGAATTAAGGTTGTATTTTTTTCACACTCAATGAATATTTCACGTAAATTTAATTTCTCTCTAAGAATTGAAAAAAAAATAATTTTTACACTAAACATATTTACTTCCCATAAAAAAACATAAATATTAGTTATAACAATTATATTAGTTATATTATTAAACAGTATTTAATTGATTTTTTTTGTTATCCTTAAACAGCAATTTTTAATAAATTACATAAATTTGTAAAACATTAACAACATTAACGGAGAAATAATATAGATGGTGAGAATAAGACTCAAGAGAGTTGGAGCAAAAAAACATCCTTTTTACAGAGTAGTGGTATCTGATCAAAGAACATCAAGAGATGGATCTATTATAGAGCAAATTGGAACTTACGATCCATTTCCAAACCCATCAATGATAAATATTGATACAGACAAGTTAAGTGAATGGATTGGGAAAGGAGCTCAACCATCAGAATCAGTTATTAGTTTAATGTTTTCTGCTGGAATAAAAAATAAGTTTACATCCAAAATCGTAAAGCGACCTCCTCAACCAAAAGAAAAAAAGAAGGCTCCTAAAGATGAAGCTCCTAAAGATGAAGCTCCTAAGGATGAAGCTCCTAAGGATGAAGCTCCTAAGGATGAAGCTCCTAAAGATGAAGCTCCTAAGGATGAAGCTCCTAAGGATGA
>PAXI01000004.1 GCA_002714425.1 Chloroflexota bacterium
AGCATCAGCTTCGGCATTTTTTACTTGTCTTATTTTGTCGGCCTCAGCCTCATTTTGAGCTGCAACTCTTAATCTTGCTGTAGCGTTTATTTGGTTCATTGCCTCTTTTACATTGGGTGCAGGGTCAATATCAGTAATAAGTGAATTAACTATGGAGTACCCAAAATCATCCATTGAGCCTGATAGATCAGTCTTAATTGTTTGAGCAATTTCATCCTTAGATTCGAATAATTCATCAAGTTTTTTCTTAGGGACTTCTGCTCTAACTACGTCATATACGTAGGATGTAATTTGTTGATTAACATCAGTAAGTTTGTAAAATGCATCAAATATTTTTTCACTTATGGCTAAAAATTGGATTGAAACACCTAGATTTACAAAAACATTGTCCTGAGTTTTAGTTTCTACAGGAACATCTAGTTGTCTTATTCGGACTGATTCTTTTCCCGCAACCCGTTCAACAATTGGTATCTTGAAATTTAGTCCAGGACCTAAAATTCTNTTATATTTTCCTAATCTTTCAATTATTACCATAGTCTGTTGAGGTACTATTACTANGCTAAGTATCAAGNCTATTACAGCAATCACGATAACTATTATTGGTTCCATATTTATTTCCTAAAGTTTGTGTTTTTTTACAATAATGGAGCGGAAGACGAGATTCGAACTCGCGACCCTCTCCTTGGCAAGGAGATGCTCTACCACTGAGCCACTTCCGCTTAATTCTTGTTTTAAGTTATTATACAAGAAGAAAATTAATTTATCTTTTTATATATCATCTACTTTTATAAGTAGTTTTCCAAAATTTTCTCCAGTAAAAAGTTTTTCGAATGCTGAGGGTGCATTTTCAAATCCTTTAACTATATCTTCTTTATACTTTACTTTTCCATGAGAAATCCATTTTGAAATTCTGNTAAGCGCAACTTGATTTTTTTTATCTCCATATTCTGAAACTAACATTCCTTCAATTTTCGATTGGGTTCTTATAAGCGACCATAGATTTCTCGGACCAATTGGTTGTTTTGTAGCATTGTATAGAGATATTTGTCCACAAACTATTACTCTNGCTTTGTAAGCCAAGTTGTTAAGTACTATGTCANTAATTTCTCCTCCAACATTATCAAAGTAAATATCAATCCCACNTGGACAAAATTCTTTTATTTTTTTTTTCTATATTTTCTTTTTTATAATTTATNGCAAAGTCGAATCCTAAGTCTTCTTTAATNTATTTTGCCTTTATATCATTTCCAACTGTTCCAACGACTTTACATCCATTGATTTTAGCTATCTGCCCAACCAAGGCTCCAACTGCTCCAGATGCAGCAGACACAACTAAAGTTTCGCCTGCTTTTGGTTTTCCTATTTCAAGTAAACCATGATACGCAGTCAAACCTGGCATGCCTAGAATACCTAACGAAGTAGAAATATTATGTGATGAATTTTCCAAAACTGTTACTTCAGAATCTGATTTAACAGAATATTTTGTCCATCCAGATCTTGACCTAACANATGATCCAATGGGTATTTTTTTTGAATTACTCATTTCTACAATTCCTACAATTTCCCCAGTCATAATTTCGCCTTTTTTTANNCCTGGAGCATATGAAGGGCCTGGTCTCATTCTACCTCTCATGTACGGATCTAAGGTTAGATATANTGTTTTTATCAAAACTTGACCAAACTGAGGTTCATGTAATTTTTCACTAACTAATTCGAAATTTTCTTTGTTTGGCATGCCTTCTGGATGAGAGGACATTGCCCAATATTGATTATCTATTGTCATTTATTTCCTATTTAGATTTTTTTATTTTTCTCCACTCATCAAAAGATTCTGGTTGAGGAGGGTAATATTTACCAGGTACGACATTTTCTTTTTTGATTTTTGTCTTTATGTAATTTTCGACTTCTTCATGCTCTGTAGCATGTTCTAAAACAGCTTCAGCCATCCAAGATGGAACAACTAAAACTCCATCGTCGTCCCCAACCATTATGTCTCCAGGTCTGACTAATGCTCCTCCACACTGGATTTGCACATTTTCNTCTGCAGGAATAGTGTTAGGATTTCCATGCAAACTTCTTGCTTTAGCGTACACAATAAGGTTATAGTTTTCATCTCTAAGTACATCAAGATCTCTAATTGCGCCATCAATTATTACACCATCTGCATTGTTCATAGCAAGTTGTAATAATTTTACATCACCAGCAACAACATCTTGTTCTTTTCCTTGAATATCAGCTACTAAAACATCCCCGGGACCACACCTGCCCATAGCTTTATATTCAGATGATTCTTCTCTTGAGATAACTTCGCTAGCTATATCTTGTCTAAGAGGTAAGAATCTAAGCGTNTTTGCTCTAGCAGCAATTTTTTGACCAGGAGTGTAGTTTTTTAATCCTTCGCATACGCAAGGACTATTTTTTGTGTAATTATTTGAGCTTGAAAAATATTTTACTGCGTTATAAACAGTAGCTGTTGGTAGAAGTTTGAAACCTTCAAGTATTTCGTCAGAGACAAAGACCGGATTCATATTAAAGTTTTCATTTTCAGGCATTTTATTTCTTTCTTAACTATGTGGTGTATTTTTTACAANCAAACGATATTATATATATAATTCTTATAAAAGTTAATTTAGTAAGTGTAAATTGGAGAAATTTATGGTTGAATTACCATTGTCAAATGTAAAAGTTCTTGATCTGTCCAGAGTAAGAGCTGGCCCTACTTGTGTCAAGCAATTAGCTGATTGGGGGGCAGATGTAATTAAGATAGAAGCGCCAACAAACATCAAGGATCCGTTAGGAGGAGCAAGAGATGATTATGATTTTCAAAATTTACATAGAAATAAACTTTCAATGACCTTAAACTTAAAATCTGATCATGGGGTAGAGATATTTCATAAATTGGTCTCAAATTCAGATGTAGTTGTGGAAAATTATCGCCCNGATGTGAAATATAGGCTAAAAGCGGATTATGAAACTTTATCATCTATTAACTCAAAAATTATTCTTGTAAGTATTTCTGGCTTTGGNCAGGATGGCCCTTATGGGTCTAGAGCTGGATTCGATCAAATTGCTCAAGGAATGGGTGGGCTTATGTCCATTACTGGGATGCCAGGAGAAGGACCAATGAGAGTAGGTATTCCAGTTGCAGATTTATGTACTGGAATGTTTGCAGCTCAAGGTGTAATGCTTGCATTATTAGAAAGAGCTAAATCTGGCAAAGGACAATGGGTAAAAACCTCTTTGTTAGAGTCTCAGATACAAATGTTAGATTTTCAAGCTGCAAGNTATCTTAAGGATGGAGAAATTCCTAAAGCTATGGGTAACGATCACCCAAAAACTATTCCTACAGGTGTGTTTAAGACAAAAGATGGACACATCAATATAGCTATTTCTGGTCAAGCGATGTATGAAAAATTTTGTAAAGTTATAGGAAATGAAAAATTGATTACTGATGAAAGGTTTGTTAATGCAGAATTAAGATCTGATAACAGGTTGGAAATGAACTCTGAGATTAACACTATAATAAAGAATAATACTAGTGATTATTGGATAGATTTACTAAATCAATCTGGTTGTCCGGCTGGACCTATATATTCTGTGGATCAAGTTTTTTCTGATCCGCAAGTTAAGCACTTGAATATGGCTGTTGAGGTAGATCATCCCAGATTAGGTAAATTTAATGTTGTCAATCAAGCTATAAAAATGAGTAGAACTNATTCAAAAATNAGATCAGCTACGCCTGAACAAGGGGAACATACTGATACTATTTTAGAAAAATTAGGTTATAAAAAAGAAATAATTGAAAAATTNCACTTAGATGGAATAGTATGAGGGATTTTAAATGCATAGACTAGACTTGCCAACAGAAAAAATAATNGCAGAGATAAAAGATAATATTGGATGGATTAAATTTAATCAGCCTGAAAAGAGAAATGCCATATCCCTAAATATGTGGGAAACAATTCCCTCAATCATTAAAAAATTTTCTAATAATGATGAGGTTAGATTAGTAGTCATGACAGGGGAAGGTGGAAAAGCGTTTGTTTCTGGCGCAGATATTTCAGAGTTTGACCAAGTAAGAAATACTCCAGATCAAGTAGAATACTATGAAAAAGCAAGTTCGCTGGCTAAAGATTCTCTTAGTAATCTAAAAAAACCACTTATTGCAATGATAGAGGGTTTCTGTATTGGAGGNGGAATGGGTATCGCATTAACAGCCGATATTAGAATTGCTTCTGATGATAGTAAGTTTGGTATACCTGCAGCCAGGCTGGGCCTTGGATATGGTTATGAAGGGATAAAAGAGCTCATGAATTTAGTGGGGCCAGCATATGCTAAGGAGATATTTTTTACAGGAAATAGATTCTCTTCAGTGGATGCTGAAAGAATGGGATTAATAAATAAGTCTGTTGAAAAAAAACAACTTAAAAAATATGTTTTTGATTTTGCAGCTAGAATTGCAATGAATGCTCCTCTTACAGTTATGGCTTCTAAGGCAGCAATTAATGAGGGTTTGAAAAATTTTAACGAACAAAACTTAGATATTGTTGCTGAAATGGTAAATAAGTGTTTTAGAAGCGAAGATTATAAAGAAGGNAGAAATGCTTTTATGGAGAAAAGAAAACCTNATTTTAAGGGGAAATAGATAATTATCGACATTTGTCTTGGTGGTGCCGAGGGGCAGACTTGAACTGCCGACACATGGATTTTCAGTCCATTGCTCTACCACCTGAGCTACCTCGGCTTACACTCTATATATAATCNTAGACCGACTCATTTGTTCAATCAAGGTAAATTTACCCATTGAAACATGTTGTTGTTACTTTTAATGAAAAATTTGCTAATTAACCGCGTAATTAATTCTTTATCCGTTGATATAATTTCTATTATTATAGATTTCAAAAACTTAGATTAGAATTTTTTTGTGAGGTTATATGACAACATTAATGGTAATTTCAAAAACAAAAAATACTGGTAAAACAGCTATTTGTTCAGGATTGATAAGGAATTTTATAGACAAGAAAATTAGCGTTGGTAAAATTTTAGCTACTGAAAATTCTTCCACTAAAGATATAGAATTTTATGAAAAATTTTTTCCAGAAATTGAAAAAGTTAACCTGAATTCTAAATTAAATAAATCTGATTTATTAGATAGTCAAACGATTAGCATACTGGAAGGTACGGATGACCATGACAAAAATTTGAAAATTGCTCAAGATTTAGATGCTTCAGTATTACTGATTGTTAGATATGGTGAAAATTTTCAGAAAATATTAAGTCAATATGGTTCTAGGATAAATGGTATAGTAGTAAACTTTATGCCAAAGTATAGACAAAATGAATTAAGTGATTATTTAGAAAAAAACCTAAATGATTCCAATGTAGAATTTTATGGTTTTATTCCTGATGATAGAAAATTATTGTCAATGTCTATAAATCAAATAGCTCAAGTTCTAAATGGGGAATTTATTTACGGAGAAGAGCATTCAAACAGGCTTGTTGAAAATTATCTTATTGGNGGTTTAGTTCTTGATTGGGGGCCATTCTATTTTTCTTCGAAAAATAATAATGCTGTAATTGTCAGAGGGGATAGACCTGACGTCCAATTGTCTGCTCTGCAGACTGATGAAACTCAAGCTCTTTTTTTAACTAAGGGAGTTTCGCCTGTTGAATATGTTAGTTACGAAGCAGAAAAAGTAAACAAACCTATCGTTTTATTTAATGAAAGCACTCATGAGTTTACAGAAAAAATTGAGAAGATTCAATTGAAATCTAAATTTGACCATTGGGAAAAAATAGAAAGGATCAGTGATTTGCTAAATAATAATTTTGATTTAGAACTACTCATTGATAAATTACGACTACCAGTAACTAGATAAATGATTTATGAACCTTTTAGATATAATTTCGCCAAAAAAACATGGGAAAAAAAGATTTACGCCATCATTTTTTGCTAAGTCAACATTCGTAATATCTGTACTCGTATTTTGTTTTTTTGTTTTAGTTTCTACCCTTTTATGGCAAAACGATACAGAGTTAGATGTAGTTATACCAACAAGAACAGGGGAGGAAGTAATATCCGAGGTAAGAAATTATCTTGATGATAAGAAATATATATCCGATTCTTTTCAAAATGAAACTTGTGGAGAATTATTTAATGANGGATTTTTTACAGCCGAATATTTATTATATGGCTCTTGGAGAGTAAATTCATTCCATGATAGANTTAGGTATTTTTGGAGGGTAGATGATGGCACATTAGATGTAAGAAAAGACTATACTTTTGATTATGCAAGAAGAGGTATTTCGGTATCATGCTAAGATTTGTTATTAGGTAAATNGTGAATAAAGAAAAATTATTATTAGAATTATCGTCTAGGCAAAAAGAGGCTGTTGAATATAGTGATGGCCCTTTATTAATTGTTGCCGGGCCGGGCTCAGGCAAAACTAGAGTAATTGCTCATAAAATTGCATACTTAAANAGAATAAAAAAAATTCCGCTAAATGGTATTTTAGCGGTAACTTTCACAAATAAAGCAGCTAGAGAATTACGAGAAAGATGNCAAAACTTACTAAATTTATCAGAAGATTTTTATCTTGATGTAAAGACATTTCATAGTTTTTGCAGTCGTGTACTAAGATTTGATGGTGAGATGGTAAATGTTAAGAATAATTACGTAATTTATGATTATGATGATCAATCTAGAATAATGAAAAAAATTCTAAAAGAACTAGATATTGATTCTAAACAAGTTTCATCATCACTGATTTTGGGNATAATTTCAGACGCGAAAAATCGAATGCTGTCTGCGAAAAATTTTTCAGAACACATCGATTCATATATAGAAGAAATAGCATCTCGTTGCTATGAAAAATATGAAGAGTTACTAATTAGATCTAACTCTTTAGATTTTGATGATTTATTATTAAGGTGCTTAAATTTATTCCAGAATAACAATTATGTATTAGATAAATATCAAAATTTTTATAAATATTTTTTAATTGATGAATTTCAGGACACTAATCCATTACAATTTGAAATAGCAAAAATTCTTGCGAATCGTTATAAAAATATTTGTGTAGTAGGNGACCCAGATCAATCAATATATTCATGGAGGCACGCTAATCCGAAAAATCTTCTTGATTTTGAGAGATATTTTAAAAAAACAAAAATNATTGCTCTAGATCAGAGTTACAGATCAACAAAGAAAATAATAAAAGCTGCAGACAGTGTTATTGGTTACAATGATGAGAGATTAGAAAGAAACTTATGGACTGATAATCCTGACGGAGATCCTATTGAGATAATTGAATCATATAATGATGAGGAGGAAGCTGATTCTGTAATTAGTAGCATTAAGAAACTAAATTTAAGCTTAAATCAAGTAGCAATAATGTACAGAGTTAATTCTCAGTCAAGATCTTTTGAGGTTGCTTGTAATAGAGAAAACATTAACTATAAGCTTATAGGTTCTGTTAANTTTTATGAAAGAAAAGAAATTAAGGATATACTATCTTTTCTTAGGATAATCAGTAATCCAGCAGATAATATTTCACTCGAAAGAATAATCAATCTTCCAGCAAGGGGTATCTCTAGTAAAACATTCTCTATATTAAGCAATTTAGCAGAAAATAAAGAGATTTCTATACTGGAGTTTATTTTAAGTATATGTGAAGAAAAAAATTTTGATTTACTAGGAAAAAATAATATAAGTCAAAGAGCTATTAATTCAATAAATAATTTTTCCGAAATAATAAAAAATTTAGTCATATCATCAAAAAAAGAAAAGATTTCAGATCTTATCGAGACCATTTTAGATTTAACAGGTTATGGCGAATTTATTGAAGAAGATTTAGAAAAAGGTGAGGAAAGGATTGAAAATATTTTAGAATTAAAATCCTCTGCTTTGGAATTTNCTACTGAAAACTTTGATAATGACTTAATTGACTTTCTCGAAAATATATCATTGGTAACAGATCTTGAAAATAATTTATCAGGACAAGAAGTAGAGGGAATAACATTAATTACATTGCATCAAGCTAAAGGATTGGAATTTGATGTTGTTTTTCTAGTTGGTCTTGAGGAAGGTTTGTTACCCCACTCAAGAAGCCTAGATGATCCAAATGATATTCAAGAGGAAAGAAGACTTCTTTATGTCGGGATCACTAGAGCTAAAGAGAGACTTTTTCTCTCAAGGTCAAGAAANAGAAAATTTAGAGGACAATATGGACCTCAATTATCATCAAGATTTTTATCCGAAATACCTAATGAACTTGTAAAAATTAACACTCAGAATTTCACGGAATCAAAGAATCCTAATAGTATGTATATTAGAAAAAANCCCTTTGTTGAAAAGAATGATATTTCTAATAAGAATTCGCATGATTTTCTCGTTGCAGATAAAGTTTTTCACAAAAAATTTGGAGAAGGTGTAATAGTATCAATTGAAGAAAAATCAACGGATTATGAAGTTACTGTTGCATTTAATAATCAAGGAGTTAAACGTCTAATGCTTTCATATGCAAAATTAGAAAAAAGATCTAATATCGAAGAAAATATTGACGATGATTTTATTAAGGACGAATATTATGAAGAAGAAATTTAAGACAATATATAAATTCCTTGAAAGTTTAAAATAATGTTTCCTAAATGGTCTTTTTTATACTATTTGTTATTTTTTTCTTTGATAATTAGTTTATTAATTATGATTGTAATATTGATTTTTCCATTGGTAGAAACTATCGATGAAGCTACTAATTCAACAAATAAATCAACATTAATAGAAAATAAAGATTGGCTAACTATTTTATTTGGATTAATGAACATGTTACTTTGCTTAAATTTATTTTTTACTGTCCCCAAAAATNTAAGAATTGATAAAAATAAAAAATTTAGTATTATATTGTCTACTATTACAATATATTTCATATTTATATTTTCTATATCTACTATAGGGATTTTGTTCGTTCCATTGATAATATTACTAACTGCAGCAAGCGTTAATAGTATACTGAGAAAATAAATTGTTTTAGAAATTATGACAAAAATATTAAAAAATAAAGTAATTATTATATCTGATTTTATAAATCCAACAATTCCTGAATTGATGTCTATGCATGGTGCTAGATTAGTAGTTAATTTTGATTCAAAATATTCTGAGGATATCTCTTACCAAAATGAATTTACTAATAAAATAAAAAGTCTAGGTGGTGAAGTTTATATAACGAAAGAAAATATTTCAGACTTTAATTGTGCAAAAAATATAATAGATTTTGCTATTGATAAATTTGGTAGTATAGATGTAGTATTTTGCACTAAAGATTTCAAACAAACTAAGACACTTGAAGCTATAAAAGAAAGCGATTGGGATAGTGTTTATTCAGAAAATCTTAAGTCTACGTTCAATATTGTTAGACATGCAGCTCCTCTTCTAAGAAAACAAAAATTTGGGAGAATTATAACTTTATCATCTAGTTCAGGCCTAATTGGAGCATCTGCAATGTCAAGTTACGCGGCAACTAAATCAGGANTAGTAGGTTTTACAAAAGTTATTGCTAAGGATTTAGGTAAATATGGTGTGACTTCCAATACTATTTGTTATGATGACCAAAATGAAAGTAAAGCCATTNCTGTTAAGAATAAATTAAAAACTAATGAAAATATAGCCAGCTTTGCGACTTATTTAGCATCTGATTATTCTGCTCCTGTAAACGGACAAGTTTTTCAAATTGAGGATGGTAAAATTTCACATTTTTCCTTACCCAGGCGTAATAAAACATTTTTATCATCATCGGTGTCGCAAACCTTTGATATTGATGAAATTGATTCAAATATAGAGTCTNTTCTAATGAATAAGAACAAAAAATTACCTAGGTATAAAAATTTGTCTGGGAAGGTGGCTGTTGTTACTGGTGCTAGCGGAGGAATAGGTAAAGAAATTGCGAAACTTCTTGCAGATGAAGGAGCATCAATTGTTGTAGCTGATATAGGAAGTTCCTTAGATGGTTCATCTCAAAATTCAGAACCAGCTCTCAAAATTGTTGAAGAAATTAATGAGTTAGGTGGAAATGCTGTGGCATCTTTGAACACAGTAACCAATATGATAGGAGCAAAAAATATTATTGATGATGCGATATCTAATTTTGGTAAGTTAGATATTTTGGTTGCGGCGGCAGGTATCCTAAGAGATAGGATGATTTTTAATATGTCTGAACAAGAATGGGATGATGTATTATCAGTTCATCTTAAGGGTACATTTTCCGTTGTTAAAGCATCTTTAAGTCATTTTATAAAGCAAAGATTTGGCAGAATTATTACTTTTTCATCAGTTTCTGGTTTGTATGGTTATGGAGGTCAGTCAAATTATGGTGCAGCTAAGGAGGGTATATCAGGCTTTACAAAGTCTTTGTCAAAAGAGTTATACAAATATGGAATAACGGCCAATATAATTTCACCTGGAGCTAAAACTAGAATGACAGAATCAGTTCCTAATACAACATTAAGCATGAGAAAAGGTGATTTTAAGATTCCTGCAGATATATTAAGTAATCATCCAAGCCAAGTTCCACCCATGATAGCTTGGTTGGCTTCTGATGCGTCTAGTAATGTTACAGGTAAGATTTTCCATTGCGTGGGAAATAGAATAAGTTTGATGAAAAATCCGACTGAATATAGAAGTATTAGTAAGAAAACTAAATGGTTCCCCGAAGAGATAGCTGGTATTTTCCCAGAAACAATTGGAATGGATCTGATTAATCCAGCTCCAATATCTGAATAAATTATTTCATTTGGGAAAAAATTGGTTCTAGTTTTTTTCTCTCAAGTGAACTTTCAGTATTATCATTACTATTTGTAATGGGGTTTTTTTCTTCAGGGTCTTTACTCAAATCAAACATTTCACCTGTTTCATAAATTTTCCATTTGTTTGTTCTAAGAAACCTTGAGTATGTCGTATTTCTTGGTGTCATAGGTTCAAAATGGAAAAATACCCATTCTCTTGGGTTACCCATTTCACCTAATAATTGGGGTAAAAAACTTCTACCGTCAATTTGAAAGNTTTCTTCAGTTTTTATCCCAGCTATTTCAAGTATTGTAGGCAATATATCTACTGAATCTATTAGATCTTTTGATACCATTCCTTCAGATATTTTCCCGTCCCACTGGCACATCATAGGAACATGCGTACCTCTATCATTGGTAAGCCCTTTNCCGCCACAAACTTGAGTGTGNTTATGCATCATNGAGCAAACTTCTATAGGNGTACCGTTATCTCCTAGATAAATAATAATTGTATTTTCNGATATCCCTGCATCCTTAACTTTTTCTACAATTCTTCCAACTATTTTGTCATGATACTCTACCATATCTTTATAATATTTGGGGTCNTCATCCCATCCTTCTAACTCATCAAATGTTTTACCACCAATAGTTTTGTTGGAGGGAGGCTCAAAATCATCATAATCTTCACTGTCGGGGGTAGGCTCTAAAGGTCTATGCGTGAGGGCCATTGGAAAATAAACAAAAAATGGCTCTTCTTTATTTTCATCAATAAATTTATTTATATATTCCGCAAATATGTCTTCGCCATACTTATCTTTGGTGTCATCAAGATATTTACCATTTTCATAAATTACTGGGTCTTTGTACCTAGATCCTTTATTTTCTGTATGGTGTGCATGCCATACACAATATTCATGAAATCCTGAGTCTTCAATTTTTTGACCTTTAGATCTTAGATTTAAGCCATCCTCTTCCTCAGGGAAATATGAATAAAGTTGCCATTTTCCTGCTATACAAGTTTTATATCCATTCTCAGAAAATATATGACCAAAAGTTTTCTCTTCTGGAGCCATTGTTCCAAAGCCTATATAATTTCNNAAATTATACTTNCCTGTCATTAGTTGTAATCTTGTCGGAGTACANAAAGGTTGAACATGAGCATTTTCAAATCTNAGNCCATTTCTNGCCAATGAGTCTATATTAGGAGTTTTGTACGATGTTCCNCCGTTAGATTCGATTACTTCGTATCCNAGATCATCAGACATTATTAGTATTATATTAGGNTTTGATATTTTCAATTNAANCTCCAAAGATAGAAATTACTAAAGATGTAATTTTAACAATTTTTGTCTATAGTATCCCATTCTTTTCGCCATATTTCCATAAAAATAAATTTTTTGTTTTCTTTAGTAACATTTTTAACTTTTCTGAATCCACACTTTTCAAATGCTTTTTGAGCTCTAATATTATTAGTTAATGTATGTAGATAAATATGATTAATGTTGTTGTTTTTGAAAAAAAAACTAATAGCGATATTCACAGCATCAGAGCCATATCCATTATTCCAATAATCTTTGTTCCCAATCATAATTCCAAATTCCGCTTGAAGTGTTTTTGAGTTAATGTCATAAAACATACAATTGCCAATGTGCTTACCGTAAAGAGTTTCAACAGCTAACCTTAATGAGTTGGAGCTCGGAAATTTAACGTCTTCTTTATGATATCGTAGAAATTCATTGTAAGTCAGGTTGATAGGTTTTGTTGCGTCCAAGTTGGATAATTCATTGTCGATTCGCCAGTTATAATCGTTACTAGCATCCTCAATTTTTTTTGATCTCAATTGAGTGATTTTACCTGTAGCAAAAACTTCATCATTATTTAAAATTATTTCTTCATTTTTTGAAAATGGCCAAAACTTTTCCCAAGACATCTTTTTCGTTCTTATGTGTTATTTTATTTTTTGCAATGCTTATTTCTATCCATTCTACACTATCAAATTCATCATCATGCATGGAAAATTCACCTGATATATACTCCATTAGATACCAATGAACAGTTTTTTTATATATAGTAATATTATTTTTATAATTTCCAAGATT
>PAXI01000005.1 GCA_002714425.1 Chloroflexota bacterium
TTATGGAGCGCTAGCTCAACTGGCAGAGCAATTGACTCTTAATCAATAGGTTCCGGGTTCGAGTCCCGGGCGCTTCACCAAACTCAATCTGAACTTTAAAGAAATTTTCCTTTACCATCAGCAATTTGACCAGCAGTAGGTCCTCTATGTTGATGGATGTGTGCATGGTCACCTTCTAGCCGTTTTGCTAAAACATTAGGATTTACAGGCCAGGGTAGAACATTACTAATTTTTGCCCATTCTTCCCATTCAATAGCCATTTCTTCAACCCTCTTTTTTTCTTTACTAGATAAATCGTTTAATTCTGTTCTGTCTTCTGATAAATTATATAATTCCCAATCTTGATCATACTCTTTTACTAGTTTCCATTCTCCTTTCCTTATACCTTGATTCCCTTCATGTTCCCAGTACATAGGTTTTTCCCTAGACCATCTATTAACAAGTAAATCTAAGAAGCTTTCTCCCTCTATTTGTTTTATTTTATTACCATTGTATTCATCTGGATATTTAGCATTTGCTGCATGAATTGCAGTAGCAGGAATATCCATAATATGTAACTGCTCTGATTCTATTCTTGACTCTTTGATAACTGAAGGCCAATGAACAATAAGTGGGGCGCTAATTCCTCCTTCATGAATCCATCTCTTGAAAAGTCTGAATGGACTATTGCTAACATTTGTCCAAGGAATTTCATAACTCTGAAAGGTTGTTCCTGGTCCTGGCCTTAGGTTTGGTATATTACCAACTCTTACAGATTTCCCATTTATGGTATTTGTTTCCCACTGAGAGGTATTACTCCAATCTCCATCCTCTCTCATAAGTTCAGCACAACCTCCATTATCAGACATGAAGAAAATTAAAGTGTTATCCAATTGGTCGCTATTTTTCAAGCAATTTATCACTCTTCCTATACCTTGGTCCATACTATCAATCATAGCTGCATAAGCAGCCATTTTGGAATCTTCCCAGTCATGAAATTTATTATCTTCCCAATTTTTTACATCAGAATCCCTAGGGGAAATATCCCACTTTGAGTCAACTATTCCTAAGCCTTTCATTTCTTCATGTCTAGTTGTTCTAAAATAGTCCCATCCCTTGAGATATTTTCCTTCATATTTTGCTATGTCTTCTTGCTTGGCATGCAAAGGCCAATGAGGAGCAGTATAAGATAGATAAAGGAAAAAAGGGTTATCTTTATCAATCGATTTATTAATCATGCTACAGGCCTTGTCAGACATTGCATCAGTAAAATAATAATCAGGATCATCTATATCAATAAACTTATCACCTTCCATAAGACTTTCTGGTCTAAAAAAATTAGATGCAGCGTCCATGATACCGTAAAACTCATCGAATCCTCTTTGGGTAGGAAGCGGATGATTTTCTGTTCCTGCCAACCACTTTTCTTTTTCTCTCGGATCCCAGCTACCACCTAGGTGCCATTTACCTGAAATATATGTATCATAATTTTCCTGTTTTAGAACTTCAGCAACAGTTACACACTCATTATTTAAGAAACCTCTATATCCAGGAGCTCCTAAATCGCCTGATAGTTGTCCAATACCTGCTTGATGTCCTGTTAATCCTGTCATAAGTGAAGCTCTAGAAGGACTACATCTGGCTTGATTATAAAACTCAGAAAACTTAATGCCATTATTACCTAAACTATCAATGTTTGGGGTCTTTATTTCTGATCCATAACAACCAAGATCTGAATACCCTAAATCATCAGCTAATATAATTATAATATTAGGTTTGTTTTTAGCATTATCCATAATTATTTTCTAAATCTCTTAATGAGGCTTGATGTGTCCCATCTTCCACCGCCCATTTCTTGGACTTCGCTGTAATATTTGTCAATAATTTTTGTTATAGGAAGTTCTGATTTATTTTTTTCAGATTCTTCGATTGCAATTTTCAAATCCTTTCTCATCCAATCTACTGCAAAACCGTAATTGAATTCATCTTCAATCATAGTTTTATGCCTATTTTCCATTTGCCAAGATCCTGCGGCCCCCTGAGAAATAACTTCAACTACATCTTTCATATCTAAACCAGCATTCATACCAAAATTTATAGCCTCAGAAAGTCCTTGTACCAAACCGGCTATACAAATTTGATTAGTCATTTTGGCTAATTGTCCGGAACCCGCATTGCCAAGTAGTTTCATTTTTTTACTGTAGCAATCAATCACGTTTTTAGCTTTATCATATGCTTCTACATCTCCTCCAATCATTACTGTTAAGGAACCGCTTTCAGCGCCAGCTTGACCACCGGATACTGGGGCATCTAGTGATGCAAAACCATTTTCTTTAGCATATGTATATATTTCTCTTGCTATAGTTGCTGAAGCAGTAGTATTATCTACATATATAGCTCCTTTTTTTATATTTTGAAAAACTCCTTCTTCTCCAAAAGTAACTTCTCTTAGGTCATTATCATTTCCAACACAAGTAAATATAAAATCTGCTCCTATTGCAGCTTCAGCTGGAGTTTCCGTCTTCTTTCCTTTATATTCTTTTATCCATTTTTCTGCTTTTGAAGAAGTTCTGTTAAAAACACTGACCTCATGACCTGAATTTGATATAAATCCAGCCATAGGGTAGCCCATTACTCCTAGTCCTATAAATGCAACCTTGCTCATAATATAATTCCTTTTCACTAAAAATATTATTATATAAATTTTTCAATAACTTAACAGAAATATTCAAACATCTTTTGTTGATATTTCACTAAACAATTATATAGGCAGGTTCCAAAAATAATTTACTTGAATAATGATTAAATATAATATTTGTAAATTTTTAAGAATAAAGAGTGAAGAATTACTAATTATTTCAAACCTGATAAGTTTTTATATGATGATTGGGATATAAATATATATGATACCCTGTATCTCATATATTTATATTCTTTTACTTGACAAATTAGTATATTGTATTATTATACTAGTATAAATTAATTTGATACAAGGTATCATAAGCCTTATATCATAAGGGAGAAATATTATGAAATTAACTGCATACAGTGTGAAATTAAAAAAAGTAGTAGAAATTGCTAACCCTGAAATAGTTACAATGAAAAACGGTAGAAAAGCCGTAAAAGGAGTTGCAGCTGAAGATCCTACATCTAAAGTGTTCAGAATCTTAGGAGCAAATGACTTAGCTGAAGCTGAAAAGCTTATAAACGGCTAAAAAATAAATTTTTTTCTCATTAGATTTTCATAGTTTTTTCCCGAATCAATGAAATAATTGAATGAGATATAAAGGTTGAGTGTAACGAATACTCCTACACTCAACCTTTTTTTTTTGTTTTTATAAAATCAAATTAAAAAAAAGTATTTTAAAATTTTTTCTAATATTTATATCTAAAGTAATTGATCTGAAACTTGCGAAGAAGCATTGAGAAATGAAGATCTAAATTGAATCCCCCATTTACCTTCGATTTTTGTTATTATCCAAAGGGTTTCAAATCTGTGATATTCCTTGTCGTTTTTATCTCTTCTTGATTGTGTAAGCAATAAATGAACTTTATTTTTGTTTGATTGTATAGGCTTTATATCTAGTGTTACAGTGTGGTCCCAACCTTCATTCATTAGTTTTTCTGTTTGAATATCAAATCCTTTTATAAATTCTTCTTCAGTAAAAACAGAAAATTTATTATCCCATAGTCTTATATGAGGAAAATGAAGATATTTTACACATATAATTTTATCCCTTCTATTAAACCCTTCATCGTTCCATTTGCGTGCTACATTTATCGCTTCTATTTCAAAGTTATTCATAATAATATATTAAATCCAAGAATTATCTAAACTTTTAAACAAAAGATTTTTTATATCCTTAGGTGTAATTTCTATTGGACTTAACTTAGTTACTCTGTGTTGTGGAATAGTACCTTCAACTAATTTATCAATATCTTTTTCTGCATATCCTAAATCGCTTAGTTTTGTTGGCATGCCAATGTCAGACATAATTGTTTTTATTGCTTTAGGGAGAATTGTATCTACGTTTTCTTCGTTTACATTTTCGTATCCTAATGCCTCAGTAATCTCAATATGTCTCTTGAAATTACTTTTTGCTGTGAAGTTAAAAATGGCTGGCGCACAAATTGCAACTGAAAGCCCGTGTGGAATTAAGGGTGAATTTTCTGGATAGTCATCTAAAACGAAATTTTTTACATTTCCTGAAATCGCATAAGATAATCCATGACATAAATGGACCCCTGCATTTCCAAAACCTACACCCGCAAATGTTGCTGCGAGAAGCATTTGTGATCTTGCAGTAAAATTATCAGGGTTGTTAACAGCTTCAACTATATTTTGTGCCACCATTTTTATCGCAGTTAATGACCACACGTCACTTATTGGATTAGAACCTTGGTATGAAGGTCTTTCTCCTGGATTGTTTCCTTTTATTCTTTTATTGAATGGTAGGGCGGTATACGATTCTAATCCGTGACATAAAACATCTAGCCCGCTACACGCAATAACGTTTGAAGGAAGAATTTTTACATTCTCTGGATCCACTAAACCCATTGATGGTCTTAGGTAACGATGCATTATTCCGGTTTTAGCCTTCATTTCTTCTAAATCGAATATTGCACCTCCAGTTGTTTCACTTCCCGTACCAGTAGTTGTAGGTATTGCTATAAGAGGTTTTAGAGGTCCCGGAACTGGAGTTCCTTTACCAATTGGTGCATTTACGTATGCCATGAAATCATTAGGATAAGTTGAATATAAATTTGCCGCTTTAGCTGTATCCATACTTGACCCTCCTCCAACTCCTACAAATCCATCAATATCCTTTTCTATTGCAAAATTTATAGCATTTTTAAAAGATGTATCAGTTGGTTCCACACTACATTGATCAAATAGAAAAAATTTTATGTTATTTTTGTCTAATGATTTGATAACAGTTTGAACACTTTGATGTTCTGTAAGGTTATTATCTGTTACGATCATGACATTTTTACAACCAAGTCTATCTAACTCCCAACCTACCTCCTCGCTTACACCAGAGCCAAATTTAATACTTGAAGTATCTATACTAAATGCAGTATCTTTGATATTTTCCATATTTAAAACCTATTTTGTAACTTTTAGTACTTTCTAATTTTCTTAGTATATTATATTTTTACTTTACCTATAAATCTATTTGTAAATACTTACTTATTGCTGTAATATATCTCTTAATATACAGTTTGGAGTATCATAGTGACACATTTATCAGCGAATCAAATACAAAAATTTAATCAAGAAGGTTTTCTTGTGGTTAATAATATTTTTGATTCTGAAAATGTAATAGATCCAATAATTGATGAGTATGCTACTGTTCTAGATGATTTAGCTAATTACCTTTATTCGAAAGGTAAAATATCATCAAATTATTCTGAATTAGAATTTGGGGATAGGGTGACAAAAATTTATTTAGAGTCACAAGCAACTTACAATCAATTTTTTGATTTTTCACTTCCACAAAATGGCATTGAATCTGATACACCTTTTTGGGCTGGTCCTGCAGTTTTTAATGCCTTAACATCAAAAGGTATTTTGGATGTAGCTGAGTCCATTGTAGGTAGTGAAGTTTATTCTAATCCTGTGCAGCATGTTCGAGTTAAGACTCCAGAATCTATAAGTCCGCGTGATGAAAATGGAAATCTAATTGGTGATATAAAAACTACTCCATGGCATCAAGATAGCGGAGTAATAAATAAAGAGGCTGATAATACAAATCTTCTTACTATATGGTTCCCATTAATGGATGCAAGTGTCGAAAATGGTTGCTTGCAAGTTGTTCCTGGCTCTCACAGAGGAGATATTTTAACTCATTGCCCACAAGAATCAGGCACTCAAATTCCAGAAAAATTATTTAATTCAAATGAAGCTATCCCTATTCCAATTAAAAAAGGTGATGCCTTACTTCTTACCAAAACAACAGTGCATTCATCATTACCCAATATTAGCGATAGAATTCGTTGGAGCTTTGATTTAAGATATCAACCCACTGGCCAGGCCACAGGTAGAAGTGCTTTCCCAGGCTTTATAGCAAGAAGTAAATCAAATCCTAGCTCAGAACTTCGCAACTCTAAAATTTGGTATGAAATGTGGAAAAATACAAGAGATTCATTAGCTGTAGGTAAACAACCTAAATTTAACAGATGGGATGGAAAACACCCAGTTTGCGCCTAATTTATATCTTTTTCAAAATGATATAATTGTATTTAAAAAATAATTTATTTTGGAGTTATATATGAATATTAAAGAAGGTGAAAAAGTTCCTGATTTTAGTTTGGTTGATCAAAATGAAAAAATAGTAACTCTAGAATCATTAAAAGGGAAACCTGCGGTTCTTTACTTTTACCCAAAAGATGAAACTCCAGGTTGTACCGTTGAGGCTTGTGAGTTCAGAGATATATATGATGAATTTTCCAAAATGAATTGTGAAATATATGGAATTAGTCCAGATGGACCAAATTCACACAACAAATTTATATCTAACCATTCATTACCTTTCAAATTACTCTGCGACCCTGATAAAAAGATGATAAAAGATTTTGGTGTATGGGGAGAAAAAAATATGTATGGGAAAATTTCGTATGGAATTATTCGATCTACTTTTCTTATAGATGAAAACGGGACATTGATAAAAAAATGGACAAATGTACGAGCCAAAGGTCACGCAGAAAAAGTACAATCCGAGCTTGAAAAAATATAAATGCAAAAGTATAAATTTTTTGTCTCTGGTATGACATGTGATAGTTGTACTAATGCAATTAAATCTGCAATTATAAATAAATATCCACTATCTAAGGTTGATTTATCACTAACTACAAAAGAATTATTAATTAGTACGAATAGTGAAATTTTACTTAGTAATTTAAATGATTTAGTTAGATTACTAGGTGATTATGAAATTAGCGATAAAAAATCACAGGAAAATAATTATGTTAGATTTGACTTAGAAAAAAAAGATAAAACGGCATTTGATAATATATACAATTATTTAAAAGATAAGAAACCTTTATTAATCGCTCTTTTTGTTGTTGTCGCCTCATCAATATGTTTATCAATTAATTCCACCAATGATGACTTGATTAATAAATTTTTATCATATTATATGGGTATGTTTTTTACTGTTTTTTCTTTTCTAAAACTATTAAGTGTTAGGGGTTTTGCATCAAGTTTTTCTGGTTACGATATTATTTCAAAAAAAATATATAAATATTCTTTAATTTATCCATTTATAGAGCTTATGTTAGGTTTATATTATTTATCTGGGAATACGAACTTATTTGTTTGTATTTTTGTTATTGTAATTATGGTTTCTCAAACTTATGGTGTAATAAATATTCTATTTGGTAAAAAAAATATAAGATGTGCTTGTATGGGAGAAACTATAAATTTAAACATATCTGAATTAACTTTACTAGAAAATATAGTCATGATAGTTATAAGTTCATATATGATATATGATTTTATTTTTTGAAAAATTATTATTAATTTGATACTATCTCGAGATCAAATTCTTCGCCATTTATAGTAACAGTATGGTTGAAAATATCTTTAGTTGGTGAATTGTCATCTTTATATCTAACTCCAAGTTCTCCATTACCTTTTAAGAAGTCGATACCTTTTGTGCCACATGTTGCAGAGATAAATATATTTTCATCTGTAATTTCAAGATTATTATCTTCAAGAATTTTTTTATTATAATCTATTCCAAGTTCAGGGTTTGAATCATTTAAGTCATGAGGATCTTCTTGTGTGGGTTCGAGTCCTAATTGTTCTGCTGCTATTTTCATGATTTCTGAATCTGGTTCTGTTGGAGTTTTACCAAAATATCCTAAAATCATTTTTCCATAGTTATCTGAGATCTTTTTCCAGTTACCCTGAACAGTATTAGAGAATGCTTGCTGAAAATAGAATTGGGAAACTGGTGTAACTGATGTTCCATATCCACCTTTTGCAACTACTTCTCTCATGTTTTCTATAACCTTTGTAAATAAATGAAATGAATTATTATCTCTCATCATTTGAGTATTAGCAGTTAGTGCTCCTCCAGGCATTGGAGAAAAGGGTATTATTGGATCAACTGTAATAGCTTCAGGAGGAAGAAAATACTTCTCCATTTTTTCAGCAAAAAATTTTTCTACTTCAAGAATTTTTTCTTCGTCAATATCGAGGGTATATTCAGTTCCTCGTAAACTTTGCCACATTGTTAAAATATCAGCTTGTGAAGTGCCTCCACTAACTGGTGACATAGCTAAATCAATCATGTCTGCACCGGCTTCAATAGCTGCCATGTTACAAGATACACCCATCCCCGCGGTATCATGAGTATGAAATTGAATCATTGTACCTCCAGGAAGTAATTTTCTAGCAGATTTTATTGATTCATAAACAATAGATGGGGGGGTAGTTCCTGATGCATCCTTAAAAGCTAAGCTATCAAATGGAATATCTGCTTTTAATATTTCTTTTATTTTATCGGTATAAAATTCAGCAGAATGGTAATAGCTCTCTTTTAAGCTTGGTGGAAGGCCCATTAGAGCTATAACGATTTGGTGATTTAATCCTGCGTTAGTGATACATTCTCCTGAATAAGATAAATTTCTGATATCCATAAGTGCATCAAAATTTCTAATAGTTGTAATTCCATGCTTTTTAAATAATTTAGCGTGTAAATTTACTATGTCCCTTGATTGAGATTCAAGACCTACAACATTAACACCTCTAGCTAAAGTTTGTAGATTAATTTTATCGCCAACAATATTTCTAGCACTATCCATCATGTCAAAAGCATCTTCTTGACAATAAAAATACAAACTTTGGAATCTTGCCCCACCACCAATTTCAAAGTTGTAATTTCCTGCATCAACAGCAGCAGTTAAAACTGGTAGAAAATCTTCAGTTTTTACTCTAGCTCCATAGCAAGACTGAAACCCATCTCGAAATGAAGTATCCATAAATTTAATTTTTTTCATAGTTCACAATTATAAATAATTAGAAAATAAATTAGATATAAATAAAGGACTAAAACTTCCAAATAATGTAATTTTTATAAAAACGATTCATCTGAATCGATATATTTCCATAAGTAAAGGCAAGCGATCGTTTTGTAGGGTGACCATAATTTTTCTAATTTCTTTAGTTTTGGAAGATCTAATTTATTTTTTACATCGATATTATACATGTGTTTTATAGATTTATTTAAAGCTACATCACCATGGGTAAACATATCTAACCGGTGCATATTAAACATCATGTACATACTTGATGACCATTGCCCTAGGCCTTTGATTGAAGTTAGAAATTTTTCTAGTTTATAATCATCAAGACTAACAAGATGTTTTTCTATGTCCTTATTATCAAGGAAAATTTTAGCAACATTTTTTATATATGAAGCTTTTTGTTTAGAAATCCCTGATTCTCGAAATACATTATCATCTAATTTTTGAATTAAAGTTGGATTAAATTTAGATAATTTGCTTTCTAATCTACTAAATATTGTAGAAGCAGCTTTGTTGGATAGTTGTTGATTAACTATAATTTTAACAAACTTTGTGAAGGGGTCCTCTTTAGGAGGTAATGTTACAATGCCATGCTTTCTTACAAGTTTTTCTAAGATAGGATCTCTCTTTGACAGATAATTAGCGCATAGTTTATAATCAATCTCATTTTTACTCATAATTTGATCTAATTTTTAGGTTTTTTGTACATAGATATTTTTTTTTCAAAGAAATTTGTTGTATATTCATATTATAAACTTGAATAAGGATTAAATAAATTGAAAATTTCAAATATAACCCCCATCGTAACAATGCCAATTGATGGTTTGCCATGGCTTTTTGTAAAAGTAGAAACAGATGATGGATATTATGGATTTGGCGAGTGCACAGATTACAGTGTAAATTTGCATCTTGTTAATGGTATTAAGTCACTTAGATCTATGATTATAGGAATGGATGCAAGTAATATTGAAAATATATGGCAAACTATATTTCACTCTTATGATGACTTAAATGGTCGAGGTTATGTTTCCCACCTTATAAGTGCTATTGATATTGCCTTATGGGATATCAAAGGAAAAGTATTAAATACCCCTATATATAATTTATTAGGCGGTGCTGTTAGAAATAGAGTTCCTTTGTATACTCATGTTCAAGATTATAATTCTGACAAAAGAGACAAAAAATTATTAGGCGGTGCTGTTAGGGAAGTTTCTTTGGTCACTAACGATCAAGATTATAATTCCGATGCAGGACGTTTGGAATCTTTAGCTAAAGCTGCAAAAGAGACAAAAAAAGCAGGATACGATGCTATAAAGACTGATCCATTCCCATCAAGTATTAATGGTTACTCCGGCCCATCTGAGGTTGAAAGACTTACACCTAAACTACTTAGGCTATCTCTTGAATGGATGCAAACATTGAGAGAAGCTGTTGGTGATGATTATGAGCTGATGGTTGATGCTCATGCAAGGTTTGATGTTGCATCTGCTATCGCTGCAGGAAAACAATTAGAAGATATTAATTTAGTATGGTTAGAAGAACCTATTCATGTAGAAAATCATAATGCTCTAAGGCAAGTAAAAGAAAATATCAATATCCCAATTTGTATAGGAGAACGTCATTTTACAAGATGGGACTATACAGAAATATTTAATAATCGATTAGCTGAATATGTTATGCCTGACGTTGCGTGGTGTGGCGGTATATCTGAGTTAAGAAGAATTGCAGCTCAGGCTGAAGTAAACTACATAAGAATTAGTCCGCACGATGCTTTGGGGCCGATATCAATTGCCGCTGGATTTCAAGTATGTATGACAACACCAAATTTATATAGGCAAGAATGCCTGCATACATGGTTTAATACATTTGAAAAAATAATTAATCCAATGTTTACTATTGAAAATGGAGCTATTTTGCCAAACAATTTGCCAGGTTTAGGTTTAGATCTAAATATTGATGAAGTAAAAAAATATGAAGTTAATCCTGAAAACAACCAATATCTAAATATTACAGATAATGATCAGAATGCATTAAATCAATGGATCAATTGATTTGCTAAGGAGTTTAATATGGAGCAAATAATTATAGGAGTATTAGCATTTACGATAGGTGTAATTTTATGTTCTGTTTTTTGGAAGTTGAAGATTGATGTTAAGAATTCGGAAATTAAAAATATTCTTGAACAAAAAGAACAAATAAATAATAATTCAATAAATTTAAAGGAAACATTTGCCAATATTGCATCTGATGCTTTAAAAAATAATAATGAGTCTTTTCTAACTTTAGCTAATGAAAAAATGAGCAATTATCAAAATCAGGCAAAATCAGATCTTGAAAAACGTCACGTAGAAATACAAAAGTTAATTAATCCAGCTATAGAAACAATTAAAGCCATAGATAACAGAATTGAGATTTTTGACAAAGATAGAATAAGGTCTCAAACATCGACTTATGAGCAGATGAATGTATTGATTAAGGAAACATCAGATCTCTCTAAGGCTCTTAGAGCTCCTAACTTAAGAGGTGCATGGGGTGAAATGCAACTACGTAGAGTTGTGGAAATTGCTGGGATGATGAAATTTTGTGATTTTGTTGAACAGAAAGTTTTCTCTGATGATGATTCAAGAATCATTCCTGATTTAGTTGTAAATATGGCAGGTGGGAAAAATATAGTTGTTGATGCAAAAACTCCAATGGATGCATATATAAAATCTATTGAGTCTGAAGACAAAAAAATTAAAGAAAATTATATATCGCAACACATAAAAAATACAAGAGATCATGTGAATTCACTATCATCAAAAAAATATTGGGATCAATTCCCTGATTCTCCAGAATTAGTAGTTATGTTTATACCTATCGAATCTGTATATATGTCTGTTCTAGATAATGACTCATCATTACTTGAGTGGGCTAGTAACAAAAATGTCATCATAGCATCTCCATTATCGCTTCTCGCACTATTAAAATCTTTTGCTGTTGGTTGGCGTGAAGAATCAATGGCAGAAAATGCAAAACAAATTTCAGATTTAGGTAGAGAGTTATATGAAAGATTAAGCGTTTTTACTGAACATTTTGGGAGCATAGGAACCACTCTTGGAAGAACAGTTGATGCGTATAATAAAGCAGTAAGTTCATTCCAGTCAAGAGTGTTTGTTACTGCAAAAAAATTTAAAGAAATCAATATTATTGATCAGAATGATAATGACCTTGAATTAAAACAAATAGATAAAGTTGCCAAAAAAATTGAAAAAGACTAATTAGGAACTTTTATTATTTATTAGTTGCTCAACAACCTCAGGCTCCGCTAGTGTAGAGGTGTCACCTATAGTATCAATTTCGTTAGTGGCAATTTTTCTAAGTATCCTTCTCATAATCTTGCCTGATCTGGTTTTTGGTAGAGATGGCGCCCAGTGAATTACATCAGGTGTAGCTATTGGGCCAATAACATTTCTTACTTGTCTTTTTAGATCATCTATGAGTTCATTTGTGTATTTCTCACCCACATTTAGGGTTACGTAAGCATAAATTCCTTGGCCCTTAACATCGTGTGGAAAACCTACGACTGCAGCTTCTGCTACTGCATCATGTAACACCAAAGCGCTTTCAACTTCTGCGGTACCCATTCTATGCCCTGAAACATTAATAACATCGTCTACTCTTCCAGTAACCCAATAATACCCATCTTTATCTCTAGTAGCTCCATCTCCAGTGAAGTAGTAACCTTTATACATTTCAAAATATGTAGATTCAAATCTAGAATGATCACCGTAAACAGTTCTCATTTGCCCAGGCCATGTTTTTTTTATTGCTAGCACTCCAGAAACGTTATTTCCATTGATTGGCTTCCCAGTTTCTGATTCAAGAATTTCTGGTTCAATTCCAAAAAATGGCAATGTTGCTGATCCGGGTTTTGTTGGAATGGCACCCGGTATTGGGGTAATGAGAATACCTCCAGTCTCAGTTTGCCACCATGTATCAACAATAGGACACCGTTCTTTGCCTACGTTTTTATAGTACCAACGCCAGGCTTCAGGATTGATAGGTTCTCCTACAGAACCCAATAACTTTAAAGAACTCATTTTATATTTGTTTGGATAATCATCTCCAAGTCTAGCTATTGCTCTAATAGCGGTAGGGGCTGTGTAAAATTGGTTCACATTCCATTTTTCCACTATTTGCCAAAATCTATCAGGCTCAGGGTATGTAGGTATCCCCTCAAACATTAATGTAGTGGCACCATTTGCAAGTGGACCATATATTATATATGAATGACCAGTAACCCAACCGATGTCAGCTGTACAGAAATAAACATCATTTTCTTGGTAATCGAATATATATTTGTGGGTTTGGGAAGTATATATCATATATCCAGCAGTTGAATGTAAGACTCCTTTTGGTTTACCTGTTGACCCAGAAGTATAAAGTATAAATAAAGGATCTTCAGAGTCCATTGGCTCAGCGTCACATATTTCATTTGAACTATTCATCAAATTATGCCACCAAAAATCTCTATCTAAATTCATAGAACATTCAATTTCTTTATTCTTAACCCTTTCAACTACTATGCAAGTGTTTACTTTAGAGTCCATCAATTTTTCAGCTAAATCTATTGCTTCATCTGCTACGGGTTTCATCTCTATAGCCTTATCACCACGATATGTTCCATTACATGTTATAAGTATTGAACAGCTTGAATCAGCAATTCTATCTGCTAAGGCCTCAGCAGAAAAACCTCCAAAAACTATTGAATGTATAGCCCCAATTCTTGCGCAAGCTAGCATAGCAATTGCTAGCTCAGGAATCATTGGCATATATATAGATACTCTGTCTCCTTTTTTTACACCTTTAGACTTTAATACATTTGAAAATTTCGAGACTTCTTTATGAAGTTCATTGTATGAAATAACTCTGTCTTCTCCAGGTTCATTTCCTTCCCAAATTATTGCAGTTTTTTCACCCAATGATTCTAGATGCCTATCTAAGCAGTTGTATGCAATATTAGTTTTTCCACCTTCAAACCACTTAATATTTACAGCCCCATTTCTTAAATCAAAGTTATAATTTCTTACTTTGCTCCATTTTTTAAACCAGAAGTACTCTGAAGCTTTTTCCTCCCAAAAGCTTTCCGGGTCCTTTACTGATTTTTCGTATTCTTTTTTGTATTCTTCAAAGTTTTTAATATATGCTTTTTGACTAAAAGAATCATTTGGGTAATAAAATTCCTTATTTGACATTTTTCACCATGTTGCTTCCAAGTTTCTTAATGATTTGTAACAAATTTAGTTTTATCATAAAATCAACTTATTGAAAACATAGTTATATGGTAATAAAAAATCGAGAAAAAAAGTTTGACACAATTGTTATAGGTATTGGAGCTATGGGTAGCTCTACTCTTTATCAACTAGCAAAAAATAATAAATCAGTGCTAGGAATTGAACAATCAAATATTCCTAATTCAGTTGGTTCATCTCACGGTATAAATAGAATTATAAGATTAGCCTACTCTGAGCATCCAGCTTATGTTCCAATGCTCAGAAGAGCTTATGAACTATGGTATGATTTAGAAAAAAACTGTAATGAAAAAATACTTTTCAAGACTGGCTCACTTGATATTTCAAAAGAAGATCATTGGGTTTTTTCTGGATCCTTAAATTCCTGTATACAGCATGAAATTCCCTACGAAGTTTTAAAAGGTAATGAAATTTCAAAGAGATTTCCAGCTTATAATTTTCCTACCAATTACAAAGGTTTATTTCAAAAAGATGGCGGATTTTTGTTGTCAGAAAAAATTATAGAACATTATGCAAAATTAGCTCTACATCATAATGCAAAGATTTCATCAATGGAAAGCGTTATTAGATGGGAAGTTAATAATGGGGAGGTTTCAGTCACAACAAATAAATCTAACTATAAATCTGATTCATTGGTAATTACTGCTGGTTCATGGATAAATAAATTAGTACCTGAGTTATTAAATCTAGCTGTTCCTGAAAGACAAGTTCTTGGTTGGTTCAAAACAAGAAATGATAATAAATTTAAAAAAAATTTCCCAGTTTTTTCATGCTCTGTTGATGAAGGAAGATTTTACGGATTTCCAATTCATAAAATTCAAGGTTTTAAAATTGGTAAATATAATCATCTAAATGAAATAATAGATCCTGATAGACAAAATACAGATTTGTCTGACCTTGATGAGCATGCATTGAGATATGCAATTAGTAAATATTTCCCAGAAGCTAATGGGAAACTTTTGGAGTACCAGACTTGTATGTTTACAAATACGCCAGATGAGAATTTTATTATAGATAGGCATCCTAACTACTCGCAAGTTTTTATAGCTGGTGGATTTTCAGGTCATGGTTTTAAATTTACAAGCGTAGTTGGAGAAATAATTTCTGAAATGATATTAAAATCGAAATTTCCTAATGAATTAGAATTCTTAAGATTAAGTAGATTTATTTAGTTTCTAAAATTTGATTTCTTATGATAATAGTTTGATTTGATATCAATTAGTACTGACTGACCTTTTGCATTAATTTCTTGAGCTTTAATTATTGCAGGTGCTATTTCGTTTGGTTTATTAACCTCAATTCCATATCCACCCATCCCTTCAGTTATTTTTGCATAATTACCTATCATTTCAGAGACACCATATTGTTCTCTAGCAGTTGGAAAACCTCCGGGATATGTTGCCATACCACCATTATTTAACAATACAGTAGTTATTGGAAGGCCTAATCTTGTAGCTGATTCTATATCTGTGCCTGACATTCCCCAAGCGCCATCACCCATGTAGTTCAGGCAAAATTTATCAGGTTCTGCTAGTTTGGCTCCAATCATTAATGGAATTCCAAACCCAAGATGAGTTGTTTTACCCCAGCCTATGTAGCTATGAGGATTAGTTGCTGTAAAAAAAGGAACCATGCAATCTCTTGGCCCTCCAGCATCGTGGGTTACTATACTATTTTCAAGATCAATATTTTTATTAATTTCGTTTATGATACGGTATGGGTTCATAGGATTTTCGTCGGAATCCAGTACAGGTTGCCATTCCTTTAACCATTCTTTTTTTTCTTTGGCTATTTCTTCTCTTACATTAGTTTTTCTGCCACTTTCTCCAATCGAACTCTTTACCTCTTCAATAATCATTTGCAATGTTAATTTTGCATCACCAAGAAGTCCTATATCTGAAGGCGTTTCTTTATTTATCTCTTCTGAATTTATAGTATTGTGAATAACACATTTTTTACCTTCAGGTATATTTCTTGTGTAGTTATTAATTGAGAGACTAGTCCCTAACCCTAAAATTACATCTGATTGATTAATCCACTTAAAAGCAGGTCCTGTAGTAGCACCACTGCCTGCCCCTAAGGATAAAGGGTGTCTTTCATCAAATGAAGACTTACCTTCCATTGTGGTGAAGACAGGTAAGTCTAGAAGGTTAGCTAATTCCGCAAGTTCATTTGTTGCTTCAGAAAATAGAACACCTGACCCTGACCAAATCATTGGATATTTAGCAGATAATAATTGTTTTACCGTATCCTTAATATCCTCCTTGGTAGGAGCAGATGAAGAAATTTGTGGAGAGGAATAATTTGAGTGTTCAGAAGGAACTTCTAATTCGCATACATCTAATGTCATCTCAACTACTACTGGTCCTGGATTTCCGTTTTTTAGGGCATTAAAAGCTCTTCTCATTACATCTTTTATTTGCGATGGAGTATCTATTGTTTCAACCGATTTGACAACCGTCTTCCAAGAATCTCTTGCAACAAAATTTGGTCTTACATTTCTTCTTTCTAAAGGGTAACCTCCAGGGAGTATTAATATTGGAACATTATCCCCGTATGCTTGAGATATGGCGCCAATAGAATTTTCAGCACCAGCTGCAAATTGAACTGCAGCCACACCGAATTTTTTTCTATTTTTCATTCTGCTATATCCATCAGCAGCCATTATTGCGCCTCTTTCATGTCTAAACATATAAGGACGTATTCCTTCTTTAGATACAGCTTCTATAATATTATTGCTAGGAAAACATGTTATATTTTCAACACCTTCTTCTTTTAATATTTTTGCAACTAATTCATTACCAGTCATAGATCAAATTTTCTCCTGATTATTTTTCTAAATATTTTTATTACTTATTTTTTTAAATTAATGTTAATATAATTAGATATTTATATCATTAAAGGAAATTTTATGTCAGAAATTAAATCATATTTAACAGAAAATCTAATAAAAAAACTTGAAACAATTGATACTCCTACCATAGCAAATGCACTAGAGCTCCTAGATATTCTTCCCAGAACAGAGGGATTTTTAAGGCCTGAAATTAAATCTCAAACAAAAATTAATAAGACATATATCGGTAACGCAGTCACTGGAGTTATATCTGCGCGACATAAATCTCCTAGCGCTTTGGAAAGAACAGATTATTATAGAGCAATTTTATCCATTCCTGGTCCAAGAATGGTGGTGCTTCATGATCTTGATTATCCAGCGACTATTGGCTCATATTGGGGTGAAGTTCAAGGAAATATAGCAAAAGGATTGGGTTGTGTTGGAGCGGTAACAGATGGAGGAGTTAGAGATTTAAAAGAAGCAGAAGAACTTGGGTTTCCTTTCTGGTCAAAAGAAGTTTTAGTGTCACATGGATATGTTCACGCTATAGATTATAATATACCTGTAGATGTTGGGGGTGTATACATAAAACCTGGTGATATTATTGCTGCTGATATTCATGGTGCAATCAAGATTCCGCATGATGTTGTTAACAAAATTCCAGATTTAGCTAACTCTTTAGCAGAACAAGAATCAATAGTTATTAATGCTGCTCGTGAGAAAAATGTAAGTGTAGACTCACTGGGAGAAGCATGGAAAAAATCTGCCGAAAAAGGTGCTAAAGAAAGTTACTAGTTTTCAACTGAATTTCTTGGGTTGACAGTTACTCTTTCCAGATTTTTTTCGCCTGTGTTTATAAATTGATGTCTTTGATTTGCTGGTACTAATATACAATCACCTTCTATTATGGGATATTCTTGTCCATTACATACTAATACACCTTCTCCTTTGGTGATATAAGCTTGGTGTTCCCATTGATGGGTGTGATCTGGGCTACTTTCCCCTTTTTTATGAACAACATAAAGCATTACATAATCACCAACTTTATCTTCAATAGATAATATAGGATTCTTATAATTATTTTTGTTTTTTATTACTGGATTCATTTTATTCTTTCTTGTTAAATTTTTATAATTTATATACTATGATATAAATTATATATTTAATTTGAACTAAGGTGATTTTTTATGATAAATGTAAAAATAACAGACGTTAGGATTGTTAATCTTCGTGTGACAGAAAAAATAGGTGAAATTGAACCAGCTTGGAGTCCTGGACAATTGTCATCTTTTGAGAAGGGTGGAGGATCAATATTAAAAATAGAAACCGATTCAGGTGTTTATGGTATTGGTACTTCTTTGAATCCAATCTTTTTAGATTCTGTTCGTAACTACTTAATTGGTAAAGATCCACTTCAAATTGAATTACATTCTGCAAACCTTTTACAAGGTTATTCACTTCCATATCAAGGTATGGCTGGTGTAGATATAGCATTGTGGGATATTCTTGGTAAACTTTCTAATTTGCCATTGCACAAAATTTGGGGGGGCAATAGGAATAAGCTTATTCCTTATGCAAGCATGATAATTTTATCTAATCCTGATGAAAGAGCAGAAATGGCAAAAAAATTATATCAAGAAGGTTGGAAAGCCATAAAATTAAGACTTCATCATGATTCAATTCATGAAGATATTAAAACGGTAGAAAAAGTTCGATTAGCAGTTGGTAAAGGTATGACAATTATGGTTGATGCTAACCAAGCTCAATCAACCGTAAGGTATCAAAAAGGCGTAAAGTGGGATTTTAAGCGAGCTTATGAAACAGCCAAAGAATTAGAGAATTTAGATGTATACTGGCTAGAGGAGCCTCTTTATAGATATGATTTTGATGCTTTATCAGAACTTGCTTCAAAGGTTAATCTACGGATAGCAGGAGGCGAAAATAATATTGCAATGAATGACTTCTTGTTGTTTTGTGAAAAAAATTCATATCAAGTTCTTCAACCAGAAAGTATGGTTCTGGGTGGAATAACGCAACTTAGAAAAATTGGTGTATTAGCTGAAATGTATGGAAAAAAAATTGTTCCTCATCACGGAGGTGGCGGTATAGGTGTTATAGCTCATATGCATTTAGTTGCTTCATGGAACAATGCACCTTTTATGGAATTACTCCATGATCCACCAATTGGTTCTTATACACATAAATTTTCAATTATGAAAAATTACCCTACAATAGATAAAGATGGTTATATGAACCTTCCATCCAAGCCTGGTCTTGGCGTAGAAATTGATGAAGATTTAATAATTTAAGAAAAAGGAGACTCATGAATAATTATAAAGCATTTATTGGAACCTATACTCAAGGTGGATTAGGTGGAGGAAATAGTAAAAATAGTAATATTTTTAGTGATGGTATTTATACTGTTTCTATTGATTCAGATACCGGAGAAATATCTATTATGTCTTCTACAAAAAATGTTGATGTAACAAATCCTTCATTCGTACATGTTTCTTCTTCAAAAAAATATCTATATTCAGTTTCAGAAGTAACATCAGAAAGAACTGGTAGCGTGGCGTCTTTTGAAATAGATAAAGAAAGAGGAACCCTTAAATTTATAAATAAGCAAATTACAAAAGGTACTGGTCCTTGTCATATTAATTCTGATCCTTCGGATTCGGTATTAATAACTGCTAATTATGCTGGTGGTAGTGTTAGTTTTTTCCCCATAAATGACGATGGTTCAATTTCAGAATTATCAGATTTTAAACAACATAAGGGGAGTTCAATAAATAAAAATCGTCAAGAAGCCGCTCATGCCCATTCAGTTAGTATAGATGTCTCAGGAAAATACGCATATGTATGTGATTTAGGATTAGATAAAATTTTCAAGTATGAAATAGATTATGATGAAAATAAATTATTTTTAGAAGAAAATTCAATAATCAACGTTATGCCAGGCTCAGGTCCTAGACATTTTACCTTTCATCCAAACAACAAAAAAGTATTTGTAATAAATGAACTTGGTGGCTCTGTACTATCCTATGATTTAGGTAAAGATGGTTCACTTAATTTGATTGAAACAGTTGATACTTTACCAAAAAATTATAATGGCGATTCATGGACAGCAGATATTCATACATCGATAGATGGAAACTATGTTTATGGGTCCAATCGAGGGCATGATTCGATAGCAATTTTTAAATTTGATGAATCTAAAAATACTCTAGATAGTATTGGTCATCATTCATCTATGGGGGAAACGCCAAGAAATTTTGCGCTTTCACCTGATGGAAAATTTTTATTTGTTGCCAATCAAGATACTAATAATATTGCTACACTAAAAATTAATGATGATGGTTCTCTTTCTGACACTGGACATAATTTGAATATACCCTCTCCAGTATGTATTAAATTTTTATAAAATAAGGTCCTTTATGCAATCAAATATATTGGGTAGAACTGGTTTAAGAGTTTCTCGGTTAGGTTTTGGAACATCTGAAATTGGTCTTAATTTAGAAATTAAAGATAAAAAAAATATTTCCGATATTTTTAATTTTGGACTAGACAATGGTATTAATTTTATTGATACTGCATCTTCATATGGTATTGGAGAACAGATAATTGGTGAGTGTATTTCAAATAGAAGGTCAGAATTTATTTTAGCTTCAAAAACCGGTCATTCGGTTTTGGGGAAAAATTGGACCTACGATAATATTATCGATTCTGTGAATAAATCATTAAGATTACTAAAAACAGATTATATAGATATTATGCAGTTACATGGTACAGAAATTTCTTCGTTAGAAAAAGGAGATGTTGTAAGAGCCCTGCAAGATTTGAAAGCAGAAGGTAAAATTAGATTTTTAGGATATAGTGGGGGTAATGAAGATCTTTCTTGGGCCATTACTAGTGGGTTATTCGAAACGATTCAGACCAGCTTTAATATAGTAGATCAGTACGCAAAAAAAAATTTTTTCGATGAAATAAAAAAAAGAAATATAGGTTTGATAATCAAAAGACCTATAGCTAATGCTGTTTGGGGAAAAAATAAAAATTCGATAATATATTCACATATGCCAGATTATACTGATGAATATTTTGATAGATCAAGAAAAATGAAAAAATTAATTTCAAAAATAGATTACCCAGAAGATGATATTTTTTTAGCACTAAAATTCACTTTGAACTTTCGCCAAGTTCATACTGCAATAGTAGGAACTAAAAATATATCTCACTTAAGAAATAATATAAAAATTATGGAATCAAAGCTTAATATTTCTCAAGAGGTAGTTGATGAACTTTGTAGAATTTGGTCTAATATTAGTAATGGTTGGGAACAAAAATAGTTAATTTTTTTGTAAAATAACAAAAGTAAAAATAATTGCGGGAGTGGCGAAATGGCAGACGCGCTTGACTTAGGATCATGTGTCCAAAAGACGTGTGGGTTCGACTCCCACCTCCCGCACCAACAAAAAATAACAAAAAATTTATGAAAATATTAATAACTAGAAGGACATTTCCAGAAGCGGTAAAAATACTAGAAGAATTCGGGGCAGAAGTAACAGTTTGGGACAAAACTGAATCTCCTAACCGGGCGCAACTTTTAGATGCTGTCAAGGATATTGATGGAATGTATGCACATATTACTAATGAAATTGATGAAGAGTTACTTTCTAAGGCCCCAAAATTAAAAGTTATTAGTGAATTTGGAGTTGGTTATGACAACATTGACGTCTCTACAGCATCCAAACTTGGAGTAGCTGTTTGTAACACCCCTGGTATACTTTCAGAGAGTACAGCAGATGAAGCTTTTGCTTTATTAGCAACGTTTGCTAGAAGAACATACGATTTGCCTAATATTGTGAAAAATGGTGAATGGGGTGATTTTGATCCCTTGGGTTATCTTGCAACTGACATACATCATAAAACTTTAGGAATTGTTGGAATGGGTAGAATTGGAAGTGAAATGGCAAAAAGAGCTAATGGCTTTAATATGAATGTTGTATACCATAATAGATCAAAAAGAGACGAAGAATTTGGCGCAAAATATATAGATTCACTAGAACAATTACTTTCTATTTCAGATTTTGTTTCTCTTCATAACCCTTTAAATGAATCAACAACAAACTTGATGTCAATGAAGCAATTCAAAATTATGAAAAATTCTGCCATTTTAATCAATACAACTAGAGGCCCTGTAGTAAATCAAGATGATCTATATGAAGCTTTAGTTATGGGAGAAATTGCAGGAGCAGCATTAGATGTTACGGTCCCAGAACCTATCCCAGCGGACCACCCATTGTTATCCTTAGATAATTGTTTGATCATGCCACACGTAGCTAGTGCAACTCATGATACCAGAATGAAAATGGCACTAATGTGTGTTGAGAATATCATTTCAGGTCTAAAAGGTGATATCCCGCCTTACTGTGTTAATACAGATTCTATTGTGAATAACTCTAGGTTGAAAAATTAATTTTCAAAAAAATCCTTATCTTCTTCTTTAAGGTATTTCTTTGCTTCATCTTCTATAAATGTTACCCCTAATCCTGGTAAGTCATTTACTTCAATATGACTATCCTTAACTTCTAATTTATCTGTATTTGTTAGAATATCATTCCACCACTCAGGCTCAGCATTAGGTAGCTCAAAAGCTATATAGTTTTTTGGTAAAGTTGCTGCAAGGTGAAGATTTGCTGCAATACCTAAGACTCCATCAAGAGTTCCATGTGGGGCGAATAATATTCCATGTAAATCTGCATACTCTGCAATAAATTTCATTTCAGCAAGTCCGCCAACATCTGCTACATCTGGACCCAATACGTTAACAGCATTTTTTTCAATAAGTTCAACAAAGTTTTGCCTTAAGTATATTTGCTCTCCTGTATGAATTCTTGTAGTTGTAAATGGCGTTACTTGTTTGTAAAGATCTGCCAAAACATAAGGTGTATAATCACCAGTTATCATATCTTCTAGCCACATTATATTTTTGCCCTCAAGAGCCTGTGCTAATCTTTGTGCATCTGGAACTGTAAATCCTGGACCACAATCTAAAGCTAACCCAACTTTATCTCCACATACATCGAGCATTGCATCTATACAATCCATCATGTAATTAAATCCTTCTTGAGTTATGAGTCCAGAGTTAGGGTGTCTTGCAATATTCACTTTTTCTCCGTAGTAAAAATTTGGAAATTGAGTTGCTTGGGGACCATGAAAAGCAATACCTTGTTTAATGATTGAAAAATTGTGAGGAAGATCAACCATTTTTTTCATTATTTTTCCATATTCTTCTGGTGATAGTGCATCTCCTACTTTTGAAGCATTAAGGTATTCTTCATGAGATAATTTAAAACGAATATTACCATTATATACTTGTACTTTATCTCTGACTTTTCCACCTAGTAATTTGTATATTGGTAAATTTGCAGCTTTTCCTGCTAAATCCCAAAGAGCTATTTCTATGACACTTATCGCGGCACCCCATGGTTTAAATCCACCTAATCTTCTAATACCCAGCATAACTCTTTCGACATCAGTGGGGTCTTTACCAATTATGAATTCTTTATAAAATTCAATCATTGGCTTTAGGTAGGGTTTACTTGATTCTGCTGCTGCGATACCATCAACTCCTTCGTCAGTAGTTATTCTTACTACAGGATGATTGCCTATAACTGCTACCTTTAGATCTTTTATTATCATTTTTAACCTCAATTTACAAATTTATATATTATTTTTACAATATAAAAATATAAATGTAAATAAACTAGGTTCATTTAAATGAAAATTGCTAAGTGGTATGGCGAAAAAAAATTCGTTATAGAGGAAGCTCAAATCCCTAAACCAATAAGCGATCAACTTGTTGTAAAAATTCATTCTGCAGGAATATGTGGTACTGATATTCATATAACTCAAAATTTATTTCCAAAAGAAATACCTAATGTTTTAGGTCACGAATTTTCAGGAACAATTCATAGTGTTGGGCCAAAATTATCGAAAAATTTGATAGGAGAAAAAGTTACTTGTACGATATATGCTTCATGCAAAGAATGTGAATCTTGCAAAAATTGGTCATTAATGCATTGTGAAAACTCGGTAAGAAGAGATGGAGCCTTTTCTCAATATTTATTAATTGATTATGGGCAAGCATATTTTTTAAGCAACGACTTTGATCTAGAAATGGCATCTTTTGTTGAGCCTCTAGCTTGTGTAATTTCAAATTTAAATTTAGCAGGCTTGAAAAATGTAAATACTGCTATCGTAATTGGTGGCGGGTTACTTGGTTTATTTTCTATAGCTATGTTGAAGTTAAAAGGTGTGAAGAATGTTATTCTTTCAGAACCTAAAAATTTAAGGAGAAATTTAGGAATGGAAATGGGGGCATCGCATATTCTTAATCCTTGCTCTGACGATATTGAAAAATTTATATCTAATTTTACAGATAACAAAGGAGTGGACCTTTGTATTGAAGCTGTTGGATTGCCTAGTTTATTGGCAGGGTCAGTTAAGTTAGTTAGACCTAAAGGACAAATTATTATGATAGGTGTCTCACCTAAAGAAGCAATAGTTCCTGTTGATCTTTATGATCTTCATTATAAAGAAATATCAATTTCTGCAGCTATGGGTGCTGGAAACTCCTTTGAAGAAGCCTTGGATACTATTACAATGATATATAATCCAAATTTAGTTGCAAAAAGGTTTTCATTGAACGATATTAAAAAAGCGTTTATTGAAGCAGAAAAAGGTGAAGGTGCTAAGTATATTATTTCACCAAATTAGAAAAGAAAGGTTTTTTTATGACAAAAATATCTGGTGGAGAAGCATTAGTTCAATCATTAGTAAGAGAAGGTGTAGAAGTTGTATTTGGTCTTCCTGGAGTACAAATGTATGGAATTGTTGATGCTTTGAGGAAGGAAAAATCTATAAAATTTGTTGTTACAAGACACGAACAAGCAACTACATATATGGCTGATGGTTATGCAAGAACTACGGGTAAACCAGGAGTAGCTTTAGTTGTTCCTGGCCCTGGTATTTATAATGCTGGAGCCGGAATATCAACCGCCTTTTCTAGATCATCACCAGTTATATTGATTGCTGGTCAAATTCCAAGAAAAACAATTGGAAAAAATTTTGGTGGCCTACATGAAGTTAATGATCAAAAAGAAATAACTAGACCAATAACTAAATGGCAAAAGTTAGTATTAAACGCAAAAGAAATACCTGAAAATATTCATGAAGCATTTTTTCAAGCACAATCAGGTAGGCCTTCACCAGTTCATTTTGAATTACCACCAGAGGCTATGGTTGAAAAAGATAATATAAATTTAATGGAACCCAAAGTTATAACTAGGATTGCTCCAGAACTTGCTCGTATTAAAAAAGCTGCAAAAATATTGTTAGGAGCAAAAAAACCTGTGATCTATGCAGGTGGAGGAGTAGCAAGGTCTAATGCTGAATCTAAATTGGAAGAATTTGTAAATCTGACAAAAATACCTGTTATAACATCCGCTGGAGGCAAGGGAACTTTATCTGATGCCCACCCTTTGTCCTTAGGTTCATCCCTTTCCGGTAAAGGATTATTAAAAGATTATATAGATAGTGCGGATGTTATTCTAGGTGTTGGTACTAGATTTTCTATGCGTGATCAATCTGGTGGTAAAGCAAAACTAATTCACATTGATATTGACCCAAATATGATAGGCCATATTCATAAAGATACTTATGGATTGATTGGAGACGCTCAAGAAACACTTAGACTTTTATCAGAAGAAATTCAGAACTTAAAGTATGATTCTTGGAGAAATCCTGAAAAAGAGATATTGGAAATAAAGAGTAAATTGTCATCAAATGAAGATGAATTAAATTACCCACAGGAAGATTTTCTTAATGCTTTGAGAGAGGGTGTCCCCAGTGATGCTATAACTATTTTTGGTATGACTCAAATGGGATATTATTCTAGATCTAGGTGGAGTGCTAAATCTCCCAAATCATATATTGATTCCGGCTACTCTGGAAATTTAGGTTATTCTTTTCCAACTGCATTAGGGGCAAAAATTGGTAACCCTGATAAGGCCGTAATTTGTATTTGTGGAGATGGTGGATTTATGTATAATTCTTCTGAAATTTCTACTGCAGTTAAATATGGTATTAATCTAGTAACTTTGATATACAACGATGGAAGTTATGGGAATGTTGCAAGAGATTTAGACAATGATTTTGGAGGAGCTTATGAGACTGATTTTGTTAATCCTGACTTTGTTAAATTAGCTGAATCCTTTGGGGCAGTTGGAATTCGAGCTAAAAATCCAATGGATGTTAAAAATATTATTCCAGATGCAATCAAATTAGATAAGCCGGTATTTATTGATGTTCCAATGGACAGAGTTCCAAGACCTAAACAATGGGCAACAAGTGCACCATGGAGGAAGCCACAAGAAGGATTGATCAAGTGAAATTTCACTATTTTTTTGTTTTTTTATTTGCCATTTTGATTTTATCCTGCTCAGATGAGGAAATTATAACTCCAGATGTAAATTCAAAAATAATTGATGATTCAGTGAAAGTTATACCCACAAATGAAGTGCTGTCTCAAATGACTGAATCAAATGATGAAAATGAATCCTCAGATTTTTTATTAGAAAAAATTCACTTTAAGTCCACATATTTTGAAATTGATGAACCCTCATCAGTCACTTTCACGGTTAATGAAAAACTTGCTAGGTTACCATTACCTATTGATGCTGTTTTATCCACCGAGATTGTTAAGGGTTCTATTGACCTAGAGTATTCAAAAGCTGATATAACAGTAGATTTGCATACATTAAAGAGTGATCAGAATAAAAGAGATAGGTATGTTAGAGAACAACTTTTTCCAGATCAAAAATATGCATTTATTAAGATAGATAAATTTCCAACTATTCCAGATGAATTTTACGAGGGATCGAGTTTTGAAACCAATATTTCAGCTATAGTAAATGTTAATGGTGTCGACGCAGTTTTAGATTTTGATATAACAGCTCAACTTTCTTATATTAATCCTTTTTATTCGGATGAAGTTTTAGAAATCACAGGTGTCAGTCACTTTTATTGGTCAGATTTTAATATGGAAACCCCAAAGAGTGGTTTTTTTACTCTTAAGGATAAAGTTGATGTGCAGTTGTCTTTTTTTGCCAAATCATTAGTTATTAGGTATTAGCATAGTGGAACAAACAAACCTTAGAAATTTCTGCATAATTGCTCACATAGATCATGGGAAATCAACATTAGCTGATAGATTGATAGAAATTACAGGTGCAGTATCCGAAAGAAATATGACTGCTCAGCATCTAGATACTATGGAACTTGAACAGGAGAGAGGCATCACTATAAAAGCTCAAGCAATTAGACTTTCATATAACTCTGATGGTCAAAAATACCAATTAAACTTAATCGATACTCCTGGCCATGTAGATTTTTCTTATGAGGTTTCAAGATCACTAGCAGCTTGCGAAGGTACAATTTTACTTGTTGATGCTACTCAAGGGATTCAGGCACAAACACTAGCGAATGTATATTTGGCTATGGAAAATGATCTTGAAATTATACCGGTAATTAATAAATTAGATTTACCTGCTGCAGAACCTGAAAGAGTTAAGCAAGAACTAATCAGCACATTTGGATTTAAGGAAAATGAGATACTTAATATATCAGCAAAAACAGGTGATGGTGTAGAAGCATTATTAGAAGAAATTATTTATAAAATACCAGCCCCTAAAGGAATCACGCATGACCCCCTTAGAGCGTTAATATTTGATTCTAAATATGACCCATATAAAGGTGTAGTTGCTTATATAAGAACTATGCATGGTTCATTGCAACAAGGAGAAAAGGTTAGATTTATGGGTACTGATCAATCTGCTGAAATTATTGAATCTGGTTATTTTAGTCCAATTCTTGAAAAAACAAATGGTTTGTACACAGGCGAAGTTGGATATGTAGCAACAGGTTTAAAAGATGTTCGTTCGGTTACTGTTGGTGACACTATGACTACGCTAAAGAATTCATCAAAAATTCCATTGCCTGGTTATGAACCACAAAATCCTATGGTTTTTACAGGTATCTATCCAACTGAGGGAGAAGACTATCCGTTACTTCGTGAAGCTCTAGAGAAATTACGTTTGAATGATGCTGCGTTGTTTTTTGAACCAGAATCATCAGCTGCCTTAGGATTTGGGTTTAGATGTGGTTTTTTAGGATTGCTACATATGGATATTATTCAAGAAAGACTCGAAAGAGAATATGATTTAAATTTGATTGCTACAGCTCCAAGTGTAAGTTATGAAATTAAGTTGCATGACAAATCAATTGTGAAAATTGAAAACCCATCTAAATTACCGGTTAGTAATGAATACACAGATATATTTGAGCCATGGGTTAGTATAAATATAATTACACCCTCAAAATTCATAGGCGTGATAATGGATTTAGTAATAAATAAAAGAGGTGAATATAAAAGGATGGAATATTTAGAATCGAAATCTGTAGAAACCTCAGACGGGAGAGTGCTTATAGATTATGAGATGCCACTTTCAGAAATATTAATTGATTTTCACGATAAATTAAAATCTGGAACACAAGGATATGCATCAATGGATTATAACCTTATTGAACCTCGATCTTCAAATCTAGTAAAAGTAGACATTTTAGTAAACCATGAAAATGTTGATGCATTATCAATGATTGCACATAAAGATAAAGCTTCAATATTAGGTAAATCACTTGTTGAAAAATTACAAGAACTTATACCTAGGCAAATGTTTCCCATTCCTATACAAGCTGCTATAGGTGGAAAAATTTTAGCGAGGACTAATGTTAAGGCGCTTAGAAAAAATGTTTTAGCAAAATGTTATGGTGGTGATGTTACTAGGAAAAGAAAATTGCTTGAACAACAAAAAAAAGGCAAGAAAAAGAGAATGAAGATGATAGGGGCTATAGAAATCCCTCAAGATGCCTTTATGGCTGTATTAAAACTAGATTAATTCATCGATAACTTTTTTTAATTGAGGATCCGATTTTGCTGTCTTAATAATTGCCCTTAACATTCCTTCTGGAGTTCCGGTGTCTGCATGATAACCATCGATTAAATTCCCTAAAACTACAGAGTTTTTTATTAACATTTGAATAGCATCTGTTATTTGAAATTCTCCATTAACTTCGTTTTCACACTTTTCTAAAAAATTAAAAATTTCAGAAGTAAAAATATACCTACCTAAAATACTAATATCGCTGGGTGCTTCCTCTAAAGAAGGTTTTTCAATAACGTTTATTATTTTGTGAGATTTTTTATATTCAACCATTTCAACAATACCCTTAAATGGTATTTGAGAAGTTTCAATTTTGGTTAATGCTATAACACTGTGCCCAAAATTATAATAATCACTTAAAATTTGTGAGCTAGCTGATACATTATTGAAAATTAAATCATCAGGAAAAATCACCAAAAAAGATTCATTGTTACAAAAATCTTTTGCTTTTAGAATTGCGTCACCAGGGCCAATAGGATCATTTTGGATTAAAGTTGTAATTTTTGCCAAATTAGATATAGATTTTAGTAAATTTAAATTATCAACATTATCTCTTTTTTTTAGTTCGCTAATATATTCATGTTGAAAATTAAAATATTCTGGTACTTCTGCCATTCTAGGAGATATTACTAATGCGATTTCGTTTATTCCTAGCTCGCTTGCTTCTCTAACAGCATACTCAATAATAGGTTTATTAATTACTGGTAAGAGTGGTTTTGGCACTGATTTAGTAATGGGTAGGAACCTTGTGCCTAAACCTGCAACTGGAATAATAGCTTTGTTTATTTTTTTCATAATTATATTGTATACGTTTTTATCAAGTTTGTTTAAACGCTTATATAAGTTTCATTGATTTATAAATATGATAGGATTTAAGAAGGTCGTGCTAGATGGGGCGTTAGCGGTGCCTTGTACTCGCAATCCGCTACAGCGAGATTGAATTCCTCATTTGAGGGTAAGTATTGGTAACCTCTAAACTTAAATTATAATGTTGATAGGCCAGTCCTACGCGGCGAATTGTCGTGAACTCCGTCAGGACTGGAAAGTAGCAGCGGTAAGCGGATTTATTTGGGTGCTGTAGGTAATCTGGACTTGAGTTGTATTTAAGTTTTATGTTATTAGTTCTGCTCAAATTTGAGGGCACGGCTCTTTTAGAATTATGAAAAAAAAATTTGGTCAACATTTCTTAACTGATGAACTAATTATAAATAAAATTATTGATTCAGCTAAAATAAATTTCGATGATATTTTAATTGAGATTGGACCAGGTAATGGTGCACTTACAAATAAACTCCATACATTAGTAAAAAAATTAATTCTAGTTGAATATGATGAAAAATATTATAATATTATCAAAAATCGCTATATAGATGCATCACTTGAAATATATCATGAAGATGCAAGAAATTTTGATTATTCAAAAATAACTAATAACAAAAAAAATTATTCTATTATAGGTAATCTTCCATATTATGCATCTAACCCTATAATCAGAAATATATTAAGACAAAAAAATAAACCAAAAAAAATGACTTTTATGATTCAAAAAGAAGTAGCTGAACAGATATGTGCTAAAGAGGGTAAATTCTCTTTTTTGTCAGCATATATTAACTTGTTTTCAAATGCAAAAAAAATTTTTGATGTAAGCCCAAAATCCTTTAATCCTGTTCCAAAGGTAGTATCATCAGTAATTGAGATTCAACCTTTAGAGAAAAATATACTAGCTAATAGTGAGATCGATGCTTTTATTGAATTTCTTACTTTTGGTTTTAAAAGTCCAAGAAAACAAATTCATAATTCATTATCAGACGGCTTGTTTTTGAAATTAGATTGCTCAAAAAAAATAATTGAAAAAGCAGAGATTGAAACTACTAGAAGGCCATCGACATTAACTATTTTTGAATGGAAAAAATTATTTCATATTTGGCTTGATTTTGATTCTCCCAAAAATACACCTGGTTCAATTAGGAGAAAATAATTGTATATTGATTCCTTTGCAAAGATAAATTTCACGTTGGAAATACTCGGTAAACTTAATAATGAATTTCATAGCATTAGTTCCTTGATGCACACTGTTGATTTGCATGACGAAATTTCAATAAATAATTCTAAAATCCTTAATATTGAAACATCTCAAAACACAATTAAATTAGAAGAAAACATAATTTATAAAACCATATTATTAGTCAAGAATGAGTTTTCAGTTAAAAAATGGGTAGATGTTGTTATAAAAAAAAATATACCTTTATCTGCTGGACTAGGGGGTGGATCAAGCAATGCAGCGGCTACGTTATTATCTTTAAATAAGTTATGGAAACTCAAGATGAATGACAATAAACTAATTGAAATGGGAGCATTGCTAGGCTCTGATGTCCCCTTTTTTATAAATGGAGGTGGGGCAGTTGTTAGTGGCAAAGGTGAAATAATATCTCCTGTTAGTAATTGTAATTTTGATGAAATTTTGTTAATTTATCCAAAAAATATATTTCGTTCGATTGAAAGTAAAACTAAATATATGTATTCAAGAATTTCTAACATTCACTATACTGACGGAAATTTTACTGAAAATATAATAAATAATTTATCAAAGATTAGTAAATTAAATTTTTCTAATTTTCATAATCCTTTTTTTTCTGTCCTTTGTGATGAATCTAGAGAATTTAAAGACATAATATCATACCTTGAAAACCAAAATATTAATAAATATTTTTTATCAGGAGCAGGTCCAACCATAGGTGTTTTAGATTTTAAAAATAAAATTGATTTAGACAATATTTCTAAAAATTTTAATGTTGATTTTTTTCTTGTGAAAAATAATATGTTATGAATGATTTTCCTTACATATTAATAGTTACTCTTATTTCAGGCGCTTTATTTGGATTGATATTTGTTGCTCATATATCATTATTATTTGTATTTAAAGAAGACCTTTACAAAAAAAATAATTTATTATTTATAAGATTGGTCACGTTTATAATTATTGGTGGTTTTTTATTCATTAATTTTATAACTTTTATTTTTGTAATATTTGCTAGATTAGTATTAGAAACTAAATTAAATCTGTGGGAATTCAATGACTATTACCTCATAGTTTTGATGTTCATAAGTATTATTACTGCTTTAGGGTTATTTTTATTACCAAAATATATCAAGCATATACTTATACAGATGCTTATTTGTTTTATTATATTTGTTATCATAATTCCTAATTTACTTATATCGTTAGAGGTTATTTGATGAGATTTAAAGATAAGGTCATTTTGCTTACAGGGTCTGCTGCCTGTGATAAAAATAAAATTATGGGATTTGGGGGAGCAACTGTATGGAGATTTTTTGAGGAAGGTGGACGTGCTGCGATTATTACCGATGTTCAACAAGACCTCGGAAAAGAATCTGAATCATTATTAAGGTCACATGGACACGATGCAACATATATGAACCTTGATGTTACGAAAAACGAAGACTGGCAAAAAGTGATCTCTTTTATAGATAGTAAATACTCAAGGTTAGATATATTAGTTAATATAGCTGGGATTCTTGATCCGAAATCTATCATGGATATTGATATTAAGTTGTGGGAAAAAACTATGCAAATTAGTACTTTGGGGATTTTTCTAGGTGTAAGAAATTCTGCTAATTTAATGGAAAAATCTGGAGGAGGTTCTATTGTAAATATTTCATCAATGGGTGCTCTTCAAGGTAGTAATGCATACGGTTCAGCATATGGTTTTTCTAGAGGAGGTATGATAAATTTTACTAAATCTGCAGCAATGCAATTGGCTGATAAAAATATCAGAGTTAATGTTGTTATGCCAGGGTGGGTTCATACCCCATTTACTGATTATCTATACAAGGATGAAATTCAAAGTAAACATAGAGTATCTCAAGTACCATTAAAGCGCTGGGGGAAACCAAATGATATTGCTGCTGCAATTTTATTTTTATCCTCTGATGATGCATCATATATGACAGGATCACAAATGCTTATAGATGGAGGGGTGACTGCAGGAAGAATGAGAATAGCTAATCCTCTGGATAAATAATATTTTACCTTCTCCTTTATGATTAGCCATTTCTTTTTCTTTTCTTAAAAACTAATTGCAATTTTTATTACATTATCTTTTTTTTGTCTATACATTTCAAAAGCTTCTTTCATTTGATCAAATTTCATATTATGAGATCGCAATTTACCTGGTTCTAACCATCCTCTGCTTGCTAAATTAACTACCTCTTTAATTTCCTGGATTGGATTTGAGGTAGAAGCCGCAACAGTAGCGTTTAGTTGTAAATTTTTTGTCATCCATTGTCTGTGATTAAATTCTACTTTATCTGGATGGACTAAACTAAATGATATAATTTGACCTTCGTTTTTTGCTATATTTATAGCAGTATTTAGTCCTGTATGATCTCCTGAGGCATCTACAACTGTATCGAATAACTTACCATTGGTAATTTCTAGTGATTTATCTAAGATGTTTTCTTTTTCTGGGTGTATAAAATCTGTAGACCCAAATTCTATACTCTTGATACATCTTGACTTGATCAAATCAATTCCTACGATATTGAGAGCTCCTTGTTTTTCAGCAATTTGAGTAAATGTTAGGCCAATTGGTCCTTGCCCTATTATTGCTATATTTTTATTTATTGGATTACCCCATTTTTTTGTGGAGAATAAAGCTGTGCCCATTGGCTGGCACATTACCCAATCATCAAGTGANCCCCAAGAGGGTAACTTGATTAGCCTAGATGATNTTGAAATTATTCTTTCTTGCATTCCATCAACATTCTCAGGAAATACAATAACTCTATCACCATTTTTATATTTAGNGCTTTTACTGTCAAGCACTACTCCAGCGCACTCGTGCATTGGTGCACCGTGTAAAAATGGATAATGTTCTTCGGGTAATTCTGCATCATATTCAAGAAGAATGTCACTACCACAAATAGACATAGACTTTATTTCTATTAATACTTCGTTTTCTCTTAATGGGCCTGGTTCAGAGATATCATTAAATTTTATGTTTCGCCTTGAAACTAACCTAGCAGACTTCAAATTTATATCCAAATAATCTATTTTTAACTCAAATAATGTTGATTACTTATATATTCTATACATAATCTAATTAATATGAAAAAGATTTTTGTATCAATTGATTTAGAAACTACTGGATTTGATCACCAGATGGATAAGATTATAGAAGTAGGTGCAGTTAAGTTCAAGAATAACAAAGTTTTGGAAAAACTTTCTATATTAGTAAATCCAAAGCAAATAATTTCTGATGAAATTTCTGAACTTACAGGTATTAATCAAATTGAATTAGATTCAGCTAAAGAATGGGCTGAAGTTAAAGATGAAGTTGTAAACTTTATTGGTAATTACCCTATCATTGGTCACAATGTGAATTTTGAAAATAACTTCCTAAGAGAGAATGATGTCAAGATTACAGATTCTTACGATACATTGTCTTTGGCAAGAATCTTGCTCCCAAATTTACCTGAGTATAATTTATCTGGCATTTCTAAACATCTAAAGTTTAATCATGAAAATCCTCATAGAGCTTTATCGGATTCATTGGTAACTATGGACTTATTTAATATCTTAATAAATACTNTATTCAATTTAGAAAAAAATACCATAGAGATTTTATATCATTTGAGTAAAAAAAATAAATCTAGTATTTTTAAACTCATTCAAGAAGAAATTGACCCAAAAACTATCTCAAATTTTTCAAAATCTTTTTCAATAGATCCCTACTCAAAAAAAATTGATAAAAATTTTCAACTTGAACAATTAGAAAATTATCTTCCAGAAAATTATTCTTTACAAGATGAAATTAATAAAATTTATGATAATTCTGAAGAACTAAAAAATATATTCCCAAAATATGAGTATCGTGAAGAACAAAAAGTTATGTCAGACGTTGTTTCCAAAAGTATAATTGAAGATGAAGAAATAATCATAGAGGCTGGAACTGGAGTTGGTAAGTCTTTTGCTTATCTTTTACCCTCATTAATTTCTATAGTTAAATCCAACAAAAAAATTGTAATATCAACTAATACAATTCCCTTGCAAGAACAAATATTAAATAAGGACCTNGAAACAGTTAAATTAATTCTTTCTAATTTTGGATACGAGACCAAAAATATTAAATCTTTTTCATTAAAAGGTAGATCAAATTATATTTGTATACATAAAATTTTCTCAGTAGTAGAAAACTCAGAATTGACTAATAAAGAAATAGAGTTTCTTTGCAAGATGTTTGTATGGTTTCAATATACAAATCTAGGTGAAAAAAATGAAATCAATATATCTACTATGGAAAATTTNTTNGATCAATATTCTCATAAAGAATTTTCTTCATGCGTTAAATCTGAGAAAAATTGTTACTTCAAAGCAGCGAGAAAAAAAGCAAACTTTTCTAATTTTCTTGTTGTCAATCACTCTTTGCTTTTCTCTGATTTAGCTACAGATAATTCTATAATACCTAAGCATGATGTTCTAATATTAGATGAATCTCACCATATTGATGATATTGCTACAAAGAATCTAAGTTTTGATTTTAGTAGATATTCTCTTGANTTCACATTAAGAAGATTCTTAGGTAAATTAGGAATACTCAAGAAAATGGAAAGTATTAATAATAACGAAATTATTGGNAAAAAAATAGAAATTCTTGATAATGAAATTTTTGATCTCCAGCAAATAAATAATAATCTTTTTGATGAACTATCCAATGAACTAATTAATATTTATGAAAANGATAAAATCTTTAGAGAGTTAAGAATTACTAAAAATCTACTTGATAATGTCTTGATTTTCAATTTAAATAATTCTCTCATAGCTATTAATCACGTAATAAACCAAGTCTTAGATGATTTAGCGACAATAGTAGATAATACGAAATTGAAAAATTCATTTGATAAGAATATTATAAATGAAATTAGTGAATGTCTTATTTCATTATCAAATACTGCTAAGTATATTAAATTATTAATTGATTTGGACAATAATTTTGTTTTTTGGTTTGACAAAAGTTACGAAGACAAATTTTCAATTTCCGGCGCACCTCTAGATGTTTCAGAATTTATTTACGCCGGCTTATTCTCAGATAAAAAATCAATAATATTAACTGGTGCTACTTTAAATAATAATGATAATTATCAATCNTTTAAGAAAAAATTAGGGCATCCTTCTATCCCATCCATAACTATTAATTCAACATACGAATATTCGGAAAATTCATTACTTGTTTTGGCTGGAGATTTTCCTGACANAAGAAATAATTATAATAATTTCGTTGATGAATTATCAGAATTAGTAATAAAAAAATCCATAGACTTAAGTTCTCCAATGCTTGTTCTTTGCACTAATTATGAATTGATGAAGCATGTAAGGCAAAAAATAAGGAAATACCTAAACGATAAAAATATAAGATTACTAGTTCAAAAATTTGATGGAAGTGCAAAAAAAATTATAGATTTATTAAATGATGACATTCCTACTGTTGCAATAGGTAATTATACATTTTGGGAAGGTGTTGATTTACAAAATAAAAGTTTTGAAACTATAATCATGACAGCATTGCCTTTTCCAGTATTTACAAATCCTCTTCATCAATCGAGGTCAGAATCTTATGATAATTCATTTTTAGAATATCATTTACCACTTGCAACTACCAAATTTAGACAAGGATTTGGAAGATTGATCAGGTCAAAAACAGACACAGGAGTCTTTATAGTTATAGATCATCGGATCGTAACAAAGAAATATGGTAGAAATTTTATTGAAAGTTTACCTAATCCTAAATTAAAAATAACCTCTTACAAAAATATAAACCACAGCATTTCTGAATGGAAACTAAATTATGATTAATAATAGTTTTGATATAAACTTTATGCTTCATGAAGTCGACCTACAATCAACCTTAGATGGAGGCCAAGCATTTAGATGGTATNTTCAGTCTGATAATTTTTACAGAGGTGTAATTTATAATAGAGCTGTTTCTTTACTGAATGANGGAAAAGTAATTCACGTAAAAATAAATGACGAGAAACCTCCTAATAATATNAAAAATATTCTTANGGATTACTTTGATACATCCAAAAGTTATGAAGGATTTTATAATAAATACAGAAACGATCACTGCTTAGGTCCTGCTGTTAGAAGTTTTAAAGGACTCAGAGTCCTAAGACAAGATCCATGGGAATGTTTGTTTTCATTTATAACTTCTACAACAAATAATTTACTCAGAATCAAGTATCATATAAATAATGTTTCACGTACTTTAGGCGAAAAAATTGGTCCTGATAAGTATGATTATACTTTTCCGTCGCCAGAAAAGGTTTTAGAAGCAGGTGAATCATTTCTTAGGGAGCTAGGATTTGGTTTTAGAGCGAAATATTTAATTTATGCTGCCAATGAAATTGTTAATAATAATTTTTGTTTATATGGATTAAGAAAAGTACCATATGTTGATGCAAAAAAACAACTAATAAATCTTTATGGAGTTGGTGAAAAAGTTGCTGATTGTGTATTAGCATTTTCACTTGATAAAAATGAAGCCTTTCCTGTAGATAGGCATATTCATAGGGCACTCATAAAGTGGTACGGAGTATCCAAAAAAATCTCACTAACTGATCTTTCAAAGTGGGCGATAGATTATTTTGGTAATTATGGTTCCATAGCCAATCAATATATGTTTCACAGAGAAAGGTTGATTAGCAGAGCAAAAAATTGGGGTGGGAATCATATAAATTTATTGGCTAAGGAAGATTATGCTTCATTTTCTTGAGAGCAAAATTTATTTCATCAGATTTTGTTTTAATTTCCCCATTTATTTTTCTTAATAAAATCTCATTAAGAATATTTCCTATTACTGGTCCTCTCTTAAAGCCTAATTTTAATAAATCTGATCCGTTTATGTATAATTTTATTTTGGATGTTTTTTTCAAGTATGAAGATATTTGCTTTTTTATATATTTTCTATCTTCTGACAATTCCATAAATAACAGGAATTCTCTTGGAAAATCTTTCAAAGATAAATAAAACTCACTTGAGCTAATATATTTATTAAATTGGATTTTTTTGTACATGTGATTTAATTTTATACTCTCTGACCATTCAAAAAAATCAGGTGACTTATTATGTAAGGATTCTCCAACTTTTTCATCTATATTCTTAGTTAATAAATAAATTTTTTGCAATTTGCTTATGGGTAATTTATTAAATGATGAAATTTTATCTGTGAATAGAATTAAATTTTTTTCTATCTCTGACATTATGTTATATTTAGATAAATATTTGAAATTCGTATGAAAATCATCTTCTAACAATAGATTTAATTCATTTAAAATTCTTTTTGAGGATAAATTTTTAATGAATTTTTTATATTCATATATTTGATTTTTTGTATCAGGGTGAATCCTTAGGCCCAACTTGTTAGAATACTTTATAGCTCTAAAAATTCTTGTAGGATCATCAGAGAAACTTAATGAGTGGTTATTGCGAAGTATTTTATTATTTATATCGGATAATCCATCTAAAGGGTCAATGATTTTTCCAATATCTCTTGTATTTAAACATACAGCTAATGAATTTATTGTGAAATCTCTTCTAATTAAGTCACCTCGAATATCATTGGTTAATTTAATTTTAGGCAAAGAACCCGGCCTTGTGTATGATTCATTTCTCATACTTGCAACATCAATTTTAATCTGATTACTTTTTATAGAGTGTGTTGAAAACATTGAATTTTCAAGTTTAGCATTAAAAATATTTGAAATTCTATTTGCAAGGATATTTGAATTTTTTTCTACAGAAAGATCTATATCTTTACTCCTGATGTTAAAATAATGATCTCTAATAAAACCTCCAACAATATAAACTTTTCCAAATCTTTCTTCATCGCAGATTTTTAATAATTTAGATAAGGCGTTATTTTTTAGTATTGCATCTTTTATATTCAAGTTGATTTCTTACCTAATACTTTTTTTTACTTATTATTTTATAATAGATACTATTGAAAGGTATGACTGATGTCGACATTTGATATTTTTATTGATTATACTTGCCCATGGGTGGCTCAAATTTATCCATGGATTGTAGATGTATTAAGTAAGGACAAATCACTTAAGGTGAATTGGAGAAGTTTTCCTCTTGAACAAATAAATAACGAACTTGATGATTGGAAATGCTGGAATCAAGATGAAAATTATATAAGTAGAGGTCTTTGGGCACTTAGAGGGGGAATCGCAGCTAGAATGATTGGCGATAACTTCCACAACCAATATATGGCTAAAATTTTAGATGAAAAGCATGTCAAACGCGCTGATATTAGAAGCAGGCAAGCTATTATTGATATTGCTCAAAAACTCAGTTTTCCAGATGAATTCACTATTTTTCTTGATGATGCAACTAGGCTACAAGAAATATCTAAAGATTATAGCTATGCAGTGTCCCTGGGAGTATTTGGTACACCTACTTTTTTGTTTGACGATACACATCTTGCTTTCTTAAAAACATTCACGCCACCCAAATCAGACTCAATATCATTTTTTAATAATTTTTATCAAATGGCAGCCTTGAAGAATTATTTTGGTGAATTAAAACGGCCTCAACCCCCTTGGCCTCGGCATGCGAAAGATTAATTTTGTTTATTGATATCCTTAAAAATAATAATTTAGAATTATTTCAAAGTGAATTAGGTATAAAGTATAATAATCATGAAAAATTAGTTGAAGCTTTAACACATAATTCATTTGTTAATGAATCTAAATATGAAGATATAGATTCTAATGAAAGATTAGAATATTTAGGTGATGCTGTTCTTGAACTTATAGTTTCAGAATTACTTTTTGAATTACAACCGCATAAATCAGAAGGTGATATGACCATAATGAGATCGCATATAGTGAGAAAAGAAACTCTAGCAGATGCTGCTCAAAATCTTGGTTTAGGAAAATGGTTAAGAGTAGGTAAGGGCTTGGTGTTTTCTGAAATTGCATTGAACAAATCTATTTTATCAAATACATATGAAGCTTTAACAGGATCTATTTTTTTAGATTTAGGTTATGAATCTGCAAAAAAATTTGTTGAAAATACATTGAAAGATAAAATTATTTCTGTCCAAAATAATGAAGTAAAAAAAGACCCAAAATCAGAATTACAGGAATTGCTTCAATCCAAAAAAATCTCTAAACCAAATTATGTCTCAAAACTTATTGATCCCCTAAAAAATATATTTAAATGTGAATTATATGTAAATAACGAACTAATTGCTTCTTCTAATGCAGATTCAAAAATTGACTCTGAAGTATTATGTGCAATTGATGCATTAAAAAAATTTAAAAAAGAAGGATAATATGTTCGGAATAAAAAAAAATTCATCAAAAAATATAGAAACATTTGAAAAAACAAAAAGTTTTTGGAATAAAAAATTTAGTAATTTATTTACAAAAAATGAATTAAATGAAGATTTTTGGGATGCTTTAGAGGAAATGCTGATTACATCTGACGTAGGAGTGAAAACTTCATTTTCAGCAATTGAAAAAATTAAGGAAATATCAAAAACTAATAATATAAAAACAGTTTTAGAAATAAAGCCTATTATGAAAAAAGTTTTATCTGAGATGTTTACTTCTGATGATATTCTCTATAAAAATCTTGATAAAGAAAAAACTATACTTTTAGTAGTAGGAGTCAATGGTGCTGGTAAAACTACTTCTATAGCAAAAATTGCAAACTCATACTCTAAGATAAAAAAAAATGTTATGCTCGCAGCAGCAGATACATTTAGAGCTGGAGCTATTGAACAACTCAAAATTTGGGGTGAGAGACTTTCTTTACCTGTAATCCATAATAAGCCTTCATCCGACCCAGGAGCTGTTGTATATGATGCAATTAATTCTGCATATTCAAAAAATATTGATCTATTAATCATAGATACTGCTGGGAGATTACATACAACTCACAATCTGATGGAAGAATTAAAAAAAATTTATAAAATATGCACATCAAATGAAGGTTTTTCAGTTAAAGTACTACTTGTTCTAGATAGTAATACTGGCCAAAATGGTATAACCCAAGCAGAGAATTTTAAAAAAATTGTTCACTGCGATGGAGTATTTCTTACAAAACTGGATGGTACAGCTAAAGGTGGGGTTGCTATTTCAATTTCAGCTGAATTAAATATGCCTATTTTATTTGTAGGTACAGGCGAAAAAATAGATGACATATCTGTTTTTGATAAAGATTTATTTCTCAATGAAATCTTAAAAGATTAGTTTACTACGATGATAGATATTTTTTTTATACTTTTTACGATATATCTTCTAGGTTTTGTAAGTTTTATACTGTTTTTTCGTCATCTAGATATACTAAATGATAGAGGATTATTTGTTTCAAAAATAATAGGATTGGTTTTCATATCATCTTTTGTTTGGTTGTTGACTTTGTTCACACCTATTCCCAATCTAGGTTATGTTTGGAGGATTTCATTTCTAATTTTTGTAATTGTTTCAATATTAAAACTACTTAATAAAGAATTCAGAAGAGAAATAATAAATTTTATTATTTCTAAGAAGACTCAAATACTTCTTTTTGAATTTATATTTTTGTCCGTATTTTTCTTTTTTGTATTACTTCGAATGTATGACAATAATGCTGTTGGCACTGAAAGACCAATGGATTCTATGATGTTAAATTCTGTTTTCAATTCATATTACAATCCACCAAATGATTTATGGATGTCTGGTAATAAAATTTCATATTATTATTTTGGATATTGGATTTTTGCAGGTTTTTACTCTATAATTTTTTTTGATACAAACAATTTGTATAATTTGTCATTTGGGCTAATACCAGCACTATCTTCTGCAGCAGCATTATCTTTCATATCTAATTTCTTATATATAACAAAAAACAATAAATTAAAATTCATTAAACCTATATTCGTAGCAATTATTACTCCATTTTTTCTAGTTTTTTCTTCAAATTTTTATGGTTTTGTTTTGTTCTTAGATTATATTAAAATATTCCCATTATCTATTCTAAACTGGCTTCATGGCGATAAACATGTCACTATTCAAAATTATGAATACTTCATCCCACAAGACTTTTGGTGGTGGTGGAAAAGTTCAAGAATAATAAATAGTTATAAAAATAATGAATCCTTAGATTTTACGATTAATGAATTTCCATTTTTTAGTTTTCTGTTAGGAGATTTTCATCCCCATATGATATCCATACCATTTTTTATAACGACGTTAATATTATTTACAAGTTACTTTGTTGGATCTAAATATATATATTTATCTCATAAAAGACCGAAAATTAGTTATTTATTTACCTTATTATTGATTTTGTTTATTGGTTCAACTGGTTTTATTAACATGTGGAATTTGTCATTTTTTGTTTTGTTCACTTTTATACTTATTTATTTCTATTTTTATATTAATAAATTTCAAATTAAAATTATTATCACTTCGAAATTTATAAGAGAAATATTGCTAGTATGGATTATAGGAATTTTAGTATTTGGTAATTTTTATTTTATTACATCCGATTCAAATATTAGTTATCCATTTATATCTTTCAACTATATTACAACAAGGCCTATTCATTTGATTTACGTTTGGATTATTCCTTTTAGCATTATTATTCCATTATTATATTTTATGTTTCACGAAAATTTTTATACAAAATCAAAACTGTCATTATTTAAGACTAAGTCTAATTTACTCTTCATATCTTTATTCATAGCAACTTCAATAATATGGGCCATAGTAAACATGGTTATTTCTGAACAATCATTAGCACAATTATTATTAAGTTTGATATTTTTTTATATCTTTTATTTACCTTTATTTTTTTTGATTTATCATCTCATTACCAAAACAATTAAAAATAATGATGTACTAAAACTTAGCTATTACTTATTATTATTTACTGCTTTTATTTTGCTTTATTTGTCAGAACTTTTTTATGTAAAAGATATATTTGGAAATAGAATGAATACAATTTTTAAGTTTCATTATCAAGTTTGGATAGTATTTTCTATTACCTCTGGAATATCTCTCAAATTCTTACTTGAATATAATTTAAGAAATATAACTAGAATCATACTATCTATTTCTTTCTTAATTTTAGCTACTTCTAATATATATTTTGTTACAGCTTCATACTTGACAAAGATCAAAGAGTCTTCTAATCTAAATCCAAATCTTAGTAGTATTAATCAATTAGAAAATGACACTAATAAATATGAATTGATAAAGTATTTAAGGCTAAATTCAAATCACAATGATGTAATTATAGAAACACAAGGTAAAAGTTATACAAATGACAGTCAGATATCATCAGAATCAAGAATCCCAACTATTTTAGGATGGGTAGGGCACCAGCTTCAATGGAGAAGCAATCATAGTGATATATATAATAGAGAAGAGGACATTGATACTTTTTATATCTCAAACGATTCACAAGAAATTATCAACATTATCAATAAATATTCTATTACTATGATTATTTTAGGCCCAAATGAGATTGAAAAATATAATATTAATAGTCTAAATAAATTTTTAAATATTTCAGAAATTATATATAAAAATAATGATTATACATTACTGAAGGTGCAATAGATTTGCGAAATAAATTACAAAAAAGAAACATAGGAGGTTATTGGATAGATGACAACAATACCAATTTAAAAAATTATTCGCACAACTTTCTTAATAAAAATTTCGTTTTCAACTCAATATTCTTTTTAATTTTCTTAGTTGCACTATCATTGAGACTTTATTCTTTAGGCGACAGAGCTGTTCATCATGATGAAAGTTTACATGGTTACTTTGCCTATCAAATGTATATAGGTAGTGGTTATGAACATAACCCTTTAATGCACGGAATATTTCTTTTTCAGTTAGTTTCGGTATCATTTTTTATATTTGGTGACTCGGAATTTTCTTTGCGTTTACCTATGGCGATGACAGGCTCACTACTAATATTTCTACCTATTCTAATGAGGGACAGGCTGGGATATATTGGTTCAATATTTGCATCATTAATGCTAGCAATTTCTCCTTCGATTCTTTATTTCAGTAGGTTTGCCAGAAATGATATATTCATGCTTTTTATATTCTTGTTATTAGTAATCTCAATGTGGAAATATTTTTCAAGTAAAGAATCTAAATGGTTATATGTATTTTCTATTTTTATGGCTATTGGTTTCATTACAAAAGAAACACAGTATATTTTTGTTGCTATTATTTCTTTATTTCTTATTTTTATGGAAAAGGAAAATATAAAAGATTGGCTATTTGGTAATATCCCAATATCAAATTTTAATAAATATGGTAAATTTTTATTATTTATTATAATATTATCAGCCCCGATGCTTGCTGCTAGTGTTTCGCTATTTCAAAAAATATTTAATATTACCCTGGCAAACAAAGATCCTAATTCAATAACCCCAATTGGCTTACCTCAATCTGATGGTCAATTGGTAGCTGTAATTATTAGTTTATTATTAGCAGTATTTTCCTTAGCAGTATCCTTTAAATTTAATAGAAAAATCTTTTTTCTACCATACTTGATTTTTATGATTATAGTGTTTTTATTTTTTACAAATTTCCTATCTAATCTAACAGGAATTTCTACAGGAATATGGCAGTCGTTAGGCTATTGGATAGCCCAGCAAGATGTGGCTAGAGGAAGTCAACCTTGGTATTATTACATCACTCTAGGTTCAATTTATGAATTTTTACCAATGGGAATTTCCATTCTGGGGCTTTTATTTTTTTTGATGAAATCTAGATATATATCTTTTTTACCATTTGTAACAATAATAATAAGTTTTGTTATCTTGGCAGACACGCAAGCATCATATACTGATGGTAAAATTAATGCAACAGGTATATTTTTTCAATTATTATTATATTTTTCACTACTTGTTTTGCCGTTTACTATAAAATCATCTAACTTTTATAAATTTTTATTCTTTTGGGCAATTTCTTCATTTTTGTTTTATACTTATGCTGGTGAAAAAATGCCATGGCTTATAACTAACATAACTTTACCTTTTATTATTTTATCTTCTAAAATACTTAATGATTTTTTTACTAAAGTTAGGTTTTCATATTCTTATATAAAATATTACTTGGTTATATTTTTTGCAGCATTACTAGTTATAAATATAATTTGGAGATTTATAACTCATGATTTAGGAACCCAAGCAGAACAATTCTTAAATATATGGCTTATTTTTCTAAGTTTAGGTTTTTTATTTTTTATTTTACAATGGGTCTCTACAATTATTACAAAAAAGCAAACATTTTTTTATTTTCTTATTCTATTATTGTTCTTGGTTTCAATTTTCACCATAAGGACCAGTTGGATATTAAACTATAATAACTATGATATTCCTACTGAGATGATGATATACACTCAAACTTCTCCTCATTTGCACAAAGTTTCAAAAACAATCGATAACATTGCTTTTAAGAGCCTTGAAGATGAATCTATTAGAATATCTGTAGATACTACAGATGCTTTTGCTTGGCCGTGGCATTGGTATCTTAGAAAATATGAAAATGTCAGTTTTGACGATCACTCTCAAAATATAAATATTGACGACGTTAGTATATTGATCTTAAATTATAAAAATGACTTAAAATCATATGACAGAAATAATTTTATTGAAAAACAAAAATTTCCTCATAGATGGTGGTTCCCTGAGAAATATAAAAATATTCAATTTATAGATGTTATCTTGACATTATTTGACAAAACTAGATGGGGTAATTCTATCGACTATTTTATTTATAGAAAACTTGAACATGATTTGGGTAGTATAGATTCATATTTATATATCAGAGATGAATATAATTATGACTACAGGTAAACAAAGATGCTAGATAAGAAAATGCTTATAACTGGTTTATTCTTCAGCTTAGTTTTTACTTTTATTCTTTTTTATTTTTTTATAGATTTTAGTAAATTGATAAATATACTTATGCATGCTAATTTATTTTATGTATTAATTTCATTATCTTTTTATCTACTATCTTTATACTTACGGTCAAAAAGATGGGGTTATTTACTTCAAGAACAACTAACAAATTCATCAAAATCAATTTTACCTGTTGTGATTTTTGGATATATGGCAAACAACCTTATACCGGTCAGAATTGGAGAATTTTTACGTTCCTACTACTTATCAATTAGAGAAAACATTTCAAGTAGTTTTGCATTTGGCACCATTATTATCGAAAGACTGATGGATGTTTTTGCTTTAATTATATTTTTTTCTATAGGAGCAATTACTGGAAGTTTTTTTAATTCAAGTGATTTTGATGATTTTTCAAATAGTGTTCCTGGGGGGAAAAAAACTATGGTTTTTTTATCATTATTTCCTTTTCTTATCCTGTCAGCAATAATAATAATTTATACACAATTATCACAAAATAAAATAAAAATTATTCTCAATAAATTGCTATTTTTATTCTCAGATAAAATTCGAGATCTAATTGTAAATAAGTTTCTTTTACTGCTTGAAGGCCTTACCAGTATACTTAAAAAAAACACTTTTATTTATACTTTATTGTTTTCATTGATGATATGGACATGTGAAGCATTAATGTATTACATAATTTCTATAGGGCTAAATTTAGATACTTTCTTTGACTCAGGTTTAGAGCATGTATCAATAATAATTGTTTTTACCTCTGTGGTAAATCTTGCTGGTATAATTCCTTCAACTGCAGGAAGTTGGGGGCCATTTGATTTTTTTGGATCCATAACATTAATAACATTGGGCGTGAGTAATGAAGTAGCTGTAGCTTATTCTTTGTTAGTTCATGTAGCATTATGGCTTCCTCCTACCTTATTAGGTTTTGTTATTATAATATTAGACCAAAAAACTATTAAAAAAGTTATCAAAAATTTTAGATCCCAAAAAATTAATTATGTTGAATAGAAAAAATATTGCCATTATAGGTGCTGGTGCAGCAGGTTTATCTGCTGCTTTTTACTTATCAAAACAAAAATATAATATAACAATATTCGAGTCAGCGCCATTTGTTGGGGGCCAAGCTTCTACAATTAATATAAATGGAGGTCTACTAGAAAGAGGTTATCATCATCTTTTTACTAATGATTATTCAATTATTCAATTGATGAAAGACTTAAATATTTCAAACAAAATGAAATGGTACCCATCAAAAGTTGGGACTTATATAAATGGCAAGATATACCCAACTACATCACCACTAGACCTACTTAGATTTGGAGCTCTACCTTTTACAGAAAGAATAAAATTAGGTTTGCTTTCATTGAGAATTAAGAATATAAAAAATTGGGAAAAATTAGAAGGATTTACTGCTAATGAATGGTTAGAAAAAAAATTAGGTGGTGAATCATATGAAAAATTTTGGAAGCCGTTGCTAAGAGCAAAATTTGGCGATTATTTTGATCAAATCGGAATGCCATGGTTTTGGTCTAAGATGCAAACAAGATTTGCTTCCAGGAAAGGTAAAATACCCATAAGTTTTTTAAATAAAGAGGTTTTAGGGTATCCTGACGGAAGTTTTGAAACTATTTTTGATCATTTGAAAATTTATTTCAAACAAAATAATGTTGATTTATTGTTATCAACTCCTGTAACAAAAATAATACCACAAGAAAATTCAACTATAAGTTTAGATTACAAAAAAAACAATTCCCATAATACAAGAAATTTCGACTTTGTTTTATCAACTACTCCTTCTTTTATTTTTAGTAAATTAATTGATCTGCCTAATGAATATCTTAAAAAAATGAATTCTGCTCACTATATAGGGGCATTAGTTATGATAATTGAATTAGAAAAAAAATTAACTGATCATTATTGGGTTAATATTGTTGATGAAAATATACCATTTCTAGGATTAATTGAACATACTAATATGCTTCCAAAAAGATTATACGGTAACAAAAATTTGATTTATCTTACTAACTATCTGGATAAAGATCACAAATATTTTTCACTAAGCAATAGTCAAATATTTGATATGTACTTACCTCATTTGAAAAAATTTAATGAGAAATTTTCTGAAAATTGGATTTCAAATTATCATATAAACTCACTAAGTGCAGCTCAACCTATTATAGGTAAAAATTACTCAACAAATATTCCAGCACATAACACCCCTATTAAGAATTTATTACTTGCAAATACAACTCAGATTTATCCTGAAGACAGAGGTACTAATTATAGTATTAGGATGGGTAAAGAAATAGCTGAAAAACTAAATAAAACATAAGGAGAATATAATGGCTTTATTAAAAGGAAAAAATGCAATAATTACAGGCGCAGGATCAGGAATTGGCAGAGAAACTGCAAAATTATTTGCCAAGGAAGGTTGTAATTTAGTTCTTTCCGGAAGAAGAGAAGAACCTTTATTACAAGTAAAAAAGGAAATTCATGAGAATATTAATTCTGATTTGAAAATATTAGTAGAACCAACTGATTTAGAAAAACTTGATCAAGCAAAATCATTAGGTGAGAATGCTATAAAATCTTTTGGATCAATTCATATTCTTGTAAATAATGCCGGCCACAGCTCATTTGCTAGATCTATCAGATATACATCAGATGAAGAATGGGAAAGTGTTTTCAAGGTAAATGCGGATGGTGTCTTCAAGCTAACTCAATCAGTGATTGAAAATATGATTGACAATAAATACGGAACCATAATTACAGTTTCTTCTATAGCAGCATTAAATCCTGGACTTTTAGGAGGAGCATCTTATAGTTCTGCCAAAGCTGCATCTTTGGCTTTGATGAGATCAATCAACTCAGAATTGAATGATAAAGGAATTAGAACATCTACAATTATGCCAGCAGAAGTAGATACTCCAATTCTCAAGGGCAGACCAATAAATCCAGATAATGATGCAAGAGCAACGATGATGATGCCAGAAGATGTGGCTTCTATGATTCTTTTATGTGCTACGATGCCTCATCGAACTGTTATACAAGAAATTGTTATGGCTCCTATTAAGGATAGAGATCGATCTGTAGAAATTGAAGCTGCAAGAAAAGCTAAATTATAATTTTCTTTTCACTGATTTTTTCCCATTTTTAGTCACAACTTCAAATAGATTAGACTTAAATCCACCCCAATGAAGATGGCCTGAATTAAAATCTGTGATTTTGTAAATTATATCATCTCTATTGAATATATCTTTTTTTAGTCTTGTGCCCAATCCAAAACCTTTTGGTGCTAACAAATAACCATCTTTAACTTCTATGTTTTGATCTATAATTTTGTTGTACCAACCATTCTGATTATAAAAAGCTCTACATGTTTCCATAATTAGTGCATTTGGGATATTCATTGATATGTGTGCGCATGCAAATATATTAACTGGCCCTGTCATATCATGAGGAGCAACTGGCAATTGCTCAGTTTCAGCTAAAGTAGATATTTTTTTTGTTTCTGTGATTCCGCCAGTCCATATAAGATCAGGCATTACAATTTCTATGGCACCATTTTTCAAGTAATCTCTAAACTGATATTTACTAATTAATCTTTCAGATACGCATACAGGTGATTCAATTTCATCTGCTAATTTAATATGATTTTCAATATTTACTGGCTTTATTAGTTCTTCCTGCCAAAGAATATTATATTGATCTAAAGCTTTGCCAATCTTAATAGCCGAGCTAAGATTCCATCTTCCGTGGCCGTCATTAGCAATCTCAAAATTATAACCAATTTCCTTGCGTATTTTTTTTATTGGCTTTACTAGTAAATTTAAATCTTCGTCTGAAATATAATTTCCTCTTGTTTGATCAGCGAAATGATCTGTATATGCCCACTTCATAGCATTTATACCTTCATCCATTAAGCTATTTGCTAGTTTCACTGGACTTAAGATTGCATCAATAGAATCGGTATTTTCACCATATTGACCGGCAGTGTTATAAGTCCTAATTTTCTCACGACATTTACCTCCAAGAAGATTATAAATTGGTTGTTTTGCGACTTGCCCAGCGATATCCCATAGTGCAATATCAATTGCTGAAATTGCTCTGGCTTCAGCTCCTGCATAACCAAATGCATTTGTCATTTCGAACATATTTCTCCAGTGATTTTCTATGTCTAAAGGATTGTTGTTTATTAACAAAGGAGAGAGTATATTATGAATTATTTCTGATACTGCATTTGGAGCAAAAAATGTTTCACCAAGCCCTGTAAAACCATTATCTGTATTAATTTGCACCCATATAATTAGTGGAAATTCTTTTAGTTGAATAGTTTCTATTGATTTTATTTTCATAAATCTCCTTATTTATCTTTATATCTTTATAAAAATATATAATATTTTAATGAAGATATATAGTTAAATTTCTTTTACTCTGCTAGGATAATATTATTAGAAACATTAATTGTATTTTCTATATATATATAAGTGATATGCCAGAAAATTCAAATTTACTTGAAAAAATCAAACATTCATTAGAGTCACAAGAACAACCAACTGTGACTATACTATCCTCTTTACTTGCAATACAAGATAATCTTCATTATCTTCCAAAAGAAGGTATTGCGGAAACTGCTAAATTTTGCGGAAAGTCTACTAACGAAGTATGGAGTGTTGCGTCATTCTATACTAATTTCCGTTTTACTCCTCCTGGGGAAAATGTTCTTGATGTTTGCTGGGGGCCAACATGCCATTTATTAGGTGCTCAAGATATTATTGATGACATCCAAAAAAGCTTAGAACTTCAAGGCGAAGGAGAAAGTAAAGATGGTAAGATTACATTAAAGTACAATACATGCCTTGGTGCTTGTGCTCAAGCTCCTTGCATAGCAATTGACCATCACATTCATGGTAGACAAGATATCAATTCAGCAAAAAAAATAATTAATACTATTAGGAATAAATAAATGACAGAGGTTTTTGAAAAAATAAAAGCTAAAGCATTAGAAGATTGGTATAAACTCAATTCTAATAAATGGGTTAGAGTTGGTGGGGGAACATCTGGTCAGGCAATGGGTTCTTATGAAATATTCAACAAAGCTAAAAACATTCTTGATAAAAACTTTTCTGACGTAAACATATCCCTAGTTAGTGCTATTGGACTCATGTACCTAGAACCAATTGTTGATATTACGTTACCAGATGGCACTAGAACATATTATGGTAATGTTGATTCTACTGAAATTGAAAACATCCTAAATTTTCATTTATCAAAAAATAAACCTCTACTCGATAGAGTTTTTGCAGGGAATGATAAGGCAGCTAAATTATGGGATATTCAAAACATAAATGATATGCCTAATATTTCGAGGCAAATAAAAATAGCCACTAGAAATTTTGGCGATACAGATCCATTAAGCATCGATCATTATATTGCCAGAGGGGGATATTCAGCTCTATCATCCGCCATATTTGAAAAAACACCAGAATTCATTGTAGATGAGGTAAAGAACTCTGGTCTAAGGGGTAGGGGAGGAGCAGCTTTTCCTGCTGGTGTAAAATGGAGTTTTCTAGCTCCATCTAAAGAACCAGTCAAATATGTTTTATGTAATTGTGAAGAAGGTGACCCAGGAGCTTTTAATGACAAGGGAATTATTGAAAACGACCCTCATACACTTGTTGAAGGCCTTATATTAAATGGTTATGCTACAAATTCTTCTAACGGCTACATATTTATTCGCCAAGGTCATGAAATTCCTATTAATGCAGCCAAAAAAGCTATATCTGATGCTTATGAAAAAGGATTATTAGGTAAAAATATTTTAGGCTCTAATTTTTCTTTTGATATGGAAGTTTCACTTACAGGGGATTCATATGTAGCTGGAGAAGAAACTGCTCTTATGGAAGCTATTGAAGGAAAAAGATCAACTCCTAGATATAAACCTCCCTTTCCAGCAGCACAAGGTTTGTGGAAAAAACCTACAAATATTAATAACGTAAAAACCTTATCTTATGTACCAGAAATTATCAGAAAAGGGTCGGATTGGTTTAAGTCTATAGGAACAGAAACTACATCAGGAACTGCTATTGTCTGCCTATCTGGTCACATAAAGTTTCCTGGTATGTACGAAATACCTATGGGTATGACTATCCGCGAAGTTCTTGAAGATGTAGGAGGAGGAATTTTTAAAGGAAAGTCAATAAAAGTTTTACAAGCAGGCGGACCATTAAATGGCCTGCTTGGAGAAGAAGCTTTTGACACGATGATAGACTTTGATGCAATGTCTGCTGCTGGAGCATCTATTGGCTCAGGTGGGATTATTGTAGGAAATGAAAAAACTAATATTGTAGATTTGCTAAGAAATCTAATAGCTTTTAATCAGTTTGAATCATGCGGTAAATGTTTCCCATGCCGTTTAGGCAATACTCATATGCTAGAAATACTTGATCGAATGTGCCAGAAGAAATCTAATCCAAACGATTTAGATCTAATTCAACGTATTGGTTCTAGTATGAAGTCTGGTTCATTATGCGGCCATGGTCAACTTGGGTATAATCCAATACTTTCTGCTATGAAATATTTTAGAGAAGAAATAGAGTCAGCGGTAAATGGTAAAATAAATCTAACAGGTGCTAATAGAGACGGAAAAATGATTCTACCTACTAGGACTAGGCCATAAAGAGGTAATAATGCCAGATAACATAAAATTTAATATTGATAATAAAGAAATATTAGCAAAACCAGGTCAAACTATACTTCAAGCTGCCATGGATCAAGATATCTATATTCCTTATCTTTGTTATTATCCAAAAATGAAGCCTCAGGGATCTTGTAGAGCATGTATGGTTGAAGTTACAGCCAATGGGAGAACTATGACAGTAGCCTCCTGCACGACACCTCCAATGCCTGACTCAGAAGTAGTTACAAACAATGAAGAGATTGGGAAATTAAGAAAAGATGTAATTGAACTTCTAATGGCTGAGCATCCACATGGTTGTCTTACATGCCATAGAATAGAATTATGCGGTCCTCAAGATATTTGCCAGAGGCATGTGTCTGTAACTGACCGATGTACAGTTTGCCCAAAAAATGAAAGATGCGAACTGAAAGACACCGTTAGAAGCGTTGAGCTTGACCTAAGAACTCCTCTTAATTATCACAGGAGAAATTTACCTATTCACTCAGATGACCCTTTTTATGATAGGGATTACAATCTGTGTATTGTTTGTTCCAGGTGTGTTCGTGTTTGTGATGAAATTAGATTTGTAAATGCCTTAACATTGACTTCTAGGTCTGGGGTGTCTCTTGTAGGAACCTCAAATGGTTCTTCATTACTAGAATCAGGTTGCGAATTTTGTGGCACATGTGTTGATGTTTGTCCCACAGGGGCATTAACAGAAAGATCATATAAGTGGGAAAAATCAAATAAGGATATTAAGACTATTTGTACTAATTGTCCAGTTGGATGCAGCATGATTGGAGAGGTTAATAAATTAGAAAAAATCATTAGATTTAAAGGTGATTTAGCAGGGGTTCCAAATGAAGGCCAGACATGCATGCGTGGTAAATTTGGCTATGACTATCCTAACCATGTAAATAGACTTAAGAAATCATATATAAGAGATAAAGGAATATTAAAGAAAGTTGAAAAAGAAGATCTTTATAAAATACTATCCAATACATTATCTAATTACGAGCCAAATGAAATAGGAATAATAACATCTCCTAGAGGTTCAAACGAAGACCAATATATAATTTCTAAATTTGCAAAATCAGTCTTAAAGACTACTAATTTAGATTCAGGTCTTAACATCAGGAATACCTTGCTCTCAGTAATGGAAGATAGATTCGGAATTGCTGGTTCAACTAACAATATATCTTCCTTAGAAAATTCTAAAACTTTTTTAGTTGTAAATGGCAACCCTACTGAAGAACAAAATGTACTAGCAGTACCTTTAAAGAAGTCTATTAGAAATGGTTCTGATTTAGTAGTTATCGACTCAAGGCAAACAGAACTTACAAGACTTGCCACTCTTTGGCTAAATCCAAAACCCGGTACAGAGATACTACTTGTTTCTGCTATTTCAAGAGTCATAATTGATGAATCATTAGAAAATCAAGATTTTATAATCAACAATGTAAATGGTATTGAAGATTATAAAAGAAATATTTGGAAATATGATGTTTCACAAATATCTGAACTTTCAAATATTCCAGAGGAAGACATACGATCTGCTGCTAGAATCCTTACACAAAATGATTCTTTATCAATACTGCTTGGAAATGATAACTTAGACGACAAAGATGCTTATAACCTTAGTAATGAAGTGATAAATCTGTTGCTGCTTACAGGTTTTGATGAAAATGAGGGCGGTCTTTATCCTCTATATACTGGAGCAAATACTTTGGGTGCACGTAACATGGGTATTATTCCAAATGTAGATAATTTCTCAATAAACAATATATCGGAAAAAATTAATAATGGAGATATTAAAGTTTTATTAATTTTTGCAGATGGCATACCAACTACTAAAGGCCCGCTTTATGATTCCATAAGTGACTTATCTAAATTAGAATTTTTATTTGTATCTTCGCCGTTTGACAATTCATTTACAAAAGTTGCCAATGTAGTATCTGCAAGTACAACATATGACGAGGAAAATGCCACAATTACAAACCTTGAACGAAGAGTACAATCACTAAACGCAGCAAGAAACCCTAAATTTGACCAAATTTCAACAACAAACTTATTATTAGGTATATCTGAAAATATGGGATTTTCTGAATTGTCAAAATACTCAAAATTGGACATCTTTGGTGATTTAGTAAAAAATGTTCCCATTTACTCACTTTTGACGAAAGATCAAGTAGATAATTATGGAGTTAAGTTACCCATCGACCCTTCAATTAAAGAAGCTTTTCCAATTTTCAGTAAAAATATTAAAATGTCTTTACAAAATACTCACCACAATTCTTCAAATACACAAAATAAAGATAATATGTTATTTGTACCAGGAAGAATTTTAGCATCTCCTGAAAATACTTATGAAATAAAGAAAGATAAAAACAATATGAATTGGGTAGATAATTTGAATACTATATCTATTCATACTTCAGATGCAAAAAATTATAATTTAAATTCTGGTGACAATGTTACATTATTTGATGATAAAAATGATGAAATAGTAACAGGTATTATATCTACGGATTCTGATTATAGAGGTATAATTAGATATACTACTTTATTTGGAGAACTTGCTACAAAAATGCAAAAAATTAGTGATACAGATTGGGCTCCAGAGATGGATTCTCTGAATTACAGACAAATCAAGTCAATAAAAATTAATGAAAAAATCATTCATGCAGCTGATTGATAGGGAGATTAAATGTCAAAACCAATAGAAATTACAGAACAAAGTTTCAAGGAAGAAGTACTCGATTCAGACATACCTGTTTTAGTAGATTTTTGGGCAGAATGGTGCGGTCCTTGTAAAATGATAGCACCTGTTGTTGAAGAGTTAGCTACTGAATTTGATGGAAAAATGTCTTTTGCCAAAGTTGATGTTGATAACAACCCGGGTATTTCAACAAATTACGGTATAAGAAGTATACCTACATTGATAATTTTTAAAAACGGGGCACCTGTCGATCAAATTGTTGGCGCTGTGGGAAAAAATATCCTTGTTGAAAGAATTAATAAATCTTTATAAGCTAAAATTATTTTCAGCGATACCAGCTATGTGTTCACCGATTACTAAGGAAGCAGTAGCTCCTGGAGATGGAGCATTTAGTACGTGAATAGCTTTATCCAATTCTATTATTTTAAAATCATCAACCAAATTACCTTCGTTATCTACAGCTTGAGCCCTAACACCAGATCCTTTACCTGAAAGATCTTCTGATTTTAATTCAGGAACAAGTTTTCTCAAACTATTTAGAAAAACATTTTTTCTCAAGGATCTATTTATCTCCCAAAGCCCTGTTTTCCAATCTCTAAGTGATAGCTTCCAAAAACCTTTAAAAGAGAGGGTCCTGAGAGTATCATTTATTGAAAAATCTGTTTTTGAATATCCTTCTTTTTTCCAAGCTAAAACAGCATTAGGACCAGCTTCAACCCAGCCCTTCATAGTCTGTGTTAGATGGACTCCTAAAAACGGAAATGCAGGATCAGGCACTGGGTAAATTAACCCTTTAACTAAATGTTCACTATTTTTTGACAATTTATAATACTCACCTCTAAAAGGGATAATTCTTACATCAGTAGTTACATCCATAGTTTCAGCAATAATATCTGAATGCAAACCAGCACAATTTATAACATTTTTTGATTTAATTTCTCCATTATTTGTTTTTATTATAGATATATCAGAATCTCTTTGAAAACCAATTACTTTGGTGGATAAAAAAACTTCTCCCGACATATTTAAAATTTTTTGATAATATGAGTAGGAAACTTTAGTATAATCCACAATTCCTGTTTTAGGTGCATACAAAGCTTTTGTGGCACTTACGTGAGGTTCGATTTCTTTAATTTCATCTTTTCCTACGATTCTTAGGCCGTCGACATTATTAGCTTTTCCACGTTCTTCCAGATCATCAAGTCGTGACTCTGAAGCTTCATCTGTTGCTACTATTAATTTACCACATGTCCATACAGGGATTTCATTTTCTATACAATAATCAGTCATGCTTTTTCTACCAGCGACACAAAAATTTGCTTTGAAAGAGCCTGGTTTATAATATATACCTGAGTGTATAACACCTGAGTTGTGACCACTTTGCTGCTGGCCGACTTTAGGATCTTTTTCTATAATTCCTAATTTTATATTCGGTTTTTTTTCAAGTAACTTTAGAGCAGTTGCCAAGCCAATTATTCCAGCTCCAATTATTACTACATCATATGTTTCATTATTCATAAAAAAAAATTAATTTGAAAATTGATATAATTATTCTATCAACTTTTATATATTAACTTCAATAAATAATATTACTAAAGGCATTTTAATTATTATGAAAATAAAAATTGATTACGGGAAAAATGGAATCTATGTGAACCTTCCTAGTAACTCGACAGTTTTACGTCCATTGGTTACTAATCCCTTAAAAAATCCATCTAAAACTATAATGAATTCTAGCTCCAATCCAATAAATTCACAACCATTAGAAACACTGTATAAAAAAGGTATGGTTGTAGGTGTTTCGGTTTGTGATCATACTAGGGCGCAACCAAGAAATGAGATCATAAGATCCATAATAAAAAAATGTGATGGGATTAAAAAAAATAATCTTATTGTTTTTATTGCAACAGGGAGTCATAGACAATCGAGTGAATCTGAGATCCATGAAATGTTTGATAGGGATATTTTATCTATGATAACAATTGTTAATCATAATTCTGAAAAATTTCAGGAATTAAAATATATAGGAAAAACTAGTAAAAAAACTTCAGTTTTCCTAAATAAATTATGGATGGAATGCGATCTCAAAATTACTACTGGTTTCGTTGAACCACACTTTTTTGCAGGTTTTTCAGGTGGCCCAAAAATGATTGCCCCTGGATTAGCTGGAATTGATACAATTACAACTCTTCATAATTATGAAAGGATAATCAATAAAAACTCCACATGGGGGATTATTGAAGGAAATCCTATCCATGAAGAAATTGTAGAAATTTCAAGATTAGCTAAACCTGATTTTTCAATAGATCTTACATTAAATAGAAATAACGAAATAACCAATGTTTTTTCAGGAAATCTTCAAGACGAACATATGTTGGCATGCAAATATGTTAAGAAAAATGCGATGCAAAAAACAGACAAACTATATGATATAGTAATAACTTCTAATTCAGGTTACCCCTTAGATCAAAATATTTATCAAGCAATAAAAGGGGTGTCAGCTGCTGCACAAATTACTAAGCCTGGAGGATCTATTATCTCTGTCTCAGAATGCATTGACGGATTTCCTTATAAAAGTAATTATGAAAAATTACTCAAAAATTATAATAACCCTAAGATTTTTTTAGAATACATTAAAGAAAACGACACAAAAATACCTGATCAATGGCAATTTCAAATTCAATCACAGATTCAAATCAAATCTAAGATTTATTTATATTCAAAATTGGGCCAAAAAGATGTTAGCGATGCACATTTATTACGCGCTGAAAATATAGAAGATTTAATAGAAGATTTATCAAGTAAAATAACAAACCCTTCTATATGTGTCCTTCCAGAAGGGCCTCAGACAATACCATTGTTAGTTAATTAAGTTTATATCTATTGATCGACATGCCTGTTCAGTAGCTATTTCTACTAATCTAGAAGTGTCTTTCATTGCATTTTGCAATGACATAGGTCTATTAAGTAATGAAAAAACAGCATCAATTCCGTGAGAATGTACCTCTTTGAATCCTGCACCCAAAGAACCTGCTATGCAAATTACAGGTTTATTATATTTTTTTGCAATTCTAGAAACAGCCACAGGAGATTTGTTGAAAACTGTTGACCTATCAACTTGTCCCTCTCCAACAATAATTAAATCTGAATCAGCAATATGCTTTTCAATATCTAGTATTTCTAAAACAATATCAGATCCTAATCTTAGCTCTGAAGAGAAAAACGCCATTAATCCTGCACCTATACCTCCTGATGCACCTGCACCAGGAATATCTGCGACATCTTTACCTAAATCTCTCTTTATAATTTCTGAAAAATTCAACAAAGCATCATCAAGAATATTAACTTGCTCAAAAGTAGCACCTTTTTGTGGCCCGTAAATAGCACTGGCGCCTCTTGGACCGCATAAAGGATTGCTGACATCACAAGCCACCATTATGGTAACCTCCTTCATTCTTTCGTCTAAACCAGAGATGTCTATGTGATCAAGTGATAAGAGCTCCTTCCCTCCATAGCCTATTTCTTCTCCTAATTTATTTTTTAATGAAACTCCTAATGATTGGAGTAGTCCAGCACCACCATCATTTGTTGCGCTTCCTCCCACAGGTACTATAAAATTTCTAAATCCTTGAGATAATGCCTCTTTGAAAATAGAACCTATACCATAAGATGATGCTTTCATAACATCTCTTTTATCATTAGATATTTTGGATAAACCAATTACTCTAGCAACTTCAATTATAGCGGTTTGCTTATCACCTAAAGCACCCCATTCTGTTTTAATCTTTTCAAAATTAGAATTATCAACTATAGTTGATTTAATTTCACCATTTGAGTTATTAACCAAAGTTTCTAAAGTCCCATCACCACCATCAGCTACTGGAATTTTTTTTATTCTTGAATTAGGCCAGACTTTTAGAATGCCATTTTCCATAGAATTAGCTATCTCTAAACCTGTAAGACTTTCTTTGAATTGTTGTGGGGAAACTAGAATTTTTTTCATATGTTTATTGTACCAATATTTGTTGTAACACACATACTAAATATTATTGGATATAAAATATCTACATTAAGTAATATAGTTAAGAAATATTCTGAAGTAGGGTCTATATTTTCAAAAGATATCAATAATCCAAACAATAGAAATATATTATCTAAAGAAAGTAATTTTGTAAATATAACTCCGAATATTCAAATAATGAATTCGAAAAAATCTTGTTAAGAATATGCNNCAGTATTAATTTTGGGATTTTGTAGAAATTATTTTATAAATTTTCTCTACTGTTTCATTAAGTTTATTTTCTTCATTTATTATTGAATAATCAAAAGTTTTTGACTGTGGAATTTCTTTTTTGGCTTCAGCTAATCTGATTGAGATATCTTTATCAGAATTAACCCCCCTTCTAATAAGATGGTTTTTTAATATATCCAAATTAGGAGGATGAATAAATATTAAAAGAGCTTCTGGCATTACAGTCTTAATTCTTTTTGCTCCTTGTACATCAACTCTTATTATTACGTGGTTACCATCTCTTAAGGCATTAGTTACTTGTTTTTTGGGAACACCGTAATAATTACCATAGACTTTAGCCCATTCTAATAGTTCATCATTATCGATCATCAAAGTGAACTCTTTGACTGATAAAAAATAGTGGTTTACACCATCTAATTCGTTAACTCTTGATTTTCTTGTTGTTGCAGTAATAGTAAAATGATAGTCGCTAGGGTTTTGATTAATCATCTCTTCAATTATCACATCCTTGCCAACTCCAGATGGTCCAGAAATCACCACCAATAATGATTTTTTACTCAATTTTTGCACCTAGTTTTGAAAGTTGATCCCAAAAATTTGGGTATGAAACATTTGCAGTTTTGCTATCAATTATATTAACTCCATTAGATGACAATAATCCAGCAATAGCCATAGTCATTGTTATCCTGTGATCCATTTCACTTGAAAAAGAACCATATCTAAGAGATAAATCTGGATTTCCAGTAATTATCATTCCGTCCTTTGTTGAATCAATTTCAACACCACATGATTTAAGAAATGTTACTGTTGTTGTAATTCTGTCTGATTCTTTCACTCTAAGTTCTTCCGCATTTTTTATTATAGTTACTCCTTCTGCAAAAGAGGCAGCCAGTGCAATTATAGGAATTTCATCAATGAGCAATGGGATTATATCCCCAGAGATTTCAGTAGCTATTAAGTCACTTGTTCTAACATATATATCAGCAACAGGTTCGCCTGCAACATCTTTCTTGTTAAGTATTTCAATTTTAGCGTTCATCTTTTTTAGTATTGTGATTATTCCNCTTCTTGTTCTATTTANACCTACATTTTTCAACAAAANTTCAGAATCTGGATGACAAATACCAGCAATCATCCAAAAAGCAGCACTACTTATATCACCTGGAACATCAACATCTATAGAATGAATCTCCGAAGGTTCTACGTATATATCAAGTTTATCTTGGGTAACTTTTGCTCCCATGGCCAAAAGCATGCGTTCCGAATGATCACGTGAAAGGGCAGTTTGAGAAATTTTTGTTATACCNTTAGCTCTTAATGCAGCAATAATAATACAAGATTTTATCTGGGCTGAAGCTACTGGCATTTTATAATTAATAGAATTAAGTGATCCNCCTGCAAAAACTAAAGGGGCAAAACTATTATTTTCACGACCAAATATTTTTGCACCCATTTCTGATAAAGGCTGAATAATTCTTCCCATTGGNCTAGAATTCAGAGAGTGGTCACCAGATAAAATTGAGATGAAATCTCTTCCAGCTAAAGCACCTGATATAAGCCTTGTTGTTGTTCCGCTATTACCACAATTGAGTATGCTAGTAGGTTCATGAAATCCATCNAGACCAACACCATTTACTATAATNACAGGGTTGTTATTTTTATCATTTTCTATACTAATATCAACACCTAATTGTCTCATTATATNNATTGTAGAGTAACAATCTTCTCCTGGTAAAAAATTTCTAATAGAATTTTTTGTTGAATTAGACATTGAATTGAATATCACAGCTCTATGGGAAATAGATTTATCNCCAGGAATATAAATTTCTCCACGAAGTTGCTCTGATTTTTTTACNGTTACTGACAATTTATCTTAGCTTTCGTCTATCGTAATTATTATCTTCTTGCTTTTCATTTTTTCCAGTCATTGCGGACGCGACTTTATTACCAAAAAAAAGNCCCATCATACTTTCAGAAGAGGTTGGTAACGGTTCACGCTTATATTTTTCCTCTCTTTTATCTGCAACACCAATTTCCAATCTTAGGCGTTGTTCCCATGCATTCACTAAACTGTCTGCAAGTCTACCTTCATGAGAGTGTCTATCATCTATATCACTCAATGATTCCTTCATATGATTTANATGGGCTTGTACTTGATCAATCCAATGAATTAATAAATCTGGATTTACCAAGGCTGCTCCTTGAGTGGAAGCAGGATCAAAACTTGCTGAAATTGTAGATGAATCAAAATTTGTACCAACAAAGTTACTTATTTCTGGCCATGCAGGAGACTCACTGACTGCATTAATCATTGCCGATGCAATAATAGATGGTAATGTTGAAGTAGCTACCGCGAACGAATCATGCTCGTCAGGGTCCATAAATAATAGATTTGAACCNAATGATTCTATAATATTTGTTATGATTTCAATAGAATCTTTATTGGCCTTGGNACCTAATATAACAGCGCATTTTGCACCATAAAAAGCATCAGGAGAAGAATCATTTTGAGTTTTCAAAGATGCAGTTGTAAGTGGATTTATTCCAATGTAGGATTCATTATTTTTAAACAATTTATCAACCCAGTTAATACATGCTCTTTTGGCATTAGAGGTGTCACATATAATCGCTCCAGATTTTGTTGCATCACTTATATCATTAAGAACCTCATATACTCTACCTGTAGGCACNCAGATAAAAATTAAATCAGATTCAGAAACTGCATTTTTTATATTCCATTCNGTTTTATCTATAGCTTGATTTTTCTTAGCATAATCTTGATTTTTATTGGATAAGTCATACCCAATAATTGAACCTAAATTATTACAGTATTTTTTTAATGCAAAGCCAATTGAGGTTCCCAATGGGCCAAGCCCAATTATTGTAATATTGATCATTTGTTTCCTTTCATATTGTTTACTCCAAGTTAAGAATNATATTTATTGACCCCGCTGATCACGTAAAAAATTTTCTAATTCATCAATAATAATCTTAGGTTCTGGATTTAATTTCACTTCTTCTTCCGAGTCATATCTTTCTTCAAGTTTTTCTACATATTTTTGTATGTCATTTTGATCTGACAAAGCATTTTTTAAATTATCATTAAAGTTTTGTGAATCTTTTTGAATGTCGCTATAGTCTATATCTATATCAATGATTTTTGAAATTTCTTTTAAGATATTTAATGTTAAAGTTGGATTGTGAGGTATTTGTAAATAATGCGGAGCGTGTCCCCAGATACTAACGGAAGGTATATTTTTTTTAGAACAGTAATCAGATAATACTGACGTAATGCCTGCAGGTCCTTCGTAATTTGGCTTTGGGTAATTTAATTTTTTNACGTATTTGTTNTTTCCNGACTGCATAGAAGCTGTAACTCTAGTAGGGCGTGTATGAGGGACTGAACTAAGTAAAGACCCAACATTTATAATGAGTTGAGTTGAATTANTTGTTATNATTTTCATTAATAACTCAGTGTATTCATTCCATCTCAGATTAGGTTCAGTTCCAAGAAAAAAAATTATATCGTTCTCACCTTGACCTTTAAGGTAATAAAATTCATTTTTAGGCCATGATAATTTTCTATCTCCATTGTTTGAGTTTGAAACATATGGACGATTTTCAGAATATAAATAATAATCTTCAGGATCAATAGAAGCAAATTTTTTAGCTTTAGTCTGATTAATTATTTCTTTCAGAGATTTGGTAGCAGATTCAGCTGCNTCAGACCAACCAGACCAAGCAGCAATAAAAACTACATTATTTAAATTTTCTATTTTTTCAATATACTGATATGACAACAATTATCTCCTATTTATATTTTATTATAAAAATTATTACTGTGATTTAATTTTACCTAAAAAATATTCACTAATATTATCTTCATTGAGTATTTTAGAAGCTTTTGAATTTAAAACAACTTTACCATTTGAAAAAATATACCCTCTGTCAGAAGACGCTAGTGATAATTTAGCATTTTGCTCAACTATTAATATTGTTATGCCAGAGTCCCTAAGTTCCGAAATTTTATTNATAATAATTTTTTGAAATTTTGGTGATAAAGCAGCCGTAGGTTCGTCAAGTAATAAAAATTTTGGATCTGACANTAGCGCTCTTGAGATTGCTAACATTTGTCTTTCGCCACCAGATAAAGATTCAGCCATGTCTGTAGATCTCAAGTAAAGGTCAGGNAATAAATCGTAAATNTAATCTAATTTATTATAAAATTGATTTTTATTTAATAGNAGNCTGCCAATTTGTAAATTTTCATAAACTGATAGCGATGAAAAAACGTTATTTATCTGCGGAACATATGATATTCCCTTAGATATTAATAAATCTGACCTAATATTAGTGATATTATTACNTTGNAAAAAAACATCACCTGAAAAATAATTACATAAACCAAATATTGTTTTGATAAATGTGGATTTTCCGCAACCATTAGGGCCAATTATAGTTACAAATTCATTATTTTCAACAAACAAATCTATTCCGTTAAGAATTTGAATATTACCGTAACCACTTTTTAATTTTTTAACATCTAAAATTTTATCCATATTAAGATCCCAAATATGCTTCTGCTACAGACTTATTTTTTCTTACCTCGTTCGATGTGCCTTCCATNAGTATTTCTCCTATATTCATTACAATTATCTTATCAACACTAGTTCTTAATATAAAATCCATATTATGCTCTATAACTAGAACTGTCGTATTATTATTGGTAACTAAATTTCGTAAATATAAAAATATTTTTTCAGCTAAGTCATTAGCTACACCTGCAACTGGTTCATCTAATAAAATTATATCTGGTTCGCTCATCATTGCTCTAGCTATATCAACAAGTTTACTTTGCCCTCCCGAAATATTTCCTGCTAAATTGTGAGCTACTTTAGACACTCCTAAAATTTCTAATAGTTCAAATGCTTTATTTATTCTATTTTTTTCTTGAGATCTTGAATTAGGCAGAAGCACAGACTTTAGAATATTAGGTGAAAATTGATTATTTTCTGAAACAAGTATATTTTCAATCACAGTCATTTCTTTCCATAAGCGTGTATGCTGAAAAGTCCTTGTCATTCCAAGCTTTTGAATTTGGTCTGGTCTAAAAGTGCTGATATTGCTTCCATTTATAAATATACTCCCACCAATAGGCTTTATTAATCCTGAAAGACAGTTAAATGTTGTTGATTTACCACAACCATTTGGACCAATAAGGCCAACTAATTCACCTTTTTTAATATTAAAAGAAATATTATTAATAGCTTGAATCCCCCCAAAATTGTGAGAAAGGTTTTTTACTTCTATTGGGTTATTATTTTTCATTTAAATTATCCTGTTTACTAGGCTGATATGGTATTTCTGGCATAATTCCTTTTGGAAGAAGTCTCAAAATTACTATTATTAGCAACCCTATTAAGAACAACTTAAAATATGATAGTTCCAAAATTATTTTNCCATTTAAGAATGATTCGGAAATGGATAAGTCAGACCACAGAATACCACCAAAATCAACTATTATCCATTTAAATATAGAGTCTATCAATCCAGTGATTGAATGTAGAAAAATATCCGTATTAGTCCTAGAAACTATCATGACATTAAAAATAAACTCAATTATTACAATAATAAATGCACCAATAAACATACCTCTATTATTACCCCTACCACCTAAAATAAACGCAGCCCATACTAAAAAAGTTGATCTTACAGGATTAAGAAAATCTGGCCAAATCGCAGTATTTAACCATGCCCATAATATCCCACCAATAGCTGCTATAGATGCTCCTAAACCTAGACTTATTGCTTTATGCATTAATACATTATTACCATGATGCAGACTAACTTCTTCATCTTCTCTAATAGATTTTAAAATTCTACCCCATGGTGAATATAGTAATAATGATAGGACCCACCAGATAAGAATCATAGATAATAGAGCCATTATTGAGAGAAGTAGGATGTAAGGGGCATTTGCTGGAAGGCCCAAAACGTCACCTAAAGTTGATGAAATGCCTGAATTCCACCAATTCTTAAGTGGTAATTCATAATTAGATATACCAATTCCAGATGTTACAGTTCCTGCTCTAAGTAATGGTTCTGCTTGAAGGGCAATTCGTAAAATTTCACCAAGTGAGATTGTCACGATTGCAAAATAATCTATTCTTAAACGAGCAGTAGGGAAAGCAATAAATACACCAACTAAAAATGAAATAANTATTGCAAATATTGATGCTTCAAATACACCCCAACCATATCCATTTGTAGCGACTGGAGATGTTAATAAGCCTACTATCACTGCCCCTATAGCAGCAAAGAAAATCACACCAAAATTTGTCATTCCTGTGTAACCAGTATGTAAATTTANTGACAAAGACAATAAAGTAAAAATACCTAACAATGTAAAAATTCTCGCTACTTGCATTACTTTTGTTAAGTTACTAACNCTGGGTAATAATATGACAATAATCATCAAAACTAGTAAAACAAAGAAAAAAGATTTCCACGAACCATTGAATTCAAAGAAGATTATTTTTTTAAAATTTATTGGTATTCTCACGAATTTTAAGAATTTTAAGATCGTTAATATAATGATTGTTTTACGTATGAAAGTAATTATTAATAATGGGACTTTAAATAATACTGAAAAGTCTAAAAATTTAATATTTACTGTTTTCGAACTAATATTTTTGCGTTGATATTTTTNAATTTTAGGTTTCTTTTTGTTTATATTATTTCTTTGTCTATTAACATTCCATTTGTGTATAGCGTCACCGAGACCTTGAGGCAAAAATATCAAAACACCAATAAGAAATATAAAAGGCATTACTTCAGCAAGACCCGTAGCAGTAGGCCTATCAAGTGCATTACCCAAACCAATTAATATTGGTTCTGAAAAAGCTCTAATAATACCAATAATTAGAGCAGCAATTANAACACCTGAAATTGAACCCAAAGATCCCAAAACTATAACCGCAAAAGCAGGAAGTAATAGTGATATACCTAATTCTGGATTTACAGGAAGTATAGTAGCTAACAATGCCCCCCCNAAGCCTGCAATCCCAGATGAAATAAAAGAACTAAATGAGTAAATATTCTCTATATTTATGCCAGAAGTTGATGCTAAATCTGGATTATCAGCAACGGCGAGCATTTTTTTCCCTATAATACTCTTCTTTATTAAAATTACTATGGTAAACACAGTTATAAACACACCCAACACAAGTGCCAATTTAGTGTAAGTTATACCATAATTATTTATATTCCCCAAAAAAAGAAAATTTGAAGATTCTATTTTACCAATAAATAAATCTATACGAAATGTTGGTACATGAATATTAGATTCAAGTAACTTCCAGTCTTTATCAGGAATAAATCTAAATGTTTTAGCAGAAAATCTTATATATAATATTGCTCTGATTAGCATTGCTACCCCTAAAGAAGTAATCATTAATACTTGAGGTGAAGCAAATTTTTGTCTTAAAGGCTTATAAACTAATTTATCTATAAACAACCCAATGAATCCCGTAATTATAAAAGCAGCAATTGTTGCATAAACAATAAGGGAAAAATCTAATTTACCATCACTTTCTGCTGAGGATATAGGATAGAATCTGTCAGACCACATCATAATTAGGGCTACATACGAACCAATTAGCATCATCTCTGCCTGTGCAAAATTTCCAAACCTTTGTACTTTGTAGGTTATTGTTAANCCTACAGCAACGGNTAAATATGCAGCTGACCAATATAAAGAACTAAAAATAATTGATGAAATATTAAAGTTGAAAACAGCTTGATTCCCATTAAATTTTAAAAGATTATCAATAGCAAAAATAACAACAATAAATAATATAATTGGGGTAAAACTTAATAGTAAATTTCTTGAAATTCCAGTTAATACTTTATACCTAAAATAAATTATAGATAATACAGAAAAAAAAACCTGAAAAATTTGAGTTATCCAGAGTAAGTCTCCAGAAATAATATNTCCAAAAGAAAAAATGCCGGCATTAAATCTAAGACCNTAAATACCATCGAAGAACAAANAAAAAAGAAGTATGTATATACGATNTTTCAGTATAAATNATTTTATAATTTGAGAATAGTATTCGAGATTAATTTTTGTCAATTTAATAAAAAATATTACGGTTCATAATTTATATATGAACCGTAATATATAATTTTTTCATTTATTTATTTTAGACCACCAGCTTGAGTCCAAATTCTATCACAATGAAAATCTGGTTCAAAATGACATACTTCGTACCCTGTACCTAAAACATCGCCATTAGAATCAAAAGTATGATTACCACTAGCACCATCATAGTTTGTACCAACTGACTTTAGATCATCTCTTAGGTCATCATCACTGTCTGCAGAAGCTGCTTTAGCGATAATATTTACAGCATCATAAGTCGAGTGGGTATATATACCACCTGGATCACCTCCAGCAGCTTTATATGCTGATTCAAAAGTTGATTTTGCTGATGAATCTTCACCTGGCCTTGGTTTTGTAGCAACAACACCAGTAACTGCTGAAGCATCTGTAAATTCATCAATAAATCCAGCATCACCTATACCATCACCACCAAAGATTCCTCCTGAAAACCCTTGAGCTTTAAGTGCCTCGACAATAGCTGCACCATCAGTAGCATAGGACATAAGTACAGCAGAATCGCAATTTGCGTCAACTGCAGCCTGAGCTAAACTTGATGCATCATATGATCCTTCAGCTGGGTCATATCCAACTGATGTACATACATCACCATAAAACTGTATAAAGTTTTCTCCTAAACCTGCACCATAGTCATTAGTCATATATAGTACAGCTGGACTTGTGTGACCGGCATCCTTTACAATCTGTGACAAAGCGTCAGATTGCTGACCATCACTAGGCACGACACGGAATAAATAACCGTTATCAGATGCATTTGTAATGGCAGCAGAAGTACTAGCATATGAAACCATAGGAATCCCTGCTTCAGAAGCAACGGATATGGCTCCTAATGTAGCACCTGAACAAGCTGCACCAACTATACCAACTACACCAGAGTCAATAAGTGATTGAGCAGATGTAGATGCTTGAGTTCCATCACAAGCTGAATCGGCAATAATTAGTTCATATGTATTTCCATCATCACTTGCATTTAACTCATCAATTGCAACATTTGCAGCTGCTTCAAAGCCCGGTGCGTAAACTGCTATAGGGCCTGTTTGTGAACTTAGTAAACCAACTTTAATGGTTTTACCACTACCTCCACATGCTGAAATTATTGCAAAAATAAATAAACCTGCAATAAGTAGCATAGAGACTTTTTTTGAATTCATTCATAACCTCCTTGAATGAAGAATAAATATTCTATGCATTTGAATATTTACAATATAATTTCGTTAAATGTAAACCTTTTAACTTATAAATACAATAACAAATAAGCAAGTTAGATGTGATAATATGAAACTTTTAGATTCTATCAATTCAAAAAACTTATTAATTATGAAAATTGAAACATTGTTACCATTAATATTTGTATTTATATTAGGTGCAATTAGCCCAGGACCGTCTTTACTTCTTGTCACCAAAAATACAATAACCAAAGGAACAAAGAGCGGTATTTACTCAGCGTTAGGTCACGGGCTAGGATTTGGCCTATATTGTTTTACTGTAATGAATTTATACAAAATTATTCTTCAAGTTTTTCCAAACATAATTGTTGTATTACAAATTGGGGGAATTATTTTGTTAATATATTTTTCTATAAATTTCTTTATAAATAGACCCAGCGATGAAAAAGAAATTGTAATTCTAAACAGATTAAGTTTTTTAGAAGGCTTCCTTATATCAATAATTAATCCAAAAATTTTAATTTGGATGATAGCTATTTTTTCACCCTTCATAGACGGAAACCTGCCTATTTATTTTATTATTATAATTTCTTGCATAGGATCGTTCATAGATGGATCTTGGTATCTTATTGTTGCAATATTATTAGGAAAAAACCAGAAAAAAATTTCTTCCCTACTTAATACTCAAGCATTAAACAAGATAATGGGTACAATGATGCTCTTTTTTGCAGCAATATTATTTTTCAGTATAATTTGAAAAATAACCATACTTGCTAACGAAAATTTATATATATATCATAAAAGAAAATAAATAGTTTAGGTTATAAAATGATTAATTTACTTTCTGAATATTTCAACAAATACTTTGACTTTCAAACAAGAACCACTAGGAGGGATTATTGGCTTACGTTTCTCTTGATTTTTTTACTTGGTATTTTATTTGGTATCCTAAGTTCAATCTATTCACCTGAAACATTGCTTATTCAAAATGTTTGGAGCCTGGTTACAATAATTCCAAGTTTAGCTATTGGCTCTAGAAGGCTGCATGATACAAATAGATCAGGATTTTGGCAGTTACTTTGGTTAGTTCCTATTTTAGGGTGGGTGGTAATTATTTACTTACTGTCTAGACCATCAGTAGATTAAATATTCTAAACAATTAAATTTTAATGCTAAATATTTTGCTTTATAAACCTTTAATACCCCACAACACCGGTAATATTATTCGCCTTTGTGTAAATATTGGAGCTAATCTACACTTAATAAGGCCATATGGATTTGAATTAGATAACAAGCATTTGAGGAGGGCTGGTTTAGACTATTTAGATTTCAGCATAGTTAATGAATATGAATCGGTAGATGAATATATAGAAAAAAATAATATTAATTTAGACAGAATTTTTGCTGTAACATCTAAATCTGAAAATATATATACCGATCAAATATATATAAACAATGATACATTTCTTTTTGGACAAGAAGATCTAGGCTTACCAAAATCTATCATAAAAGTTATACCAAAGAACATTTTGATACCAATGCAACCAAACAATAGAAGTTTAAATTTATCAAACTCAGTTTCCATAGTATGTTATGAAGCTTGGAGACAACTAAGTTTTAAGAAATTATAAAATTTTTGATAAAAAATTCTGAAGTTTTTTTGATTCTGGTTTATTTATTAATTTTTTAGGGTTATCTACCTCTAAAAATTTACCATTATCTAAGTATGCCATTTTTGTAGAAATTTTTTCAGCAAACTTTATCTCATGAGTTACAAATATCATAGTCTTACTACTCTTTGATAGAGAATCAATTATTTCCAAGATGTCATAAATCAATTCTGGATCTAAAGATGCTGTAGGTTCATCGAATAGCATGATTTCTGGTTCTAACACTAACATTCTTGCTATCGCAACCCTCTGCTTTTCACCACCAGATAAATCTTTAGGTAATTTACTATATAGATCTGTTGAAATTTTTACTTTAGATAAAGTTTTATTTGCTTTTTCTATAGCTAGTTTTGAGTTGTTTTTTTTAACTAATTTTAATGACAGTGTTACATTTTCAATTACACTCATATGAGGAAATAGATGATGACCTTGAAAAACCATACCAATCTTATTTTTAGGAAATTTTTTATGATTATTATTATCAAAAACATAATCATCAATAATTATTTTCCCAGAATCAAATTTTTCAACTCCAATTAATAATTTTAATAAAGTAGTTTTTCCTGATCCTGATGGACCAATAATTGAAAATTTTTCCCCTTTATCTAATGAAATAGATAAATTAGATATTATTTCTCTTTGCCCGTATGATTTTGATAAATTTTTTATACTTATAAAACTCATATTATTCTTAAATAAAAGCATGTTACAGAAAACTGCAACATGCTTTTATATTTAATCAATCTTTATGATCGTCTTCTAGAAGTAGTTCTTCTTGCAGAAGATTTTCTAGCAGTAGATCTCTTTTTCGTTGAAGAAACTGCTTTTTTAGCTACAGAAGCAGCAGCAGAAACTACAGCACCTTTATCAGTTGTAGCAGCGTACCATATAACTAGTCCGAATGCTATTTTATTAACCAAATCTGCTAAGTTATAAATCAAGTTCAAATCACCCTCACCAAAAGGGGAATCTCCAATGATGTAAACTAGCAAGTATCCTATTGGATATATTGCCCAACCTATGGTTACAATATACCTCAATGCTTTGAATGCTAATTGCCCAGCAGGGTTACCGCTAGAGTCATTAGCTTGTTTGGCGTCACCGAAAAAGATAAGATACATTATGTATGCCCAACCAGCCATACCTACAACAAAACCAATAATTTCTTTTGAGTCACTTCCAATGTTAGCTTCTCCGTAAAATCCTCCTATGAGCATAACTAGAGACGCAACAAGTAGTTGCCAAAATAATCTCGCCTTTACCACAGTTACAGCTACTAATATTAGATAAAATTCAACTATTTGTAATGGAACAGTTATGAACCAATCTATGTACCTGTATACGGTAGGGCTTGTACCATCTTCTATCCAGACACTGCTCATTCTTAGATAATGCCAAAAGGCTATACCGGTTATTAGAGCAGCTACTGTAAGAGAAGTCCTCCATTTTGGATTTACTTCAAATCTTTCTAAAATGAAAAATAAAGTTGCAGCAGCCATAGAAGCTGTTACTATCCAAAACGAAAAATCAACGACGTTGATATCACTTGAAAACATGTAATCCTCCATGTTATTCGTTTGTAAGTTAACAATTTTAAGACTATTTGAATTTTGTTTTTATGTCAATACTAATGAGAATGCTAAGGTATTACAATTTCTTTTTCGTCCCATAAAGTCACATTGTCTATTATTAAGTTTTCGTCTTTATCATCATTTGTAGGTGGGTACAAATATAATTCATCATTATTCGTAAAGTATTCTATATCCTTAAAATATTCAGTAGTAAAATCTATAGGTGTACCTTGTATAATATGTGTTTCTCCATCAGTAATAAGTATTAACTGATTACCCACAATAGAAAGTCTAAACTCTGTAATACCATAAACATCTGGAGTTTCTGCTTTCAGGTTTATGGGATAATTCCAGTAACTATAACCTGTTGGCTCATGAATTCTAGAAATTTCAACCACCTTTGAACCATCAAGATTTCTTCGGAATTTAGCTTCGATATAAGTCATAGAAAAAGGCATAAAAGCCCTAAATCCAATATCAATTGAGGACCCTGTTGTCGAATCAGATAACCAGGCAGGAATAATAAATTTCCCTGTTAAGTCATCATATTTCTCAGTATTAATTCTTTTTTTTCTTTCCGTATATGAGTTGAATTCCAAGTCATATTTTACCCAAGGTGGTGGTGGTGGTGGTATATAAACAGGACCCCATTTTGCGTTGTATATAGGCAATGGGTCTGATTCTTCATATGTTTTTTGTGAATCACCAAATGTTACTTGCCTTTTTTTTCTAGTTTCAAAATTAACAGTCCATATTGAACCATTTATATTTACTAAGATTTCTCTATCATCAATTGACCAATGAAGAGTTCCGAATTCAGTTAGGTTCTCAAAATATGATATTGGTGCTGGATTTGCCCCATCAATATTAATNAGCCATAAAGAATCTTCCTCAGAAATAGCAGCAATATNTTTTTCATCATTNGAAATTGAAAAATACTTGTAATTTTGTCTAAAATTATCATCNTTTACTATGTCAAAAGTATCGATGCCATTAAGTGCCATTTTATANATTCTATNTTCACCAAGAAATAGAATATATTCGTCATTATTGATTATCTTGGGTGATTTTTCTTCNATTGGAGTATAAGTCAGTCTTCTCTTATTTAATCCATCTGNATCCATTAGATATAAATCATTATTATCTAAATTTGAGTATATTATTGATTTCCCATCACTAGAAAAACTAGCATCAACATGGCTCATAGTTGGTTCATTTTGTCCAGTCAAAGGTACTTGCATAGTGCCGTCAGAATTCATAGACCATAATTGCCAAAATGTTGAATCTCTTTTTGATTCAAAAANTATTTTTTGGCCATCAGGAGACCATTTCGGATTAATATCATCTTGATAACTATCAGTAATTTTTGTGATTTCCTCTGAATTCAAATACATAGTATAGATATCATGATTTAAAGCAAANTGCTCANNATTTGAATTAAAAACGAATCTTTCTAAAATATTAAGTTCTATTGGAGTGGNAGTTGGAATAGGAATTGTCGTTGCAGTAGCCAAAGGAGTGCTAGTTGGTAATGGTGTAGATGTAGGTATTGGCAGGGCTGTTGGAGTTGGAGGAGGCGGCGAAGGAGTTGGATCAGGAACAGAAGTAGCTGTAGGACGAGGAGTAGGGGTAACNGTGGGGGATGGTAAGGGTATAGCAGTTGGAATTTTAGTTANCTTTGAAATAACAGGTGTNNTTGAAGGTAAAACTAAAGTAGCAGGCTGCAGATTTTGCAATTTACCATCTAGATTTTCATTATCTTCAATTGAAGTTGGAGATGAGCAGGATAGTATAAAAAAATAAACCATGCTTATCACTAGAAAATATGTACTATTTCTTATCATCAAACAAAAATTATTAACCATATTTTTTTATATATATTATCTCACATTTTCTTTCATTAAATTTAGATAATTTTTTTGAATATTCATATTCAGAGTTATTTGTGAATAATTTTGATACCTTAATGATNTCATCAATAGAATTAANATCGCTTAATTTACTAAGTAAATATCTTATNAGGGATCCTCTAAGNGCTTTAGTCCAGTGAGTAATAGATTTTAACTCGCCATTTATTTTTTCTTGCTTAAAGGAAAAGGTTAATTCATACTTATAGTTTATAACTTTTGATTCAAAAGCATTATTGAATTCCGTTGGCAAAAGATTTAAAACTATTTGGTTTTCAAGTTCTTTTCTTAAAACTTCTGTTATTTCATCTTTCCAATATTTAGATAACTTAATACCATCGATTAATTTTGCTCCCATTTTCAACTTATAATCTGGTATTTTATCTAGAGGACGAAGTAACCCAAATAAGCCTGAAAAAATAATTATTGAATCATTAAATAAACTTTTGGTAGTTTCATCTAATGATGAATAATCAAGAAAATCGTATAAAACTCCAGTATATCTCGAAATAGAAGAAAGAACTTGGGATGTTTTTATTTTGGAATTNATCATATTAATTTTTTCAAAATTTTNACNCGAAATTCCAAGAATTTTAACATATTTTTCTTTNGANAGATTATTATTACATAAATAATCAATAATTTGTGACCTTTTTTTATTTAAAAAATCATATGACAAAGAATCTAGAGAAAAATATTCTTTATCGCTGGAATGATTTTTACCTTCAGAGGGTGGAATTAGTATATACAAATATAACTCTAAAGAGCAGATNCGTTTGTTTCACCAGTTCTAACTCTTATAACTTCAGAAACCGGATAAACAAATATTTTTCCATCCCCAATCAGCCCATTTTCACCAGATTTAGCAGATTCAATTATAGCTGTGACTATGGAATCTTTTTTATCATTATCTACTACAAGAGAAAGCAAAGTTTTGGGTAATGCCGCCCTTGTTGTCATTGTTGTCCCTCTGCCTGTCATGACTTCTACTCCTTGCTGTGTACCTTTACCTGTAACATTTACTACGTGATATCCAGTTGANCCCGCTTCTGTAACAGCATCAATAACTGCATTCATTTTCTCCGGTCTGATAATTGCTTCAATTTTTACCATATTGCTACTCCTTTGTATCTATATATGTATTTTACTCATTACTTATTTCATAATAAATTAAATTTATGTTTCGGAAATATTAAACCAAGAACTTAATCTTTACTATTAGATATAACACTAATTAAATTTTTAGTAAACTCATTTGTNGAAAGTTTCCCGCCTAAGTCTTTTGTTCGTAAGTTTACATCAGATAGAATTGAATCTACGGATCTATCAATTAAACCAGAACATTCAATAAGTTTGTTATTCTTTTGTCTATGACCAATCCAAGATAACATCATACTAAATGACAGAATGAGTGATGAAGGGTTAGCAATATTCTTTCCTGCTATATCTGGGGCAGATCCATGTTGTGCNTGGGCTACTATTAGTTTCTCTCCAAAATTGACTCCCGGAGCTAAACCTAAACTTCCTGAAATTTCGGAAGCCTCATCAGATAAAATATCTCCAAACATATTAGTAGTAACAATAACATCATAATCATCTGAATTTCTAATTAAATTTGCGGCTGTTGCATCAACAAGTTCTTCTTTGTAATCTATATCAGGAAAGTTTTTACTAATTGTTCTCACTGAGTCAAGAAACAATCCATCAGAAATTCTGAATACATTCGCTTTATGCACTGCTGTAACTTTTTTATTTCTAATTGCAGCCTGCTCAAAAGCAACTCTCGCGATTCTTTCTGATTCAAATCGAGTTATTTTTCTCGTCGATAAAGCCATATCAGCAGTAGGCATGTACTCTCCTGACCCTAAATACATATTTCTATCAGGATAAAAACCCTCTGTTCTCTGCCTTACAATCAAAAGATTTATTAATTTACCATTTTTTGTTGGTATCCCTTTTCTAGACTTAGCCGGACGTAAATTTGCAAACAAATCTAACTTAGTAACTATTTCTCCGGAAGGATTAATTCCACCTTTTTCTGGTAAAGGATAGTCAAGATGTGAAACGGGACCAAGAATAACACCATCAGAATTTCTAGCTAGATTTAAAACTTCAGCNGGGAAAGTTGTACCTTTTTCTTTCAAGGACTTGAAACCGATATCGTAAGAATTTAATTTGAAGTTTATTTTGAACAAATCATCTATGCAAAAAATTATTTTTTTTACACTTTCTGTAATTTCAGGACCAATACCATCGCCTGGCAGTAGAAGTAATTTAAATTTTTCCATAGATTCNAATCCAGAGATCTTTATCTCTATTATATTTAAATATAGNATTAAAGTGTGAAATANCCAAAGCAATTATGAATATCGAAAACAATCTTACATTTTCATCTGCCATTTTTTTGGGAATATTTATAGGNTTCAAGCATGCANTAGAAGGTGACCATGTAATAGCAATAGCTACAATAAAAAATGATAAGAATAAAATACTTAAAACAATTATGGTTGGTGTATCATGGGGAGCAGGTCACTCAATTCCATTATTAGTATTAGGTTCAACAGTTTTATTATTAAAAAATCGAATCTTAGACGAAATTAATAATTTATCTAGTTTTTTTGAATTCTTAGTAGCAATTGTACTTATATTTCTAGGTTCACAAATTATTATAAAAAATATTCGTAATAAAAACCTATTGCATAGCCACAATAAGGATCAAATATCATTGCATGTTTCTCATAATAAAAATCAAAGAAATAAAAATGACCATGGGGATAATCATTACCTAATGAGTTTCATACCCTTTTTTAGACCTAAATCATTTCTTATTGGAGTTATTCATGGCTTAGCTGGCACCGGAGCACTAATGGTCATTTTGCTTCCAAATCATAGCAACTTTCTAAATGGAATAATATTCCTTATTTCCTTTTCGATTGGGACAATAATTTCTATGAGTTTTGTTACGGTTGTTTTATTTGCACCACTTGAAAAAATAAATTCGACAAAATTATTGCAAATTATAACAACCACACTTGGCCTTGCAAGCATCACATTAGGAACAATGCTCTTTTCTGATTTATGGCTAGGTTCAAATTTCACATCAATTTTATGGTATTAGCTCAATCAAACAAATATATATTTTAATAACTCTAACAACATAACAATATATTGCGATATTCGTAATTATTATCTATTCACTCTTATTAAATGCTAATAAAATATTAAATAAAGATAAATAAATACGAAATTCGTACACATTCCTATTTTTTGGTGTATAATAAAATTATTACATTTATAAAATCATTGAAAGGACCACATTATTAAATGTCAAATGTACTTAAAAATTTCAAAAACTTTGTTTACACATACATTGCTTCCTTTGAAGAAATCGAACAGGGTAAATTGTTAGGAGATTACGTATCTTACCACAACACTGATATATCTGAGATATATTCAACATCTCCACTTCTATACAAACGCAGAGAATCTCATCCGAAAAACTGAAGTCCTCTATTTACTCTCCTTGTTATTAAATAAATAACTCAAACATAATTGTTTGAGTTATTTATTTAATAGATAAAATTTTATATTATAATTTTATGAATAAACCCAATTTTCTAATAATAATGTCTGATGAGCACTCAGCACAGTATTCTTCTGTTTATGGCCATCCTATTATAAAAACTCCAAATATGGATAAAATGGCTAAAAAAGGTGCGACTTTCACAAACAATGTTTGTAATTCGCCTTTATGTGTTCCCTCAAGAGCATCCTTTATGACAGGTCAATATGTTTCTAATAATGAAGTATGGGATAACACAAAACCTATGCCTTCTGATAAAATCACTTGGCCATACATATTGCGGAATAACGGATATGAAGCTGTTCTTAGTGGGAAAATGCATCTTATTGGACTAGATAATCTTCATGGATTTGAAAGAAACCTCTCTTATGACCCGCATATTGACGAGCCTCTCCCACATTATTCATGGGAAGAGGGCATTACTAAAGCATCAAAACCATGGAATCATATAAATGAAGCTAGAGAAGGTACTAGCCCTATGATAGAAGCGGATAACAAAATTGAAAAAGAAAGTATAAGTTTTTTATCTGATAAGAATAGACATAAAAATCCTTTTGCGTTATGCGTAGGATTCATAGCGCCTCACTTTCCTTTTATAGTACCCGAAAAATATTTTAATGAGTATTTTCCAGACAATATTATTATGCCAGACCCTCCACCAGGCCACCTGAATCAATTAAGTAATCATTCCAAAAGACTAAGAGAAATGTTTGGGCTAGATTACAACTGGAATGAAATACAAATTAGAAAATCTATTGCTGCATACTATGGATTGTGTACATTTCTTGATGAAAAAATTGGAAATCTTATTAATGCCCTCAAGGAAAATAACCTCTTTGATAATACAATCATAATATACACCTCAGATCATGGAGATATGCTTGGAGAGCATGGATTGTGGAGAAAAATGAGTTTTTACGATCAGTCTGTTAGAGTCCCCTTACAAATAATAGGTCCAAAATTTATCTCTGGGCAAGTTGATAAACCTGTTTCAAATTTAGATCTATTTCCAACTATACTTGATGCTGCAAATATAGATTTAGATCAATATGAATATGATGGACAATCATTAATTAATGTACTAACAACAGGAAATGAAGATTCCTTAGATGATTATGTTATTTCTGAATATTTTGCGCATGGAACTGAAAACCCCATAGGAATGGTTCAAAAGAATGAGTGGAAGCTAATATATGAACATGACAAAAACCCTAAAGTAGAACTGTTTAATCTAAATAAAGATCCTCATGAATATAATAATTTAGCTCCGAATCCTGAGCATCATAAAATTATCAAAGAATTATCTGGTAAATTAATTAATTTGTGGGGGGACCCCGAAAAATTAAGAAAAAAAATAATTTACGACCAAAACTCTCGCAAAATAATTAGAAAATTTGCTGGAACAGGAAACTTCTTTTAAGTTATTTTTGCTCTCGATTGGTCAAGAATCTTAAAGCAATATTTTGCCACTATTTCTGGTTCATAAATATCCAATAATGATTGCTGCAAACTAACTTCTGAGAATATAGGCAGGCTATATAAATTATAACTCTTGAGGAGTTTCAAGTATTTATCTACTTCTATCTGACCATCACCTGTCAGACAATAATGAATTTTATCATTAACTTTATACCCGTCTTTAATATGTAATACTGAGGCTATATCAGCGCACATTTGAATAGATTTTTCCATATCATGACCTTCAACAATAAAATGTGATAAATCAAGATCTATAGAAATATTTTTGTGATTAACATCATGGATAAGCCAATGAGCTTTTTCGGGTGTTTCAAAATCTGTACCAGCATGCGGTTCTATAGCTAAAATTACATCAAATTCTGATGCCACTTCTCCAATTTGTGATAAAGATTTAGATATAAATTTTTTCCCGGTTTCCCATGAAGGAGCAGACTTTCCCAATGTTGAAGTTATAATAGGAGAAGTTGATGAATTATTTATTTCGTTTGCCATTTCAAATTTCATTTTTATTTGATCTAAATTTTTTTTGGAACTATTGCAAATATCTAGAAATCCAAAAGTATGATTACTAATTAAGGCATAATCATTAATAACTTTTAAAAGTTTCTTTTGATTTTTTTTATCGAACTTGCTAGGGGTAGTTGGCCATTCATCAGCTATGCATATTTCAACATACTTATAATTTGACTCTGATATTATCTTAACAGCTAAATAAGGATCAAGCATTTTCATTGCATAAGTAGAAAAACCCAACTCAAACATCTATAGACCTATCCTAGATTTCCCAATTACATCATTATTAACAAGATTATTTGGCATTTTGCCACTTAGGACCCTTACTACTTCATTGGCTGTCTTAATTTCAAGATCAAGAGTTGATTCCTCTGAATAAAAGGCGCTGTGAGGTGTTACGATAACATTTTCTTGATGAAATAAAAATGAATTTTTTGGAGATGAAACATTTTCTAGAACATCAAATCCTGCACCAAATAAATGACCTTTACTTAATGCCTCTGCAACAGCATTCTCATCTACAAGACCACCTCTAGAGCAATTAATCAAAATTGAATTTTTTTTCATTTTTTGTATTTCATTTTTTCCAATAATATTTTTGGTATCTTTATTCAAAGGCAAATTTAATGAGATAAAATTTGATTCTCTTAGCAAAGTATCCATAGAAACTGATTTACCATATTTTGTTTGAGAATTTTCCCTTAAACTTCTACTATTAATTAAAACCTTCATACCTAAATCGTAGGCTTTTTTTTCTAATGACTTTCCTATTCTCCCATAACCTACAATTCCTATTGTAGACTCTGATAATCTATGTCCAGGAAAGTCAAGAGTAATCTTATCCCAGTCTCCCGCAATTACTTGCTTGGTATGACTAATCATATTTTTGTTTAGAGATAAAAGCATTCCTAAGGCATGATCAGCCACCTCATCAGTGCAATAATCAGGTACATTAGTAACTATTAAGCCAAGTTCCGTAGCTTTTGATAGGTCAATATTATCTACTCCTATTCCATACCTAGAAACAACCAAACAATTTTTTGCATTTTCTAATACTTTTGATGTAACTTTACCAAAACAAAAAATAATGCCGTGTACATCGCTTACATACTCAATAAGTGTAGATTCAGAATCATCTGGTGGTACGACTACTTCATAGCCTGCGCTTTCTAAAATTTTTTTCTCAGGATCAATAGTAGGCCAAACATAATCTGTTATTAAAATCTTTTTTTTCATCATTTTATTCCATTGGTTTAAACATACACCCATCGACAAAAAAATCAAAGAAGTCTGGAGATGTTTCTAGTTCAATGTGTTCGATTGATAAAACTAGTTTTTCAATCTCTTTTCTTTCATTTGTTGAAAGCAACATTTTACAAGCACCTAATAAAGATGCATTCCCAACTTTTTCTATTTTCGACCTATCTACATTCGCTAAAAAACCTATATCTATTGCATTATCAATATCAATATAATTAGCGAATCCTCCTGCTAGGTAATATTTTGAAATTTCAGTAAGATTTATGCCAGAATTTTTTAGAATTATAGCTTGCCCGCAATAATTTGCTGCTTTAGCCTGAGCTAATGATGAAATATCTGAGTTAGAAATAGACAAAGAACTTTCTTTAGAAAAAATAAACTCCTTAGAATTGTTTTCAAGTCTCCCTAATTCATTCATAATATTACTTTTTCTAAGTTCCGCTAAGAGATCAATGAGCCCTGAACCACAAATACCAACGGGATCGGTGCCTCCTATAACTTTAAATGATGTTGAAGAATCACTTTTGACTGAAATTTTTTCTATGGCCCCATCATATCCAGGCATGCCATATGTTACGTCACCCCCCTCAAAAGCAGGGCCTGCAGGACATGAAGCTGCATAAATTTTTCCAGGCATTCCTAAAATAATTTCTGTATTAGTACCAACATCAACCAATAATATTGGTTGATTTTTTTCGGACATATTTATCGCAATTAAGTCTGCAGAAATATCAGAACCAATATGTGATGCAATTATAGGTGCGCCATAAACAAAAGCATTTGGATTTACTCTAAGACCTAAGTCTTTGGCTTTTGTAAAAAGCGCTGAATTATCTCTTTTCCCATCAATTAATTCGTTTTCTATTATAGATTTATACGGTTTTGTACCAATACTTGAGACATCATATCCAAAAAATATTTCTCTCATTGTTGTGTTTCCAACAACAACTAAATCATAAATTTCTCTTCTTTTAACAAGTCTTTTTTTTACCATTTCACCAATTTCAAAATTTATTGAAGATACTATTACAGATTTTAGTTCGCCATTATTTTCACCAGAGTCATAGGATATTCGGTTCATGATATCACTACCACCAAATCTTTGAGGATTTTCAAAGGAAGTTGTATAAACGAGGTCGAAAGATTCTAAATCTATCAGGTTCATAACTACTGTTGTAGTGCCAATATCAATAGCAATACCATAAATTGAACCCCTATACTCATCAACAGAAGAATCATTAGAATACTTAGAATAAACTTTTTTATTTTTTTTATAAAAAGCTGGTGAAATCTTTATGTTATCTGTTATAGGTAATGTTTCAGACAATATTTTTGGCTGTCTTCTCAAAACAGAAAAATCAATCCTTTTTGATTGATTCAATATTTTTGCCTGGCAAGCTAACCTAAAATTCCCTCTAAGGAACTCCTCTGACTTAGATTTACCAGACAAGCTATCCATTCCGTCATTTACTTCAATAATGCACTCATGACATTCACCATTTCGAGAGCATGAGGTAGGAACTCTCACTGAGAGCTTATCAGCTATTTGAAATAGAGTATTTCCTATTTCTGCTTCAACTGGTTTATTGTCGAGAAATACCGGGCACAAATTAAATTTCCCATGCATTTCTATAGTCTAATTTATCGCTACCAGTACATACTGCTAAAGATTGATTTTTAATATAATGTTGATTTTTGCAATCAAATTTAGCAGTACACAGGCTTTTTGAATTTTTATAAGGGCACCTAGACTTGTTTATTTCATCAGCATTAAATGATATATCTTTAAAAATTTGATAAATTTTATCTAAGGAAGACTTGGCTTTTTCTAAGTCTATATCTGAATTAATTTTTCTATTTTTTCGCATATATTTTATGATTTGAGTTCAGATAAAAGATCTATTAGTTCTTTTGCTTTATCTACAGCATCAACCGCATTTTCTCCGTATGCATCTGCCCCCATTTCATCAGCAAAATCCTGAGTTACTGGGGCACCTCCAACCATAATTCGAACTTCATCCCTCAATCCCATATCCTCAAAAGTGTTAATCGTTGTACCCATATTGGGCATCGTTGTAGTTAGAAGAGCAGACATTCCAATTATATCAGCTTCATGCTCCTCAACAGCATCAATAAAGTCTTCTGGAGAAGAATCTACACCAATATCATGCACAGTAAAGCCAGCACCTCTTAGCATCATAATGCATAAATTCTTACCTATGTCATGAAGATCACCTTTGACGGTACCCATTATTACTGTACCCAAAGGTTCAACACCTGATGCTGATAAAATAGGTTCAATATGAGTCATACCTGCTTTCATTGCTCTAGCAGAAACCAAAACTTCGGGAACAAAAATAATATTATCTCTAAATTTAACACCTACTATTGCCATACCATTTAGAAGCCCGTCATCAAGTACATCATTAGCTGAATACCCTTCTTCTAAGGCTTTTTTTGTAAGAGTGTCAACTGCAGAGTTATTACCTGTAATTAATTCATATGCAATTTCTTGCATTAAAGGATCAAGTTTTTCCAAGGCCGAACCAATATGGTTTTGCTCACTTGGTTTTGTTACATATTCAAATTCTTTTTTCAAACCTTCATGACTTAAAGACATCAAAATTTCCTCTCTCGGCAACCCAATCAGTAATAGCTTCAGGAATTGCTAATAAATTTTCCATTTTTGTTTTGAGCGGAATAGCACATTCAGGCGCTATTAATTGAACTCCAGCATTTAGCGCTCTAAAGACCTCTTCTTTTACAGCATCAGGCCCTTTAGAGTACAATGTTGTAGGATTATTAATATTTCCTGCTAATTTGATTTTTCCATCAACAGTTCTAATTGCCTCGTCTGGATCATTTCTAGAATCGAAATGAAAAGCTGCCATTCCAGTCTCAGCAATATATGGCATTCTGTCAATTGTATTGCCACATATATGCAAAATTATTGGGACACTTAATTCTTCTACCAACTCTTGGTGTAACTCCAATAAAAATCTTTTGTAATATTCCCCGCTAACTAAATCTCCAGTCGCATGATCAGGCAAGGTTAATATATCTGCCCCTGAATCAATCTGTGCTTGCCCAAATAAAATTGTTATTTCTTTTAATTTTTCTAAGCATTTAATTGTTTCAGCCGGATCATCTACTGTTCCAAGTAGAAATGGCTCTACCCCAAACACATGATAGGCAAGTGTCCATGGCCCCATAGTCTTACCAACTATTGCCACGTCATCTGGATATTGCTTCTTGAGTATTGATATAGAATCAATAATTGTTTTTGTATCTTGATGAGATAAAAAATCTTTAGGAATTTTTACATCATTTGAATTTTTCCATATTGGATTAGTCATTCTTACAGTAGGCCAATTATCCTTTTGCTCCCATTGCATATCACATCCCAAAGCAGATGATTCTTGGATAATACTGAAATATGGTGCTATAGTATCAAAGCCTAATTGTGTATATGCTGTTGCTGCTAAGGATGCATTTAATTCAGCATCTCTGTTAGCCTCAGGAAAGTATGCATTATTTAGATCCATGAATTCTACTGTAGCTACACTTGTTGGGGTACATACAGGAGGTCGATCATGAGGATCACCATTCAATGCTGCAAATACTCTTTCTTTTGAATTCATAATTTCCTGCTTTTTTATGTTTGTGAAAAACCTAATGTTTGAGTGGTCATTTGACCTTGCATTTCATTTTGAGAAAGCATATTTTCAGTAGCACTTACATTTCTAGCTACAGGCAGAATCAATCTAGCAAATTTATCATATCTCTTTCCATCAGAAAACATAAATTCTTCTGGAGATACCCTCTCACAACCAGCATACTTCATGAATCCTCCTACGACAGCCCTTATTCTGAGATGTGCTTTTTCATTTTCTCCTTCAACAGATACTTTATATATATTGTTTGAATTTTTTTCGTATGATGTTAAAAAAAACTTAAGTTTAGTTTTAGTATCAGGGGCTGAAATTGGACCATCTATCTTAAAATCTTTTTTTTCTTTTTGAACAGCAATGGTAAACATGAACTTCAGTGCTCTTTCAAGATAAAGATCTGTTCTCATAACTAACTTGTCAAAAGTACCCGGCAGGACATTTACATCACCTAGCAAGGCACAATTATCTCTTATTTGCTCGATTCTATTATTTAAACCTGGAATATTACTAAACGACCAAATAGTTAAATGGTTCTTATTTTTGTAAATACCTACAGAAATATCATTAAAAAAAGGATCCATTGAAACAAGTTCAATACACCTTCCTAGTTCTTTTGTTTTTTTTCTTACATTCATTAATTTTATAAATCTGATTGTAACAATTATAAATGAAAAAACATTATTATATCTACACAATTTTTTAGTTGATTTATAGTAAATATCCCATTCGGTTTATATCATTTACGAATCTTTCGAAATTTCTACCTGATAATTTTTTGATTTCTGACCTAGTTTTACCAACTTTTTTTAAGTTTGTTTTAAAGTTTGAAGAATGTTTAGAATAATAGAATCTTTCAAATTTTTCATATTATATTTTTTTTGATTCGTATTCATTAAGTAATTTTTGTATCAAACAAAAATTTTGGTTTATTTGGATTGCTATTTTGCTAGGTTTTTCTTAATAAAAATTATTATTAGATTCAATAATATTTGCCATAAAACTATATTAGAACTTTCTTAAGAGCACGGATATGACTATCGGTAGTGCCGCAACAACCACCTAGTATATTTACAGGTATCTCGGATAATTTTTTATAATTTTCAGCCATAAATTCTGGTGTTTCTGGATAAATAACTTTTCCCTTTACAATCCTTGGAATACCAGCATTAGATTGAACTACTAAATATCTATCTGTTGATTGACGCATCAAAGTAGCAATTTCTATCATTTTCTCTATACCATTTCCACAGTTAGTACCTACAATATCAGCTCCAGCGTCTAATAATCCCAAAGCAGCTGATTCTGGAGTTACTCCCATCATAGTAAAGTAACCTCTTGGCCCCTTATCAAAAACCATAGTTGACATCACAGTCAAATTTGTATGATCTTTAGCTGCTTTAATAGCTAGCGTAGCCTCCTCTAATCCAAGTTGGGTTTCTACCATAATAGCATCTGCACCTCCATCTTCAAAAGCCTTACACATTACAGTAAAGACGTCATACATTTCAGATTCAGAAATACTACCAAGAGGTTCAAGAAATTCACCTGTAGGCCCAATTGAACCACAAACATATTTGCCTAATGGAGCAACAGATTTAGCTAGTTCTGCTGATAACCTGTTGACTTCATAAAATTTGTCCTCAATCCCATATTTTTTTAGCATATATCTATTTCCACCAAATGAGTTAGTCAGTACAATATCTGATCCTGCGTCAAAATAATGCTTAGCCATCATCTTGATAATCTCAGGATTTTCAATATTCATTTTTTCAGGCGAATCACCTGCTATCAAACCTTTTTTTTGTAAATAAGTACCTGTTGCGCCATCAAAAATTAATATTTCTTTATTCTTTAATCTATCTAATATTTTCATATAAAAATCTTCCTGAAATTATTTTAATAACCAATGATCTATAGCTCCATGAGATTCATCTCGAGAATTATTATCAATAGTTTTTACAATTTTTTTTACGAAGTCTTGAGGCATAGAATTATATTTTTCTTCATAATAATCTAGGGCAGAGTTTAAGTCTTTATTAATTTCTTTATAATCGCCATACCCCCAATAGTTTAAATATTCATCACTCCCAGCACTTCCATCGTACATAGCAATAGAGTCTATAGCTTTTTGAAATCGTTCCTCAAGTTGCCTAGAAACAGTACTACTAGTGTCCTTAGCTTGTATTTGTACTGGTATTTCTTTCCAGTACATGATTCTTAGTAAAACACTCATTATGATAATTTAATTTTTTTATAGATATATTCTTATAATACTAAATTCTTTCATTTTTGGATAAAATTTAAGTATAATTAAACCCTAAAATTGTATATTGACTAAAATGAAAAGTAGAAAAAAAAAATTTGCGGCATTGTATAAGTTTTGCAAACTTACGAGTTTAGAATTACGTAAAAATCAAATATTGGAATTTTGCAATAAGAATAATATATTAGGAACTATTTTACTTGCTGAAGAGGGTATAAATGGTACTATATCTGGTGAGGAAATAGATATTGATAATACTGTAATTTATTTGCAAAATTTATTTCAAATAAATTCATTAGATGTCAAATACTCATTTTCTTCATCTGAGGGGTTTTATCGCATGAAAGTAAAAATTAAAAATGAAATAGTTACTATGGGAGAAAAAAATATTTTACCTTCTGAAATAACTGGAGAATATGTAGATGCCAAGGACTGGAATAATCTTATTTCCCAAAAAGACGTTTTACTTATTGATGCTCGAAACATTTATGAAACTTCTATTGGAAAATTTAAAAATTCTACAGACCCCTCTACCACATCATTTAAAGAATTTCCTCACTGGGTAGATAAAAATATAAATCAGATTAAAAATTACAATAAAGTAGCAATGTATTGCACTGGAGGAATTCGCTGTGAAAAAGCTTCATCATACTTAAAGGAACTAGGAATCAATGATGTTTTTCAACTAAAAGGCGGAATACTTAAATACTTAGAATCAATACCAAAAAATGAAAGTATGTGGGACGGAGAATGTTTTGTTTTTGATCAAAGAGTATCTATAAAACACGGATTACATGATGGGGAATTCACACAATGTTATGCATGCAAAAATCCAATATCTTTAGAGGAAACCAAATCCCCTCATTACAAAAAAGGTGTAAGTTGCCATCTCTGCTACAACAAAAAAAGCCTATTTGACAAATCTAGATATGAAGAAAGACAAAATCAAGTTGAAATAAACCTAAGTAAAGGGAAAAAACATATTGGAAGAGATACCGAAAGTTATAAAAAAACTATTCGTTTGCAAAATAAAGAAATAGAAGAGTAATATGCTAGAAAATAAGCAAATAAAAAAAATTACCGTTATAGATGATTACCCAACAATACTTTCAGACTCATATGAATTTAACAGATTAAGGAAACACAGTAATTACAATCTCGTTATAAATAGAACTAGACCAAAATCACCTAATGAAACATTAGAAATTTGCGCCGATTCAGATACTGTAATTGTTTCTCATACCTCAACCAACATAGACAACCCTCTCTTAGAATCTGTCTCCCAAGATCTGAGGCATATAGCTATATGGGGAACAGCTATGGACCATGTAAATATATCATCTGCTAAAAGATTAGGAATAGCGGTGAGTAACACAAAAAATTCATCAACTATTTCAGTTGCAGAACATGCACTAGCACTATTATTGACAACTGCAAAAAAAATACCACAAATGGACACTAGAATGAGGGGAGGGGAATGGCCCTCATCTCAACAGATGCAACTTAAGGGAAAGACTCTGGGAATAATAGGCGCGGGACCAGTTGGTATTAGATTGGCAAAAATAGCGAGCGGAATTGGAATGAAAATAATTATTCATCCTATAAACGATCAAACAAGAGAAAAGCTTTTATCCGATAAATCTTTCAAGTGGAAAATTGTATCAATCGATGAACTACTAGAAGAATCTGATGCAGTATCGTTACATGCTAGATACAATACGCATACTGATAAGTTTTTATCTGCTAATGAATTTTCTAGAATGAAACCTAATTCTATCTTAATCAATACTGCCAGAAGCAAGATTGTTGACACAAACGCATTAATTGAAGCGTTAGTTAACCAAACTATTGGTGCAGCAGCACTTGATGTTTTTGATAATGAACCGTTAGCAAAAAATGACAAATTACTTCAAATAGACAACTTAGTACTAACTCCCCATGTAGCGTCTAATACGATAGAAGCTACTAATGAATCAATCAATATTTTAGTTTCTAATATAATAAATTTTCATAAAAATAAAATTGACGAATATTTCATTTGATTCAATATATCAGGATTCTATTAGAAACAGTCTATAAAATACAAATAAACAAATAGCAAACATTACTAAGGATAAAATATAACCAAATTGTACTCCGAAGCCAATTGCTATTATAAATCCAACTAAAGGCCCCATAGCAGACCCTATGTCCTGCCAAGTAGAGTATCTAGAAATTATACTGGATTTTTCTTCTTCAGGAGATAATTGACCTATTAAAGCATCAAGGGATGTTTCTAAGGAGACACTGAAAAAAAACATTAGAACTAAGCAAGATACACTAAGATAAAAATTTAATCCACTTATAGCAATAATTATTGCACCAAGCATAAGAAAGGTACTTATTAGGATATTAATTTTTCTTCCAAATCTATCTGAAATAGAACCAAAAATAACACCAAAAAATATATCTGCAACATGCCTAAAACCAATAATAAAGCCTGCTACAGCTACTATGGTATCTAACTCAAATGAATTTTTTTGGACCGATACCAAGAATGGAATAATGGTTGCTATTGCCAAGCCATTAGAACTAAATGAAGAGGTAAACTTATAAACAGAAATTACGATAATTTTTTTACTTAAATTAGATTCCTGATCTTTATATGCTAAATTCCAATTAATTTTTTTTGAAGTCATTTTTGATAAGTCTATCTCTTTTATAAAATAAGATATGAACAATGCAGGAATTAATAAAATCGAAAGAGATATCAATGTAATATTAATACCAAATTTAATTGAAGCTAATACCCCTAATGTAACTACCAAAAAACTACCAGTCCTCTGAACACCTAAACAATACCCCAAATATTTTCCAAAATTATCTTGACTATATGAAAAAACTCTCAATTGATAACCTAAACGAAATAATGAATAAGAAAAACCCCAAATCACCCTAGCTAGAAATAACAAAACAACACCTTTTAGAACAGCATAAAACAACGTTGAGAATGCTCCCAAAAAGCACGCAATAAAAATTGTATTTCTAAATCCAAATCGCTTGAATATCTTAACCGAAAATATATTTGTAAAAAATCTAACTATTCTATTTACTGACAAAAGGAAACCAATCCAAAATTCATTTGGAAGACCTAAAAATGAATTGAGACGAAAAAAATCACTATTAGCTGGAAGGAGAACATACAAAATACTATCCCCCATAATCAAAAGTGATAAGGGGATTATTGTTAAGGAAATTTGCCCAGGTATTTTTATTTTTAGATAACTCATAATTTTTATTACTAAACTATATAAATATATCAGTAATTTCTAAACGCAAACGGATAACTATCCTGAATGCATTCATATTTATATTTGAATAATAGTAAATAATTAACCTCTTTTTTATAAATAATAAGTTGACACCGCGCCTTGTTCATATTTATAATTTCTGAGTTAGTTCCAACATAAATTGGAATATTAGCATTGTTTTTAATGTTAATTTTTCACTTTATCAATAGTTGGAAAAAAATAAAGACGTGGAGATCTCACCTAAGTTGGTCTCCCTAAAAAAGAGCCCTATTTGGGTTATAAATAACACGTCCAAGGAGGAAACTCATTGTTTAAGGACAAAAATTGGAAGCTCCTAACAGGACTTCTAGTCGGTGGTCTAATGCTTGTTGCTATAGCATGTAGTTCAGATGACGCTGATGATTCTTCATCTGCATCTGCACCTGCACCTACAGCAGCTGCTGCAGCTCCTGCTGCAACTGCCGCACCTGCGCCTACAAAGGCGCCGGCTAAGGATGATGATCATGACCATGATGACCATGGTGACATGATTCATGCTCCAGACCCTACTACACCTGCTGGGGTTGCAGTAATTGCAACAAACGGTGTAATTAATGACGAAAACGGTCTTAACTCTGCGCAATCAGGTGACAACTTGAAAAACGTAGGTCTTACTGAAACTCTTTTCGCAAGAGCAGAAGACGATAGTACCGTAATGTGGCTTGCAGAATCATTTGTAATTTCAGATGATCTTTCTTCAGCTACAGTCAAAATAAAGAGCGGAGTTTCTTGGCAAGATCACCACGGTGATTTTGGTAATGTAACCGCTGAAGATGTTGCGTGGTCAATGAACAACGCAAACGGTGCTACTAACCCTGAGTCCATTCATGGACAGGCTGGTGACTTTGCTGGTCTTTGGGGAGAGTGGACAGCAGTTGACGATTCAACTGTAACTTTCGAATTCACCAACTATGACTCAACATGGAAAGATGACTATGCTAACGCTTCTGGTCAGGCTTTCTCAGTTTTCTCAAAGAAAGCTTATGATGAAAAAGGTGAAGATTTTGTAAGAGACAACATTATCGGTTCTGGTGTATACCAAGTTGATGAATGGATCAGTGGTGAATCTTACACAATGAAGGCACGACCTAACCATCACATGTTCTCAGCAAAGACAGACACAATTAAGATTGTTGGTGTAAAAGAACCAACAACTCGTGCTGCTCTACTAAGAACAGGTGAAGTTGACATGGCTCACTTAGAGCCTAAAGATGCAGCTAAGTTTGATATGGATGAGTTTACTCAGACTTCAACTTCAGCAGCAGTTCAGCTTGGTGTATTCTTCTCTGGTAACCTATGGGAAGACACATACGCTGGAGGTGAACTAAAAGGTCAGCCTCTACCAACTAAAGCTACATTCGTTCACGACTTAGCTTGGATTGGTACAACTGGTGAAAGAGCAACCAACCACGATAAGAATGCTGACGACGGTGTCTCAGATGCCGACCAAGCAAAAGCAGTTCGAAGAGCTATGGCTATGGCTATTGACAGAGACCTAGTTAACGAACAGCTTCTAAGTGGTCTTGGATCTCCAGTACACGTAGAGTACTTCTCTGCATCACACCCTAACTGGGATTCTAAATACGAATACCCATATGACCCAGACGCAGCTGTTGCTTTGATTAAAGCACAAGATGCTGACTGGGTAACAGGTTCTGGTGACAAATCTGGTGTTCTAGGCGATCACGCCTTTGAAGCATCTGTATACGCTGGTCCTGAACTAGGTGGTGGTGCTTCAATTACTGGTGAAGTTGCTGATGCAGTCGCAGGTTTCTGGTCTGACATTGGTATTTCTACATTCAGTTTGAAGTTCTCATACCAGACATTCCGACCAACAGTTGTTGGTAGGTCAAACACTCACCCATGGATCACATCTTGTGACAAGGGTCGTGAGTCTAACCCATGGCATTTCCCTAAGGGTCTAGTACAAACTACTCTAACTCGAGGTGGATTCTCATGTGGATTTGAGTCACCAGTAATTCTGGATCTATACAACAGAATGGCTAAAGCTTCAGACTCAGCTGCTGCTACAGAAGCTGCTAACGAATACTTAGCTTACGTATACGACCAGTCACTACAACCAGGTGTTGTAGCTGTTCCTGATGCTTACTACTTCAACAACAAGAAGATTAAGTCTGCAGAAATGGATAAAGCTGCGGCAGCTTCAATCAACTCACTTTGGAACCTAGAATTACAATAGATTCTAATTAGAGAAACGATTATAAGAAAAGAGGCTCAATTTTGAGCCTCTTTTCAATTAAGAATAAAAATGTATAAATAATTGTTTTTTATTAGGTAGATAATGATAATCTTTTTTGGTATGGTTTTTTATATTGTAATTAATAGATATATTATTTTGAGAGTTTAATGAGAAAGTTTATACTTAGAAGAGCTATATTTGCGGTCTTTAGTATCATACTAGCTACTTTTGCAGTATTTTTAATTTCAAGAGCCGCTGGTGACCCTCTAGACTTATATGCAAATTCTGGTTATGGTCTTTCCGAAGAAGGTGAAAGAGCCCTAAGAAAAAAACTAGCTTTAGACAGACCAGTAGTAGTCCAATATGGATTATGGTTAGGAAAAACTCTTCAAGGCGATATGGGTGAGACCTTACTTGAAAGAAAACCTGTTACCCGTACTATTACACAACGTTTACCCGCCACAATTCATTTAGGATTGGTAGCATTCGTAGGATCATTTGCGGTCGGAATACCATTAGGCATACTTTCAGCTGTTAAGAGAGGCTCATTACTAGATTATTGCGGCAGATTTATTGCTCTTCTTGGTCAAGCTGTGCCTCAATTTTGGCTAGGTTTAGTATTAATTTTTATTTTTGCTGTACAACTGAGATTATTACCTGCAGGGCTAAGAGGTGATGGTTTATGGGATGTCAAGCATTTAATTTTACCAAGTATAACCATGGCATCTGGTGGTCTTGCATACTACACAAGAATAACAAGAACAGCCATGCTTCAAGTCTTAGATTCTGAGTATATTCGATTGGCTAGGGCTAAGGGAGTTTCTAATAATGTTGTTATATGGAAGCATGCTTTCAAGAACGCTATTATTCAACCCTTAACGGGAATGACTCTTGGTCTAACCTTTTTCTTAAGTGGTTCTGTTTTGGTTGAAACTATTTTCACTTGGCCAGGCATGGGAGATATGGCTATAACAGCAGTAAATAATAATGATTTTCCTGTTTTGCAAGGTTGTGTTTTCTTTTTCACAATTCTATTTGTTGGTAGTACATTTTTATGCGATATTTTATATGCATATATTGACCCGAGAATAAGATACGATTAAATAATAATTATTGAGGAATATAAAAAATTATGAGTACAGGTTCAGAAACAAGCAGCTTAGGAAGTACAAAGGGCTTGCAGTCAGTTAAGAGAGCGCCTTTATCCCAAGCATGGTACCTATTAAGAAGATGGCCACTAATACCATTATTCATAATGATTATTTTAGTCTTCACTGGTTTATTTGCACACGTTATTGCACCTGAAGATCCAACTGTGCAGTCTCTAAAATTTCGTAACTTTGAACCAACTTGGGGTAGGGCAATGCCAGAATATAATATTGTGCCCAGTGCTGAAGACTTTGACCTTGAAACTACCAGTGGGGTATCAGCCTTTAATAGAGCAAAAAAATCTTCATTTCCGCAAACTAAATATATTTTAGGTGGAGATAACCTAGGGAGAGACGTTCTATCTAGAATTATATATGGTGCAAGAATATCACTTAAGGTAACTTTATATGCGCTTACGTCGGGAATCATTGTAGGTACTGCACTTGGTCTAATAGGTGGATACTTTGGAGGTTGGACAGATGAAATCCTAATGAGGTTAGTAGATGTATGGCTTGCTTTACCATTTATTCTTATAGCACTGGTTATAGCTCAGATGTTTTTACACTCAGGAGGTGCAGCCGAAGGGGTAATTATTTTCCTTATTGCTCTTGTGGCATGGACGCCATTCGTTAGGCAAGTTAGAGCCGATGTGTTAACTATCAGAGGTCAAGACTATGTTTTGGCAGCAAAGGTTGCCGGTGCAACACATTTTAGATTGATGTGGAAACATGTACTTCCTGGTACTGTGAGCACTATTTTAGTTGTTGCTTCTCTAAGAGTAGGACAATTGATTCTTACTGAAGCTACTTTATCATATTTGGGTGCCGGTATTCCAGATCCTATTCCAGCGTGGGGAAAAAGTGTCAAGGATGGAAAAGACTTTATTGAAGAAGCTTGGTGGATTTCATTCTGGCCAGGATTCTGTATATTTTTAGTTGTTATGTCACTAAACTTCTTCGGTGATTGGTTACGAGACCGACTCGACCCAAGACTTAGACAATTAGATTAAATTAAAGAGGAAATCATGCGTATAGGCTTTGTTGGCTTAGGTAATATGGGCCAAGGTATGGCTGATAATTTATTGTCAAAAAAAACCGACCTTACAGTTTTTACTCGAACTAAATCTAAAATTGACTCCATGATTAAAAAAGGTGCAAAAGGCGCTAATTCATTAAGAGAATTAGTTAATAATGTTGATGTTATTATGACATGTCTACCTGATGTTGCTACATCACTTGATGTCATATTAGGTAACGAAGGGATAATTAGTTACGCAAGAAACAATCAGATTATTATTGATCACAGTACTGTTTCTGTATCTACATCTCAAAAATGCAATGATGAGTTAAGTAAAAAAAATGCCAGTTTTCTTGATGCACCCATATCAGGAGGTCCTACCGGTGCGTCTTCAGGTACGCTAACTATAATGGTTGGAGGAGATAAAAACGCTTATGAAATTGCAAATCCATATCTGTCAAAAATGGGTACCAATGTGAGATATATGGGTAATTCTGGGGCTGGAACAGGAATGAAGTTAGTTAATCAACTTCTTGTTGGAGTTAATACAGTTGCTGCAGCAGAAGCATTTGCATTTGCAAATAAGGTAGGAGTTGATGTTAATATCGCATCTGAATTATTAAGTGTTAGTTGGGGTGGCAGCACAATGGTTGAAAGAAGTGCACCAATAACCAAAGATAGAAATTTTCCTAATTCTCCTGCTCCAGTAAGAAATGTAGACAAAGACTTAAAAATAATCATTGAATTCGCAAAAGAAAATAAATTATCGTTAGACTTAACAAAAATATCACTTAATATGTTTTCAGAACTTATGAATGATAATAAATCTGAATATGACATTGCCGGAGTTATAGAAATCATAGAGAAAAACTAAAAGAATTTATGATCCCATTTAAAAAAACCAAATTAGGAAAAACAGGGCTTATGATTCCTAATTTAGGCTTAGGGACAGCACCTCTTTCTGGAGACAGTCTAGCAGGCGGACTATTTGGTGGATCAGCAGAAGAAAATGCTATAAAAGTACTAAATGAATCTTATAAAAATGGATTTAGATATATTGATACCGCACCATTATATGGGTCAGGTAAAGCAGAAAAAAGAATAGGGAAATCTGTTTTTTCAAAAATTAAAAAAGAAGAGTTTCTTATTTCGACAAAAGTTGGTAGGTTAGTTAGAGAAAATTCAAAAAATAAAATATCTTACTGCATAGATGATTGGACAGAAAAAGCAATATATACTTCTATAGAAGAAAGTCTTAAGAGATTATGTATAGATTCTATAGACATCGTTTATGTTCATGATCCTGATACTAGAGATTTTGGTGAAGAACAAGTCATAAATTATGCTTTCCCAACATTAATAAAATTAAGAGATGAAGGATTAGTTAAAGCTATAGGTTGCGGGATGAATGAATGGCAAATGCCAAGAAAATTTATCCGCAAATTTGATCTAGATATAATACTTTTAGCCGGTAGATATACATTACTTGAGCAAAATTCACTCGAATTTTTGTCTGATTGTATAGATTATGATGTAAAAATTGTTATAGGTGGGCCATATAATTCTGGAATATTGGCAAGAGACTTAGATGGACCTGTTTCATATAATTATGAACCAGCACCACAAAAACTTATAGAAAAGGCAAAAAAAATAAATTTCTTCTGTGAAAAGAATTCCGTACCTATGAAAGCTGCTGCTTTACAATTCGTTTTAAATCACCCAGCAATAATTTCAGTAATACCAGGAGTACAATCAATGGATGAACTTATTGAAAATATAGAAATGATTAAATTTGAAATACCTTATTCTTTTTGGGAAGAGTTAAAAGATAAAAACATAATTTCATCAAATTCGCCTATCAAAAACTCATCATGATATTAGAAATCCTAATTGGAGGAAAATATGAAATTTAATAAAACTACATTATTTGGAGCATTATTAGGATTGATAATGGGACTTATTTTCACAGTCATTGCACTATTTCAGTATGATGAAACCCTAACTAATTCAAGAGATGTATTATTTTCAAGCCTGTTTATTGGTTTACCTTTTTCTATTCTGATAGGTTTAATGGTTGGGTGGATTTGGAGCAAATTATTTGGCAAGTCTATATTCTGATAACAGAAAAATTATCGCAAACTCTAGTGAACTAAAAAGTATTATAACAAACTTATCTCAAGAAAAAATCATTTCTTTTGATACAGAATTTATAAGACATAAAACATATTGGCCAGTACTTTGCTCTATTCAAATGCATACAAAAAATAACTCCATACTTATAGACACACTTAGCACAGAAATTAATCTTGAGCCACTGAAAGTTATTCTTTCTGATAAGAAAATCTTAAAAATTTTTCATGCTCATACCCAGGATTTAGAAATATTAAATAATGAGTTGAATATAAAAATATCTAATATTTTTGACACTCAAATTGCTGCTAGTTTTTTAGGTTATGATGAACAAATTTCTTATCAAAAACTTGTAGAAAAAATTCTTGATATCGAATTAGATAAAAAAGAAAGAATTAGCGATTGGACAAATCGTCCCCTCTCGAAAAAACAGCTAATATATGCTCTTAATGATGTTAAGTATCTGCATGAATTATATAAACCTTTATCTGAAAAATTGTCACAAGAAAAAAAATCAGATTGGATGAATGAAGAGATGAAATTATGTGTAAATAATATCTTCGAAAAATCAGATAAACAAGAGGATAATTATTCTATATTATATAAAAAAATTTATGATTTTAGAGAAGAAATTGCACAAAAAATAAATGTCCCCAGAAAATGGGTTTTTGAGGACAAAATAATCAGAGATTTCATAACATCAAAGGATAGAGAGAATTTAGTTATGAAAATAAAAAGTGACTTTATTGATTTATCTGAAAAAACAAATTTATACAATTTTATAGAAATATACTTACAAAACAACCGCATAATCAATAACATACGTAAGAAAAAACTTAGTTCAACGCAAAATAAATTATTAAGTAGGATATCAACATACTTAGATAAAACATCAATTATGTATAATGTATCGAGAGGGTTAATATCAAATAGAAAAGATATTGAAGAAATTATATTAAACGACGATCCATATAATAAATCTCTATTTGGTTGGAGAAAAGAAATATTTGGAAATAATGCCTTGATAATTAAGAATGGAGAAAATTTATAAATGTTTACTTCAGAGAATAAAAATTCTGATATTACTCTTTGTATTTTTCCTCACCTAAAAGAATTTTTAGTTATAGATACCCGTTCCGGTAAAGATAAACTAGATGAAAATACCGTATTTAGTTTATCACTAGATAAATTGCTTGATAACAAATTTCACGATAATGTTACAGACGAATTTTCCAAACTAATAAGAACTGATGATATAGATTTTATGAAACTTATATCCTTACCTCAAAAAATTGAAAAATTAGTTAGAAATGAAATAATTAAAATAATAATTAATAAAGTAGGTATAGCCCAAGATAATTTGTCTCAAGTAGGTATAATTTTTTTCAACAAAGAAATAATAAAATTATCAAAAGATCAGCTTAAGAATGCGCTTGTTGAAATATTTTCTGACAAAACTGATGATGTTTTTATTGAAAATCTTTCAAATAAGATTATGAACCTTATCAAACTTGAAATAGACTTTGTTAAAAATAATTATAAGAGTAATATAGAAAGTATAATCAATGAAAACGATGAATCTTATATTACTCTATGGAAAAAAGGCTCATAAAGATTGAAAACATTTCTTAAAAACCTACTAGGAAACCCAGAAAAGGATACATTTCTATACTGGATAACAGATGGAGGTTTTTTAGCTATATTAATTATTATTTTTTCTATAATTTTATGGCTTTTACTAAAGGCATTCATTAAGAGTAAACTAAACAAGAGATTAACTATAATTACAAAACAAGAGATTGATAAAACAATTGATATATATACATCAGGGTTACGATCTATTGAGGGTAAATACTTTAATGTTTTGTCGGGAATTTTTATAAGTTTAATAGCCTTGGTACTAATTTATTCTGTTCTTGGAAATAACGTAGATCCATTAATGGATATTTTAAATAAAATAGGAGCAAACGTTCTTAGTTGGCTATTAATAGATGGTATAAGAATTCTAACAATCATTATTTTATCATTTTTTTGTGTGAAATTTTCCAAAAATTTCATACCAAAACTACTTACATCAATAATGCTTGGGCAATCATCCACGTCAGACCACGATGAAATCTTAAAAAGATCAAAAACATTATCAGGAGTTTTTGTTGGTGCAGTTATCACACTAATATACATACTAGCTATTTTTATGATTCTTTCTGAGCTCTCTATTCCTATAGCACCTGTAATAGGAGGATTTGGAATTGCGGGAATTGCTGTTGGATTTGGAGCGCAACATCTTGTAAGAGATTTAATTTCAGGTATATTTATTTTAGCTGAAAATCAGTATCGGACAGGTGATGTTGTTACAATTGCAGGCATTTCTGGATTGGTCGAATCAATCAATCTCAGAAGGACAATATTAAGAGATCTTGATGGGCAAGTTCATATTATCCCGAATGGAGAAATCACGGTAGCTTCAAATAAAACAAAATACTGGTCACGTGTAAATTTAGATATTGGAGTAGCGTATAAAGAAAATATAGAAAAAGTAATATCAATACTGAATGAAGTAGGTAAAGATCTCTCAAATGATGAATACTATGGACTAATGCTAATAACTCCTCCTCAAGTTTTAAGATTAAATTCACTTGATGATTCAGCAGTAACATTCAAAATTCTAGGTGACTGTAAGCCTATGAAACAATGGGAAATAATGGGAGAGTTAAGAAAAAGAATTAAAATTCGATTTGACGAAGAAAATATTGAGATACCTTTTCCTCATCAGACTGTATATTGGGGGGAAAATCAATCACCATTTAATCGTGATATAACAAAAGAGAAAGTAAGCATAAATAATGAGCTAAATAATAATAAAGATACAGATGAAATAACACCTGAAAAAAGAGAAGAGTTACTTGCTGACAAATACTCTGATATGAAATCAAGAATATTATATTCTGAACCTGATGATATTTTAAATACTAAATATATAGAATCAAATGATTCAGAATAAGAAATTATCTTTATGAAATTTGCTATATAAACTATACTATAAAAATGAATTTGTACACTAAAGATACATTAAGGCAAACTTTTCTTGATTTTTTTAAAGAAAAAAATCATTCAATTTTGCCATCATCCTCTTTAATTCCAGCAAGTGACCCTACATTGTTACTAATTAATTCTGGTATGGCGCAATTCAAATCATACTTCTCGGGTGAAAAAACACCTCCCAATCGAAGAATTACTACATCACAAAAATGTTTCAGAACTACAGATATAGAAGAAGTAGGAGACAACACTCATCTTACTATGTTTGAAATGTTAGGCAATTTCAGTTTTGGTGATTATTTTAAAAAAGAAGCTTGCTCTTGGGCGTTAGAGCTTATTACCGACAAACTTAATTTAGAAATAGAAAGAATATATATTACAGTTTATAAAACTGACGATGAAGCTGAAAAAATTTGGCTAGATCTAGGTATTCCAAAAGAAAGAATATATAGATTTGGGGATGAAGATAACTGGTGGGGACCGGCAGGTGATGAGGGTGTTTGTGGTCCTAGTAGTGAGATAAATTATTATTTAGGTTCTAATGATAACATCCCTCCAAAAAATGATACTAAGAGAAAAGAAAAATGGGGGCCAAATCTTCATGATGATTTCATTGAATTATACAACTTAGTTTTCACTCAGTTTTACAGAGATAAGGATGGAAATGATACTATTTTACCCAATAAAAACATAGATACGGGAATGGGACTTGAAAGAACGTTAGCAGTTCTTCAAAACGTTGATAATGTTTATGAAACAGATGTCTTTATACCTATTATAAAAACTGTTGAGAAATGCTCAAATATTAAATGGGGGAAAAGTAAAGAGACAGATGAAGCCATCAGAGTCGTTGCCGAACATGCTAGGTCAGCATCATTTCTTATAGGAGATGGAGTTTCACCTAGTAATACTGGTAGAGGCTATGTACTAAGAAGATTGATTAGAAGAGGAATGTTATTCGCTAAAAAAATAGATCTTTTAGAATCTCCGCTTTCTTCATTGGTTGACGTAATAAGTAGAGAGATGGGAGAATACTACCCAGAATTAGCTGATAATAAAAATTTTATTATTGATGTCATATCTAAAGAAGAAGAGAATTTTAGTAAAACTTTGTCTAATGGACAATCAGTGCTAGATGGGATGATTAATTTTAGAAAAAAAAATAAAAAGAGAGAATCTTCAGATAATTTTTCTAATGGCTTAAAAATTGCAGCAAATGAATCTAAAAAATCAAATACAAAAAACTTTGATAAATCACTAACAGGTAGAGAAGCTTTTATTCTTTATGATACTTATGGATACCCTGTCGAAATTACAATTGAAGTTGCAAAACAAAACAACTTAGATCTTGATATAAATAGTTTTTACAAAGAGCTTGAAAATCAGAAAAAAGTTTCAAAAGAAAATAGCGGCCAATTGAATAAAAGTCAAAATTTGGAAATCTTTAAAAATTTAGATATCCATAGCACCAAATTTGTTGGGTATGAAAAAACTAATCATAAGTCTAAAGTAATTAGTATCATTCATAATGATCAAATTGTAGAGTCGATTGAAAAAGAATCTAATGCTCAAATAATCGTTTCTGAAACTCCATTTTATGCTGAAAGAGGCGGACAAATTGGTGACAGTGGTTATATGCATAATGATCAAGTAGATATCGTTATAAATGACACACAATACCCTTACGGCAATATATCTGTCCATTTTGCAAGTAGCATAAAAGGAAAATTATCTGTTGGAGATGAGATAAATTTGCAGGTTGATGTTACTAGGAGAGAAAAAATAAAAAGAAATCATACTGCAACCCACTTGGTTCAAGCAGCATTAAGAGAAATTCTTGGCACACATGTGAAACAAGCAGGCTCTGTAGTTGAACCTGAAAAGTTAAGATTTGATTTTACACACTTAAAGCCACTTACTAATGAAGAATTAATTGAAATTCAGAATAGAGTTAACGAAGCAATAAGAGAGAATCATAAAGTAAATGTAGATTCAACAACATACACAGAAGCTGTGGATGATGGTGCTTTAGCCTTTTTTGGAGATACATATGATACTGATGTTAGAACAATTAAGATTACACCTCCTTGGAGCTATGAATTATGTGGAGGAACTCATATGGATTATACAGGCGGTATAGGTAGTTTTATAATTACCTCAGAAACAGGTATTGGTTCTGGGATAAGAAGATTGGAAGCAATCACTGGTATTGCCTCTGAAAGGCTAATAATTGAAAAATTTAGTGCCATGAAAAAAGCAACTAATTTTCTTAAAGTTCCTGATAATGATCTTGTTGATAGGATTATTTCTCTGAGTACCAAATTAGCAAATAATGATAAAAAAATCTTAAATTTAGAACAGCAATTACTTTTTGGATCCCTATCGAATGATAATGAAAACTATTCAGGAGATAAGAAAATTCAAATCAAGAAGAAAATCATAGATGTAATAATTAGAGAAGTCAACGCTTCAAATATACAATCTCTAAGACAAACTGGTGATCATTTCAGAGCCAAAAATGAAGATTCATTGATTATTTTAGGTAGTAATATAGGCGACCAGTCTTATGTAGTTATTATGTGCTCCAATTTCTTAGCCGATAATAATTTTCATGCTGGAGAAATAGCAAAACAAATTTCATTATTGATGGATGGAGGCGGCGGTGGTAATAATAAAGTTGCACAAGCAGGAGCAAAAAAATCTGTTGAGCTATCTAAAGTATTAAATAAATGTACTGAGATTATAAGTAATCAAATAAACAAGAGTAAAAAATCTTGAGTATAGAAAAAAATAATCGAATTCTAGGGATAGATTATGGTGAGAAACGCTTAGGGATAGCAATCAGTGATGATACAAATACAATAGCCTCTCCTTTAAAATATATAGAAAACAATAAAGAAATTCTTAGCAAACTTAATAACTTAATAATAAAATATAATATAAAAACTTTGGTCGTCGGTTTACCAATTAATCTCGATGGATCCCATAGCAAATCATCCAAAAAGGTTCTAAAATTTTGCAAGTATGTAAATAAAGAATTAGATATTATTGTTCATACTATAGATGAAAGACTATCTAGTGTAGAAGCTGAAAATAAATTGAGAGAATCTGGAAGGTCACCAAATATGTTTAGAAATCTTGATAGGGGCATCATAGATTCTGCGTCTGCAGCAATAATTTTAGATTCATTCATGCAAAAAAAAGGAAATCAAATTATATGAGAAATAATATTGGAGTGATAGGACATCCAATAAATCATAGTCTGTCTCCAGTTTTCCAGCAAGCTGCTTTAGATTATTTAGACAATAAAAATATTTTTGAAAAGTGGGATGTTCATCCTGAAAAATTAGAAGAAAAAATCAACTCTTTTAGAAAAGAATCTTTTATTGCTTCATGTGTCACATTACCTCATAAACAGAATGTTATCGCTTTAATTGACGATGTATCTGATTCGGCTAAAGCTATAGGAGCGGTTAATTGGATATACAACAAAAATAATAAACTTCTAGGAGACAATACAGATTCCTCAGGTTTTATTAGATCATTAACAGAAAAATATAAATTCTTACCTAAGGATAAAACTGCACTAGTTTTTGGTGCAGGTGGAGCCTCTAGGGCAATTATTTATGGGTTAATAAAATCTAGAGTAAAAAAAATTATACTATGTAATAGAAATTATGACAAAGCTCATATTGTCTCAAGAGAATTATCTACTAGTAAAGTAAAGATAGAACCAATTTTATACAATAGAGACTCATTAGCTAATTATGCTCCCTATACAGACATCATAATAAATACAACATCTTTAGGGATGGCAGGGGGCCCTGCGCCTATGACTTCTCCAATTACATCTGAATTAATTTCATCTAAAACCTTCGGTTATGACATAGTATACTCGCCTCTAATAACCCCCTTCATAAAGGAATTTGAAAAGTCAGGTGCAGAATATGGGACAGGGCTTAGTATGCTTTTGTATCAAGGAGTAGAAGGATTAGAAAAAGCACTAAATATAAAAGCTCCAATTAATGTTATGCAAAAAGCATTAGATGCTTTATGATAGTAATGTAGGTGATTAATTATGTCAAAACTTAGATATTTAACTTCAGGTGAATCTCATGGGCAAGGCTTAACAGTTATTGTTGAGGGCATGCCTGCTGATCTTGAAATTTCTGAAAATTATATTGAACATCAGATGACAAGGAGGCAAAAGGGGTATGGGTCGGGAGGAAGAATGAAAATTGAAAAAGATAAAGCTTTAATTAAATCTGGTGTACGCCATGGAAAAACACTAGGATCTCCTATAGCTTTATGGATAGAAAACAAGGACTTTGAAAACTGGAATGAAGCAATGTCCATAGAAGAAGTACCCGTTGATGTTGACAAAAAAGTTTTCACTAAGGTAGTTCCAGGTCATGCTGACTTTCCTGGAGCTCTTAAGTACAATCAAACTGACCTTAGGAATATTTTAGAGAGAGCAAGCGCTAGAGAAACTGCTTCAAGAGTAGCTGCTGGTTCAATCGCTAGGAAATTCTTAGAATTCTTTGGCGTATCTATTCATTCAAGAGTAATTTCTATTGGTTCAAAAAGTTCTCAAAATCTAAATTATGAAAAAATAGACTGGGAGTTTATTGAAAACTCGGAAGTTCGTGCAAATGATCTTGACTCTGAAGCAAAATTTAAAAAAGAAATAGACTTAGCGAAGTCTCAAAGAACAACCGTTGGAGGAATTTTTCAAATAATTACATACGGTGTACCTGTTGGTCTAGGAAGCCATGTCCACTGGGACAGAAAATTAGACGGGCAAATAGGACAATCTATTCTTAGTATAAATGCCGTAAAGGGTGTCGAGATTGGAAATGGGTTTGAAAATACTACAAAAAAAGGTAAGGAAGTTCATGATGTTATCATACCTGATAAAAATAACATCAAAAACTTCAAGCATATTTCTAATCACGCTGGAGGAATTGAGGGTGGCATGACTAATGGAGAACCCATAATTGTAAATGTGGCAATCAAACCTATAGCCACTATGACAAAGCCACTCCCTTCAGTTGATATAAATACTGGTGAAATAGTTGAAGCTACCTATAATAGAAGCGATATTTGTCAAGTTTCTCGTGCATGTCCAATAGGAGAATCAATGATTGCACTAACGCTAGCTAATTCTTTTTTGGAAAAATTTGGTGGTGACTCAATGTTAGAAATTCAAACAAATTATACAAGTTTTATAAAAACACATAAAAAATTTGGAAGTAAGTAGTGAGTTCTCAAAAAAATAATATTGTTTTTTTGATTGGATTACCTGGTTCTGGAAAAACTCATATTGGTAATTTGCTTTCTGAAAGTATGTCTTGGAATTTTATCGATATGGATGATCATATAGAAAAATATACAAAAAATACAATTAGTAATATTTTTAAAAATTTTGGGGAAGCCTATTTTAGAAAAATTGAATTTGAAGCCTTGCAAAACCTAAAAAGTTTAAAAAATACTATAATATCTACTGGTGGGGGATGCGTATTAAGCGATAAAAATAAATCTATTATCAAAAATTCAGGCATAGTAGTTTGGTTAAAAGCTGAGCCTGAAACATTACATGATCGTTTGAATAATCTAAATAATAAAAATATAAGACCTCTTTTAGGTAAAAATGTAACCCTTGATAAAATTTTTGATTTATCAGAGGAAAGAAAAAATCATTATTCTATTGCTGACTTGACTATAACCACCGACAATAAAACTACCAAAGCTGTAAAAGATGAAATCATAAATTTTTTAAGGAGTAAAAATATTGAGTACTAGAAATATAAAAGTAAGTACAAAAAATGAGTCCTATAATGTAATAATTGGCCTAAATATGATTTCAGAGCTAGGAGATGAAATAAAAAAATTAGGTTTACCAGGTAAAGCTTTCATTGTTATAGATAAAGCGTTATTTCCTGATCCTGCTCGTGAAATTCAAGAATCATTAGAAAAAAATAATTATGAAACTAAACTATTAAATATCGAAATAGATGAATCCAAAAAGAATATTGACACTGTTAACGTAATATATGAATGGCTAGAATCTTCAAAAATGGAAAGGAGCGACTTTATTATTTCAGTTGGAGGCGGAGTAACTGGTGATTTAGTTGGTTTTGTAGCATCAACTTGGGTTAGAGGTGTCAATTTAATACATGTCCCATCAACTCTTATTGCTATGGTAGACTCCTCTATAGGTGGGAAAACTGGATATAATACAAAAAACGGAAAAAATTTAGTTGGGGCATTTTACCAACCAAAACTTGTTTTTCAAGATATAAATTTTCTCAAAACATTACCCGAAAGAGAAATTAGTGCTGGATGGGCTGAACTCTTAAAGCATAGCCTCATTTATGACAAAAAATTATTTGATCATTTTTATCAAAATCATACTGATATTAAAAACTTAAATAATCTTAATTCAATAGAAGCTATCTCAAAAAGTGTTGAAATAAAAGCAAAAATTGTTTCAGAGGATATAAATGAAAAAGATCAAAAGAGAATTTTACTTAATTACGGCCATACAACAGGTCATGCTCTGGAATCAATAACAAATTACAAAAAGTTTTTACATGGTGAAGCAGTGTCATTGGGAATGATGGTAGCAGGCAATATTTCATTCTTAATGGGGCTTTTGAGTTACGATAATCTACAAATGCAAAAAAATATACTAGAAAAATATTTTCTTCCGACTTCAATCAGTGAGGAATTAAATATCAATACTATTATAGACCTAACTAAGAATGATAAAAAAAGTAAGTCTGGAAAAATTAACTGGATTTTATTAGAGGATATAGGTAAACCTGTAATTAGAAATGATGTACCTGAAGAGATAATAATTAGGTCCCTTAAAAGTATATTTGTATAGTTTATCCACCAGCTACGGCTGGGACTATCGTGATTTCATCGTTGCTTGAAAGTTTAGTACCTAAGCCTTCCAAATATTTTACGTCCTCGCCATTAACATAAATATTTACAAAGCCAAAAATATCCCCCTTAGAATCAATTAATCTATCATAAATACCTGAATAGGATTTATCCATATTTATTATAAGATCTTTAATATTTTCGCCATTAGCTACAACAGTGGATTCACCATTAGTAAATTCTCTAAGCGGGGTTGGTATTTTAATTTTTATACTCATATATTATCTTTCGTATCTATGGTAACAAAAATTTATACTAAACCTACAATAATAATAGTGCCAAAAAATATCAAAATGATTCCTATAACTCTCATTTTTTCTAATTTTTCTCTAAGAAAAAACCAACCAAACATTGCACCAATTACTACTCCTATCTCTCTCATTGGAGCGATAAGACTAACTTGAGATATCTGCAAAGCACTTAAGATCAACACGTAAGATAAAAATGAAAATAGTGCTCCTAATAAATTTCTCAAAAAGTTTTCTCTTAAGATTTTCTTAATCGAAACATGACTGTAATTATATTTATAAACTCCTATACCTGCAACTACACTACCTAAACACATTGAAGACATATAAAATAATGGATCTACATATTGGACACCTTGTTTATCCCAAACTGAGTAAGCAGATACGGTTAAACCAGTAAGAAGAGAGTATACAAATGCCCTGGACTTCAGAAATTGTCTCCCCTGAATAGACTGAAAAACTAAAAAAATATTACTTTTTTTATTACCTCCAACTAATAAGACTCCTACAAATATCGAAAAAATAGATATCAATCCCAAAAAGTTAATCTCTTCATTTAAAATTGTTACACCCAATATAGGAATTAATCCTATACCAAGTCCTCTAGCTATAGGGTATACGAATGACAATTCTCCGTGTTTGTATGATTTACCTAGAAAGATAAAATACAAAATATGAATAATTGAAGTTCCAATTATAAAAATCCAGCCTATTAAATCTGGTATTTCTGATATTAGAAAATATACAAAAATAATTGGTAAAGAAATAAACCCTCTAAATATATGGATTACTGAATTGGATAACTCAGGATCCTTAGAACCACGAATAAAAAAATTCCATGATGCGTGAAGAAGAGCAGAGAATAAAACTAAAATTATTGCTAAAGAGTTCAATCTACAACTTTAACTTGCTAGATTAAATTTATGTACTGTGTGCTTATTTATCCAATCCCAATCAAGTTCAACACCAATTCCATGCCCATCAGGAGCAAAAACATTTCCATTTTTATCTACTGCATTTAGTTCATCACTATAATCTTTATATATTTTTGACCATATATTAAAATTACTTAACTTTGGATGAACTAAGCCCAGTTCATAAAAATTAGTATTTTTTATTGAAGACATTATATGCCTATGTACAGGTCCAGGCCCATGAAGTTCTACATCAAGACCAAAACCCTCTGTTGCATGAGCTATTTTCATAGTTCCAGTTATCCCTCCATCTTGATAAGCACCCGCCCTGACATAATCCGTAGATTCGGACAAAATGAAATCTACATGCTGTTCTAAAAATCTTATATGTTCCGTTTGAAGTATTGGAGTATTAATCATTTGACGTAATTTTCTGTGAGCAAATTGCGAAACACCTCCATCTGCATATGGATCTTCAAGCCAGAAAAATTTAGCTTCATCACAAGCCCTTCCGATTCTTAAAGCATCTCCAAAATTTTTTATTTCACAAGCTGGATCAATCAGAAGATCAAGTTTGTTCTCAAAATTCTTTCCCAGCATTAACACATTTGTAATTTCTCTATTTATATCGTTTCTAGCAAGCCCCCAACCGTGAACCTTAAATGCTTTGTAACCCAACTCCAAACACTCTTGTGCAAAATCACTAAAGTCTTCAGGAGTTGCCAATCCACCATTTTCATCCCCATGAAGAGTTGACGCATATGCTTTCAAAGGTATTTTTTCTCCTCCAAGAAGCCTATAAATAGGTTCTTCATAAAGTTTTCCTGCTATATCCCATAGACAAATATCAACATAACTATTAGCAGCATTTAATGATTGTCTCATACCTCTCTTAATATCCTTGTAAATTTCTTCTCTGGATAATGGATTTTTTCCTATTAAGTAGTTTGATACGGATTGAATCTCAGCCACATCTACCCCAGCATTCATAGGATATTCTCCTACAATACCTTGGTCAGTATGCACCTGAAGTATAGCTGCTTTTTGTTTCTTTTTTGAGCCAGGATCATATACTTGATTAAAAGTATTATAGTCTGTACCAAGATTTAATGATTCCCATTCAAAAATAACGACTGAAATTTTATTTATTTTTGGATATTTTTTCATTGCTTTCCTACTTCGACTGAAATGTAAATTACGTATATACTACATCAATATAACAAAAAAATAAAACTAAAATTACTATTTATAGTATTTATGGAGAGAAAATGAATTATCAAGAAGAAAGATCATCTGATTGTAGAATATCTGACGCTTGGACTTATAAAGGTCTAAAGACTGTCATTCTAGAAAATAATTTGATACAAGTTATTGTTTTGGCTGATAAAGGCGCCGATATATATAGTTTTATAGATAAAGAAACTGACACAGATGTTCTTTGGAAAACTCCATGGGGAGTAAGAGACCCTAAAAAAACTGTCCCTCCAACTGGCGACCCTGCCTCTGTTTGGTTAGATTTTTACGAAGGAGGATGGCAAACAGTTTTACCGAATGGTGGATATCCTGGCAATGTAAATGGTGCAGACTTAGGGCTTCATTCAGATGTCAATAATATTCCATGGGAGTGTTCAATTTTAGTTGACTCTCCAGAAAAAGTATCAGTAATTTTTTCTGCAAAAAGTATAAGGTATCCGTTAAATATTGAAAGAAAACTAACATTAAATAATCATTCAAAAATTCTAGAAATAGAACAAACTATTCATAATGATGGTGAAGAAACCATAGATGTGGTTTGGTTAGAACATATAGCTTTAGGGGAACCAATCATTTCTGAAAATTCAACCCTTTATTTACCAGAGAAATCAACGATACTTACACATCCAGATGATGTTGAAGCAAGTTCCAAATTAAATCCTGACTTCAAAGGTCCTTGGCCTTATGCTGAACTAAAAAATGGAAATAAAATTGATTTCAGAAAAATACCACCTAAAAAAGACAGATCCCTAGACATGGCTTATATATCCGAAATGGATAAAGGTTGGTATGCAATAAGAAATAATAAAAATAATTTAGGATGGGTTGTAAGTTACCCTGAGGAAATATTTAAGTATTTATGGTACTGGAGAAATTTTGGAGGTGGGTACGGTTATCCTTTTTATGGAAGAAGTTATAATGCCGGATTAGAACCTTGCACTAGTTACAATAATAACGGCTTAGAAGAATCAATAAAAAATGGAACATCTTTAAAATTAGAACCTAAAGAAACAATAAAAGCCAAAATCAATGCTGGTATATTCTCGGGTAGTGGTAAAATTATTGATGTTGATGAAAATTGTAATATTATATTTGAGGACTAAATAATGAGAAAAAGAAAATTCGGTAATAGTGATCTCGAAACCTCTGTCATAGGTTACGGTGGTTGGCCAATGGGAAGAGGCCAATATGGTCCCTTTGATGACGATGAGTCTATAAAATCGGCTAGAACATCTTATGAAAATGGTATTACATTATTTGATACTGCGGCAATTTATGGTTGGGGTTATGGCGAGAAACTTATGGGTAAAGCTATAAAAGATTTTAGAAAAAATATAGTTTTAGTTACCAAAGGAGCGAGAGAATGGGATAGAAATAATCCGGATAGAAATACTGCTACAATTGCAGATTCTGACCCAATAAAACTAACTAAATCAATTGATGAAAGCCTAAAAAGATTGCAAACAGACTACATAGATTTATTTTTAATACATTGGCCTGATAAAACTAGACCGTTTTCAGTTCCTATGGAAGTTCTTGAAAAAGCAAAAAACGATGGTAAAGTAAGATATTCGGGCGTTTCAAATTTTTCTGTTTCTATGATGGAAGAATCTCTTCAATCGAGCGATATAGTAACAAATCAAATTGGATATCATATTTTTGACAGAAGACCAGAAAAAGAAGTGATGCCTTATATAAAAAAGAAAAATATGGGAGTTATGGCTTATGGATCTTTGGCTCACGGATTATTAACAGGTAAGTGGAATACTTCCAAAACATTTACTAATGATGACTGGAGACAGAATACTACTAATTTTGGCTTACATTCATGGAGTAAAGAAAATTTGAAGAGTAATTTAGAGGTTGCAAAGAAAATCCAGAATTTAGGAAAAGAATTTAATAAATCAATTACTCAGTTAGCTATATCTTGGGTTTTGGCAAATGAAACGGTAAGCGTTGCTTTGGCTGGTTCTACAAAACCTGAAAATAGCATAGAAAACTTAGGTGGAGATTGGGATATGCCAGATGACCTAAAAAATGAAATTGATAAACTTGTGCTTAATGTGGGATCAGGTGTAGGAAAATCTGGAATGGAGATAGCTACCTAATGATTATTGATACTCATTGTCATGCTGGTAAAAATTGGTTCCTTCCTATAGAATCCCTAGAATTTGAGATGAAAAAGTCTAAGGTTGATGCTGCGCTTTTAGTTCAGCATGGAGGGAATTATGATAATGAATACATAATTAACCAATCCGAAAAAAATCCTAAAAAATTTAAGTGCGTAGTACTAATTGACCCAGATGAAAAAAAACCAATCACTAAACTAGAAAAACTTAAAGAAAAAAAAATTTCTGGTTTAAGATTATTCCCTAATAGTGTTTTTTCAAATTTATCTAATCAAAATGAAATTTGGTCAAAATCAGGCGAGATGAATATTTTAATTAGCTGTCAACCGTATTCTTCTGAAGAAAGTTTCTACGAAAAAGAATTCATAAATATTGTCGAAAATAATCCCCAAACAACTATTATTATTGAACACTTAGGAGGCATTGGTATAAATGGATCACTAAAAAGTTTCAATAAATTCCTAGACATTGCGCAATATCCAAATATATATATTAAAGTTCCAGGTTTGGGAGAAGTTTTAGATAGGCCTAAAATATTGAAACCCGAATTTTCTTTTCAAAAAAATTCTGAGTATTTTGGACGAACTTTAGAAGCGTTTGGTTCGGATAGGATGATGTGGGGAAGTGATTACCCTCCAAGTGCAGGAAGAGAAGGGTATTATAATACAATTTTAGGCATTACAGACAACCCAATATTTTCAGAAATGGACGTCAAAAATATTATGGGATTAACAGCAAAAAAGTTGTTAAGTTTATAATGACAAATTTTCGCTTTCAATAAGTAACGAAAAGATATATATTCTCGAGTAAAATATAAATATATCATTTTTTATTATCATGAATTTTAAACCTGTAAATAAACTTCCAAACATGGAAGACATCTCTTCTGAAATTATACAGAACAGAAATCGCATACTATATGAATTAGGATCTTTCATAAATTTATATGGATATGATCAAGTTGAAACACCTATAATTGAAGAAACTGAATTATTCATTAGAAAATCTGGCGGGGAATTGTCTAATAAGTTGTACTCCTTTGTCGAACCAGGAGGTAATAATGTAAGCCTTCGTCCTGAAATCACATCAGGTTTAGTCAGAACAGCAAATCAAAAAATTAATACTTCTAAAAATCTTAGATTTTATTACAGTGGGCCAGTTTTTCGTTACTCCCCGCCAGATGGAATATATGCTAATAAATCAAGGCAATATACACAATTTGGAGCAGAACTTTTCGGTTCAAAGTCTATACATTCTGATGCAGAAATTTTATCTATTGCCATAAAAGGCCTTAATAAAATTGGTATAAAAAATCCAAAGATTTGTATATTTAATATGAAAATAATTAATGAAATTCTTTCAATTTTTAATATTTCAGATAGAGGTAGATTATTTTTAATTAAGAATGTCGAAATTATAAAAAGGTTACCAAATAAAGAAATTTTAAATAAAGCAAAATCTATAGGAATAATAAAAAATAATAAAATTGAGAAAAATAAAACACACTCTAAAGATTCTGTTAATGGCCTGGTTGGTCGAAGAACAAAAGCTGATATTCTAAGTAGGATTAAATTGAAAGAAACTTTTTTTGACGAAAAAGAAAGATTTCTATCAGCTCTAAAGTTTGTAAAAAAAATGTATGCAATATCTGGAACTCCTGATAAATCATTAAGCAAATTCACAAAATTAATAAATAATTATGATGAAGAGTTTAAAGTATTCTCTAATTACTTTACAGACCTTCTTGACGCATTAAAGATTGAGAAAATAAATATTTCAAATATCATTTTTGACTTTGGTCTGTCTAAAAGTATCTCATATTATAATGGATTAATTTTTGACATTTTTGTTAATGATAAGTCTTTTGACTCTATTGCTAGTGGTGGAAGATATGATGATCTTAATAAAATTTTAGGTTATAAAAATAATTTACCCGCTCTTGGATTTGCATATAATATTGATGAAATAATAAAAATACTCAAAATTGAAGAAGAAAAAGTTTCAGAAAAAATTTTAATACAAACCAATGATAATAATATTAAAGAAATAATAAATAAAGCTAACACAGCTAGGGAATCGGGTCGTAGATCATATGTGGAGTATATAGACTGATTATGGCAAATTTACGAATAGCAATCCCTTCTACCGGAGCATTATATGAAGACTCCATAAATTTTTTGGAGAAGAAAAATCTAAAAATCAATAGGTTGAATTCAAGAAAATATACTGCTGACATACCCTCATTAAGTAATGTTCGTGTCCTTTTCCAGAGACAATCGGATATTACTATGGAGTTAGACAACGATAGTGCAGATATTGGAATTGTTGGACTAGATAGATATTATGAATCAAGATTAGAAAAAGGTAGTCTTGAAATTATGGATAAAAACTTAGGTTTCGGTCACTCAAAATTAGTAATTGCCATTCCGAACTCTTGGATAGATGTCAAGTCTATGTTTGACCTTGCAGATGTATCTCTCGAGTTTAGGAAAAAGGGCAGAAATATGCGAATCGCAACAAAATATCCAAGATTAGTAAATCGTTTCTTGTATACAAGTGATGTAAATTTTATTGACATTGTTCATATTTCTGGAGGTTTAGAGGCTGCTCCTATAATGGGATATGCAGATATAATAGCTGATATAACTGCTACCGGTACTACTTTACGAGAGAATGACTTAAGAATAATTGATGACGGAGTAGTAATTGAATCTCAAGCTATAATGATTTGTAATTATGATTCAATCTTGGCTGATGATGAAAAAATTAAAATTTTTCATACTTTATACGAAAGAATTACAAATAAATCTTCAAAAGCTTTCGTTGGTAAAATAAGAAATAAGAAAGTCTAATTATTATGAAATATATAACTAAACTAAAAGACGCTATTGCTTTTTTTGAAGATGAGAGAGTAATAAACAACAATAATATTCTTTCGGATGGAAATGGTTTATTTCCAAAAAAATATTTACCGTCTTATTTTGTAAAAAAAATTGATGAAATAGTTAAGAAAGAGGGAGATGAAGGCCTAAGAAGAATTTCTACCCACTTAGATAATAATAATCTATTTGATTTTGAAATACCAAAAAATGAAATCATAAAATCTATAAAATCATTAAATAAAGACGAACTAAGGGCAATAAGCAAGGCTATAGAAAGGGTAACTGATTATCAAAAAAAATTATTGATCAATACTTGGATGAATGAAGATCAAACAATTGGAGAAAAAATTATTCCGATGGAATCATCTTTAGCTTATGTTCCATCGGGCACTGCTCCATTGATATCCACTGCAATAATGACTATTGTGCCCGCAAAAGTAGCAGGTGTTAAAAATATTTATGTAACTACTCCTGCTGATGAAAATTCAAAAGTATCTGAAAAAATTCTTGCTGCTTCTTATTTGTCTGGGGCTGATCGAATATTCAAGATAGGTGGGGCACAGGCAATTTCTGCTTTTGCTCATGGGACTGAACTTATTCCAAAAGTAGATATTATTTGTGGCCCTGGAAATCTTTGGGTAACTGCTGCAAAAAAACATGTTTATGGCGATGTTGGGATTGATGGATTATATGGCCCAACTGAAACCTTGGTCATCATTGATGAAAATTCTGACCCAGATTATGCTGCAGCCGACCTCATAGCTCAGGCTGAGCATGATGTAAGTGCTATGCCAATATTAATATCTAATTCAGAGATAGCAATAAACAATGTTAATAAATCGATAAAAAATCAGGTTAGAAATTTAGAAAGAAGTTCAATAATTAAGAAATCTTTTGAGAACAGGGGGGTAACAATTTATCTGCGTAACTTAGATGATATAGTTACTATCACAAATTATATTGCCCCTGAACATTTATGTATAGCAACAAAAAAACCAGAAAAAATATTTAACAAAATTACAAACGCCGGGGCAATTTTTATGGGGGAATGGTCTGCCGAAGTAATGGCAGATTATATTGCAGGCCCTTCACATGTTATGCCTACCTCAGGAACTGCTAAATTCTCATCATCTTTATCTGTTCGGAATTTTCTGAAATATGTACCTGTTCTAAACTTCAAAGAATCTACTTTTAGTAAATTAGCTATAGATGCTGAACTTATTGCACAAATGGAAAACTTGAGCGGACACGCAAATGCTGCAAAAATAAGAATTGAAAAGTCCAATGGATAATATATCAAAAAAAATAAGAAAACATCTAAGAATTGTTAAGACTTATGAAGGTGTTGATTCTAATACAAATTTGTCAAAAAAATCTGGAATACCAACAAAAAATCTTATTCGGCTAAACGCTAATGAAAATCCTTATGGAACGATTAGTGAAGTTAAGAATTCTCTTCAAGGTATTGCCCTTCACGAATACCCAGATCCAGAACAAAAAACTATACGCAAAGCCATTTCAGAATATGTTAACCTTCCTGATAATTTAATTATTGCAGGAGCTGGTGGTGATGAAATAATTGATCTTATACTAAGATTATTCATTAATGAAAAAGATGAAGTTATTGATTGTATTCCTACTTTTGGCATGTATAATTTTGCTGCAAAACTATCAAATTCTTCCATTGTCTCAATTCCTAGAAATAATAACTGGGAATTAGATATAAAAAAAATAATATCTAAAATAACCGATAAAACAAAAGTGATTTTTATAGCATCTCCCAATAATCCAACTGGGAATTTGGCTCAAGAAGATCAAATAATTGACCTTCTTGAAACTGGAATAATTGTATGTTTAGATGAAACTTACTTTGAATTTTCAAATTTTTCTTTTTTACACCTATTATCTAAATATAACAATTTAATTATTATTAGATCTTTTAGTAAATGGGCTGGCATAGCTGGTCTAAGAGTAGGATATGCAATTAGTTCTGAAATAATTACTAAACATCTTATGGATATTAAGCAACCTTATAACATAAATGTTGCAGCAGAAAACGCAGTAATACAAACACTAAATTATAAGGATAAATTGTTTGAAAATGTAAAAAAACTCATGGACGAAAAAATAAGATTAGAAGAGCACATAAAAGGATGTCAAAACATTACATCCTTTCCATCCCAAGCTAATTTTATCCTCTGTAAATTTTCAGGATTCAGTAGTGAAAAAATTTATGACATTTTTGCCGCTGAAGGTATATTTACAAGAAAGTTTGATCAAAAAATGCTTGAAAATTGTATAAGAATAAGTGCCGGTACACCAGAGCAAACAGATAAAGTAATAAGTGTGATAAATAAAATTGAAAAAAGTAATTATATCTAATGAACAAATCAACGAATCGAAAAGCAAAAATTTCTCGAGAAACCTCTGAAAGTAATATATCTGTATCTATAAATTTAGATGGTACTGGTAAATCTAGTATTGATACTCCTCTTGGATTTTTCAAACATATGTTAAATCAAATTTCTAGTCATGGATTAATAGATCTAGATATTTCTGCAAATGGAGATCTTGAAACAGGCACACACCATACTATTGAAGATACTGCGATAGCATTAGGAAGAGCAATTGATTCTGCCCTAGGAGACAGAAAAGGTATAATTCGCATGTCCAACAAAATTTGCCCGCTTGATGAATCATTATCTCAAGTAGTTATTGATCTTTCAGGAAGAGGTTATTCAGTTGTAGATATGATGTTGCCTAATAATATTGGAGAATTCCCAACTGATATGGTTAGACATTTTTTTGAAACTCTAGCTGTAGAAGGTAGATTTTGTTTGCACCTAAGTGTTATTAAGGGTGAAAATGAGCACCACATTATCGAATCGGCTTTTAAAGCTTTTGCTAGGGCGTTACGAGAAGCTTCTACAATAGACCCAAGATTACCAAACATTATACCTAGTAGTAAGGGTACTCTTACAAAGTAGTTGTATTACTTATAATTTCATAACTATATGTTTCAATAATAGGATTTGTAATTATATTGTCGCAAATATTTTCAATTATTTTAACAACTTCTTTTTCTTCATCACTATTTATTTTTATCTCAAAATATTTCCCACTTCTAAGAGAATCTATTTGCTTGTGATCTAACCTGTGAAGAGCCTCTAGAATTGTTTGACCTTCTGGGTCATTCACGGTAGATTTTAGTTTTACTTGTACTTTTACTAAAAACATGACTAATAAAGATTATACCTTATCGTTTGAGGCCCTCTATCTTGATATTCATCTATAAATAACTTGATTTTTTCTATATCAACATTATCAAGTAATAGATGGTGCCTCCATGCAGTAATAGCTATTTTTTTTGGCATATAAGAATGAGGTGACATAATGTATTGTGCAGAATCAATAGGAATTATATCTTTCAACTCACTAACTATCTCTGGACATTCTTCTGGACAATAGTAATGCAAACCTATTCCACCTACTTCTAGGTTTTGAATCAATATTTCAGGAATTATTTCATAATCATAAATTCCCCAGCGAGCTGGAGAAGGTATTCCAAATGGAGTCTCTGGAGCATTCCAGTGCGGTCCAGAAGTCGGAGGATTAGTCGAATATTCTCCCTGATACCCAACCCCTGTTTCTAGTTCTTTTCTTCCGTCATTTGGATCTAACGGCAAATGACCAGAAGTATTTATGCCTTTAGGATTAGAATTATTAGAATTGGTATTAGGAGACAAAACTAATGAAGCAATAAATAAGATTGCTAACAAAATACCAAAAAACATAATAATTGATCTTTTCTTACGAGCTCTATTTTTACTTCTCTCCCTTCTTTCTTCTCTTATTTGAGCCTTTGACATTCCACGTCTTTCAGGGGGGCGGGTAGAAGCCTTTCTATTCTCTTTCATTAATTACCTATTTCTAACTAGTAAGTCTCTTAAAAGATTCCAAATATCTTTTTTTTGTATCATTTATTATTTTATTTGGGATTTTCGGAGGAGGATATGTCAAATCCCAGTTAGATTTTAACAGCCATTCTCTCAAAAATTGTTTATCAAATGCTGGAGGAAATTTACCCACAACATAATCATCTTTATCCCAATACCTACTTGAATCTGGAGTCAATAATTCATCAATTAATATAACTCATCATCTAAAATTCCAAATTCAAATTTTGTGTCAACTAATATCATACCTTTTTCTTTTGATAAATCATGTGCAAAATTATAAATTTCTATACTTTTTTTTTCTAAAAACTTATACATTTCATGCCCAACTAAATTTTTCCCATCTTTTTCTGATAATGGAACATCATGGCCAGTTTCTGCTTTTGTAGAGGGAGTAAAAATAGGGTGATCGAATTTTTCTGCTGGAGAAAGTTTCTTATTAATATGCTTCCCATTTATTGTATTATTATTTTTATACTCGCTCCATGCAGAACCTGCTATGTATCCACGAACAATACATTCTATATCTAGCCTTTTTGCCTTTTTTACAATCATTGATCTTTTTTTTATATCTCTATCAATATGATTTTCGAATAAATTCATATCTATATCTTCTCTGTTTTTTAGATCATCTACACTACATACAAAGTGATTTGGAATAATATGTTTAGTTTTTTCTAGCCAGAATTTTGACATTAAATTTAGGATCTCACCCTTACCAGGAACAGCCTCATTCATTACAACATCAAAAGCTGAAATTCTATCAGTTGACACCATCATAATATATTCATCATTAATAAAATAAGTATCTCGAACTTTTCCTGAATAAAGATGATTAGGAAGATCGGTTTTTACTACTATTGAACCCAAAATTATCTTATTCCTAAACGATTATATATTTCATTTACATGTTCAAGATAAAAATTATAATCAAATAAACTATTTAATTCATCCTTATCGATAACAGAAAGTACTTTTCTATCTTTTAGTAATAAATCTCTGAAATCTAAGTTCTTATCCCAAGTTTCCATAGAGTGTCTTTGAACAATATCATAGGCATCATCCCTATCTAATCCATTTTCAACTAATTTCAACATTACTCTTGGAGAAAAAACCAGTCCGCGATTTGACTCAAGATTTTCTAGCATTCGATCGGGATATACAACCATATCCTTAATAATTCCAATGGTCAGGTGCAAAATATAGTCTAATGCAATTGAAGAGTCGGGTAATATTAGTCTTTCAGCAGAAGAATGAGAAATATCTCTTTCATGCCATAAAGAAACATTTTCAAGAGCTGTGATAGAATGCCCCCTAATTAATCTAGATAATCCGCAAATTCTTTCTGATAATTCAGGGTTTCTTTTATGTGGCATAGATGATGACCCTTTAGTTACATATCCAGGGGTGCCAAATGGCTCTTCTAATTCTCTTACTTCTGTACGCTGCAAGCCTCTTATCTCAGTAGCAATTTTTTCTAGTGAAGCGGCAATTAATGCTAGAACTTGAATATATTCTGCGTGTCTATCTCTTTGTATTACTTGGTTTGTTATTGGATCTATGGAAATCCCAAGTTTTTCACATACTTTTTCCTCAATATCTGGCGGAATTGAAGAAAAATTTCCTACCGGTCCAGAAAGCATGCCTACTGAAACTCTACCTTTTACAGATTCTAAACGTAACTTGTGTCTTTTAAATTCTGCGTACCAAAGAGCTAGCTTCAAACCAAAACTCATGGGTTCTGCATGTATACCATGAGATCTACCTATACAAGGAGTATTCTTAAATTCAATAGCTCTTTTTCTAAGATTGCTTAAGAGATTATCAATAAGATTAAGAATTATTTCTGTAGATTGAGTTAATTGAAGACTCAAAGCAGTATCTTTTATGTCATTAGATGTGAGCCCATGATGAATCCATCTTTTTTCAACGCCTAAAGATTCCCCAACAGAACGCGTAAATGAAACAATATCATGCTTTGTTTCAGCAAAAAAGTTTTCATAAATTTCTCTACTAAACTTTGCTTTTCTAATCTTTTTTATATCTTTTGAACTAATAACTCCTTTTTCATGCCAAGCCTCTGAAGCTGCGATTTCAATCTGAAGCCATAAATCAAACATATTGTCATCAGACCACACTTTATCCATCTCTTCACGGGAATATCTAGGAATCATTTTTTTTCTCCAAAAGTTTTTATATCACTTCTTAATTATCTACATTACAAATTACAATAAAATAAGTTATTTGTCATTTATAGCTCTTTTTCCGATATCTTTTCTATAAAAAGAATTTTTAAAACTAATTTTTTTAATACCTTTGTATGAGTGTTTTATCGCCTCTTCCATACTGGATCCTTCTCCTACAACTCCGATTACTCTTCCCCCATTAGTAAATATTTTTTTGTCCACTTTTTTTGTGCCAGAGTGGATAATATTATAATCTCTTGCATTTTCTAGTCCACTGATCAATTTACCTGTTTCATAATCTCCTGGATAACCATCTGCTGTCATCATGACAAAGCAAAAATTTTTATTGTTCCAAACAACTTTATTTGGGTCAAAATGGTTTTTTGAAATATCCATGCAAATTTCGAATAAATCAGAATCAAGCTTAGACATCAAAATCTGTGTTTCAGGGTCTCCAAATCTGCAGTTATACTCAATAACCTGTGGACCAGTTTTTGTAACCATTATGCCTATATAAAGCAATCCTGAATAACTGGAGTTTTCTAATTCTAAAGCGTTTATAGTAGGGTATAGAATTTCATCTTTAATTTTATCTTCTAATTTTTTATCCCAAAACTCTGGAGGCGAATATGCCCCCACGCCACCAGTATTAGGACCTTTATCATTTTCAAAAATCCGCTTATAATCACAAACAGCTGCCAATTCAGAGGAGTTATCACCATCAACGAAAGCAAAAACACTAACTTCCGGACCAAAAATTCTGTCTGAAATAAGAAGTTTAGAATTATGTGAACCAAAAATTTTTTTTTCTATTATAGCTTCAATAGTTTTGTTAATTTCGTCTTCTGTCTTTGGAAGAAAAACTCCTTTTCCTCCAGCTAAACCATCTGCCTTCAAGACCAAATCATTAGGATTGAAATTTCGTGCGTAATTTTGTGCCAATTCAGACTTTTCAAAAACTTCAGATTTTGGACAAGGGATATTATATTTTTTCATAAGTTTATATGCCCATATTTTTGAACCTTCAATTCTTGAAGCATTCTTTGAAGGACCAAAAATATTTAAACCTTTTTTCTTAAACTTATCTACTATACCATCAACTAAAGGTTGTTCAGGTCCAACGATTGTAAGGTCAATATTTTCAGTCGAAACAAAACTAATCAAATCATCCAAATTTGATAAATCAATATTTACATTAAAAATATTTAATTTAGCATTAGAAATACCTCCATTACCGGGACAAACAAAAGTTTTATAAATATTATTACTGCTAGAAATTTTTTTTACTAGGGCATGTTCTCGTCCACCTGAACCTAAAATAAGAATGTTGTTTTTTCTATTGATCATTTATATCTCCTGAGAAATTTCTATCAAATTACCATCTGGATCTCTTATATATACTGATAAAATTTCTCCTTCTGCACCATTTCTTTTTACTGGCCCATCTTCTATTTTAATTTCATTAGCAATTAAATAATCAATCCAATCGTATACAGAAGTATTAGATAAAAAGCATATATCAGTAGAGCCTGAAGTTGGTTTTTTTGCATGAGGTTTATGTTTATTGCCAACTGAATGAATATTAATTTTTTGGTTTCCAAAAGCAAAAGAAATCCTTTTTGTATTATCATTTTCAGCAGTATAAAAACTTAATTTCATGTTGAGGACATCTTTGTAAAACTTAACTGTTTTATCGATGTTTTCAACTGTAAGAACTATGTGGTCAATAGACTTAACAGAAATATTTTTATTAATTATTCCCACTCTATAGTTCCAGGTGGTTTACTGGTAATATCATATACAACTCTATTAACATCATTTACCTCATTAACAATTCGGTTTGAAATTTTTCCTAATAGATCATATGGTAACTTACTCCAATCTGCAGTCATAGCATCTTGACTATCGACTGACCTTATTGCTATAACGTATTGATAGGTTCTTTTGTCGCCCATAACTCCAACTGTCTGAGTATTTGTCAGAACTGCAAAAGATTGCCATACTTTTTCATATAAGCCAGCAGATTTGATTTCGTTCACAATAATCCAGTCTGATTCTCTGAGGATTTCAAGTTTTTTTTCTGTTATCTCTCCAATAATTCTAATAGCTAGGCCGGGGCCAGGGAATGGTTGTCTATAAATATTTTGTTTAGATAATCCTAATTCAATTCCAGCTAACCTAACCTCATCTTTGAATAAATACCTAAGTGGTTCAATCAATTTTAATTTCATTTTTTCTGGCAAACCGCCAACATTATGATGAGTCTTAATTTTGTGAGCTTGACCTGTTTCGTTACTTGTAGATTCTATTACATCAGGATATAAAGTGCCCTGAGCAAGATAATCTACAGTTCCTATTTTTTCAGCTACTTCTTCAAAAATATTAATAAATTCAGTTCCTATAATTTTTCTTTTTTCTTCTGGATCTATAATATTTTTCAACGATTTCAAAAACCTTTTTCTCCCCTCATAAAAAATAACCTTAGCACCAATGTTTTTTGTAAAAATATCTCTAATTCTTTCCACTTCACCTTTTCTCATCAGTCCATTGTCTACAAATATACAAGTTAGATTTTCTCCTATTGCCTTATGAATTAAAGCCGCGGTAACAGTAGAATCAACACCTCCCAATAAAGCACAAATAACTTTATCGTTTCCTATCCTTTGTTTAATATTTTTAATAGTTTGTGATACAAAATTTTTAGATGTCCAGCTCCCACTTGAGTTACAAATTTTAAATATAAAATTTTCTAATATTTTAGTACCATTCGTGGTATGTGCTACTTCTGGATGAAACTGTAAGCCATAATACTTTTGGTTCTCATCAGAAATTACAGCATTCGGCGAATTATCACTAAAAGCAATAGTTTCAAAGCCTATTGGCTTAGATTCTATTTTATCTCCATGACTCATCCACACTGTAAAATTATCATCGATTCCATCAAGAATTTTACTACTTTTATTTTTATATATTACAGTATGACCATACTCTCTTTTTTGGCCAGAGATCACCTTCCCACCGAGTTGATGCGCAATTAATTGCATACCATAACATATACCTAAAATAGGCTTATTTGATTCATAAACCCAAGCTGGAGCAACAGGAGCATTTTTATCATAAACACTATTAGGTCCACCTGAGAAAATAAATCCTATAACATTCTGTTCATTCATTATCGAAGAATCTGAATCAAAGTTTATGATTTCACAAAAGGTATTTAGTTCTCTTACTCTTCTCGCTATAAGCCTTGAGTATTGAGATCCAAAATCAAAAATTACAATCGTCTGAATTTTCGAATCAATTTCAGGAGTATTGCCCATAAGATTATGTGATTTAGCAATTTCTAGATAGGTGCCTAACTCAATGTCATCTGAGGCTGATATACGTAGATTATCTTTGGGATTTTTTTCAAGTTTCATTTATACAAACTATCATTTCCCTAGAAAAAAAAAATCTTACAAAGACGAAAAAATATTTTTTTGCATCTTTATATGTAAAATATTTGCTTCCATAAATTCATCCCCAATTGGAAAGTAACCATTTTTCGAATAGAATTTTTCTACATACTTTTGTGCATTCAACTCAACCAATTTTATTTGCTTTTTCTTAAGATGATTTTCTATAAATAGCAGTATTTTGCTTCCAATTCCATACCTTCTATATTTTTTCCTCACAGCCATTCTACCTACTTTGTATTTTTCTTCTGAGATTTTTTGTAATCTTGCAGTTGCAATAGGTTGATTTTTATAAAAACCTAGTATGTGTTCACATTTATAATCTAAATTGTCTATCTCTATTTGAGGGTCTACTTCCTGTTCACCAATAAAAACTTCTTTTCTAATTTCGACACAGAGTTGTATTTCTTTTTCTTTTTTTGCTTCTATTATTTGAAATAAATTAAACATATATATTATTATTTGTTTTTTTTTATTAAAAATCAAATTAATTTAATTTATAGTTAATATACTTATGAAATCAAAAATTAACCAGGCAATAAAATATATAATTGATGAAAAACTCGTAGCATTACCCACAGATACGTTTTTTGCACTTAGCGCTAACGGGTTAAGCACTAAAGCAATAGAGAAAATATATTACGCTAAGGGCAGGGACTATTCATCTCCAATACCACTTTTGATTTCCAGCCAAGATATGGCTATGGACATTTCTAAAAATCTCTCAGATTTATTTTTTAAGATCACTGAAAAATTTTGGCCTGGTCCATTAACAGTTGTCGTTGATGCAAATGAAAATGTACCTGAAATTGTAAAATCTAAGTCTAAGAAAGTTGGGATAAGAATACCTAGCCACAAAGTATGCTTAAAGATAATAGAAGAAACTAATTTACCCATTTCCGGTACTAGTTGTAATATATCAGGAATGGAGCCAAGCAAAAACTATAAATTCATTAATAATAATTATTCAAAACTTATAGACCTTGTACTTGAAGAACCCTGCGGGATTGAAACTGCTCCAAGTACAGTGGTGGAAATAAACCATAATTCAATTAAAATATTAAGACCAGGAGCCATCAAAAAGGAAGCTATTATCAAACATTTGCCTGAGATTTTAATCAAATAAAATATATATAATAATCTTAATAAAAGAAAGTAATTTTGGTAAAAAATAATAATTATATAGAAACTGACAAACATCTACTTGAAGAAGCATTGAAAAAATTTATTCTTAGTAGAGATCTTCCTATGTATAAAATCATGAGTTACCATATGGGTTGGTTAGACAGAAACGGTGACTTAGAGCATTCTAAATTACCAAATAGAAATATAGGTAATCTTTTACTAAAATTTTCAAGATGTATTAATGATGATAAAATACCACCAATATCATTGGCTGTTTCAAGTGAATTACTATCTAATTTCCTCCAGATTCATGAAGATGTAAAATATGCGAATACCAATAGAAATAATCGTGAATCTATATGGTGGGTATGGGGTCCCGCACAAGCAATAAATACTGGAGATGGTGTTCACGCTATGGCTAGAGTAGCTATATTTGAACAGGAGAATTTCGATAAGAATATTTTATCACCAGATCAAATACTCTATGCTCTGAAGGTTTTAGATGAATGTATTCTTTCTGTATGTGAAGGAGATTATCTTGAAAATTCATTTCAAGAACGAGCTAATGTTACCTTAGATGAAATCTTAACATCTGTTGAGAAACAATCAAATTTATATGGATGCGCAACCGCATTAGCAGGAATAGGCAATTTTACCGATAAGAAAAATATTGACACTCTAAAGTACATTGGAATGGAAATTGGAAAATTTCTATTATTAAGTAATGACTTAAAATTCTTCTTGGATAGTAAAATTGATGAAATTAACGATACTGATTTAGGCAAACTTCAGTCTAAAAAAAAGTCCATTATTACATCTCATTCAATTGAAAATGGTACACCTTCTATAAGAAGAAAAATGGGTGAAATATTTATGAAAAGAGTTTTAGAAGATGCAGATCTTGAAGAAATAAAAAATATTGTTGAAGAAACCAAAAGTGTAGAATTCGGAGAGAATTATATTTCTAACCTAAAAAAAGAATTAATAAACACTATTAATAATTCATTTTTTGAAACAAATCAAAAAAAATCAATTTCAGGTTTCGTTGAAAACATCAATTAAATAATAGAATATGAAAAGATTATCCCAAGCTGAAATATACAAAAAAAATATTTTTCTAAGAGTTGATTTAAATGTACCAATGAGTAATGGTAAAATTAGAGACGAATCAAAAATAACAAGTGTTTTACCAACAATAAAACATTTATTAAGAAATAATAATAGAATAATTATCTGCTCCCATTTAGGTAGACCTAAAGGTTCGTACAGTAAAGATCTATCTCTTGCGCCTATTGCCTCAAGATTGAGTAAATTTCTGGAAAATATAGAGATTAAAATGATTGATTTTCCATTTGATAATTTCACCAAAGACCGGTTGAAAAGTTCTAATATATATATGCTTGAAAATATACGTTTCGATAACAGAGAAGAGTTGAATTCTGAAGATTTATCTAATGAACTAAGTAAATTTTCAGATATTTATATTAACGATGCTTTTGCTAGTAGCCACAGAAAACATGCATCAACTTATGGAATAACAAAATTTCTACCAAGTTACGCAGGGTTTCTCGTAGAAAAAGAAATTGATTCTTTAAATGAACTATTTTCAAGCAAATATTCCAAAAAATTAGCTATCGTTGGAGGTGCAAAAGTCTCAGATAAAATAAAGTTGATTAGCAACCTATCAAAAAAACTTGATTTTGTTCTTATAGGAGGCGGTATGATTTCCGCTTTTGTTCAAAAAAATCATCCAGAATATGGATATGCAAAAGAAATAGTCCTAAATAGTAGGGGAAAAATAATTATTCCAGATTACGTTCTTGTAGGAAACGAGTTTAATGAAAATACGAAATATAAAATCATTAATACAACCGATATTAGGGATAATTTGAACATAAAAATCTTAGATATAGCAGAAAGATCATTTGAAAAAATTTCAGATTATATTTCAACTTCGGATCTAATTATTTGGAATGGACCCGTGGGGGTTTTTGAATGGGCCAATTTCTCACTTGGGACATTAAAATTAATTGAATTATTGAAGAACACCAAAGCAAAAACATTCATTGGAGGTGGCTCAACCGCAGAAATAATTCATAAGACATCAACGCAAAAATATTTCACACACATATCTACTGGTGGTGGAGCAACATTAGAATTTTTAGAGGGTAAAGAACTACCAGGTTTAAGAGCACTATCATGAAAAATAAATCATATATATCTACTGTAATTGCAAACTGGAAAATGCATAATGATTTTAACGCTGCATTAGATCTAGTAATAAAAATTTTTTCGTACAGTAATATGGCAAAAAATGTAGAAAAAATTATATGTCCTCCAGCAGTGAATATTATTCCCCTTTATGATCAATTTAAGAATTCTACATTTAGTTTAGGTGCCCAAAATATTAACGAAAATAATGAAGGTACATACACAGGTGAAATTTCTGTAAACATGCTAAAAAATTATATCACTCATGCTATTATAGGGCACTCGGAAAGAAGAGAAATATTTAATGAAAGTAATTATACTATATCTCTCAAGGCGAAAGCACTATTAAGTAATAAGATTGTCCCTGTGATTTGTGTAGGAGAGCCTCTTGAAATATATAAAAAAAATAGATCTGTAGAATTTATAAATAACCAATTATTTGAGATTCTCTCTAAAATACAAACAAATAGTGAAATACTAATAGCATATGAGCCAATTTGGTCAATTGGCAATAAAAACCCAGCAGACCCAGTATATGTAGAAAAAATCATCACCAAATCTAAGGATTTCCTAAGCACTATAAGGCCTATTAGAAATGTAAATCATAAATTTTTATATGGAGGTAGTGTTAATTCTAAAAATGTATTAGATTATACAAAACAACAAAATATAGATGGAGTTCTAGTAGGGAGTGCGAGTTTAGATGCAAGTGAGTTTGGAAAAATAGTATTACAAATATCGAATAATGGATAAAAAAAACAAGATAATTGTAATCGTTGGAGCTACTGCAAGTGGAAAATCTCGTTTTGGTATTAAAATAGCAAAACACATTAATACTGAAATTATAAATGCTGATTCAAGGTTATTTTATAGAGGGCTAAATATTGGAACAGCTAAACCCACAAAGAGAGACTTAAGTCTAACTAAACATCACTTAATTGATATTATTGATCCTGATGAAAAATTTACTTTAAACAACTTTTTGATTTTAGTTAGAAGGCAAATCCAAAAATTACATAATGAAAAAAAAATCCCCATAATTATTGGAGGCTCTGGTCAATATATTTGGTCACTGATTGAGGGTTGGAAAATACCAAAAGTAAAACCAGACACTGAACTTAGATCAAATTTAGAACAACAACTTAATCAAAATGGTATTGAGCACCTTCAATTGATGTTAAAAAACTTGTCTGAAAAACTATACAAGCAAACAGATTTACTTAACCCTAGAAGAATTATAAGGTCTATTGAAATTGCAAAAAGCTCGATAGATAATAAGGTTCAAAAGAATGAGAAGCAAACATACGATTCATTTATTCTCGGACTTAATGCTGAAAGAAAATTACTTCACTCAAGAGTAAAAAATAGGATAAACAAGATGCTCGATGATGGGTTTATCGAGGAAATAAATACTCTAATTGCAAAAGGATATGATAGTTCTTTACAGTCAATGAGTAGTATTGGATACAAAGAATTTATAAATTATGTGAAAGGTGAATACTCGAAAGAAGAAGCTATTCAGAAAACTATTATTTCCACTAATAGGTTAATAAGGAATCAAAATAATTGGTTTAAGCAAAGCGATGATAGAATCTACTGGATTGATAACAACGATGAAGAAAAAAATTTTAATTTGATAAAAAATGTCATAAATAAATGGATAAAAACATAAATTTTCAATAATTTAATAAAAATTTTTTTTACAATATTAAATAAACTTAAAATTATGATCATTAATTTCACAAAATTACAGGGTGCTGGCAATGGCTATATAGCCATAGACGGCAGAGACATAACTATTACCTGGGGGAAATTAGCTATAGAGATGGGAGATCCTGCTTTCGGAGTTGGTTCAGACGGGATTGTTGTGGTTGAAAATTCTAAATTAGCATCAATCAAAATGCGAGTATTCAACACAGATGGTTCAGAAGCCGAAATGAGCGGGAACGGTATAAGGTTATTTTCTAAATTTGTAATTGACAATAAAATTTGTTTACCAGAAAATAATGCTCTAGATATAGAAACACTAGGTGGAATCAGAACAGTTTGGCCTGAAATTTCAAATGAAAAAATGATCTCTGCTAAAGTAGCAATGGGCAAGCCAACATTCAAAACAGAAGAAATACCGGTTGACATAAATAAAGTTGAAAATATTACACCAGTGCAAAATTATTCTTTAAAAATCAATCATGATGAATTTAAGGAGATTAAAATAACATGCTTATCTATTGGTAATCCTCATGCAGTTTGTATTTTAGATACACCTGTAGAAGAATTTCCACTTAATGATATTGGCCCATTAGTTGAGAATCATGAAATTTTCCCTAACAGAATAAATTTCGAAATAGTGAATATCATAAACGAAAATACTATTCGTGCAAGGATATTTGAAAGGGGAGAAGGAGAAACATTATCATCAGGAACAGGGAGTACTGCTTCAGCATCTGCATCAAGAATGTTGGGATTTGTAAAAGACGAAGTTGAAGTGATTCTGGATGGGGGCGTGCTAAAAATCTCATGGGATAATGATGGAGAAGCATACCTTGAAGGCCCTGCGGAGGAAGTTTTTACTGGAAAATGGGAAATCAAAAATGACTAAGGAAATAAATTATTATGAAATTTGCTAAACGAGTTGAACAATTACCACCATATCTTTTTGTTAACATATCAAGGGCTATTGCAGAAAAAAAGAAACAAGGAATTGATGTTATATCTTTTGGAATTGGCGATCCAGATATCCCCACTCCTCAAAAAGTTTTAGATGCGCTTGTAGATTCAGCAAAAAAACCTGAAAATCATAAATATCCTGAAAGTGAAGGACTTCCAGAATTTCGTATGGCTGTAGCTAAATTTTACAAAAATAGATTTAATGTAAATTTAGATTATGAAACTGAAATAATTAATTTAATTGGTGCAAAAGAGGGTATTGCACATGCTGCCCTATGCTTTATTGACCCAGGAGACATTTCATTAAGTACTAATCCGGCATATCCTGTATATGAAATAGGGACTATGTTTGCTGGAGGACAAACTCACTTTTTGAATTTAGAAGAAAAAAATCAATATCTCGTTGATTTTAATTCAATTCCTACTGAGATAGCTAAAAAAGCAAAAACATTATGGTTAAATTATCCAAACAACCCAACAGGGGCTATTGCTCCTATGTCATTTTTTAAAGAAGCAGTTAAATTCTGCAAAGAATTTGATATAGCATTACTACATGATGCTGCTTACACGGAAGTAACTTATGATGATTATGTTGCTCCAAGTATTTTACAGGTTGAGGGAGCTATGGACATCGCGATGGAATTTCACTCTTTATCAAAGACTGCTAATATGACTGGTTGGAGAGTAGGTATGGCTGCAGGCAATAAAGATATGGTTAATGCTCTTATGAGAGTAAAATCAAACATAGATTCTGGTTTATCCCAATCAAATCAATATATGGGAATAGCAGCGTTGAAACTTAGCGATGATTGGTATAAGCAAAACAATGAAATTTATAAAAGAAGAAGAGATAAAGTAGTAGATGTATTAAACAGTATTGGAGTAAAAACAGTAAAGCCTAAAGGAGGCTTATACATATGGACTCCTGTACCAAAAGGTTATACATCTGCTGAATTTGCAGAAAAATTACTAAACGAAGCAAATGTAGTAGTAACTCCAGGGAATGGATATGGCGATGCAGGTGAAGGTTATATTAGACTCTCATTAACTATTCCTGACGACCAAATCGATGAAGGATTAAGTCGACTGTCTAAAATTAGAGTTAGCTCCTAAAATAATACTTAATGCCTAAACATAAAACCTACAAAACAGGACCGTTCTTTGAAAGAGCAGTGCTTGTTGGCATAAGCTTAAGAAACAACGAGAGTAATTGGAGTACGAAGGATTCTCTTTCAGAACTTTCTCAACTAGCGATAGCAGCACAAACTAATCCGATTACTCGATTTTCACAATCATTAAATTCGCCTAGTCAAACATATTTAGGAAAAGGTAAATTAAACGAACTAAAAGATTTGATAGGTGAAAAAAAAATAAACGTTGCAATTTTCGATGATGAATTGAATCCGAATCAACAAAGAATGCTAGAGGACCACCTAAAAATAAAGGTTATTGATAGAACTGCACTGATTATAGATGTGTTTGCACAAAGAGCAAATACAAAAGAAGGGCGTTTACAAATTGAATTAGCCCAAACAGAATATTTATTACCTAGATTAGCTGGTCAATGGTCACATCTAGAGAGATTAGGTGGCGGTGTTGGAACTAGAGGACCAGGAGAAACTCAAATTGAAACTGACAGGAGATTAGTTAGAAAAAAAATTAGTAAAATAAAAAAAGAAATAGATAGAATACAAAATCAAAGAGAAAACCAAAGAATTAATAGATATCAGAATTTTATTAAAAATATTTCTTTAGTTGGATATACAAATGCAGGTAAATCAGCCCTATTTAATAATTTGACAAGTTCAAAAGTAATCGAAAAGAATCAATTGTTTTCAACCTTAGATACCACTTCAAGAAAGCTATACATAAACACAGATCTAAACTGCATAATAAGTGATACTGTTGGGTTTGTAAATAAACTTCCACCCATATTAGTAGCTGCCTTTAGAACAACCCTTGAGGAGTCGATTAATTCTCAGTTACTGTTACATATTTCAGATATTTCTAGCCCTTACCTGATACAGCAAATTATTATAGTCAATAAACAACTAGCCGAACTAGGAATAGGGGATAAACCAAAAATTCTGGTTCTAAATAAAAAAGACCTTATAAGTGAAAATGAATACGAACCAATAGATAATAATTTATATAAAAAAATTAATCAAACTGGAATAAAGTATGAAGATATAATACTAGCTTCTGCTCAAGAAAACTGGGGCATAAAAGAAATCAAATCATCGATACACCAACACTTCAATTAGTTTAATCCTATGTAACGTCGCACTATCATTGTTATGTAAAGTTGGCAGTAGTACTAGAATCCTAAACTAAATCCGAGTAAAATATATAGTATGAAAAAAATTCTAACTATATTACTAATAACCATTCTAGTTATTGCTTGTTCTGACAATTCGAATCAAACTAGTAATGATGAAAATTCAAATAATGGAAACCCTAATAAAAATATAAAAATCTCTGACGAACTAATGATTATCTGGGAGGCCTATGAAATATTATCCGAAGAATACATAGATAAGGAAAATCTAAAGCCTGAAATTCTTGCCGAAGAAGCAATTAGAGGCATGTTGAATTCTCTAAATGACCCCTACACATCATATGTGCCTCCTGAGACCTTTAAAATCGACCAAGAAACTTTTATGGGACATTTTGCTGGTATAGGTGCAAATGTAGAACTCTCTCCGGATAATAACGGAATACTAATTACAAAAACTCACTCAGATACTCCAGCAGAAGCCTCTGGAATAAAAGCTGGAGATAGAATAATACGAATTGATGGTGAAGACTCCACAAAAATGACTTTGAGTGAAGCTGTAAACAAAATTAGAGGGGAAAAAGATACCCCAGTTACTCTGACCATTATGAGAATTGGAGTAGAAAGTGAACTTGACATAACAATTGTAAGGGGCATCATAGATACCCCAAGCGTTCAATCATATGAAATACCTGATTCAGATTTTGTTAGAATCGTTATTTCCCAGTTTACAGCCAAGACTCACGATGAAATTATTAAGATTATTGATAAATTTATAAATGAAAATATCAAAGGCTTTGTTTTGGATTTACGAGGTAACCCTGGAGGACTTCTAAGTTCTACAGTAAACGTTGCCTCCCTATTCATAGACGAAGGATTAATTACATACGAAATAACCTCTGATGGCAATCGGGAAGAATGGAAAGTCAGAAAAACAAAAGATTATAAAAACATACCAATTGTTACATTAGTTGACAGATATTCAGCAAGTGGATCTGAAGTTTTGGCTGGTGCATTACAAGATCATGAAAGGTCTATAATAATTGGTGAAAAAACTTTTGGCAAAGGTAGCGTCAATATGATGAGTTCTCTATCAAATGATGGAGGCGTATATATAACTATAGGAAGATGGTATACCCCAATGGGTAGGCAAATCGAAGGGCTAGGAATAGAACCTGATTTAATTATTGAAAACAAATTATTATCTGAATCCAATGCATATGATAATAATTTTACTGATCTACAGTTAAATGCAGCTATTACACAATTAAATTACGAGATAAATAACTAATATGAAACAAAAAAATTCAAGTCTAGCAACAAATCGTAAAGCGAGATATGATTACTCCGTAACAGAAACTTTTGAAGCAGGATTAGTACTCCTAGGTACAGAAATAAAATCTATTCGAGAAGGAAAAATAAGTATTTCTGAAGGCTATATTTACATAAAAAATAATGAAGCTTGGTTAGAAAATGCAAATATACCGACTTATTCACCCGCAGGAGAACTTAACCAACATGATCCGTATAGATCGAAAAAATTATTACTCACAAAAAAACAAATAAATTACATTAAAAGTGAAATTGAAAAATCTGGATATTCTGCTATACCTCTAAAAATATATATTAAGAATAGAGTAGCCAAATTGCTATTGGGATTAGGAAAAGGCAAGAGACAATATGATAAAAGAGAAGTTATAAAAAAGAGGGATTCCAACAGAACAATTGAACGTGCAATGAAAAAAAAATTATCAGATTTTCAAAAGTAACACACATGTATATATAATAGTCATATGGGGACGCGTGGTTTAGACAGGAATTTAGTTTTTTGATTTGCGGGTCGTGGCGCCGTGCACCACGTAAAAAGCGGCAAAATTATAAATGGCGATAAAGAATTCGCTCTCGCTGCTTAATAAATAGTTAGCGACGTTCAAAAATTTTTTTGCTCGATGGAAATTTTTGAGCGACGATTAGTCGAGCTGCCTTGTATGAGTTGTTAGTATCATACAATTAAGCACCCACTAACTGGTCATTGTAATTTGTGCCGACGGGATTGTTACAATGATAAGAATTTTTCCGACGGCTACACTCGTAGAGGTCAAAATTTTAACTTTTCTGGACGGGGAGTTCAACTCTCCCCCGTCTCCACCATTATTGATTATTTAGAGTGTAATTTTCTACGGAACCTGAAAAAATTACTTTACCGCTATCCATATGTATTATTTCATCGGAAAATAATATTGCTGAATCTATATCATGTGTAACTAATATTATGGTCTTATCGAATGATTGTATTTCCCTAAGTAATTTGTAAAAATCTAGTTTAGATGCTTGATCAATTGAAGACAATGGTTCGTCCATTATGATTATATCCCTAGATTGAGATAGACAAAATGCAAGCCAAACCCTTTGTTTTTCACCCTCAGACAAATCATAAAAATATTTTGAATATAATTTCTCAATACCACATTGAGAAAGATATTTATCGAGTAGTTTATATTTATATTTTTTTTCGATATTTAATAATGTCATGCCAGATAGTACTATTTCATAAACTTTGAGAAAAGGAGGATCTTGTATTGTTTGAGGAATATATGAAATTTTTTCAGAAATAGGCGCAATGATTTGCCCACTTGTGGGATATATATTTGAGGTTAAGAGGCTTAGTAAAGTAGTCTTGCCAGACCCATTAGATCCAACAACACTTGTAAATTTTTCAGGAGCTATAGAAAAATCAACATTGTCTAAAATTTTCACATTATTAACAATATAATCTACATTTTTAAAAAACATTTTCATTTTAGTTTTAGCCTGTAACCTATATAAATCATTAATGGCGCTGCGAATGCTGTAGTTATCATTCCAACTGGCAACTCTGAGGGAGAAAATAAACTTCTAGCAATTTGATCTGCAAAAAGAACAAATACTCCCCCAATTAATGTAGTTAAAAATAATAGTTTTTTAGAATCATTTCCTATAATATTTCTTGCTATATGAGGAGATAATAGACCTACAAAACCAACAATACCTGCTGCATAAACTGAGCTTGATGCAAGTACTCCAGCTATAGTTATACAAACTAATCTTGATTTTGCTGGGTTAACTCCTAATGTTTTTGCAAGAGTATCTCCCAAAAGTAATGGTGTAAAAGACCTAATAAAAAATATTGAAACGACTATTGAAAATATAAATACAAAAAGAGTATAAATTAATATTTCCCAACTACTAGATGAAAAAGATCCGGATATTAGGCCTAAGGCCTGAGAAGGAAAAACCTTACCATATGACACTACTCCTGTGCTAAGAGCGACACTAATTGCGCCTAAGGCAATACCAATAATTGTAATTTTTATCGGGGGGAAATCTTTTTTATATAATATTGCTATAAGGACAGAAGAAACAACTAATCCTCCAATAATACTTGAAATAAATAAATTAATATTACTAAAACTTATAATTCCTGCAACAACAAAAGCTTTGAAAAAACTTGCTCCTCCTCCTACTCCAAAAATATGAGGATCTCCAAATGGAGAGCGCGTTGAAAATTGTATAAGAGCCCCAGAGAGACCTAGGCTACAACCAGCTATAAAACTACATAGTATTCTAGGAATTCTGATATCCCAAATAATTGTGTAGAGAAGATTTTCTTGGTCGCGATTTATTATTACAGAAATAACTTCTATTAGAGAATTATCATAAGCACCCTTAGTTAGCCCCCAGTACACTGAAATAAGCGAGAGAGTTACCAAGAGTGCATATGAATAATTTTTTTTCAATTATTAGACTTAAAAGTTTTCTTTCATAAAAGCCACAGCGTCAACAATTCTCGGTCCTGGTGAGTTAAGAAATATTACGACATCTGATTCAATAACCTTGTTTGTTTGCATAGCTTTCAAACCCTTGAATGGAGGAATAAAGCCTAAAGACTGAGATAGCCTAGGAGCAGGTTCAGGAGCAGGCGTTATTGTGAAAATCATATCAGGATTTGCCCTCAATATTTGCTCTGTGGACATAAGTGCGAAACCTGGATAAGGACCACTATCTTCAGCATCTCCTGCTGCATTTTCAAGACCTGCTAAACTTGCAATCAAACCAGTATATGATTTTTTAGTAGCTGCATACAAATTTTGATCTTGATCTCCTATTAACATTAAAGCAGTTTTACCTTCTGCTCCAGTGCCGTATGTCACTAGGTCTTGTTTTATAACGTCTACTACACTCTCAGCATATCCTGTGTCTCCAAGAATAGTTCCTACATTTGTTAATGATTTGTATAAATCATCAATAGTTTCTATCTTTATTGCAAACACTTTTAAACCTAACTGTTGCAATTGACCTATAAATCTTGACTGAGTTAATGCTTCGATAATAACTAGGTCGGGATTTTGTGCAACTAAATCTTCAATAGACGGGTCATATGAACTACCTACGCTTGGTAAACTATTTACCTCTGCAGGATATCTAGAAGCCCTATCTCTTATGACTGAAGTACCTCCAGCCTTATATAAGATTTCAGTAGCACTTGGACTAATTGTTGCAATTCTGCTTGGAACTGAGTCAAAAGACACTTTATTTCCAAGAGCATCAATTACAGAAAATTCCACTTTGAGCTCTTCAGTTTTTTTTGCTGGTAATGGGTCAGCAGCTGGCTCAGGTTCCTTTGCTGGCGCAGCTTCTGCAGCAGCCATAGGCTGTACAGGCTTTGAAGATGAATCTTCTACTCCAGATGAGCAAGCTAAGGATAAGATTAAGACCATTAATAATAACAATTTTAACATTTTATTTAATTCCCTAATGAATAGTTTACTTATTTAGTACACTTTAATTTTACTAATTTTAAACTACTTTTGTAGTATAAATTTTATAAATTTTTACAATTTTTCTAGATGACATAACAAGTATGATATGGTAATATTTAACTTTTCCCTTGTATACTCTTAAAATACACTCTCTCATTAGTCACTTAGTGGTAAATAAAAATTCAAAATAAACTAAATATAAATGACAGAAAAGTTTATCACGGATGGTATATAGCATTTGTATCCTTTATTTCTATAGGAACTGTTCTTGGTACAACTCAATTCGTATTCGGACTTTTTATAATCCCATTTGAAGAAGAATTTGGCTGGTCAAGAACCGAAGTGAATTTGGCATTAACTTTTGGAGGTGTAACTTCGTCCTTAATTTCTCCCTTTATAGGAAACATCTTAGATAAATATGGTCCAAGAAAAACTATGATTATTTCGATATTTTTAGTTGCAATTGGATTTTTACTAAGATCTCAAACCCAAAATTTAATGTCATTATATATTTTTACTATCCTAATGTTTTTAGGAGTACCTGGTTCGACAATAATGCCGGCATCAAAATTAATAATTACATGGTTTCCAAAAACAACCGGGAGAATGATGGGAGGTGTCACATCAGGGAATAATTTAGGAAGCGCCTTTGCAGTACCTGCAGTTGCAACCCTACTAACAATATTTGGGTGGCGTTTAACTCATTTAATTATTGGTTTGTCATTGATAATATTACTTTTCATAATTTTATTCATAGTAAAGGATGATAATAAAAAACTTATAAGTAAAAAATATCCTTCAAGAAAAAAAGATCAATTATTATCACCTAAATCTAAGATATTGGAAAATATATATAGAAACCAAATATTTTGGTTGATAATTCTAGGCATGACTTTGCAACAATTTTTGAGATTTGGAGTAGTTAGTCAATTAATCCCTCACTTTGATCAAATTGGTTTATCATTGTCTATAGCTTCTGGATTAATGATCATTCTCTCAATAGGAGGAGCCTCGAGTAAACTTATATTTGGACCATTAAGTGAAAAAATAACAGCAAGAATAGCTTTCATATTAATAATGATTCTCCAAACTATTGGACTACTAATATTACTTTACTCTGAATCTATAATGTTCATTTGGATATCAATTACTATTATGGGATTAGGAATGGGGGGTGTTGGGGCATTAACACCCTTAGTGTTCTCAGAAATTTTTGGAACAAAAAATTTAGGTCAAATTATAGGAGTAAGTAGAGTTGGTCTAGTTGCGCCTGCAATAGCTGGACCTTTATTAGCAGGATTGATTTATGATAATTATAATAACTATAAATATTTGTTTTGGATTATGATTGCTTTGCTTATATTATCAATTATATGCTTTATCTTAGCTTCCCTTATGCATAAAAACACTCATAGAAATATTTCAAAACCCAGCATTAAATAAAAAAAGAGAACACCAGCGTCCTCTTTTTTTATTAAGTGGAAGATTGGTCACAAACTTCCAATTTCTATTTAGCAGATAAACCTTCAACTAATATTGAAACGTTATTTTCTATCCAATCAATATATGATTGATCGGCAGATTTCATATTTTCAACAGTCATACCTGTAATAAGAGTTATACCTGTATCATCAACCATAGAATCTGCCATCTTTTTAGCTACGTTGTCTTCAACAATAAGAAAATTCGCTTTAGAGTCATTGATTACATCCAACATTTCTATATACTTAGAACTTGTAATCTCCAAATCTTCAAGGTTATAAGCATACACACTACCTGCAGCAGTTAATGAATACTTTGTAATCAAGTATCCTAATGATTCATGCATTGTTATAAAAGGAATACTTGAAATCATAGAATTATCGATTTTTTCTTTAGTTTGAGTAGCAAAATCAGCTAATTTTTTAGCATATGCAGACTGATTGTCAACATATGATTTTTCATTTTCAGAGTCTAAGGCTACCATAGTTTGACTAATTTTTTCTGTAGCAAGAATAACCCTATCTATATCGAACCAGAAATGTGGGTCAAACTCACCATGATCATGACCTTCATGACCAGCATGGTCGTCATGCTTATCTTCATCACCGTGATCAGCATGGTCATCATGCTTATCTTCATCACCGTGATCAGCATGGTCGTCATGCTTATCTTCATCGCCGTGATCAGCATGGTCATCATGCTTATCTTCATCGCCGTGATCAGCATGGTCGTCATGGCCGTGGCCTTCATGATCATCATGACCATCTTCTTCAAAAGCCATAGGGTTGACATATGAAAGTAACTCTACATGATTTATGTTATTCTCTTCAATAAATTTGATTAGAGAAGAACTTTCATATCCTTCCCCTATTAGGAAAAAAACATCAGATTCAGATATTTTTGTAAAATCTTTTGGAGTAAATTGATAATGATGCGCATCTGAATCATACGGAATCAGATTACTAATATCATTATTATTATCTCCATCAATATTTTTTATCCAGTCGGTAATTATGGGACTAGATGTAGTTATTGTCAGGTTTCCAATTTCTTTTTCTTCAGTAACTACTTCATCAGAAGAACATGCCAAAATTATTGAGAAAATTATCAACAATAGTGAAAAGGAAATTGCAGGACGAATATTATTTATTTTTTTGTACAATTTAAACACTCCATATATACAACAAGTTGGTGAGAAATTAAGTTCCAATCTTCATTAGAACTTATATTTTTCATAATTTTTTCAAATGCCGGAAAGTGTCTGTCTGTAACACAACCGCATTTTACGCAAAAAAGATGATGGTGATGCCTTGAACTAGTAGATCTAGTGTAAACGGCTCCCCCATCTATATCTATTTTACATATTGAACCTATGTCTGATAAATTTTTTAGAATTCTAAAAATTGTTGCTCTTCCAATATCTGGAGCAGAACTAACAAGTTCCTCGGAACCAAAGGTATGTGAGTGATCTATTTCTTCAGACTCACAACATAAATCTCCATCCAAATGATTGGAAGTTAATTCAAGTATTTTTTTGGTTACTATCTTTCTAGGCTTAGTAAGAGTAAAACCAGCATTATGTAGTTCTTGATCTAATAAATTTTGAGACATAGTATCATTTTACAGTAAAAAAACTACTGTGTCTAATAACCTGAATTAGACCTATAAGTAATCATCATTATAAAAATCAACACTAAAAATAATGCTAAAAAGGCTTTCAAATAAATGTTTGTTATCAGTTTATAAATAATTCTATTTACTACTGACGATCTTTCAAATGAACCGTATATATGAATTCCATTATTATGTTTGGGCATTATTAGTAAAGATATAATTAATCCGGATAGAATCCCACCTAAATGGGCAGCATTATCAATTCCCGACGAAATAAATCCAAAAATCAAAGAAATTGATATTATGGTAATTATTGATATTAGATATTCCTTTGCTATATAACCAAACATATTTTTATTAAGATAAAAATATGTTAGCAAAGAGGCAAGAACTCCAAATACAGATCCACTTGAGCCTACTCCAAGGTAAGGGCTAAAATAAAAACTAAAAGTATTGCCATAAATTCCTGATAAAACATAGATAGCGACAAACTTCATTGAACCTAGTTTTTTTTCAATAATTGATCCAAAAACTAAAATACCAAATAAATTTGTAACAAGATGAAAAATATCAGCGTGTAAAAAAATCGGAGTTAGCAGTCTCCAAAATTCACCATTTATTATTCCATAACTCGATTTAGCTCCAATTTCTATTATTTTTCCATCAAGCAACAAGTCTAATAATAAAACTAAAATATTTACTGAAGCAAGCAATATTGTTATAGGACACTCTTTTCTACTTAGAGAAATGTTGAAAATTCCACTGCCACTTGACTGATAATTATAATTACGAACATAATTACCCTTACAATCTACACAAGTACAGTAAGGGGGGCATTCATCACTATATTGTCTATTTGAAGGCATTTTCTGCCTGAATAATATCTATTTTTGGCATTGCATCTATAATATTGTTTTCTACTGAAAGTTCGTACAACTTTGACAATGCTTCCCTACCCTGCTCTCCCATATCAATAGTATCTTCATTTACATACATATTTATAAATTTCTTTATATTCTCATTACTTTCATCCAGAGAAGAAATTTTTTTTGAATATTGGATTGCATCATCCATATTTTCTAAAGCATACTTAATGCTAGCTAGTGAAACATTTGCTATGTCTTTACATAATTTTTCATCTAACTGTCTACAAACTACATCTAAGCCCAAAGGCAATGGCAAGCCAGTTTCTTGGTACCAAGACTCTCCTAGATTTAATACTAAATTAAAACCTCTTTTTTCATATAATATTTGGCCCTCATGAAGTAAAATTCCAAGTTGCGCTTCACCACTTTTTACTGTTTTTTCAACATCATCAAAATCAACAAATAATGGCGTGCAGTTTATTTTGGCAAAAATTCTAAATAGTGCCCAAGATGTTGTATCTTTGCCTGGAACTGCTATTTTGGATCCTTCATATTCATTAATAACGGAATTAGTTTTTGTCGAAACTACTACAGGACCATAATTTCTTCCCATAGAAGAACCACAAGACATGATCCTATATTTGTCAGATACTGACGGATATTTTGAGGCAGAAATGGCCGTAACCTGATAAATATTCTTTTCAGAAATTGAATTTAGAGTTTCAATATCTGCCATGTAATGATCGATTGAGTAACCAGGAATACTAAATTTACCTTTGGCAATCCCGTAATACATGAATGCATCATCAGAGTCAGGACTATGTGCAAAAATTAATTTTTTATCTGATAGCATTCTCTGTTTCTTTCTTTGGAACAATTTCATAGTTTGTTAATCTCTCTGTCGGAATAAAACCAGCTTCCGAAATCATATCTTTTATCTCATCTTCTGTTGTCCTATTATAAAAACCAGCAGCTAACATTACATTTTCATCAAATAGTGTTCCTCCAAAATCATCTGCACCAAACCTCAACGCAATTTGTCCAGTTTTTTTCCCTTCTGAAAACCAAGATGCCTGTATATGAGGTATGTTATCCAGCATGATTCTAGAAACAGCTATAATTCTAAGATATTCATTTGGCCCAGATTCTTGCGATACTTTTTTTGCTAGCGCTGTATTGTCTTTTTTATAAGACCAAGGAATGAATGCAGTAAAACCGCCATTATTACCATTTTGTAAAGCGTCATCCTGAACCAATCTTATGTGATCTAAAGATTCTATGACATGATGCATTTTTTCAACATGCCCATACATCATGGTTGCAGTAGTCTTAAAGCCTACACTATGTGCTGCTCTATGAACTTCTGTCCATTGATCAATAGTATTTTTCGGCTTGAATCTAGAAATTTCAGACTTTACTTCATTCGATAAAATTTCTGACCCCCCTCCAGGCATAGATCTTTGGCCTGCGTCCCATAGAGATTTGAAAACTTCCTTGTATGACATTTCTCCTACCTCAGACATTCTTATAATTTCTGGAGCTGACCAAAAGTGAGGTGTTATATTAGGAAATCGTTTTTTTGTCTCTTTGACCATATCAATATAATAATCAAAAGATAAATTACTATTTAAACCTCCTTGCATTAGCACAGTTCTCACTCCATTTTTTTCTGCTCTTGAAATTTTATCCATAATTTGGTCAACAGTGTATGTATATGCAGAGGGATCGTTTTCATCAGTTCTATAGAATGCACAAAAAGAGCAATATGCATCACAAATATTTGTATAATTTAGATTAGTATCTACGACATATGTGACATTATTTTTAGGGTTATGTTTTGTTCTCCAATAATTAGCAAGTGGTATTAAATCTAATAATTCAGATTCCTTGAGTAGCCAAATTCCTTCTTCTATACTTATTCTTTCAGAGTTAAATATTTTTTTTGAAATTTTACTTAGCATATTTTTTCCCCTAGTATAAAGAATCCCATATATTCAAAGTTTCTAACCTTTTCCTAAATTCTAACTGGCCTTTTCTACACTCATCATCAAGTATATAGGTAAAATTACGAATATAACTAATTATCTCATTTTTATCAAAAAAATGACCAGAAAAATTTCGAGCTAACTTATCTAAATTCTTATTACTTAATTTTATACTATTTTTTATATTTTCTGAAAGAATATCTGATTCTTCTAGAGAGCTTTGATTTGAAACCCATTCAGCAAAAACAAAGGGTAATCCTGTTAATTCTTTCCAAATCAATGCCAAGTCACAAGCAATTTTATACAAACCAGATTTTTTAGCTTCTATTGCAGGATCTCCAATTACTAAAGATGCATCATGGGGAGAACCTTCCTTAACAAACTCATAATTTTCTAATGACCAATAATCTCTTAAAAGAATTCTAAGTAGTTGAACTGAAGTAGCTGAGTGAGATGTTACTGCGAAAATTATTTTTTTCTTTCTAAATTTTAATTTAGAAATACTAATATCTGAAAAAACAAAAACACTTTTGGCATCATTTTTACAAGCAACTCCAATATTTGATAAAGGGGTTATTTTTTCTCCCAACCTAATAATTTCTGCATAAGGTATAGGGCCTGCAAAAATTTTATTTTCTTCTATAGATTTTGCCATCTCTCTAGGTGTGTATGGATGGAAAGAATATTTACTTTCGGATAGATTGGAATAAAAAACAGCAGAATTAAGGTAAGTCATATGACCCAATTTAATTTGCTTGCTAGGTTTATTCATATACCTTAATTTCATTATATAGTGCATCTCTTTCCACTGGTATTCTTCTAGCTTCTTTAATAGATGCAACCATTTTTGCCTTTGCTACACCTGCAGGAGATTCTGCTAAAGCAGCATGAGCTATTCTTTCTTTACCAATGGTACCGTCCAAGTCATTAGCCCCGAAGTTTAGCCCAATACTTGCCGTAGCCTCCCCAAGCATAACCCAGTAGGCTTTAACATACTTAATGTTATCAAGCATTAGCCTTGCTACTGAAATCATTTTCAAGTCATCCATAGGAGGCGTGTGTCTAGGACGAAGTTTTGTCATGCCTATTTGATATTCTAGAGGTATAAATGCTAAAAACCCACCTGTTTCGTCTTGAATTTCTCGCAACCTGATTAAGTGATCGATTCTTTCTTCATAATTTTCAACATGGCCATACAAGAGTGTACAGTTTGTAGGGATACCCATATTGTGAGCTATTTTATGTATATCTGCCCATCTATCAGCATTAGCCTTCCCAGGTAACAACATTTTATGAACTCTAGACGAAAATACTTCAGCTCCACCACCAGGCATTGATTGAAGACCTGCTTCTTTTAGTATGGCTAAGGATTCTTCTGGAGGAACCTTCCATCTTCTTTGAAAATAGTCTATTTCAGATGCGGTAAAGCCTTTTATTTGCACACTTGGATTTTTTTTGTGTATTTCTCTCACCATCTCAACATAATATTCAAAAGGCCATTTTGGATGATGGCCGCCTACAATATGTATTTCATGAATTTCATCATCAACATGGTCAAGAATTTCTTCCATGTTCATAGCATAAGCACCCTCTTCACCAGGTTTTTTTGCAAAATCACAAAATTTACAACTTAATACACAAATATTCGTTGGATTGAGTTGCCTATTAAGTACAAAATAAACCTTATCACCAGTAACTCTTTTTTTTGCAAAATCTGCAATTCGACCAATTGCGGATAAATCATCTGATTCAAAAAGCTTTATTCCATCTGACATGGTCAATCTTTCATGATTTTGAACTTTATCCCAAACAGCAAACAAATTTTTGTCCGTAATGTTAATTTCTATTGATAAATTCGGTTGAGCTAATTTGTGTAAAGATGCCAATTCTTATCTACTTTCTTAATTATATCTTCGCTCATTACTAGTGGCTTTTGGTAGCCTTCTTTCCATGTTGCATCAATTCCCATAACCCCAGAATAAACTGGCGCTATATTTACAAATTTCGAATTTGAGAACATAACATCCCTTACAGCATCAAAGCGCGTAAAAATTCCCCAAATAAGATTTTCATCATCATATATATCTACATCATCTGAAACAACCACTATTAATTTTATTTTACTTAATAATGGATTTTCCAGTGCAGAAATTAGAGTATCTCTTCCATTATTTTTTGTCGCTATAACTAATAATGTGTTTGAGATAAACCTATGTGCATATACATTGGGAATAATATCTTTCAGATTCCCAGGTAAAGGAATAGCACCAAAATTATTGTCAACATTTTTTCCAGAGGTTGCATCAAGAATCATTTTTGAACCTCTATTTATTGTTCCACTTGTGAAATCTAAGGTATCTGCTGCTGTTTTAGACAATAAATGGAAGCCAGATTCTGGATTAAAGTTTTTTCTAAAAGATTGCAAAACTTCTTTATAATTTTTTGGATTAACATTATGGTCAACAAGTATAAGAGTTTTAGTTAATGATAATTGGCCTTCACCTAACAAACCTAGTGCAGTCTTCAATGGTTCTTGTTCATACCTATTATCCACAGAAACCACCAATAAATTATGAAAACCAGCTTCATAATATGCCCACATATCAACAACATCTTTTCTAATAATTTTTATTAGCGGAGTTAATGCCAATTGAGCTGCATCACCAAGAAACTTATCTTCCTGAGGCGGTTTGCCAACAACAGTTGCTGGGTATACTGGATTTTTTCTAGAGGTGATGCTAGTAATTTCAAAAACAGGATGATCATCTGCCTGCGAGTAGTGACCAAAATGATCACCAAAAGGGCCTTCTAATCTTCGAACTCCAGGCTGGAGTCTACCTTCAAAAATAAATTCAGCATTTGCTGGAACATTCAAGTCAACAGATTTAGCTTTTGTAATAGGAGTCCTTATACCTCTTACTATTCCTGAGAAAGCTACTTCGTCTAAGCCTTCAGGGAGAGGCATTATAGAGGCTAAAATTAGACTCGGGTCTCCTCCTACAGCTACAGCCATATCTAGTGGTTGATTTAATTTTTCTGCATTTTGATAATGAAAGCCCCCTCCTTTTTGAATTTGCATATGCATACCTGTAGTAAGAGAATCGTAAACTTGCATCCTGTACATACCCATGTTCATTGTATTATCCTTAGGATCTTTTGATACAACTAATGGGAGTGTTATGAATCTTCCACCGTCTTCAGGCCAACATTTCAAAACTGGGATTTGGTCAAGATTATATTTATTTTCCTCCTGTTGAACAATTGCACCTCTAACTTTTTTTGGTCTAATTTTCAAAAGCCTCCATAAAGTTTTTTTATTCCTCCAAAAAGATGATATTTTGGGAGGATTTATGTCTTGAACGAATGATAATATTTCCTCGCCTAATTCTTCTGGAGGTCTTCCTATAGCAATCTCTAATCTTTTCATGCTAGCCATAGAGTTAATTACTAACGGTACATTCGAGCCAATAACATTTTCGAATACAATTGCCGGGCCTTCTTGCTTAACTGCGCGTATAGCAATTTCTGTAACTTCTAATTCAGGATCTACTGGTTCAGTAACTCTAATAAGTTCACCTTGTTTTTCAAGTTCAAATATGAAAGATTGAAAATCAGTAAAAGACAATTATTTATTCTCCTTTATTTACACCTAGCCACGGTTTTAATAATTTATTTTCAAATCCTAATAAAGATAGTATTCTACCAGCAACAGTATCAACAAGATCAGAAATACTTTTAGGCTTATGGTAGAAACCTGGTGAAGCTGGCAAAATAATACCTCCGGCTTCTGTAATTGAGGTCATATTTTTTAGATGAACAAGACTAATTGGCATTTCTCTAGGAACAATAATCAATCTTTTCCTTTCCTTTAGACATACATCTGCAGCTCTTTCTATGAGGCCATTTGAAATACCATTTGCTACTCTACCAATAGTTCCACCTGAACATGGAACGATGGCCATACCTGTAACTGGATATGACCCTGAGGCAATGGGCGCAGAAACATCTTTAGAATTGTATATTTCAAGAGACCCTTTGGGCTTGTTAACCTCTGACCAAGCTAGTAGTGTATCGTATGTGTTTTCAAGCTTATTATCTAGTAAAATCCCCTCTTCAACTTCGAGAACTTTTCTACCTGCATCAGATACCACAACCTTTATTTCATGCTCAGAAAGTAATAATTGCTGTAGGACTCTCCTAGTGTAAGGAACACCACTAGAACCAGATATTGCTAAAGTGTATATGCTCATAAGTTAAGTACTTCTCCTAGAATTACAAAAATACCAAAAACAAAAGATATCACACCATTCATTGTAAAAAATGCCATGTTTAATTTCTTTAAATTTTTATGCGAAATAAGTGATTGTTCATAAATTAGTAAAATTTTTGTGCAGATTACACCAATAAAAAATAATAAGCCTGCTCCTAATACTATGCCCGCTAAAAACAACATTGCCACTGAAATAGCATGACATACTCTTGAAATATTCAAAGATTTTTTTATCCCAAATTTTGCAGGTATAGAGTATATATTTTGCTTGATATCAACTTCAAGATCATTAATGGCATATAAAATATCGAAGCCTACAACCCATAACATTGCCCCAATCCCTAAAAATAATATCCCAGGTGAAATATTACCATTTATAGCCACTTCAACAGCCGACGGGACTATTAAATACACGATTCCTAGACCAAAATGTGCTAACCATGTAAATCTCTTAAGGTATGGATAAATAATCATTACAGCAATGGGTATTGGTGAATATTTCACCGCTGAAGAATGCAAATTAAAAACTGCTATTACAAATAAAATCAAACTGAGACTTGTGAAAAATAACATTTGATTTAGGCTTATTAAGCCCTTAGGCAATGCTCGGTTACTCGTCCTGGGATTTTTGGAATCTATTTCTTTATCGATTATGCGATTTGTACCCATGCCAAATGTTCTCATAGATACCATAGCAATTATTATCCAGAAAAAGGTAGCAAAATTTGGACTCCCTTCGGAAACGATAAAAAGCGTTAGCAAGGCAAAGGGAAGAGCAAAAATAGAATGCTCAAGTTTTATTGCTTCAGAATAAACCTTAAAATTCTCGGACAATGTTTTTAAATATGACATGTATTACTCTTAGCGAATTTTTGAAAAAAATAAAAATCTGCTTATAATTAATTGTAGCTTCTTGAAAAATATATGCAATTTTATTATGAGTAAAAACTTAGAAAACAAACCGAAAAAATTTAGAATTATTACTGAAGGTATTATCAATCCTGAAGGTCCTGTTCTTGGACCTGATGGAAATATTTACTTTGTTAGTGCCGAAGAGTCCAATATTTATATGATTGACAACCAAAACAAGGTTTCATCTATAGGAAAAACAAATGGTAGACCTAATGGGCTAGCTTTTAATTCAAATGGTGAATTATTTATTGCTGATGCTGGACATAAGGCAATTCTCAAAATGAGAAATGGTAAATTTGATGTTTTTGTTGATGAATACGATGGATCAAGGCTAGGAGGGCCAAATGATTTATGCTTTCTGCCCAATGGCAACTTGTTATTTACAGACCCTGTTAGAAAACCATTACCAGACCCTTCTATAAGTCCAATATACAGCGCTGAGCAAGTATCAGGTAAAGTAAAAGTTTTTGCCAATGATCTTGCATATCCAAATGGTATTGAGTTATCTAATGACAAAAAAAATGTCTTTGTTTCTGAAAGCCGGGCAAATAGATTAGTATCTTTCTTAATTGACGAAGAAGGTAATTTATTAGATCAAAAATTGATTAGAAGATTTAGAGACCCAGGACATCCTGATGGCCTAGCTATTGATTCAAATGGCGATATACTCCAAACTTTACCTGGAATAAGATCAATATGCTATCTAGATCAAAAAGGAAAAATGAAGAATTTATATCACATACCAGATTGGAGTCCTTCAAATATAGCATTTGGCGGTAAAAACCTAGACCAAGTGTTTGTTTGTGGTGGTTCAAAAAATGTTATCTATTCTTTTATACATGAAGTTCCTGGCAGGAAAATTTTATAATTATTTTCTAAGAAATTCTGTATCAAGCATTTCGTTTTCAAGTTGCATAACTGTTGGTCTTCCATGCGGACATGTTTGAGGAGAATCACATTTTTCAAGCATTTTTATTATATTTTTCTGCTCATCTATCGATAAAGCCTGGCCAGCTCTTACGGCTGAATGACAGGACAAAGATGCGACTATTTTATCAAGCCATAAATCGCCGTCTGTCAAAACTATAATTTCATCTAATAAATTTTGAAAGATACTTTGAATATTACCGTTGGCCAAACTTATATTATTTTTTGTAATTATACTTGGAACTTCCCTTATAGCTAAGGATGTAGTACCAAATGCATCAACCTGCCAGCCACAATTACTTAATTCCTTTTTATATTCGCTCAAGATACTTACAGTATCGTTATTTACCTCAATTATTAAGGGGTCCAATAAAGGCTGTGAAGATAGATGTTTTTCCTTTGATAAATCAGTAAAAATTTGCTCATATTTTACCCTTTCATGAGCTGCATGTTGATCTATAATGTATAAACCATCGGGACCTTCACAAGCTATATATTTTTTTGAAAATTGCCCAATAACTCTAAGAATAGGAATAGTATTTTTCATAGTTTTAGAATATTCTTTTTCCGAGTAAATAATATCTTCTAAGCCTTGAAATTTTTTTTCAATAAAGTCTGATTTTTCTGATGAAAACAAATTTATATTTTTTTGAGAATCATATACATTTTTTTCATTTTGTCTAACTAGTTTCACAGGAGATTTCAAACTTATAGTGTTTCTAATATTTTTTTGAATCATAGAAAAAACATAATCCTCATTTATGAATCGAACTTCTGCTTTATTGGGATGCACATTTGGATCCACTTCACTTAAAGGGGCTGTTATTCTTATAATTCCAATAGGAAATTTTCTCTGAGGCAAAAGTCCAGCATATGATCTTTCTACAGCATACTTTAATTTTTTCGAATCTATAATTCTTCCATTAACAGACAAGATTAAATAATTTCTATTTGATTTATATATAGAAGGTGATCCTATCAAGCCGTTAATTTTATAATTAGAATTTTCATCTTCATCATCAATTAGAAGTAAATTATTCTTAGAATAAATACCATAAATCATTTTATAGATATCTAAAATATCATTTGACCCACTAGTATCTAGTTTCAATTTTCCATCTGTAATAAGTTGAAAATCTATATGCGGGTATACAAGACTAAAATAATTAATTAGATTGTGAATTTTTAATACTTCTGAATTTGCACTTTTTATAAATTTAAGACGAGCTGGTACATTGCTAAATAATTTCATTACTGAAATAGATGTACCAATATTACATGCAATACTTTTTATTTTTTTTTCATTCAAAAATTCACTCTCAAAAACAGAACCCATTTTCTCATTTTTTATTTTTGAAATAGCATTTATGATCGAAACAGAAGCTATTGAAGGTAATGCTTCCCCTCTAAAACCTAGTGTCTGAATAGATGTCAAGTCTGATGAATTATCTATTTTAGAAGTTGCAAATCTCTCAAAAGCTATAGGTAAATCCGAACTTGATATTCCATCGCCATTATCAGTAACCCTTATAAGCACCAACCCTCCATTTTCTATTTCTATAATAATTTTAGTAGAATTAGCGTCAATTGAATTTTCAACTAATTCCTTAACTACAGAGAATGGTCTTTCTACTACCTCTCCAGCAGCTATCCTTGATGATAAATTTTCATTAAGTACATTGATTTTCATATTATAATTTTCTAATTTTAGTCGTAAATATTGTATAACCCAAAGCAAAAATAATTAATAATAATCCTGCAAAAAAATAAGCCTGTTGAATACCTAAAATGTCAGCTATGAAACCTAAGGGAATCGCACCTAAGGGTATAAGACCAAAATTAATTGTATACAGCCCCATAACTCTTCCCCTGTATTCATCATCTGTATTTTCTAATATAAGTGAAATGTTTAATGCTCTTCTTCCTGAGTCGCCTAGACCTAGAAAAAGCATTAAAATAATAGCCAATAAATAAGATGAATTTAATCCAGATATCATAATTGTAAATCCTGACAAAATACTAGTAAAAATTAGTACCCAACCACGTTTATCTTTTTTACTTAGACCTGCTATAAAGAGAGTTCCAATCAAAGCGCCGACTCCAATTACACTTAATAAAAGCCCCAAAGCTTCTACTTCTTTATTAAAAACTTCTTCAATTTGTACTGGTAAAAGAGTTCTATACGGCATAGATAATAAAGCTGTACTCAGTGCTACAACTAAAAGATAGAGAACTGTTCTATTTTTAGCTACATAGCCAAAACCTTCTTTTATATCTTTAAAAAAATTCTTTTTTGGTATTTTTTTTCTCACTGAAGGTACAAATCCAGTCATCAGAAATGCAAGAAAAGCAAAACCTGCAATTATATAATATGTTACGGCCGCACCAAAATAGCCATAAACCAAGCCTCCAATTCCTGGAGCCAAAAATGACATCAATGACATTCCTGATGCATTTAGAGCTGTAGCATTGGTAATATGCTCATCATCTACAAGCTCGGGGATAATTGCTTGTCTTGCTGGCATTAAGAATGCCCAAATAGTCCCTTGTAACAACGATGATACAACTAAGTGATAAATAGTTATGACTTCAAAAGCTATAGAAAAACCTATAAATAAAGCAATTAGAGTTACACCTAGTTGCCCATATTGAATAATTTTCCTCAGTGATAATCTATCAGCAACTGCACCACCAAAAATTGAGAACAGTAATATAGGAGGCGCAAATCCCGACCCCACTAATACAACTGCTACTGGAGATTTTGACAGATCCCATGTCAAGTAACCTCTTGCTAAAATTTGTATACTTATTCCGGCCATAAGAAATAATAGCCCTAGCCACAAATTTCTATAAGCTGGAACTGATAAAGAAGAAAAGGTTCTATATGAATAACTTTTTAACAATAGAATTTTTTTGTTTATGAAATCCTTCTAATAGTACCTGAAAAAATAAATATAAATAGTGAAAAAGCCAATAAAAACACACCAGAAATGAATACTGGTACTTGTGCTCCAAGCGCGCTTATAGCTAAACCTAAGGGTAGCATCCCTAAGGGCATCAATCCAAATGTCATCATTAGCAAACTCATCATTCTACCCCTGTATTCTTCCTTAGAATTCTCCATAACTAAACTTTGCCCAAGAGCCCATCTAGCTTGTTCCCCAAGACCTATACCTATTAGAGCAAATACTCCAGCTATATAGTAAGGCACAGAAGATATTAAGATTAGTGCCAAACCTGAAACCACAGCCCCAAATATGAGCAAAACTCCTCTATGATTTCCTTTCCTTAAGTTTGCAATTAATATTGATCCTATAATCCCACCTATTGCAATAGAGGTCATAAGCATACCTACTTCAGAAGGTAATGACCCATATACATCTTTTGCAAAAACCTGAATTAACATCCTAAATGGCATTGTAAGCAATGCTACAACAACGCTATAAAGCAATATGAAATATATTACCTTGTTTGAAGCTAAATAAGACACTCCATCAAAAAATTCTCGTAATACTTTTTTATGTTCTATTTGCTTAGGATACATTTTAGGCACTAAAGATGTAAAAAAAACAGCACTCATTAAAACTAACGAGGTTACAAAATAAACACCATAAGGATTTATCCACTCATATAAAAAACCAGCTAAAGCAGGCGACAATAAACCCATCAAACTCATAGCCATAGCATTCAATGCATAAGCATTTGGCAGGCTTTTTTGATCAACTATTGTTGATATAGCTGCCTGCCTTGCTGGCATCATTATTGAGAACATAGCCCCTTGAACAATAGATACTATAAGTAAATGCCACCATAATATTAATTCAAAAAAAATTAAAAAACCTATTGAAGCAGCTAAAAGAGCATTAGCTGTCTGTGCAATCTGAATAATCAATCTTCTTTCTAATCTGTCACTTATGACTCCTCCATAAATTGAAACAAAGAATAAGCTTGGAGCAAAACCCATCCCAACAAATCCTGTCAGAAACGCACTCCCCGTTAGGTCATATACATAAATGCCTCTAATAACCATCTGCATTTGTATTCCAGCCATACCAAAAACCACACCAAACCAAAGCATTCTGAAATTCTTAAATCTCAATGACTCAAAAGTATGAGAAAAAAAGTTAAGTATGAGATTCAAGATAATCTTAAATCTTTTTCTGCGGCAATAATTTCTTTTTCTAGCAATTTAATCTTTTCATATTCTTCTCTATACATTGCATAAATTCTATCTAGGTATAATCGTGCTAAATTTATATATTTTTCTCCAGGATTCTTACAAACCTTTATCAATAAATCCACATTTCTGTTTTCAGGAAGTTGTTTTCCTATTGATAAAATTTTAGCTTCGCTTTCCTTAATTCCGTCTTGATCATTTCCCGAAACTTGATACTGGAATCTACCAATTATGATAGTCAGTTCTGATAATAAATCAGCTTCAGACATCATACTATAAACAACATCATTCACATCATCCAATTGATTTCCTGTAATATTTTTTTCATCATTTTGGTGATTTTTATCGTATGATTCAGAGTAAACATCTAAGATTTTGGCAACTTCATTCATAAGATTAGTTACATCTGAAAGATTGTGAAACCCTCCAAATATTAGGTCGTCATCTCTTTTTTTTGCAGTTTCGCTAATCCAATCTTCAGAATCAACAATCTCAGGAGCAGGGGGGAAAGAAAATGAAGACATATCCTTACTTGATAAATTATCAACTTGATTAGACAGAAAAGGAGGTACGTACTTAGAAATATCTACAGTTATAGGCAGTAGAATTATGTAAGAAGCAGATACTTTATTACTATCAACAGTATCAATAAAATATACTATCGCATGACCCTTAGGATGTAATGAATCACCAATCTTGTATTCCAGAGACATTTTTATTACTTATAAGTTTATAATTTGTTGAATATAATAATACAATAATCAATAAATTATTATTATATTAATTTAGGAGAAAATAACGAATTTATATAACTATACCATAAGGCCATTAATATTTAGTCTAGAGCCTGAGTTGGCTCACAGGGTAACTGAACTATCTTTGAGAATTCCATATATATGGAATTTATTTAATATCAACAAATCTGCTGGAAATAAATTACTCGAGACAAAACTATTCGGCAATACTTATCCTTCTCCTCTAGCACTAGCTGCTGGATTTGATAAAGACTGCAATATATTAAATAATGTTATAAAGTTAGGATTTGGCTTTGTTACAGGAGGTACAGTAACTCTAACTTCTAGACCAGGAAACCCAAAGCCAAGAGTTATAAGAATCACAAAAGATAAAGCTATAATTAATGCTTTAGGATTCCCGGGCAAAGGTATTGAATATTCAGTAAAAAATCTAAAAAAGTATCAAAGTATTAAAAAACGAATTATACTAAGCGTTTCTGGAACAATTGAGGATGAGATAATAGAATGTATCGAATTATCAAAAGATCTTATTTCTGCCTTTGAGATAAATATTAGCAGTCCTAACACATCAGGATTAAAAGTTTTTCAAGAACCTTCAAGGCTAAGGGGACTAATTGAATCAGTAAAAAAAATTACAGATAAACCAATAATAATTAAGTTCCCACCTTGGAATAATTCCCTTGATAATAAAAAAGAAATTCTAAAGTTGATAGAAACATCATTAATTACAAATGTTGAAGGGATGGTTATTTCAAACAGCCACCCAAAAGAATCAAAAAGTATAAAAGTTGGTAGAGGTGGATATAGCGGAGAGCCAATTTTTCCAGATACTCTAAAAATGCTCAGACAAGTTCAAGCTATAAATAATGGCTATGCTGATATAATCGCATGCGGCGGAATATCTTCAGCTAATGATCTTTGGAAAGTATTAGCTAGTGGAGCAAAATCTGGGCAAATTTATACGTCACTAGTATATCAAGGGCCATCACTACCTTCAAAAATAAATAATGGTCTAATTAATTTAATGAAAATCGCTGGAATAAATAAAATAGAAGATATAAACGGCGACCCCCCTAAAATATAAGTTTATTTATCATAAGAGTTTACAAACTTAACAACTTCTTCTATTGTAGGCATAGAGTTCTGAGCACCTTCGCGAGTTACAGATATAGAAGATGTGGCAATAGCTAACTCTATGGAATCTTGAAGGTTTTTATTTTTTACAACTCCATATGCTAGCGCTCCATTAAAAGCATCTCCTGCTGCAACGGATGATTTTGACTTAACTTCATAACTCTTAACATGTTCTGAAATATTTTCTGCTTCAACCCAAATTCCTTTTGAACCCAAAGTAATAATCACGTTATTACATCCAAGATTTCTAATATATCTTGCTGCTTTTTTTGCGGACGGTATATCTTTAACTTCAGTGTTACTGATGCTAGATGCTTCAATCTCATTTGGAGTGATAATATTTATATTTTTATAGAACTTAACTAGTTTTTCATTATAAGGCGCAGGATCTAAAATTACTGGTATTTGTTTTTTATAAGCCGTTTTCAAAATTAATCTTATGATTGTGTCAGGTATTTCTTGTTGTAGTAATAAAACACCTGCATTATCAGAATTTTTTTCAAAATCATTTATTTGAGACTTATCAATTTCATAGTTAGCCCCATAAACCGCATTTACTGAATTTTCTCCATCTGGCATTATAAAAATTGAAGCAATCCCAGTTGATATATTATTTGTAATTTTTACAAAAGAAGTATCAATATTTTCTCTCTTTAAGTTTTTAAGAATTTCTTCACCAAAAATATCTTTACCAACTCTACCTATAAACTTTACTTTATATTCTTGACTAGCTAGCCTTGCAGCTGCAACAGCTTGATTGCCTCCTTTACCTCCAGGAGCAGTGTAAAACTTATCGCAAACTATGGTCTCACCTAAATTAGGAAACTTCGATGTATTTACAACTAAATCCATATTTAATGAACCTAAAACTATTATGTCTTTTTTCTTAACCATAAAATTCCTAAATCATTTATATCTAAATGGTAAGATTATTTTCATAAAGATTTTCTAAAAAAGAAGCTAATCCTTCCTCTTCAGGAGGCGGTATGAGTAAATCAGATGATTTAACAACATCTTTATGACCATTTTCTATGCCTACTCCTAAGCCAGCCCAAACTATCATATTTTGATCACCTTTACCATCACCTACAGCTACAACATTAGATTTATCGATTTTATAACTCTTTAATAATTCTTGTAAAGCCTTATCCTTACCGGCATTTAAATGTTCTATTTCACAAAGCATTGGTAATGAATGAGTAACTAATGCATTATCCTTTAATTTTAACTTCAAATCACAAACAAGATTTGCAACAGTTTCAGGTTCAGAAACACCGATAATTGCTACAGGACTTGCGCCTTTATAGCAATTTAAATCTTTTGATTCTATAAACTTAATTTCATTTCTTTCAGCGTAATTCTTAGACCATCCAGATAAATTATTTGAGGATATCATATCATCATAAAATATCATGACTTCAATCTCTTTTTGAAAAAAATAATCAAGCGTTTTACTTACAATTTTATTATCTAACTTTAAATATCTAAGTATTTTTTCTTGAGTTAGGTCATAGGTCATAGCACCTTGGAAACATATTAATGGTCCATTACAACCTGACAAACTTGAAAACTTTTTCGCAGAACTAAAAGGTCTTCCTGTAGCGATAGAAACGGTAGCGCCTATTTGCTGAATTTTTTTAATTGCAGTTTTTAGTCTTTGGGAAAGTTTTTTGTTATCACCCACCATCGTTCCATCAATATCTAAAGCAATTAGGGAATATTTATTTTTTTTCATATAAATATTTTATTATCTTTTTACAGAATTATCTCTAGATAAAAACATCCGATACTTAATAATTACGACTAAACAAAGTAAAAGTCCTAAAATAGAAAAAATAACTAAAGCTAAATTTGCATTAAATATTGAGGCTGTAAAGCCTAAAAGCATTGCACCTAAAGGTGCTGTGCCAATTGATGCCGCTAATACCCCTAATACTCTTCCTCTATGAGCTTTATCTGAGTTTGAAATAATGATTAGCTTTTGTGTTATCCCAAAACTTGCCATAGACATCCCAGCTATAAACAGGAAAATTATTGCCAATATAAATATATCATTGATACCCAATAGAAATATCATTATTAAAAATATGATAGAACCATAAAAATAAAATCTATTAGATAAATGAATATTTAATTTTAAAGATATTATAAATGAAGAGATAGTAGCACCTACACCCTCAAAAGATAGTAAAACGCCTACTAAAAAAGGAGTGATTAATAAACTTTCAGCTCCAATAACTGGAACCATATTTCTATAAGAAAATGCAAAAATATTCATTACTACTGTGATAATCAATGTAGGGAAAATTATATTATTTGATCTTATATATTTTAGACCTTCAAAAATATTAGAAAAATAACTACTCAATTTATCATTTGTATGCTCATTACTACTATTAGATTCTTTTATTTTATATGCAATTAGAGATCCAGCTAACATAAGTATTACGCCTGATATATATACGGCTTCTATACCTATAGATGACATATATATACCAGCAACAAATGGCCCAATAATTCTACATATATTACTCGTAGTAAGATCTAAGCCAACCGCTTTTGATAGAATTGACTCTTTTATCTCATCTGATATTAGACCCATTCTTGCAGGAAAATCTTCTGCCCATATTATTCCTGAAAAAAAAGTTCCAAGTAATATGTGCCATAGTTCAAGAAATTCAAACAATGCTAATAAAAATAATAATAAGTTAATTACTGAAAGACCAAAATAAGATAAAAAAATAATTTTTTTTCTTTGATATTTTTCTGAAAAAAGTCCCAATAATGAACCAAATAAAAATAATGGTAAAATGTGTGAAAAACCTACCATAGCTACCCAGAAAGGTGATTCAGTTATTTGAAAAACAAATATTCCTAGGGCAGTTAGTTCCATCCAGCGCATTATTGCCTGAACAAAACCTATCCCCCACAATTTTCTATAAACTTTATTTTGGAATAAATAAATTAATGAGTTAGGTGCATTTTCCATTATTTAGTGTTTTACTTAGGTCGAAACTAACTAAGAATTCATCTTTCTACCTGTTTTTTTTCTACCATATTCTGCATACTCTTTTGTAGGCGACCCGGTCATTTTACATCTTAATACATCTAATATGTAGTCTAATCTCTCTTCATCGTTTAAACTTTCATCAAGCCAGCTAGAATAAAAATTAATACCATTTTTTTCCAAAGCATTCTGTATTTTATTTCTTGCATCATTCATTATTTCTGGATAAGGTGGATCATGAGCATCTGGCTGGCCAAAAGACATACCCATATCTCCAGGGCCCCACTCAGCAAATGCAATGCCTGGAACCTGTGCAATATCATCAACATTATTCAAGCAATGTCTATCTTCTATTTTTAGCCCTAATATTAACTCTCCATCAGGATTTAAAGGCCAAGGATCACACTTATGAGCATACTCAGCGGTTGAAAGCCCCCATATATCATTTGCCGGTTTTTGCCCCCCTGCCCCTCTTAGTCCTTCTCCAATGATATTTCTTGATAATGTTTGAAAAGGATATCTTGTTACCTGAACAAATGCTTTTACTGCTTCTGCCGTTCTTGCATGAGTATTTAGTATTCCGTGTACCCCTGCAGAAAGAACATGTCTAGCCTGCCAAGCATTATATCTAACCTCCTCGGCAGATATTGCATTTGAGGGTAAAGTTGTTACTACTGTAGGAGTAATATGTCCACTGGGTGTGGGGCCACCATCTTTCAATCCTTTCATATAATTTGTTAACCCGACAATATCAAAGGGGTGATGCTCAAAATCTATTAATAGTAAATCAGCCCAAGTCTGAGAGTCTTTCAGTCCAGCATCATATGATAAATCCGTAGGATGAGTTAGATAAATCGGCTGTTTATCTTCCCATAGTTCAATTACTTTGTTAATTCTTCTTGCCATAATATGATTTCCTTTCAAAATATTTAGCTTAATCTCCATTTTATAGATAATTCATTTGTAATATCCTTAAACCAATCTATTACTTCTGGGTGATATGGTATACCATTTTTACGTCTTTCAATTTCTTCTTCGTATTCTGGTAGTCCAGCATAAAATACTCTAGACGCACCCTCAATAGGTGGAGTTGATTTAATTTCATTCATATATTGATCCATATCAGACTTAAATTTATCAATATCTGTAAATGCTTCAATGTTATATGCGATAAAGTGATGAGAAACGGAGCCTTCCCTATTAGGACCCGCTCCTGTAGAACCTAGTAATCCACACATAATTTCAACCCATATACCTAAACTAGCACCCTTATGAGAACCATTTTCTCTAGAACCACCTGTAGGAAGCATAAAATATCCTTCAGGCACTTCTTTTTCTTCGAGAATTGGGTTTCCTGATGAATCAGTTACCCATCCTGGTGCAACAGGGACATTTAGTCTTTGGGCTAATGCTATTTTATTTCCAGCAACTGAACTCATAGAAGCATCAAAAATAAATGGAGCTTCAGTGTTTGTTGGGACGGCAATAGCTATTGGATTCAATCCAAACATAGGCTTAGAACCATCAACAGGAACTACCTGCATTCCTCCTGTTGTCATAGATAAGCCGATCATATCATGGTCTAATGCCATTCCAGCATGAAATGCTGCAGCTCCAAAGTGCTTACCATTTCGAGCTGTAATCGTACCTATACCATATTTTTTTGCTCTCTCTATAGCCATATCCATAGCCATAGGGCCAACAACCAATCCATGACCATCATCGCAATCAAGTAATGCAGCTGCAGGCATATCTCTTATAATTTTCGGTTTAGGTGTAGGGTTAATATCTCCTTTATTAAAAGCCTCAACGTATCTTCTCAACATATTAGAAACACCATGCGATTCAATTCCTCTAACATCAGCATAAACTAAAACTTCTGATGCCTTATTCGCATCATCATGAGACATACCCATTTTCATAAAAATGTCCAAAACCGTTGCGTGCATATCTTCAGGTTTGATTTTTACAGCAATATCATTTGGAACATGAAATCTTTCTAACAAATTTATCTCCTTTTTTTCTACTAAACCTTGAATTTTTCTTTATATTCTTTAATTTTCTCACTAACCATTTTAGTTCCAACTAATAATGGATCACTAATATTCATCATTTGGTAACCTTCAGGAATCCATCTTTCACAGTCATCTAAATTAGTAAAAGTCGTTGCTAAAAATTTATCACTATTCTTTATTTTAGAAGCAACATCGATCATTATATTTTCTACCTTAGAATTATGTATATCACCTGGTATTCCTAAAGAAGCAGAAAGGTCAGTTGGGCCTAATAATAAAACTTCGTATCCTGGAATTTTCAAAATCTCATCAATATTTTCATATGCTTCTAAACTTTCCATCTGAAGTATCAATAAAGTTTCATTATTAGCATTTTTTAATACTTCCTCAAGAGAAATTTCTAAATAGCTTGCAAAAAATGGTGATATACCTCGTTCTCCAATGGGCGGATATTTCGCATATTTTACAGCTAATGTTGCTTCTTCAGGAGTATCAACCTGAGGAACCATTACTCCAACAGCACCAATGTCATATGCTTTTTTAATATCTCCAGGATTATTATAAGGAACTCTTATTACAGGAGCACAAGCATTCTGCCTACCTTGTACACATATTGTTCCTATAGATTCTGTACCATAAGGAGCATGTTCTTGATCAATCCAAACCCAATCACACCCTGTTTGATAAATTCTTTGAGCAACAAATGGCTCCCTAGTAAACATTCCTGTCCCGATTACAGGATTGCCTGAAGATAATTTTTTTCTTACTTCGCTTGGATACATCTCAAACCGCCTAAATTAGATAATTATTTGAAAAATGTTACATCCACATAAAGATTAATGAAATAAAAAAAGTTATTTATATTATTATTTTTACACTATTTAGGAAAATAATAAAAAACTATGCCTTCATTCCAAAAAAGAATCTGAAAAACCTTATTCTTTTTATAACCTCAAAAATCAAGTAGCAAATCAAGAGTGTAATAAATATCGATAAAATTACCTGAATAGTCGCCGGTAAAGATATTTTCACTACTTTTGATACAACAAACTGCTGTACAGGAAGATGTATGATATAAACAGGATAAACAGAAATTGTAAAGTATGTAAGAAATCTTGATTTTTTATTTATAAATCTTGAAGTAAATCCTACAGAAGCTAGAATCCAATTTGATGCTTCAAATGCAGTTAATATATTAAGTATAAACCTTGGTAAAAGCATTTCTCCGTCACTAAATGTAGGAAATATTATAATCATCCTAACAATAAAAAGTATAATTGCTATACCTAAACAAAATGTGCTTATTTTTCTAACTGATTCCCAAAACAATTCCCCTATGCTTATAAATAGCATACCCATATAAAAACAAATTAAACCTAGAAAAAAACCATGAAGATTATCAAAAATAAAAAACCAAACATGATTTGCAAATGATTCGGTATTGATTATCCCACCAATTAACATTAAGGGTAAGGAAAAAATTAGTAATAAACCAAACCTTTTTTTCAAGATTTTTTCAGTTATCTTTTTAAATGGTAAATTATTATTTTTTAGTAATTTAAAAATTTGAAATATAGCAAATAAAAAAATGTATACTTGTATTGCCCACAAAAACCATAAATGACCTGGATTTAAGAGTTCACCCGATATTATCCTAGTTAGATTTTCCGATAAAGTGAAAGTATTTTTTCTATAAAAACTTTCAAAAATAATCGACGAAATAGGCACAATAAACCAAGACCCGAAAAGTAATGGCATAGATATTCTCAAAACTCGATCATTAAAAAATTTACTCAGAGACCTCCTTTTTAATGAAAATGCAGCACCCATGCCAGCAACTAAAAAAATTATGGGAATTCTCCAAATATTTAAAGCTTGAGATGCTAATAAAAAGTAATAAGAAGGATCATTTTCAGGTACATCTAATGATATAAAACCAATTCCAGTAATCTCAGGAGATAATACAATAATGATATGGTAAATTATCAAAAGTATTACAGCTATTGATCTAATTGCGTCTACTTCATATTTTCTCATAAAATAGCCCTTTATTATTTTCTACTTATTCATATATATTATTAGTATGAATTTAGAAGAACTAATAATAGCATTTTTTCGTATTTTAGCATCAACAATAGTATTTAAATTTAATTTTATTGGTGGACTATTTGTAATTTTTATAGATTTTTCAGACCTCATTATTATGAACATGATAAATCTTGGAGGAGTAAGAAATTATCAATCTTTAGATAAAATTCTTGATCTTTTCTATATGAGTTATTTCCTAATTATTTCTTTGAAATGGGAAAAAACAATCAAAAAGATCAGTTTTTCCCTATTTTTCATGAGAATGATTGGATTAGTTTTTTTTGAATTAACAGGAACGAGAATGATTCTTCTAATTTTTCCAAATGTCTTTGAATTTTGGTTTATAGGAATCACATTTTTTAAGTTTAGAAAAATCCAGATTTCAAATAGAAATATTTTTTGGATTTTGATAATATCTATAATCTTAAAAATAGTCCATGAATTTATACTTCATTATTGGAAAATTCTTGATAAATATACATTATTGGAATTTATTGAAAAAATAACTAATTTTTAATTTGATTATAACTTTTCAAAGCTTCTTCTCTTGAGCTGTATAAATCTATTATAGGTTCATAATAATCGATATTTTTTTGTTCCCAAGGTGTATGTATATATTTCGTTTCAGTTTGAGATAGTTCAGGAATATATTTTCTTATGTATTCACCATTTAGATCAAATTTTTTCGACTGAAGAACAGGATTGAAAATTCTAAAATATGGGGCTGCATCAGCACCAGATCCAGCAACCCATTGCCAACTAGCACTATTACTCGCTAAATCAGCATCCACTAAACATTCCCAAAACCAATCTCGACCATGATGCCAATGTATTTGTAAGTTTTTCACTAAAAATGATGCAACAATCATCCTAACTCTATTATGTATATATCCTGTTTCCCATAGCTGTCTCATTCCTGCGTCTATTATTGGGAAGCCTGTTTTACCTTTTTTCCAGAGACTGAATAGTTTTTCATCATATCTCCAGGGAAAATTATCAAATTTTTTTTGAAAATTCTCTTCATCTAATTTCTTAAAATGATGCAGTAAATAGTATGAAAATTCTCTCCATCCAATCTCGCTTAAAAAATGATCACTATCTTTATCAAGGGGATGCTTTTTTATCTCATGCCATATCTGATTTACTGATATTTCTCCAAAATGTATGTGAGGAGAAAGCATAGAATTATTTTTACCAGAGGGAAAATCCCTCAACTTTTTATAGCCTATTAGTCCCTGACTAATAAAATTTAATAATTTATTTTTTGCATGAAATTCGCCTATATCCCAATACTTTAATATTTTCTTATTCCATTTTTTGTTGTCAGATAAACCTAGTAAATCGATAGGTTTTTTTTCATTATAAGAAAAAAAATTTATATTTCTACTAACATGAATAGGTTTTCTAGGTTCATCAGATAATGACAAGCAACCTTTTCTATAAAATGGAGTAAATACTTTATATGGAAGTCCATCGCTTTTTAAAACATCCGTAGGTTCCCATAACAATGAAGCATTAAATTTATTAACTTCAACATTTATTTTTCTTAATGATTTCTCAATTTTTGACTCTAGCGAGGACAATTCTGGTTCAAAAGATTTATTCCAAACTACATTTTCAATGTTGTGTTTTTTACATAAAGATAAAATAATATGAAGTGAATTACCAGAAAAAAAATTTAAGTTATTATCTAAGCTTTTATCTAACGATAATAATGAATTATGTAACCATAATTTACTTGCGGAGCCAATTTTTGAGTTTTCGTCATGAATGTATATGGGAAGAACTAAACCCTTCTTGGATGAAAAATTAAGTCCAGGGTTATCATTAATTCTAAGGTCATTTTTGAACCAAAATAATACAGTTTTGCTCATTTAAGTACTTTCTAGTTTATGAGGGATATATTTTAATTTTATCTTAAATAGAGGAGTAAAATGAAAAAAAACATCCCAAATCCATGGATTGCGTTATTCTTAAACTCTTTTGTACCAGGTTTAGGATACTTCTACTGTGGAACAAAATGGAAATGGTTTAACATAACTTTAATATTTATAGAAATTTTACGTTATCTTGAACTGATATTTTTTGGTACTTCATTCGACAACAAATCAATGTATCAATTATTCATTGGAATAATTCTAGGAACTATTTTTGGAATAGATGCCTTCAGAGATGCATACTTATTAAGGAAAAAAAATGTTACTTAAGGTGGAATTACTCAGAGAAAGAATTAGGGGCGTAATTACGAATAAAAGTGAACAAGGTTATAATACCAAAGGCTTGATAGAAAAACTTGAATTAATCGAGGATAGTTTTGATGAATTAATAAAATTTGGAATAGGCTTGTCTGACATTAGAATTAATGAAGATTGGCCATACATAGAACCAAATAACTTGGATGATATTCGTGAAGAATCAAAAAATAATAGACCCACAAAAATAATAAAAAAAATTGATCTTAAATTATCTAACGAAAAAATAAAAGCTGCATTTTTAGGTTCAATTTGTGGATGTATACTTGGTAAACCTTTAGAAACTTCATTAACTGGAAAAGAAATAAAAGAAGCTCTTGTAAAAATTAATGAATGGCCATTAAGTTATTATGTTCCAAAAAAAATTAAAGATGCCCTGCCAAGAGTCCATGATTCTTTTCATGAAACTTGTAGAGAAAATATAGAATATGTTGCCCCAGACGACGATATTAACTACACAATTATGGGAATGCTAATAATTGAAAAATTTGGGGAACATTTTACTCATAAAAACCTAAGTGATATGTGGTTGCATCATCTCCCTATAAATACTACTTTTGGACCAGAAAGAACTATTTTACTAAAGTCCGGACTAGATTCATTAAGTAGGTTTTCTCGTTCACAATTCTCTATGAAAGGTGGAGTAGGCTTGAAAAATTCAGAAGAGATTAATTACTCTTCCGAATTAAATCTAATTAATGAAGTCTTAAACCCAGGAGATGAATTGTGTGGAGCTGCTATTAGGGCNGATGCTTATGGGTATGCATGTCCAGGAAATCCAGAACTTGCTTCAAAAATGGCATGGATAGATTCTAGTTTTACTCATAGAAGGACTGGAATTTATGCAACTATGTTCTTATCTGCGGCAATCTCTTGTGCCCAGGTACTTGAAGATAAAATGGAAATCATAGAAACTGCTCTAGAATTTGTCCCTCAAAAGAGTAGATTTTTTGAGAGGTCATTAGCATCTTATTTAGATGTAAAAAATTCAATAAATTGGGAAGATGGTTACGCTAAAATTAATAATAAACTTGGAGAATATGGTCATTGTAGAATATACCAAGAAATCGGTATGGTCATAAACACCTTTAAGCACGCTAGAGATATAGGTCATGGAATATGTATACAAGTCTCTCAAGGAGCAGATACGGATAGCTTTGGAGCTTCTGCTGGCTCTTTGCTTGGTGCTTTTTANGGCCCTAAATATCTTGATGATAAATGGATAAAACCATTTAATGATGATATTCATACCGGTTTAGCTTGGTTTTTCGAAAGATCTGTAAATTCATTATCAAAAAGAATGGTAAATTTGCCAAGGAAAATCAAATAATTTGATAAAAGAATTAAAAAAATTATATAAGAATAAATTTTTCTTAAGCTTTTCAATTTCTAGTCTCTTCATGTTTTCAGCAAGGTATATGGATTTTGCAATTATTGGGTGGCTTATTACTAGTCTTTCAAATGACCCTTCTTCAGTTGGATTATTAATTTTTCTAAGATTTATACCATTAACAACTTCAGGCCTAATATCTGGTTGGCTGGTTGATAAATTTCCAAGACTAAAAATTATAAAAATAATAATNGTTATAACATCGATTTATTACTTTTTGTTATCTTATTACTTGCTTATAGATAGCGAAACTATTGCAATCTTTTATATTCTTACATTTATTTCAGGAATTTTGTCATCTATAGATCTTGCATCAAGGCAATCATACTTATCAAATTTAGTTAGAAGAAAAACATTAAAATTTGCATTAGCTATAGACATAATTTTAATGAATCTGTGTATATTTTTAGGTCCAAATATTGGCATGCTATTTTACGAAATAATAGACTTCAATCAAATATATTTTTATCTAGGCATAGTAACCTTACTTAACTTACTAATAATAAGAAAAAATCCAAATTTATCAATGCTTAAAAATAAAAAGGAGGAGTATTCAGGTTTTGCTAAAGGCGTAGGATTTGCTATAAAAAACAAGTTAATACTTTCAACTCTATTAATCTTAGCGTTTGGAAATTTTTTCGCATTTTCTTTTGAATCCATGGCCCCTTATGTCGGAAAAAANATACTAAATTCATCTCCTCAAGAATTCTCATTCTTACTTTCCATGCAAGGNTTAGGAGCTTTATCCGGTGCAATACTATTTTTCCCATTAATAGTAAAAATTAATCGACCTGGTCTTATTTTTGCAATTTCAAGTATTTCATTATGTATTTTCTCTTTTTTNTTTTCGTTCGAAAATTCTTATTTTATGACCTGCTTAATCATATTTTTTGGAGGTTTATCAATCGCAATTTTTGGCAACATGCATGCCAGAATATTAATTTCTCAAACCCCGAATCCATTACGTGGAAGAATTCAGGGATTGAGGCAATTATCGATAGGNTTTTTTCCATTAGGAAGCTTATTTTTAGGCTTGTCTGGAGATTATTTTGGGATTTCTGACAGTATTAGATTATTTTCATTTACAGGTGCATTAATTACAATTTTCATACTAATATTATTTAGAGAATTAAGAGTAAAAATTTTCAATAAATAATAAATAAACCTTAATTATCTTTTTTTTACCTAAAANTCACTAATATATGTTGATTTTTAGAATATTGTACAGTATTCTAAAGTCATAAATAGGAGGTTTATATGCCAAAAGGTGGAGCTAGGCTAGGAGCAGGGAGGCCTAAGGGGCAAGGTAAATATAAAGAAGCTACAAAGCCTATTAGAATCCCTGAAAGTAAAATAGAAAATATATTTGATTATATAAACGGTATAAATTATAAATTACCACTATATTCAAGTTCAGTTCAAGCTGGATTTCCATCTCCAGCAGATGACTATCTTGAAGAAAAATTAGATCTTAATAAATATCTTATAAAGCATCCTTCAGCTACATTTTTTGTGAAAGTTACTGGTGACTCAATGATAAAAGCAGGTATTCATAGNGGAGATATACTAATTGTTGACCGTAGNATAGAGCCAAAAAATAANAAAATAGTAATAGCTGCAATAGATGGTGAGTTGACTGTAAAAAGATTATCTTATAAACCNGACGGCAACTATTTACAACCTGAGAATGATAACTATAGCCCAATAAAAATAGATGAACATAACGACTTGACTATATGGGGAGTAGTTACAAATGTTCTTCATTCAGTATAAATAATGTACGCATTTGGACTGATAGATTGTAATAATTTTTATGCCTCATGCGAGCGTGTTTTTCAACCTAAACTTAATAATTCTCCAGTAGTAGTCCTATCTAATAATGATGGGTGTATTATAGCTAGATCAGAAGAAGCAAAATCTCTTGGNATACCAATGGGAGCTCCATATTATAAATATAAAGATTGTCTAGAAAAAAATCATGTGAATATTTTTTCATCTAATTATGAACTTTATGGAGATATGTCTGAGCGAGTTATGGACTCAATAAGAATAATGGTTGAGCAAAATAATATTGAAGTATATTCAATTGATGAAGCGTTCATAAAATTATCAGGAGAGAACATATCAGAATATGCAAAAAAAATATCCTCAAANATAATGCAATGGACTGGCATCCCAACTTCTATCGGTATATCCAATACTAAAACTTTGTCTAAAATTGCTAATCATGTGGCTAAAAAAATAGCTGANGAAAATGTCTTTGACATGAGAGATGAAAAAATAAAAGAAAAAGTGATGAAAAAACTACCTGTTAATAAAATATGGGGAATATCAACAGGCTGGAGTGAAAAATTACGTAATTTAGACATACATACTGCTTTAGAACTAAGAGATGCAGATAGTAATTTTATTAGGAAAAAGCTCGGCGTCGTAGTAGAAAGAATAGTCCTTGAACTAAGAGGAATATCATGCTTAGATATAGAAAAATACAAGAATAAAAAATCTATAATCGTATCTAAATCTTTCGGCACTCTAATTACAGACATAAATCTATTAGAGCAAGCTTTATCGAATCATGTTGCCAGAGCTTGTGAAAAATTACGAATCCAAAACAGTAAAGCAAAATCTATATCTATTTTTATACAAACTAATAAATTTAGAAAAGATTTACCCCAGTATAAAGCAAGTAAACATCATGTACTAGAATTACCTAGTTCTGACACAGGAAAACTTATTAAAATTAGTAAAAATCTTTTGAATATAATTTTTAGAAATAATTATATGTATAACAAATGTGGAGTAACGTTACAGGATATATCTAGTAATAATTATGAACAAAAACACATGTTTGAGAAAAATGACCCGATTACAGATAACCTGATGAAAAGAGTTGACTCATTGAACAGCTATTTGGGTAAAAATTCGGTTTTTCATGCATCACAAGGTACCACAAAAGAATGGAAAATGAAAAGAAAAAACCTATCACCTTGCTACACAACAAATTGGAAAAGCCTTCCATTAGTAAGGTAGATAAATTAGCTATGAGAAAATTTAATTATTTCCTCAATTGATATATGATCTCCAATATCTTTCCCGTATTTAACATCTTGAACNTTGCCTTTTTCGTCAACAAGAATATCAACCGGCATTATATCCATATGGCCTTTTATTATGGGTGAAATATATAACTTAAACGTAGCCCTTAAAAATCTAGGAGCCCTTAATATAAAGGTAGAAATAAACCTAACAAAAGATCTCTGAATATCATATTTAGAAAAATACTTGAAGTCTTTGTCAGCTAGCATTATAAAAGGAGAATCGTGTCGTTTCATAAATCTTTTTAGATTTGAAATTTCAGAATGAAAAATTCCAACAACAGCAAAATCATCACCTAATTCATCATATCTATTAGTCATCTCATTAATTCTAAGACTACACATAGGACAACTAGCAAATCTATAGAAAGTAAGTAAATATTTTTTCCCTTTCAATCTAGATGTATCAAAATTTTCACCATTTATTGAAGGAAGTACTATATTTTGAATATGGTCTAATTTTTTTATTCTCATATTTATGATAATTATAAAATAAAGATGTTTCAAAAAAATTAATTAATCTATGGCACGCCCGGAGGGATTTGAACCCCCGACACCTAGGTTCGAAGCCTAGTGCTCTATCCACTGAGCTACGGGCGCATATAAAAATGGGGTGGATGGAGGGACTCGAACCCTCGATCTTCTGGGCCACAACCAGACGTGTTAACCACTACACTACATCCACCATATATGGTTTATGTTACTAAAAAAGAATTATTTAGTAGAAAATATAAACACGATAAAACGTTAATTATAAAGATTAAAACTATAATTTCATAAACTATTTTTATAGATTTATGCAAAATTCAATCAATGTTCTGGTAGGAACTCCTGTTGCTCCAGCAACATACCAGTCTCTATCACTATCTAGCATAGATGTAGCAGCTATATCTATGTGAGCCCAACTAACTCCTTCAGCAAATCTAGAAATAAAGTGTGCTGCCGTTGTTGATCCTCCACCTCTACCACCAGTATTTTTAATATCGGCAACCATAGAAAAATTTTGCTTCTTAGTAACATTATCGAGAGGAAGTTGCCATATCATTTCTCCAGTCACACTACCAGCGTTTATAACTGTGTTAATTAAATTTTCATCATTACCAAAGATTGGACTAACCCCATCTCCCATTGCTATCCTTGCAGCACCAGTTAAAGTAGCAATATCTAAAATTTTGCTAGCACCTTTATCTTTTGCATAACCAATTGCGTCCGCTAATGTCAGCCTACCNTCAGCATCTGTGTTGTCAACCTCAATGGTCAAACCGTTGTATGCCTTAACAACATCTCCTGGCAATTGAGCATTTCCGCTAGGCATATTATCAGTCGCAGCACAAACAACATTGACGTTTATTTTAGGTTTTAATTGAGAAATAGCCTCCATAGCAGCAATAACTGCAGCGCCACCTCCCATATCACCTTTCATTTTCCCCATTCCAAAACTAGGCTTCAAGGAAATNCCACCAGTATCAAAAGTTATTCCTTTTCCTATAAGCCATATATTATTTTCAGGACTATTTTTATCACCTTCAAATGTCATATGTATAAACTTCAGAGGCCTTTCACTACCTTTAGCCACTCCAATAAAAGCACCCATTCCTAATTTTTCTACATCATTATAATCAAGTATATTAACTTTACATCCATGCTTTTCAGAAATCTTAACTGCAACTTGAGCTAGATCTGAAGGAGATAACATATTACCAGGTTCATTAACTAAATCTCTAGCTAAAATTTCTGCGTTTGCAAATATTGACCCAACCTTGATAGAGCGATTAATAATTTTTTTGTTTTGATCATCTGAATCCAAAAATGTAAATTTTTCTAAATTACTCGAGATAGCCTTTTCCTTGTATTTATCAAAACTATAATTGCCAAGTATAAGCCCTTCAGTAAACGACTGAGTAAATTGTTCAAGATTTAATTTTTTACTAAAGACTGACTGTTCATTCAATAAATGAACTTTCTTAACTTTTAACTTTTTAATTTTTTTAACNAAAGATGCAGAAATTTTTCTAACTTTATCGGATGACAATGAACTAAAATCACCGACACCTAATATCATTATTTTTTTAGGGTAAAAATTATTCGCAGATAAATTAGGAGTATAAATTAAGGACATTTCCCCTTGATTCCCACTAATATCAGAATCATTAATAAGAGAACCAATCAAGCCGTCTAAAACTTTATCAATTTTTTTTGTTATAGGCGAAATTTTCGTCTTGTGATTCCTCATGCTTAGCATAAGTACTAACAAATCAGAGCGGGTTGCAAAAGGATCAGATGATTGGGCCTGTATGTTCAAAAAATTACTCCTAAATTAAAATTTATATANATTAAATCTACACTAAAANTAAATTTTTGCAATTATAAATAGAGTTTTTTTTTNAATAAATCTGATTAATTATTGTAAAAAAAAGTGCATCGTAAATAAACTAAAAANTTAAGCNATGTTTTGAACAAATAAAAAACTAATTCTAAATTTAAACAAAATAAAGTACTAAAGTACCTTGCGCTGTTTTATAAAAAACCATACGATACCGTGTAAGGGGTAAAATAATCCCACCAAAATTTTTAATAAGTGTCCGCTTATTAAATAAAAAAAAGAATTTTTCTTTTTGGAGGCGTAATATGACTACTAATACCTTGGCTGTAAAATTAGTTAGCGATGGAACTTTTCTCTTAGATGGAGGACCTATGTTTGGTTCAGTACCAAAAATTCTATGGGAGAAAAATGCTAAGCCAGACCGAAAAAATAGAGTTCGACTTGGATTAAATTCCTTGTTAATAAGAACTCCTCAAGCAAACATTTTAGTTGATGCAGGAATAGGTAACAAGGAGCCTGAAATCACAAGAGAGATTTACGGGCATTCTTCATCAAAATTAATAAGAAATTTACGGCATAATGGAGTTAGCGCCCGCGATATTAATTATGTTATTCTTACTCATCTTGCTTTTTCCCATAGTGGAGGAGCAACAAAATTGGATCGAGAAGGTAAAATAATTCCTACTTTTCCAAAAGCAAAGTATCTGATTCAAAGATCAGCCTGGAATGAAGCTTTTTCACCAAACGAAAGATCTAAACCTATATATGGCACTGGAGTTGAACACCTTAAAGTCTTAAATGACAAAGGACTAATTGAGTTATTAGATGGAGATGTTGAGGTTGTACCAGGCGTAAAAACATTAGTAACGCACGGATACTCTGATGGGCATCAAATAGTTTTTATCAACACTGGTAGTGAGAGAATAATTTATTTAGCTAATCTTATTCCAACACCTAATCATATTCCTTTACCATATATAACTGCTTTTGATCGATATCCTGATCAGACCTTAAAGATGAAAAAGGAATTATTGGAAAAATGTGAGAAAGAAGGCTGGTTAATGATTTTCGCACATGGATATCATCAATCTGCTGGTTATCTGGAGAGAAGGAAGGGTAACATCGAGNTAAGACCAATTGACTTCTAATTCTTAGAGATTAANTATAATAATCACATAAATAAAAAAGCTGCTTTTATTAAGCGGCTTTTTTATATTAACTTNGATATTACTACATTATTTTCAAGTTTTTCTAATCTAACATCTTCTATAGATGAGAAAGGATAATTGCTAGCATCATCATGATTTGCTTTTACTCTTATATAATTATCTGTTAATCCACTATTTCTATTTTTACCCTCCCAAAGAACAGACTTAGTCTTACCGTAATTAGATTTTCTGAATTTAATGAATTTTCTTTGGATAATATTCCTTAATTCTGCTGATCTTTGTGACTTTATTTTTGGATCAAGTTGATTTTTCAAGAAAAATGCTGAAGTGCCTTCTCTTTTAGAATAAGGAAAAACATGCCCATCTGAGAGTTCTATTTTTTCTATAGTTTCCTTTGTTTCTTCATGACTATAATCATCTTCNCCAGGAAAACCACATATAATATCTGTAGTTATTGAAGACTCCGGTAACTCAACCTTAACCATCTCAGCACACTCGATAAATTCCTCTTTTGTATAAGTTCTTCTCATTGATTTTAGTATTTGGTTGCTTCCGCTTTGTAAAGGAATATGAAAATGCTGGCACAATCTGCGCTTTCCTTCATTACTCCATATTGATAATAAATCTTCAGAAAATTCTGACGGCTGTATAGAAGAAATTCTTAGCCTTTTCACATCAGTGTAATTTAAGATAGATTTAATAAGATCTATCAAATTAGTATTTTCTAAATCAAAACCATATGATCCAAGCTGAGTGCCAGTTAAAATTATTTCAGGACACCCTTTATCCACAAAAAAATTAATATTTTTAAGAATTTTTTCTTTTGTGATACTCCTTTCTCTTCCTCTAACCTTAGGTACAATACAATATGCACAAACTTGATCACAGCCTTCCTGAATTTTTATTGAAGCTCTGGTTCTACCTAGCAATAAATCTTCATTAGAATTTAAATTTTCCTCAAGAGTTTTAACTTCTTCGTATCCAAGTGCTGATGAAATTATTGATACCAATTCATTTTTTTTTGTATTAGGGACTACCAAATCTATAGATGACATTTGTTCTAGGTCTTCATAAGATCTTTCAGAATAGCAACCAGCAGCAACAACCAATGCTTTTGGGAATTGTCTTCGTGCTTTATTTAGAGCTTGCCTAGCTTTTCTATCTGCGACGTGTGTAACTGTACAAGAATTCAATATAAACAAATCTGGGGTATCTGAAGATTTAGATAGTTGATATCCGTTGTTTATAAGTTGATTTGAAATTGCTTGGCTATCAGCAGTATTTAGTTTACATCCGTGAGTTTCAATTAAAAATTTCATACATATAAAAGTTTAGTGTTATAAATTTTTATTATAAAGAATTAAATTAGTATAAATCTATTAGAGAATTGAAAATTAATAATTGTTATACTCAAATTATAAATTTGTATGGAGATAAATTAATGTCAAAAAAAGTAATGGTAACTGGGTTAGGACTTGTCACTCCAATAGGTAATCAAGTTGATATAACATGGAACAATCTAATTAATGGTAAATCAGGAATTGATTATATAAAATCATTCGATCCAGAAGAGTATGAAACTAAAATTGCTGCAGAAGTTAAGGAATTTGATCCTAGTGAAATTTTAGGACGTAAGGAATCTAAAAGATTAGACAGATTTTCACAATTCGCTTGTGTTGCTTCAAAAGAAGCAATAAATCATTCTGGATTAGATATTCAGAATGAAGATGCGACGAGAATAGGTGTAATTATTGGTAGTGGAGTGGGAGGGATTATCACTATTACAGACCAACACAAAGTGCTACTTAACAGAGGACCTAAAAGAGTCAGCCCTTTTCTTGTACCAATGATGCTAGGTGATATGGCTTCAGGNCAAGTTTCAATGATGCTAGGAGCCAAAGGACCAAATTTTTCTACAGTTTCTGCATGCGCTACCGGAGCTGATTCTATTGGTGAGGCATATGAAATGATAAGGCGAGGAGTTATTGATGTTGCTATAGCTGGAGGTACCGAGGCAGCAGTCTGCCCAATAGGCATAGCTGGATTTAATTCTTGTATGGCGCTATCTACAAAAAATGAAAACCCGCAATCTGCCTCTAGACCATTTGACAAAGAAAGAGATGGCTTTGTACTTGGAGANGGCGCTGGAATAGTTATACTTGAATCTGAGGAACACGCATCAAACAGGAATGCAAACGTTATTGCTGAATTACTGGGTTATGGAGCCTCAAGTGATGCTCACCATGTAACACAACCACACCCTGAAGGTGAAGGCGCAAGTAGAGCTATGGAAATGGCTCTAGCATCCAGCAAGACAAATATAAACGAAATAGATTATGTAAATGCTCATGGAACTTCTACTCCTCTGAACGATAAGTTTGAGACTATTAGTATTAAAAACACATTTGGAGAACATGCATATAAAATACCAATTAGTTCGACAAAATCAATGACTGGTCATCTTTTAGGTGCAGCAGGTGCAATTGAATCTGTAATTAGTATCTTAACTATAAATAATTCAGTTATACCCCCAACGATTAACTATGAAAATCCAGATCCAGATTGTGACTTGAACTATGTACCTAATCAATCTATAGAGTCCGATGTTTCTAAGGTTATGACTAATTCATTAGGCTTTGGAGGTCATAACTCTAGTTTAGTCTTTGGTAAGGTTTAGTATATTTTGAAGAACGAATGGCTTCTAAAATCTTATCCCAAAGAAGGTTTTTTTGTAAATTTAAACCTAAATAAATTAAATATTCCATATCACATAGCAAGTAAAATTTTCTGGAGTAGAGACTTACGGAACCAAGAAGATATTCAAAAGTTCCTTAACATAAATGAAAATAAAATTTACTCTAAATTTAACCANATGAATCTTGCAATCGAAAGAATCAACAAAGCACTCGAAAATAATGAAAAAATTGGAGTTTTTGGAGACTTTGATGTTGATGGACTTTCAGGAACNGCAATAATAATAAGACTTATAGAGAATTTCTCGGGAAAAATTTATCCCCTAATTCCTAAGAGAGAGCAGGATGGACATGGCCTTACAGCAAAATTTATTGATGCTTATAAGGATATCGGAGTTAAATTAATCATAACGGTTGACACTGGTTCAACATCCTTGGAAGAAATCGAATATGCAAATTTATTGGGTATAGATACTATTATTACAGACCACCACCTAAATGATGGCAAACAACCAAATGCATATGCAATAATCAACCCTCACGGGAGCTCTAATGAAAAAATTCAGAATGATTACTCTGGTTCAGGTGTTGCATATAAGTTGGCAGAAGAATTTTATAAATATCAAAATATTGAAATTCCAGATTATTTTACTTCACTAGCAGCACTGGGTACTATCTCTGACCAAGTTTCCCTAAAATCAGAAAATAGAAGAATTGTTTCTGAAGGTCTCAAGGCTCTGGGAAAGACTAATTTACCAGGNTTAAGAGAACTATTTATCGTTTCTAGACAAAATAATAACTCTGTAAAAATAAACACAGAATTCATTTCTTATTATGTTGCACCAAGGTTAAATGCTCCTGGAAGATTAGGAGACTCTGAACCAAGTTTACAACTCTTGGTTACCAATGATGAAACAGAAGCAAAACTATTAGCAAATAGGATTNATTTTCAAAATGAAGAGAGGAAAAATTATAGTGCGCAAGCATGGGATTTAGCTCTTCCTATAATTGAAAAACAAAAAAATGATTTAATTTTGGCAGTTGATTTATCAGATTTTCCTCTCGGTATACTTGGTCCTATAGCTGGAAAAATTTGTGAATTTACATCCAAGCCTGCGATAGTATATAAAATTGATTCAGACTTTATTAAAGCATCGTGTAGATCTAATGAAAATTATGATTTATTTACAGGTTTATCCCTATTTTCAAAAATTTTTGAACGTTTTGGTGGNCATAAAAGAGCTGCTGGGTTTACTATCAAAAAACATTTATTTGATGACTTTATATCTAAATTAAAAAANAATGCTTTTTTATCTAAATTATCCTCACATGAAAATAAAAAAATAGAGATNGACGCACAGATAGATATAGAAGATTTGACTCCATCTTTATGGAAGTTTACGGATTTGCTTGAACCTTTTGGAGTAGATAATAATGAACCTGTATTTCTCATCAAGAATCTTTTACCAAATGAAATCATTAAAGTAGGTAAGAAAAAAAACCATATTAAAATTAATTTTTATAGAAGTGGGAAAAAAATCGAAGCCATAGGTTTTAATCTTGCTGAAAAAATTTCAAAAATAGAACAAGTCGATATCGTTTTTACCCTAAAAACAAATATTTGGAGAGAAAAAGTCAATTATCAATTAAATTTAATTGACATAGAAAAATCAGAATAAAAACTCAATATAATGTTATCTGAACTTAAATAATCTAACTTTTAATATGACATTCTTTGAGTATATAAGATTGATAATAATCTAGCCATTAANTGTTTGCTCCAGTCTAAAATGAGAATTGACTTAATTAGGATCTTGATTTTTTATCTTTTATTCTTACTTTCTTTAGGATATATGGTAAGGAAACAGATAAAACTATAATAGCTATAATATGAGCTTCCTGTAAACCTAGGAATTTAACATCATCTAGTCTTAGGAATTGTATAAAGAACCTTCCAATAGAATACCAGGTCAAATAAACCCACCATATNGAACCATCAGGTGTAAGTTTACCACGTAATTTAGTTATCACGTATAAACCTATCATATTCCAAATCATTTCATATACTATCGCAGGATGCACAGGTCTCTCTGGATCACCAAAAAATCTCTCTGCTCCAACTCTAGCAGGGCTATCAGGATGAGTAAAGTACCAACCCCAAAAAGTNTCTAATGCTCTTGACCAATGCTCACCATTAATAACATCNCCTACTCTTCCAATTGTTTGAGCAACAAACATAGCTGGTGCAGCAATATCCATCAATTTTCCCACAGAGGCACCTGAATATTTTGCATATAATNCNCCCCCAAGCCATCCACCAAGTATTCCACCCCATAAACCTATACCACCAGTCCAAATAGCAAATATTTTTGTCGGGTCGCTATAATAAACACCCCAATAATCAATTACATGAACAAGTCTAGCGCCAATTATTCCACCTATAATGCCAAATATTGCCGTGTTATACACCATGTCAGGATCTAAATTTACTTTCTTAGCTGCATTANTTACCATCCATATTGCAACTGCTACTCCAACAAAACTCATTAAGCCATGCCAGCTTATTGATATGAANCTTCCAGCCACAAGATTAGGATTAAATGGTATTTCAATGGATAATAAATCAAACAATTTGGTAAACCTTCTACTAAGTTATTTCATAATAATAAATTTATAATATAGTTTATCAAAAATTTTTAACTATATGAAAAAAGAATTAGAAATATTTAACAACTATCTNTCAGTTGAGAGAGGCTATTCAAATAATACATTAGAGGCTTATAAAAATGACATACTTGACTTTTTAAAATTCCTCGAAAAAATTCATATTAAAAAAATAAAAAATGTCTCTCAAGATAACATATACGACTATATAGAAATCTTAAATTCTAAAAAATATAAAAATTCAACAAAATCTAGAAAAATAGCATCTAATAAATCTTTTTTCAAGTTCCTTAGATCGGAAAATTATATCCAATCAAATCCATTTTCTGGATTTACTCAGCCAAAAATATCAAACAAGATACCTAATATTATTTCTATTGAAGAAATTGACTCTTTGATTGAATTCTCNAAAAANAATAATAATAATTTTCAAGGTTATAGAGATTCAACCATGATTGAANTAATGTACGCCACAGGTATGAGAGTATCAGAATTAGTTAACTTAAATTTATCAAACATATATTCAAGTGATTCAATAATTACTACTATTGGCAAGGGCGATAAACAAAGAAATATTCCAGTTTATAGAAAAGTAATTACTGATATAGAGCTTTATGTAAGTACATATAGAAAGAAATATGCTAAATTTGAAACAGATGCACTTTTTATTACACGGTTAGGAAAAAGAATGTCAAGACAAGCATTTTGGCTAATAATCAAGAATATAGCTTCTACTGCAGGTATAAGTAAAAAAATTAGCCCTCATATGATTAGACATAGTTTTGCAACTCACTTGCTCCAAGGCGGAGCTTCATTAAAAAATGTTCAAGATCTATTAGGCCATGCAAACATTGCTACAACCCAAATTTATACCCAACTTTCTAATGAGTATGTAAAAAATTCTTATAATAAATATCATCCAAGAAAATAAGAGAGAAATTATGAATGTGATTACAATTGAAGGCAAACTCGGGTCTGGAGCCCCAGAAATTGCAAAAGATATTGCGAAAAAATTATCTTTTGACTATATTGACAGAATAATAATGGCTGAAATTGCAAAAAAAGTAAATACTCCTCTTGATGATGTTATGGAAAAAGAAGAAAATGTTCACTCAGGACTCAATAAATTTGTTAGGGCAATACAAAGAATAATTAAAAATTCTGCCTCAGCAGGAATGGCCGGTGATCCATATTTCGGACCAGATATTGAACATATACTAAGTACGCCCTATCAAAAAATGAATAAAAATAACGAAAATTTTGATGAAGAAATGTTCATACAAACTTCATCAGAAGTGATTGAAGATATATATTCAGTAGGTAATTCAGTAATTATTGGTAGAGGAGCTTCAGAAATATTAAAAAACCATAAAGATGTGCTCAAGATTGGAATTGCATGTGATAAAAAAGATAGAATCAATCGAATAATGAAAGAACAAAAGGTTGATAATTTTTCAGAGGTAAAAAAAATTATTGAGCAGGCTGATAANAATCAAAACAATTATTACAGACAAGCTTTCAACTCTANACCTCTAAATGAAAATTTACTTGACATTGTAATTAATTCTTCTCATTTTTCAAAGGAAAATATTTCTAAATTATGTATAAGTATTGTTAAAGATAAAAATAACTAGTAAAATATAATTATGGCAAATAGAACAAAAAATAGAAAAAATAGAACAAAAAAGGTAAATGTATTTAATCAATCAGTTGCTGATAATAAAGTAAATGAATTTGTTGACCCTGTAAAAAATGAAACACCTAACATTTCTTCTTCAAAAATTACTAAAGTATCNAAAAATATATCTACTAAAGAAGAAATCAATCAAAAATATCTTCCATATGAGTTGAGAAAAATTGGAATATTAACATCGCTTGTTGCAATCTCACTCATAACAATTTCTTTTATCATTTGATCAAAGATAAATCTACACTTGAATCAAGAATATCTATACTACCCAAAAGTCCNGGGATATATATATTTTCAGATGAACTAAAACAAATAATTTACATAGGTAAGTCAAATTCTTTAAGAGACAGGATTAGTTCATATTTCAGATCAAATAAAAATTTTTCTTCTAAAACTATAGAACTTGTGAATAAAATCGAAGATTTTGAGTTTATCACTACTGATACGGATCAAGAAGCTATTCTATTAGAAAATTCNCTTATAAAAAAACACAGGCCTAAATACAATGTTCGACTTAAGGATGATAAAAATTATCCATATATAAAAGTTGACTTTAATGATCCGTTTCCAAAAATATATGTTTCAAGAAAAGCTTCTGATAAAAATGCNAAATACTTTGGGCCTTTTGCTTCAGCATTTAGCGTAAGAAAAACACTAAATTTACTTAATAAACTTTTTCCATATAGAACATGTACAAAAAAAATCACTGGAAAAGATCCTCGTCCTTGTTTAGAGTTTCATATCAAAAGGTGTATTGCTCCTTGTACTGGTTATGCAAGTCAAAAAGAATATAAAACGGTTATCAATGAAGCATCTTTATTTCTCTCAGGGAATACTCAAAAAGTTATGTCAAAATTAAAAAATGAGATGAAAATTGCTTCTAATAATATGAAATATGAAAAAGCAGCTTTGATTAGAGACCGTATAAAATCTATAGAAAATATTTATGAAAAACAACAGGTAATGGGAGTTAATTTCAAGAATACAGATGTAATAAATATAGCTAAGAATAAAAATGAATCATGGATAGAAGTTTTTTTTATTCGTAATGGAAATCTTCTTGGTCGTGAAAATTTTATGATGCTAGAAACACTAAAGGAAAGTACAGATACTATAATTTATAAGTTTATTGAACAGTTTTATTCCCAATCATCGCATATTCCAAAAGAAATAATAATTCCTGAAAAACTACAAAAAAAAGCCAAACTAGAAGTTTGGCTTAATGAAATTAACAATAAAAAGTATAATGTAAAAATTATAAAACCTATGATAGGAAAAAAGCTTAAGATACTAAATTTAGTAAAAAGAAATGCTGAAGAAGGCTATAGTCAATATATGATAAAGCATAATGCTAAAGTAAGTGAAGAAAAAAGAACACTCGCTGAGCTACAGGAAGACTTAAATCTAATCTCTCCCCCCAACAGAATTGAGTGCTTTGATATTTCTCATATCCAAGGTACTAATACTGTAGGTAGCATGGTAGTTTTTGAGAATGGNAAACCAAAAAAATCACACTATAGAAAATTCAAGATTAAATCACATGACAAAAATGATGATTTTGCATCAATGTATGAAGTTTTAAAAAGAAGATGTAATTACTTAGTTGATCCAAGTAATAAAGAGTCAAGTTTTTCACAAAAACCAGACTTAATTATAATTGACGGCGGCAAAGGTCAACTATCAAAGTCATTTCATGCTTTACTTCAGCTTGGGCTAGGAGATATCCCTATTATATCTCTCGCAAAAAAAGAGGAGGAAATTTTCATTCCTTATCAGGATAACCCATTAATAATTGATCGAAAATCAAAACCCCTATTCTTATTACAGAGAATTAGAGATGAATCTCATAGATTTGCAATCAATTTTCATAGAAATTTGAGAAGTAATAACTCAAATAAATCTATNCTTGATTCTATAGATGGTATTGGAGCAGCAAAAAGGAAATTTTTGTTGAAACATTTTGGTTCAGTAAAAAAGATTAGACAGGCCCCAGATTCTGAAATAGCATTACTGAAAGGATTTTCTAAAAAATTGGCAAAAAAAATTAAAGAGAATATATAAAATGCTAAGCCTACATATTGATAAAAACAGAGTATATATAGCAAGTACTGAACGACCTGAAATATGTGAATCACATGAAGCAATAATTATGGTAACTAGTAGTACTATATCAGAAAGAGATAGATTTTTTGCCCACTATACAAAATCTAATAATTGCATCCCAGGTTCAGAGTTTGCTGGAAATATTGTTGAAATAGGATCAAATGTTAATAAATTTGACATAAATGATTTAGTAATAAACAATTCAAAACTAGAAGATAGAAAAGAACTTTTTTTTGGAACNCCTAAACTNCCTGGAGGGCATGCAGAATATGTAAAAATCCCCTATGCTGACAAAAACCTGATTAAGATCAGCCCAGCNATAGAGGAAAGAGCAGTATTACTTGGAGGAGATTATTCNTATGGATATTATTCTATTGAAAATTTTTTACAATCTAACCCAAATATCAAAACATTTATTACTAACGGTTTTTACAATAGCACAATAGGAGCAATACATTCTTTATCAATGAAAAAGAATTACAATATTTGTGTCAAAGAAAAAAATATTTTCAAAAAAAAAATATTTGAAAATTTAGTAGAAAAAGTTTATTCTTCAAAAATTCCAATTTTCGATGCATTTATAGTTGGATTAATTGAAGACCAAGAAGATCTTTTCAAAATAATCAGTGAAAATAATTTTAAGAAAATTATATTTATTGAGGAACAATCAGCCTCACTGTTTCTGAACCGATATAAAATTGAAGAAGATACAATTTTTATAGATGAACGCCCTACAACAAAAAAAGNAGAATTATTGGTCAAGAGACTAATGATAAAGTCTATAGAAATAACAGCACTAGTTTCTCACGTAATTCCAATACAAGATGCTATAAATGCATACCAACTATACAAAAAAGAAAATACTACTTCTATTGTTTTAAAGCCATAATTTCTACTTATTTCTAATAAGAATTTCTAATGGCGAAAGTTGAGATTTACTAGAATTGATTTCTAACTCTGATCTTTTACTCCACAAAGAAACCAAAGCTGTATCAATATTAGAAATATTTAATTCAGATTCAATAACAAAATCATCAAATTGAATTTTTAATTTTTTTGCATCTGTTTTGGAGTGATTTGAATTTTCAAGATTATTTTTTGAACTAANATATCTAGATATTTGATGAAAAATAGTATAAATATGGTTTAATTTTTTATCATGATCATCAATTGACGCACCAGTAATATCACAAATAATAATTTTTATTTGTTCTTTTGTATAGTGCCCCCCTAGCCTATCGACCCTGGTTGCAATTTCATTAAACAATGGAATACCAAGTACAATATCCTTAATTACTAGATCCGGCGAATAAGAGGTAATAATATTTATACCGTAAGATGTAATCTTAAGTTTGCTCTTACCCTCTAATAAATTCCATATCTTAAATGAAGCCAACCTATCCGTAAAAGCTCCTCCNCGCTCTGACATGGACATTATAGAAGCTAAACCACCCCTAGACACCTCTCCTGCAAAATTATCATATATATTTCTAATAATATCAAGAGAGCCTTGCAAAGAGTACTCAGGATATAAATAGCTATTAACTTTTGGCATATTATCTTACTTTAATCTTATTTAATCTTAATAATATCTAATAAATAGGAGAAAATCAAGATGTTTATATTGTATATTGTCATTATTTAATCTTTTTATTAGAATAACGTATCAAATACTCTCCTTTTTATCTTTTTGTTTATAATTTTTTCACTAATTAATAAATTAGCTAATTTCGTATAAAAAATAATCTAATATATTGATAATTTTACGTTACCCCTCCCCTCTTACAACAACTATTTAAATTATTTATTATTCTTACCAAAATATTATTTTTAGTGTTATATTTAGCCTGTAATGCTCTGTAATATTCATACTCAATTCATATTGAAGGTTTCTGATAAATCAAAACATGATAAAATATAGCATTTTATTTAGTGACAAACTCATCTATAAGTGCTAAATTTTTTTATTATGATTATTAAAAGCATTGATATTTTTCATGCATCAGATGGCACAAGAAACAATATATTCATAGAGATTGCAACTAAGGATGGAATTGTTGGTACTGGTGAATGTTACTCTATAGGACCTGATAAATCTGTTATCTCATTTGTAGAAGAAATAAGATCTTGGTTTATTGGAGAAGATCCTACAAGAATAGAATGGCTTCTAAAAAGGGCTAAAAATAATCTTAGATTCCCTCTAGGTCAAGTTGGTTGGTCTGCCCTTTCAGGAATAGATATAGCATTATGGGACATAATAGGTAAAAATTCTAATCAACCTATATATTCTCTACTTGGGGGAGCTACAAGAAATAAAGTTAGAGTTTACCATGCAATATATGGAGATTCTCCTGAAGAGTTAGGGAACAATGCATTATCTTTGATTGAAGAAGGGTATTCTGCTTTCAAGACTAACCCCCTTCCATCATACTGGAGAACTATTAACTGGCTAGATGCAGTAAAAGAGGCTGATAACAGACTGAGTGTTATTAGGAGTATTGTTGGAGATGAGGTTGATCTTGCAGTTGATTTTCATACATCCATACCTGAGCCTTCCAAGTCTATTGAACTTTCAAACACTTTATCAGACTATAACCTTATGTTTGTTGAGGAACCAGCTAGAGCAGACTTTGTAAATTCAAGCTACGAAATTAGAAAAAATATTAGAGTTGCTCTAGCTACAGGAGAAAATTTGTATGGCATTCATAGATTTACTGAACTTATGAACTCAAATGCAGTTGATATTATTCAGCCAGATCTACTATGTTGTGGAGGACTTTTAGAGGCAAAAAAAATCGCAGCTATTGCTGAAGCTCACTACGTTACGGTAGCACCTCATAACCCCTTGGGTCTCATAAGTACAGCAGCTAGTATTCACCATGCAGCTTCAATTAATAATTTTGCCATTCTAGAATGGCACGGTGATAATAAAAAAGAAAAATCTAAATTTATAAATGAAGATTGGTATCCTGTAAAAGGTTTTTTCAATCTTCCAAACGAACCAGGCCTAGGAATGAGTTTAAACCATAAAGAAATATCAAAAAATCCTCCAATGAATTGGAGTAGAGGTTTTAAGGATTATCAGGACGGATCTCCTGGCTTTCTATAAATTATCAGTTACAAGGTTAATAAAATGAAAATAACTAAAATAGAGTGTCTCTTATCTACACATAAAAGCAATGGAAATCTTGTTTATGTTAGAACTCATACAGAATCTGGACTTTATGGTATTGGAGAGATTTATCATGTAGGACCTGACAAAGCAGCGCCTGCATGGGTGGAATATTTCGCTGAACAACTAATTGGACAAGATGCTTTTGAAATAGAAAGAAATTGGGCTTTATGTTATCAAGGTGCTAGATTTCCTATAGGATCATCTGGTTTATCGGCTCTCTCCGGAATTGATCAAAGTTTATGGGATATAAAAGGAAAATACTTAAATATGCCCGTATATGAATTACTGGGAGGTAAATACAGGGACAGAATAAGAGCGTACTTTGATATTCATGGATCAACTCCAAATGAACTTGCTGACGATGCAAAAAAATATGTTGACAGAGGGTATACAGCGCTGAAAACAAGCCCGTTTAACCCTAATTGGAGAGATATGACATGGAATCAAGCCCTAAAAGATGCAAGAGAAAGATTTTTGGCTATAAGAAGTGCAATAGGAGATAACATAGAGGTAGGATTTGATGCCCACGCAGCTATTTTCGAGCCTATTAGAGTTCTCGAATTATCAGATGTACTAATGGAGTTTAATCCGTGGTTTGTTGAAGAACCAATTAGAATGGAAAATAGATATGAAATGGGGAAATTAAGGGAAAGAATGAATTGTAAACTTGCAACAGGTGAGTGCTTGTACACAAAATTTGAATTATGGGACCTTGTTAGAGAAAATGCAGTTGATATCTTACAACCTGAATTATGTATTGTAGGAGGTATTACAGAAATGAGAAAAATTGCATTTATGGCTGAAGCTCATGATCTTACAGTAGCACCTCACAATCCTATGGGGCCATTGGCAACTATAGCAAATTTACACTTTGATACGGCAACTTCTAATTTTTTAATACAAGAAACTAGAAATTACAAAGAAAATGAAATAGAGTCTGTTACAAATATTCCTACAGTGGTTGAAGGATTTTATAAATTACCTGAAGGCCCCGGATTGGGTATAGATATAAATTATGAATTTTTCAATAAATATCCATACAAAACCTCATGGCATAGAGGCGACAGAGTTTACCCTGATAATTCAATCGCATATATTTGATTTAATTTGATCCCGATGCTCCAACAGAACTAGCCCAAGCACCTTTAGCCATCATACCACCATCCACATTGAAATGAGATCCTGTTATAAATTGAGCATTATCACTAGATAGAAATAATGCCATTTTTGCTATTTCTTCAGGCTTTCCATTTCTCCCCAGAGGATGAGCTTGGGCAGAATTTATTAGCCCTTCTTTAATATTTTCTCCAGTTCCTTCAAGAGCATTAAAAACCATAGGAGTTTCTATAGTTCCTGGATTTATTGAAGCAAAGCGTATGTTATCTTTTGCAAAATCTAAAGACATTTGTCTCATTAATGATAAATCTCCTCCTTTTGATGCGGCGTAAGCTGGAACAAGAGGCATTGATTGTAATCCCTGAACACTAGCTACAGAGATTATTACTCCTTTACCAAGTTTTTTCATATGAGGAATTGAAAATTTTGCCATCAAATATCTACTTTTTAAATTTACATTAATTATTTTATCCCACATTTCTTCTGATAGATCTACTGCATTAAGATATGAGTCAGGCGGTTGTATTGCAACATTATTAAATAATACGGATAAAGATTTATAATTACTAATTGCCATATTTACCGCATCTAGGCAGTTTTGAGATTTACTAGCATCTCCATGAAAAAATTGAGCTTCTCCTCCTTCCTCAACTATAGATTTTACAATATCTAAACCAGCATTTTTATTTATGTCAAAAATTGTTACTAATGAACCTGCTTTTGCATATGCTTTTGCAGTGGCTGCTCCGATACCCAAAGCGCCTCCTGTAACTAAAACTGATTTACCTATTAATTCTTTATACATATTTTCTCCATAAATCTTGGCCTTTTTGCCTTGAACTTAAAACAAACTAAATGTAAATTCAAGTTATACTTATTTTTTCAAGTCTATCACAATAACGAGTACTAAAATTTTTCAAATAATTAATAATTTTATATCTGATCTAAAAATCTTGGGTAAAGATTACTTTTTGCTTTGGCTGTCAGGAATTAGCATGCTTGTAGCGATGCAACTAAGATTACTTGCAAGTACTCAATGGTTATTTGAGGAAACCGGCTCTGCAGCGTCACTTGGTCTTTTAGGAGTTATTCAACTAGGAACGATGCCATTAATCATATACGGCGGGCTTTTAGCAGATATTTTTGACAGAAAGAAACTTATGATATTTACCCAAGGATTTTCTTTTTTTGCACTTCTTTTCTTAACTTTTGTTGCTTTTATGAATATGTTAGCCCCATGGATGATATTTGTAATAACAGGCCTTACAGCAATAGTGAATATGTTAGGTAATTCAGCTAGACCAGCTTTATTACCAAGAGTAATAGAAAAACAAAACATGACTAAAGGCGTTACCATTCAAACTGCATCATTCCAAATTGGGCAAATTGTATCACCATTAATATTTATGTTATTTTATGTTCAATTTGGGGTGACTGTAACATTTTTAGTTGGAACAATTTTTGGATTAATTAGTATGATTAGTCCAGCGTTAATAATGGCAGACGGTAAACCAGATAAAACAATAAAAAATATATCTCAAATTTTAGCTCTAAAAGAAGGAGCTAAATATGTTTTCAAGCATCCAATTTTACCTGGCTTATATTTATTAGATGTAGGAGTTACAATACTGAGTTTCTACAGAATGCTTTTTCCTTTATTTTCTCAAGGCCTGTATGGCATGGGAGCAGAAGGCACAGGTCTACTAGCCTCAGCAAATGCTATGGGAGGGGTACTTGGATCATTAGTTGTTCTAGTTACAGAAAAAATAAAAAGCAAGGGAAAAATAGTACTTTATTCTACTATGACTTATGCAATTGGTTTAATATTGTTTGGATTAAACCCTATTTTTTGGATCGGATTAGTGATTGTAGCACTTCTGGGTGCAACTGATTCAGTTGGTATGACTATGCGGCAAACAATTGTTCAATTAACAACTCCTGACAGATTAATTGGCAGAGCCTCTAGTGCTCATTCTTTTGCAGCTCAAAGTGCTAATAATATAGGCCAAATGGAAGTAGCATTTTTGGCTGTAATTATAGGGGCTAGTGGGACTATGGTAGTAGGTGGAGTATTATCAATATTTATAGTTATAGCAATTTGGATTAAGGTTCCTGGGATCAGAAACTATGTTTATAATCAAAAATAATCATTAACTCCACGTTCGATCATGTGAATCAATATCATTCCATTCATCTGTATTCTCAAACAATCCTTTTGGATAAACAGAAAAAAATCTTCCGCGTTTATCTGACGCCGGATCAGCTAAATATTCGGCTATAACTTCCTCATTGAGTTCAATGCCTAAACCTGGGCCTGATGGAAGATTTACATATCCATCATTAATGATTTTTTTATCGTTCGATCCTATAACACTAACTAAATCATCCCACCAAGGATTATCAACAGAGTGCATTTCTAGAGCTATGAAATTATCGATTGCAGCAGCACAATGTACATTAGCCATTGCAACTACTGGAGAGCCAGCCTGATGCAATGCTATGCCAATTCCAGCATCTCTACAATAATCTGCTATTTTTTTAGTTTCTATAATTCCACCAGAAGTTGCTAAATCAGGGTGAGCAATGGAAATTGCTCTTTCTTCAACAAGAGGTTCAAACCCCGATTTCAGATATATATCTTCTCCTGTACAAACAGGAGTATCGACTCTATTTTTTAGCATTTTCCATTGGTCGACAAATTGCCAAGGTATCATATCTTCATACCAAGCCAATGAAAATTCATCTAGAGCTTTACCAATTCTTATTGCATTTTCTACTCCCATATGACCAAAATGATCAGATGCTAGTGGAATTTCATAGCCGATAACATCACGAACAGCGGAAACATAGTCTTTCATTTTCGAAATTCCATAATCAGTAACTTGAATACCAGTAAATGGGTGCATAATTGTAGCAGATTCTTTGATTTCTCTCTTGTTAATTACTCCATTCTCAAATTCTGAAGCGATCCACAAACCTATATCCATTTTCAAAAACTCAAATCCTGCTTCCATTCTACCTTTCAATGCTTCTCCCATTTCATTAGGATCCTTTTTAAGAGGGGTGTCAGCATATACTTTGACTTTGTCTCTATACTTTCCTCCAGCAAGCATATAAGCTGGTACACCGTACGCTTTACCAGCTAGATCACATAGGGCCATTTCTACTCCACATACACCTCCTCCAAGCCTCCCATGACCACCAAATTGTTTGATTTTTTGGAATAATTTATCAATTTCACAAGGATTTTCACCAAGAAGTCTACTTTTAAGCATTAGTGCATATCTAGCAGATGCCCCATCACGTACTTCGCCCAAACCAATAATATCTTGATTAGTAAAAATCTTAATTATTGGCCATCTCCATCCACCCTTGCCTATTACAGCAATTCTCATGTCGGTAATTTTTAATTCGCTAGGACTTGAACTTTTAGAAATATTTGTTGTCATGGTATTATCCTTTACTATATTTGTGGTGCTGGAGATCCATCTGAGTTCAATATTCCAGCAAAAATAAGAGCATCTTTTATCTCTTCAATTTGGTCTAAATCTAATGGCAAATTAGGTTTTCTAGGTATAGTTCCTTCGTATCCAAGTAAATTTAACCCTGTTTTTTGGACCCCTACCCCCCAAGATATCCCAAGAAAATCAATCCAATTAATTTTTTGCTGGAGTTCTTGTGCTTCTTGAAAACGTTTGTTGATACACAAATCTATTATATCTCTAGCAATATGGGGTCCCCAGTTACCAAAAAGTAAACAAGCGCCAACAGCTCCGATCATTCCTGATGGTAGAAGTAGAGCACCATTACATGACCAAAACTTAACTTTTGGGTTTATAAAAGCAGGCATCCTAGTTTCATACCTAAAGTTAAGTGAATGTATGTAAGCGAACATATTATCCATAGAAGTTATATCCGACAACTCTTGAGGAGAGATATCAATCCCACCGGGAGATTTTGGTTGATGTATTGGAATTATGGGCAGAGGGCTATTTCTGGAGATCTCTTCAAAATATGCTTGTATGGATTCCTGATTAGGTTTTTTGTGATAATGTTGAGGAGATGATGGTGGTATTCTAACTCTAACCATGTCAGCACCATTTTTTGCATAAAGTTCAGACATCCTAATAGCTTCTGTTGGCGAAAGAGCATCTATTCCTCCAATAACAAATTTTCTTCCACTGTGAGCCTCTGCTACAGTTTTCATAGCTTTAACTTTCTCCTGCTCACTTATGTGGAATTCTTCTCCACCATAACTACCAATAACGAAACCAGAAAGAGCAGTATTACAAAATTTCTCAATATTTCTTGCTAATGCATCATAATCTAATGAATCATCATCTTTAACAGGTAAATTTGTTGGAGCAACTATAATAGGATCACTATCCGGAATATTACTATTTGACATGTATTATTTCTCCTTTAAGATACTTATCTAAAACTTCTTCGTTTATTTCTATACCCAAACCTGGATTTTTAGGAACCTCCACTGAACTATCCTTAAGTATAAATCTATCAGTCAATTCTTCTCTAATGGGATGAGGAGTTTGATCAAACTCTAAAACTGACTGATTCTCATAAGGAGAATTGATTTGGCTATTATTTAGGATTGGCTGAACTGACATGCAGTGTAATACAGCCGCAAAACTTATGCCCGTACCCCAATAGTGTGGATTTATTTTTACTCCAAACGAATTAGCCATATTTCCAACTTTTCTCATTTCAGACACTCCGCCAACTGAGCAGATATCAGGTTGTATGATATCAAAAACATTTTCTGATATCACCCTAGAAAATTCTAGACTTGTATGAAGAGACTCTCCGCCAGATATAGGAATTTTGGAATTATCTGTTACGTAACGATTACTATGAAAGTCTCTAGATGGACAGGGTTCTTCAAACCATGTTAAGTTGTTCTCATGAACAAGTTCAGACATCTCCAAAGCTGTTCTTTTATCATAAGCCTCATTTGCATCAATCATAAGTCTAATATTTGGACCAATTGCTTCTCTTGTTTGGTTGACTCTTTTAGCATCATCACTAATAGACAAACCACCTACCTTCATTTTCATACCAGTAAAACCATCTTCAATATACCCAAGCGCTTCATCTATATGAGGCTTTATTGGAAAGCCTTCAAGATAATATAATCCTGTAGCATAAACAGGAATATCGATTTTCAAACTTCCACCAAGAAGAGTAGATATTGGTTCATTCATAAATTTACCCCTAATATCATATAATGCAATATCCAATGCGCTCATAAAGGAGGACGCCCCAGCAAAGCCATGACTTTGAAATGTTTTCTCAAAAATCTTGTTATTAATTTTGTTTATATTATGGGAGTCTTCACCTATAACAAATTCAGCTAAATGTTTCATCTCAAGACATGTATTGTAGGATCCATATGTTTCACCCCAACCTATATAATTTTCTGAGGTTGTAAGTTTCATAATTATAATACTTCTTGATGTAGTCCAACTTTGCGACCAACCAAAAGGCTTATCTAATTTTGCTTCTAAATACCTTATCTCAATACTTTGGATAGTGCCTGTAGAGTTTCCCATATATCAACTTTATTTCTAAATAAAAATTTAAACATTAAAAATATTACCAACTTTTTAATAAATAAACATATAAAAAAATGTAAAATTAACTACTATTATGAAGATTTATAAAATATTTTTTTTACCTGTTTTTATCCTTATTTTTTTTGGGTGCTCATCTAATGAAAAACAAGTAGATATAAATGTTCGTTTACTTGCTAGCGACATAGGTGTTGGAAAAGCTAGATTACCTTTTATTCTTAGTGATGAAAACAATAATCCCTTATATGACATTAATAACAATATTACTATAGAATATTGTCAAGAAATTTGTGAAGAAAAAATTCTTCAAGAAAAGGTTCAATGGAGACAATGGCCGATCAAAGGAGGTATTTACACCACATATCTTAATTTCAATAAACCTGGATACTGGAAAATTTATCTCTCCTACACAAAAGATGGAAATAACTATAATGGAGAAACAGCAGTTTTAGTTAAATCAAATACAGAGTCTCCAGATATCGGTGATTTAGCGCCGCTAACAAGTACTAGAACTGCTAATACAAAAGAAGAAATCAAGAAAATTAGCAGTGCAATAGATCCCGACCCAAGGCTTTATGCCAATGACTTAGTAGATTCTCTAAGTAGCAAGAGGCCAGTTTTATTATCATTTTCTACTCCAGGTTTCTGTTTTACCAAAACATGTGGGCCTCAAGTAGACATATTAACGCGACTAGCAGATAAATATTCAAATATTATTGATTTTATACACGTAGAAATTTTCGAAAATCCAAATGAAATGTTACTTGAAGGTGATTATTCTATTGGAAGGCAGTCAGAAATTGTTTATCTGTGGGAATTAACTACAGAACCTTGGACATTTTATATAGATGAAAACGGAGTTATAGTTGATAGGTTTGAAGGGTTTGTAAATTTTGATGAAATTGAAGAATCAATCATAACTAATCGGATATACTAGTAATATATTTTTTATTATCTTCTGATAATTCAAAACTAATTTTTACAGGAAAATCTTGAACTATATGCTCCTGTAAATGAGAGGGAAAAAATCCTATAAATTCTTTATCAGAATGAAATTCCCACTCTTTCCCTTTAAAATCGACAATTCTTATACTAGAAAATGTTGTTATAGATGTTTGTTCAAAGTCAATAATTCTTCCTTCTACAAAATCACTTTTTTCGCTCTGAGATGATACGATTAACAAAATTATTAATAATGAAAGTACTGATAAAATTATAATTATTCTTTTAGACATAAAATTAAATTTCTTAAGATTAGTATATAAAACATAAAGATTTCAAATAAACAAAACTTTTTACTTATATTGAACAATAATAAAAACAAATTAGATAAAGAAAATATTGTGAGAAGGCCAAGACAGTCGGAATTATCACCTGTTCTTACTCAAGTTGAAAAACGGAAAGTGTCATATAGGGGCCCTACATCTCCTCTAATACTTGTATATAGTTTTTTTGCGTTTGCGATTATTGGAACAATACTTTTATCATTACCCATTGCTTCAGAGGAAAATAAATTTACTACACCTAATATTTCTCTATTTACCTCTATTTCAGCTATCACTGGTACAGGATTAATTGTTGTAGGAACCGATAGTTACTGGTCAATTTTTGGTGAAATAGTTATTGGTGTTTTAATTTTTGTTGGCGGTTTAGGATTTATAACTGGAATAGCTTTTCTTCTTTTCTTAAGTAGTGGGCATAAGTTAGAAAATAGAATGATTACAAGAACTGGACTTGGTGAAAATAGAATTGGAGTAATCTCTTCTATGGCAAGAAATATTATATTGGTTGCAGTATTAATCCAAATAATTGGATCTATAATATTTTTTATTAAATGGAATTTTTTTACACCTTTATGGTCAGGAATATCTTCTGCACAAACCCTTTATCAAAGTATATTTTTATCAATATCATCATTCAACAATGCAGGATTTGAAATCCTCCCAGATTCAAAGATGGGCGGTAGCAGTTTAATAGGATTTGCAGATGACAAAATAATCTTAGCAACTATTTCGGTAATGATATTGGTAGGTGCATTGAGTTATGCTACCCTCGCAAATATTATTTCTAAGAAAAAATGGGGGTTATTGAATCTTGATACCAAACTAGTAATTATTGGAACTGTATTTGCTCTAACACTTGGATTTATAAGTTTTTTTGTAATTGAATTTAACAATGCTAGTAGCATTGGTAATGACAATATTGTTAACAAAATCTCTCAATCCTTATTCCACTCAGTTAATAGGACTTCCGGCTTCTCTAGTATAGCTTATAATAATCTTGAAAATTCAAATATTAATGTAACGGCATTGCTAATGTTTATAGGCGGAACTACTTCTTCGGTCGCAGGTGGGATTAAGGTTAATACCTTGATGATTATACTGATCGCTACATATTCAATTTTCAAAGGAAAGGAAAATATATCATTTAGTAATAGGAAAATTAATTCATTTGATGTATTAAAATCTATGGCCGTGGGCGCTACAGCAATTGTAAGTATAATGCTATTAATCATTTTATTTCAGATCTTTGAGCCTAATGCTGATTACAGAGAATCTGTATTCGAATTAGTTTCTGCATTTGCAACCTGTGGTTGGTCTATAGGAGAGACAAACCAATATAGTACAGGAGGACAACTAATATTATCAATAGCTATGTTCACTGGTAGATTTGGACCAATTACATTAGTGTTATTTATGTCTAAGGAGAGTAAAGAAGATATTATATCTTATCCAGAGGAAAGAGTTAGGGTTGGATAGTATCATTTGATTTTCAAGATAACTGACTTAAGCAAAGCTAAAGAAAATATCATAGTTGATACAACACATATAGTGGGTCCAGATGGTAAATCCAAATGATATGAAAAATATAAACCTATTATGGAGGAAGCAATACCTATTATAATTCCCAGAATAATAACACTTTTGAATCTCTTTACAATTAGACTAGCTGTTGCTGCAGGAGTTATTAATAATCCAACAACTAAAATAATACCAACTACCTGAAGAGAAATTACAATGACGATTGAGAGTAATACTAGTAACAAGTAATCAAGTTTTTGAGATGGAATACCTGAAACTGTTGCTCCATAATAATCAAATCCGACATATACTAAAGGTCTATAAAAAATGAGTGTTATTGTAATAACCGCCACGGATAGTATCGAAGTAATTATTAAATCGAGATTAGATACACTTAATACTTGACCAATTAATATTTCTTCTAAATTAAATCTTGTACCTCCAATTACCGACATGATTATCAAGCCAATTGAGAAAAGAAAAGAAAAAATTATTCCAATTGATGTATCTGTGGAAATTTTGAATCTTCTAACTAAAAAGCCTATCAATAACGCTATGGCTATTGCGTTAGGTATAGCCCCTAGAAATGCATTTACACCAATTGAGTACGCTATAATCATTCCTGGTAAAACTGAATGAGCCATTGCATCTCCCATGAAACCTAATTCACGATTTATAACAAAAGCACCTAACAGAGGGCATACGATACCAATGAGAATACACACGAAAGTAGCTTGTAAAAAAAAATTATAGGTTAGGGGTTCAACAAGTAGATCATAAAACATTAATAATGTCTTCCAATTCTATGATCTATCAATCTATCCTTGTGAACTCCATATAACTCTTTTAATACATCTTCAGTTAGAACCTCTTTAGGTGAGCCAAAAGCACAAATATGGCCATTCAAACATAAGACTTTATCATATCTATCAGATAAACTATTTAAGTCATGGGTAGACATAAGAATTGTTTTCGATTCAGATGTTAGCAATTTTAGCACGTCAGTAATATCTTCTTGCGAACCAAAATCAACTCCACTAAATGCTTCATCTAAAAGTAATATTTCTGACTCTTGAGCTAGCGCCCTTGCAATGAATGTTCTTTGTTTCTCTCCACCTGAAAGATTGCCAATCATTTCATCCTTTTTTGCATACATATTTACTTTTTTAAGTGAATCCAAAATCAAATCATTAGAAAAACCTAAAATATTTCGAAAGCCACCTCCTCGGATTTTTCCCTGTGAAACAACATCGTATACAGTAAGAGGGAACTTCCAATTAATCATTTCTTTTTGAGGTACATAACTTATCTTACCTAAACTTTTTTGTGGACTTTTACCATTTATTTTGATTTTTCCATGCGTTAAGTTCTCTAAACCAGCTATAGCATTGAATAAAGTACTTTTGCCTCCTCCATTAGGACCCAATACTCCAATAAAAGATCCTTTGGGAATTGAAAATGATACATTATCTAGAGCAAGGATGTTGTCATATTCAACACAACAACTCTCAACTTCAATACAACAGTTTGCTATATTTATTTCATTGTGTTTACTATCCATATTTTATACCTCATTAATAAAATAATTATACACAATTGATACTACGTATCAAAACCCTAGGCACTACATACCTAAATACTAAAAACACTTTTCTTTCATGAAATCTCTTAGCAAATGAAGTGATCAATCAAAGAGTTTATAGCGAAATATTCCATGTCCTTCAGTACCAGCAAAAAGATATTGCCCATTCGGTGAAAAAGTTAGAACTTGTACTACTCCTGTATCTAATCCTTTGTTAGTTCGTTGCCAAGAATCGCCTCCATCTTGACTCAACAGCACACCGCTATTCCAATCAGCTATAGCAATGATATTCGTATTTTTTGGGTTAATTGCAATATCGATTGCGTGTGCGTGGTCACGTTTCGAGGTATTAATCGCCTCAGTACGCCAGAGTGTTTCTTCCCAACTTGCTCCACCATCAGTAGTTTTATAAACACCATGAACATTGGTACCTAGAAATATCTCTTGATCGTTTTGTGGATTAATTGCAATACTCATCGCATGTTTGCGTTGAATTATGTTAGAGTGATCCATATCTTCCATTTCAATTCTTTCACCATCGTCATTAACACACGTATGTCCACAATCATCCCATGACATACCAGCAGGCAAAGCACCTGTAAGATGTTTCCACGATTCTCCACCATTAACCGTATAGTACAACCCATCAAACAATGAATTTATATAGACTATATTTTCATCTTGGCTACTAACAGTAATATCTGATATATTACGGCTGTAGTTTTCATCCGGCAGTCCATTATTGATTGGGAACCAAGACATTCCTCCGTCAACAGATTTATACATTCCTGGCGACTGTTCAATTTCCTCTAATTGATGAGGATCGTGCCCTTTAATCTTTGATTGAATATAACCAGCATATAATACCATTGGATTTGAGGATGCTTCCTCGATAACATGTATGCCGAAAGATTCTTCAAATAAAGAATGTTCTATGTTTACTAATCCTGTAGCTATTTCCCAATCATTGCCTAGATTGTTTGAGTAATAAAGAAGCCCACTATTAGCATCAGTTGCAATAATGGTTTGGTTGCTATCATCATGTGATAAGAATTTAATTGCAAGACCGTCCCCAAGGCTCCTTGATTTGCCATATAGAATTCCCTGCCAAGTCTCGCCAAAGTCACCAGAAAGATGTATTTGACTTCGCCCGTTTGCAGCTATACAACCAGTGTGGCTTATAGAAATGCCAAGGATGTTTGCACCCGAATAGCCGTTACTCCATTCAATCCAAGTTTTTCCACCATCTTCAGTTTTAAAAACACCACCACCATAATTATTAATGAATACAGTATTAGGATCTGTCTTACTTACCACCATATCAATTGGATTCCCTGGCTTTATTCCCGGGGGGCCCCATTGCTCTTGTATGATCCATGTTTCTCCCTGATCTGTCGAACGAAGAAATTCATTTTCTCCCGCAACATAAACAATGTTTTTATCAGATTCAGCAAAAGCGACCGCACCAAACATCCCTAATCCTGAATAAAGAGGCGATACATCTTTCCAAGAAGCCCCTCCATCTATAGATTTATAAACCGCTCCTGAGTAATCGCGAAGAGAATTATCGACGTCGTTGCCGCTTGCAATTATGATTAGCTTTTCATCATATGGACTCTGGTCTGCTCCACCAAAATGCATTGACCACTTTGGGTTAATACCCTGGTTACTTTCATACCAGTTTTTTCCTCCGTCATTTGATTTGAATACCCCTACTCCAAGTCCACTTGGGATTGCATCGTCAGAAAGGTCTTCAAATTCTTTTTCTGCTGCTGTGTCAGGTTCACGGTCAAATAGTCCTGTAGTGACGAGTAATTCTTCAGTGTCAGACGAGTTTGTAAAAAAAAGCCATCTAGTTAGATTTGGAAAATCACCAATTAGTTCAAATTTTTCACCTCCATCAGTAGATTTAAATACAAATCCTCGAGTTCGATTAAACTGGAATCCATCCACTTGAGTGTCAACGTCACCCATCACATAAACGATATCTGAATTTCCTGGTTCAACTTCAATCATTCTGACGTTTAATTTCAACTCGGAAGTATCCTCTTCCTCATCTAAATTTTGTGATTTTTGTAGCGAAATAATTTTATTTGAGTCTAAGCCATTGTTTTTTGATTCCCAAGATTTTCCTTCATCGTATGATTTATAAAGCCCCCCGTTATCTTGCAGTCCTATCCATACAATATCTTCATCATTAGGATCTATTCTTAGGGCATATACAGGAATATTATCTAATGAAGGGCCGACTCGAAAATCAATATTCCTTTCTCCTTCTCCATTAGATTGAATCCAATTTAGGCCTCCGTCAGTACTTTTTTGTATCCCTGACCAAGCATCAGTAAAATACATGGTATCTGGGTTATCATGTCTATACCTCACGTTATATCCCAAACCTCCAATTGGTCCTTTAGCTTTTACCCATGTATTGATAGGATCATCAGTACTCGGTACGCACTGCACAGCAAAGTTATCAGATTGGCTTTCAATATTATTCTGGTCCTTACTCTCTTCATCTTTTGAAGTATTTATTTTTATTTTATCTTTTGACTGAGTAGAATCAGATGCTTTCGGTTGTGGAGATGGTGGTAACGTTGTAGCAGTTGGCTGAGTAGAATCAGATGCTTTCGGTTGTGGAGATGGTGGTAACGGTGTAGTAGTATTTTCAATCTCAGCTACCTCTCTTACAACCGTCACCTCTTCTGAGGAATCTTTATTTATAACCTGAGTGCTAGATTCAGTTGCACAAGCAGAAATAAGAAGAAGTAAACTAATTAATAATAGATATTTAGTTTTTGCTACTACCACTGAACAAACATAGGCATAATGACATGAGTATAACCTGGGTTATCAAGAGACTTAAATACACCTGGGCTAGAAGGAGTATTTGTTTCTATAATTATATCTTTAGAATCAAAAACCCCTAGTACATCTAGTAAAAATCTACTATTAAATGCAACCTTTGATTCATCTCCATGAACATCGGCTTGTATATTGTTCTCATTTGAACCTACCTCTTCTGCCCTAGAGATGATTTTTAGATGCCCATTATTTTGCGGTGAAATTAACAATCTAATGATACCACTACCATCTCTTGCAAAAATTGAGGCAGCTCTGGTAGCTTGTATCATTTCAGTTAATCCAACCTCAGCCTTTGTTGAAAATTCATCAGGAATAAGTTTGTCATAATCAGGAAAAGTTCCCTGGACTAAGGAAGTTACAACCTCGGAGTTATCCAATTTAAACCTAGCAGATCTTCCATTTGTATTTAGTGCAAGCTTCACATTGGAACTTGAATCAACAAGAAGTCTCTGAAGTTCAACTAGTGTTTTTGCTGGAATAATAACCTTTACAGGTTCAATTATTTCCGTCTCAAAATTTACTTTTTCTACAGCTAATCTAAATCCATCAGCCGCTGCAATTGTAAATCCAGACTTATCAAGCTCAAAATTAACTCCTGTTAACACTGGCCTTGAATCATCAGTTGCAGCTGCAAAAACCACTCTTTCAAGTGCAGATTTCAAGACATCACATGGTATAGATACAGATTTTGAATCATCAACTGTAGGGATTGGTGGAAATTCTTCAGCAGAAATACCGTTTATATTTGCATTAAATTGCCCACATTTAATTTTTAAACCAACGGGTTCGGAAAGGAAATCCATATGAACATTTTCTTCTGGAAGAGAATTAATGAAATCGTTAAGCATTCTTGCAGGAATAGTTACCTTTGCTTCGCCCTCAATCTGTGCTCCTATCCAGGTACTTATAGAAATTTCTGTGTTAGTTGCAGTAAGTTTTAATTGCCCATTATCACTTTCCAGTAGTACATTTTGCGTAACCGGCAAAGTTGCTCTTGTAGCGACTGCTCTACTGATACTGGATAGACCTTTACTAAGATTATCTTTCAAACATGTTACCTGCATGGCAATCCTTTCAAATTAGTAAATTCTTTAATTCTTATGATATATATATAACATATTAATTCTGATTTAACATCCCTTTTAATATATGATACTACAAGTGAATAAAAATATAACATAGATAAAGAGTATTAAAATTATCTCAAATTTTTTAAATGAAAAATAAAAAATTATATAAAACATTAAAGAGTCTATATTCTCAAAGCCTATCACCTGAAGAGGTAATTGGAATTTTCGAAAAAGAAAATGATTTCTCAGGTTCTGATTTTGCAAATATAGACCTTTTTAGAGAAATCAGAGTTGGATTTCCAGAAGTTATTTTCGGCCTAAGTAAAACACCAAAACAAGTTTTAGAAATATCTAAAAAATTATTTGAAGAAGAAAAGTTCTTTTTAGTTACTAGATCTTCATTAGAAACATACGAATTACTAAAGAATCACTATCTTGAATTAGAATGGTCTGAAATTTCAAAAACAATTTGGCTTGATAAAAGAAAACGAAAAGCAGGTTTATTACCAGGCCTGAGTATAGTTTCTGCAGGAACATCAGATTTACCTTATGCAACTGAAGCAAAAATTACAGCAGAGCTTATGGGGTGCGAAGTTAATATGATTACTGATGTTGGAGTAGCTGGAATACATAGACTTTTTACAAGATTACCTGAAATTTCTAAGGCCAAAGTTATAGTAGTGGTTGCGGGAATGGAAGGAGCCCTACCTAGTGTTTTAGCAGGTTTGGTTAAAGCTCCTATAATAGCTTTACCTACATCCGTTGGATATGGGGCCAACCTAGATGGATTAAGCGCATTTCTTACAATGTTGAATTCATGCGCACCTGGAATCTCAACAGTCAATATAGATAATGGTTTTGGAGCTGGATACCAAGCAGCAAGCATTATAAAAACAATTAAAGTTTAATTATCTTTCAACTCTTCGAATTTCGATTTCTTCACCTTTGGCTAATGCCACTCTGCGTATCTCAATATCCAACTTTAACAACCAATAACTCAAGGTAGCTTTACTAACACCTACTCGCTTAGCAGCTCCAGTTAAGCCATATTCATTAACCATTTCAGGCAATGCGCGCTCTAAGGGGCGGCGTAATTTCTTTTCCGCATCTAACATCTTTTTCGTTTTTGGTCGAGCCATAAATACCTCAATCAATAAATATTTTTTTCATATTTAATAATAATTCCACTATCAATATTTGTCAAGAACTTGTCTTGAATAAATATTGAACAAATATAAAACTTATACAATATTTGTAAAATACTTTATATAAATTTCACCTTGTCCTAAGTATGAACAAAATTGTTACAAAATTTTTATTTTTTTTTATTTTTATACAGATAAATTTGACAATTTTGTAAAAAATTCAAAAATTAATTACAAATCCAAATAAATAGTCTAATCAATAGGAAGTCCTTTTAAATTTAAAATGATATATTTTACTTATATGAAATTTTGACAGACCTATAAAACGATTTGTTCTGGGTGGGTTAGAGTAAAAAATAAATATGGAAGTAATTACAGATATAATACATAGCCTTGAAACCGCAATATTGAGTTTCACTAATGAAATTTATGATTTTATGGGATGGTGGGGAATAATAGTGTTGATGTCTATAGAAAGCACCGCCCTACCCTTACCGAGCGAAATCATCATGCCGTTAGCAGGATGGCTACTTGTGTCAGACAAAAATTTGGGATTAGTTTATGTTTTCTTTGCCGGATTTTGCGGAGCTGTTGGCAGCCTTATTGGATCATTAATTGAATATTATGTATGCCGAATAGGAGGAAGACCTCTTCTAGAAAAATACGGTAAGTATATATTAATTACAAAAAAAGATATTGATAAAGCAGAAAATTTATTCTTGAGAAAAGGTGAAATAATAGTACTCATTGCAAGATTAATACCTGGCATCAGAGGATTTATTTCAATCCCAGCTGGATTAGCAAAAATGAATGTTATAAAATTTTCTTTATTCACTTTTTTAGGAGCCTTTCCATGGACTTTTGCACTGTCTTTAGCTGGATATATTCTAGGTGATAACTATAAACAAATAAGAGAGATAATGAAACCATTTGATATACCTATATTTATACTTATATTATCACTTATCATCTGGTTTATTTGTAAAAGAATAAATGAAATTAGGAATAACTCAAAATAAATTTTTCGCAATATTTCTAATTAAATATTTGGGACAAAAAATATATAAAAAGGTAGAATGATTAAATTGCCCCGGTAGCTCAATTGGATAGAGCGAAAGACTTCTAATCTTTAGGTTGTGGGTTCGAGTCCCGCCCGGGGTGCCATTTTCTTGACTAAATCTTAACATTTTGTAGCAATAATAAAAATCAAAAGTTATAAATACCATGAAAAAAAAAGCTCTGATAATCGAGGATGATAAATCAGTTTCTCAACTGATAAGATTATATCTGTCAGATTCAGGATATGAAGTAGTAGAGTTCAATGATGGAATGAAGGGTCAAGATTATGCTTTATCAAACAATATAGATATAATTTTACTAGATCTCAATCTTCCTGGAATAGATGGAATCGAGATATGCAAAAATATTAGAAATGTTTCAACAGTACCAATAATTATGGTGACTGCTAGAGTAGATGAAACTGACAAGTTGAAAGGCCTAGATATTGGTGCAGATGATTATGTAGCTAAACCTTTTAGTCCAAGAGAACTTATGTCAAGAGTAAATGCGGTGCTAAGAAGAAGTGAAAAAAACGAGATACAAAAGACTAATTCCTATCCTAAAATTTTACGCACTGAATATTTTGAAATAGATGTTTCTGCACATAAAGTAATGGTAAAAAATCAGCCAATTAAATTAACACCCACTGAGTTTAATATTCTAAAATTGTTGATGGAAAATGAAGGTAGAATATTCTCAAGAGAACAAATAATTAATGAGGTATTTGGATATGATTTTGAAGGCTATAATCGAAACATCGATACCCACATATCAAATCTTAGAAAAAAAATTGAAAATATTTATCCTCAACAGCATAATTTGGAATCGATATATGGAGTAGGATATAAATTTGAAAAATAATAAATTTTCATCACTCCAAGTTAAATTTTCTATAAGCTTTGCATTGGTAATATTAATAATATTACTTTCAACAAGTATTTTTTCTGCTTTCAGTACAAATAAAGCAATTAGGAATATTGATCAGACTATAAGCCAAAATAAATCATTAAGAGCAGAAATTATCTTGAAAGAATCATTAGAAGAATTATCAGATTATAGAGAATTGCAATATTCAGCACAGCAGATCGCAAAACTTTATGGATGGCATGTTGTTTTAAACAATAATGAAGGATTCATAGTGGTAGATTCTAATCGAATAGCAATGGATTCTAGAGGTGAATATGAAACATTTTCTGAAAGATTTGGTAATGGAGCTATTTTTGATACAGTTTATCCCGTAGAAAATAAAAAAAAGGAACTAATTGGAAATTTATATATTGATACAAATCCAAAAAAAAATCAAAGACCGTTATTATTGAGGGAATACAATCCATTAGAAAAAATTAGCTCTGTAAGTAATAAAATCAATTCTGATATTAAAGCCTCTGATGAGTATTATGATCAATTATCTGATTTAGTTGACCCTCCATTAAATGACCTAAAAAATTCATATCAAAGGTCCCTTATTTTTTCAGGTATATTAGCAGGCATAATTGGATTAGTAATAATAATGTATCTAACTAAAAAAATGATTTTTCCAATAAAAAACCTTCGCAATGCCGCACTATTAGTTGGAGAAGGCAATTTGTCTCATAGGGTACAAGAAGATAGTAATGATGAATTAGGAGACTTATCAAAAGTTTTCAATAAAATGATAGAAGATCTTGAACAATCAAAATCTGTTCAAAAAAGACTAACAGCAGATATTGCACATGAGTTAAGAACTCCACTTACAAATATTATTGGTTACATTGAAGCTTACAAGGATGGAATAATAAAAAGCGAGCTAGAAACTATAGACACTATACATGAGCAAACATTACATTTATCTAAACTTGTAGAAGATCTTAGAATATTATCTATTGCAGATTCCGAAGCATTATTACTGAATAAAAAAATCGATAATTTAGTTGAAATAGTTAAGAATACTCATAGCGATTTTAATAATAAATTTAATGACAAATCAATCAAATCTAAAGTCATCAGCGATAAAGATGAAATAATGATTGAATTTGACAGTACGAGAATCAAGCAAATTTTATCAAATCTTATTGAAAACGCTTTAATTCATACACCAAATAAAGGGATTATCAACATTTCAATAAAATCCCGTAAAAATAATATTGAAATAGAAATTTCTGACAATGGAACAGGAATAAAAGAAAAAGATTTAGAAAAAATATTTGATCAATTTTACCGAGCTGATATTAGTAGAAATCGTTCTACAGGAGGCACAGGATTGGGATTATCTATAGTGAAAAAGCTAGTAGAAGCTCACGGAGGAAATATAAACGTAAAAAGTATTGAAAACGAAGGAACTTCATTCTTAATTTCTTTACCTTTGTGAATATATAAACTAATATATTTACATGAATAAGCCAAATATAATATTAATTAATTGTGATGACTTGGGATATGGAGACTTNGGTTGCTATGGTTCAAAGNTNAATGATACTCCAAATATAGATAAATTATCTGAAGANGGAATNAAGTTCACAAACTTTTATATGGCATCTCCTGTNTGNTCACCTTCTAGAGCTGCAATGTTGACNGGTTGTTATCCTCCACGAATTAGTTTCGGGTCTTTNGATGATAACCGAAACGTTCTTTTTCCCGGTTCACCTACAGGGTTGAACCCCAACGAAATAACCATTGCTAATCANGTTAANAGTGCAGGATATAATACTAAAATTATTGGAAAATGGCATTGNGGAGACCAGAAAGAATTTCTTCCGACTAACTACGGTTTTGACANCTACTACGGAATTCCATACTCNAACGATATGGGGCGNNNTGTAANACCNGAAGATATGANCNCTGGNGGATCATTTGGACCTATTGATGAAGAAACACGTTCGCGNAGAGAAAAATTTCCTCCTTTNCCATTGATNAGNGATAATGAAGTNATNCAAGAGCAACCAGATCAAGCNGGTATAACAGAAAGATATGTTGAAGAAAGTATAAAATTTATCAGAAAAAATAAAAAACAACCATTTTTTTTATACTTAGCTCATATGTATGTTCATCTNCCATTATATGCTCCTGAAAGATTTATAAATAATTCTAGAAACGGTAGGTATGGTGCAGCAGTAAGNGGCATTGACTGGTCTACAGCTATGATATTAGATGAACTTAAGAAACTAGATTTAGATGAAAATACTCTTATAATCTTCACAAGTGATAATGGTTCCAATACTAGAAATAACGGAAGTAACGCACCTCTTCGAGGTAAAAAACAAGAAACTTATGAGGGAGGACAAAGAGTACCTATGATAATGAAGTGGCCAAAAAAAATTCCAGCTAATTCAACCTCTGATGAACTAGTNTCATCTATTGATTTTTTTCGAACAATTTCNTCTATATTAGGTATAAAAATAGATAGTAAAAATAAAATTGACAGTCTTGATTTTTCNAATGTAATGTACTCACCAATTAATTCAAAAAGTCCAAGAGAAACTTTTTTTTACTACAAACAGAATAATCTTGAGGCTGTGAGAAANAAAAAATGGAAACTTCATCAGCAAAAAGATGGTAAAAAAGTAAGTGAATTATATAACTTAGAAAATGATATTTCAGAAAAAAATAATGTNTATGAAAAANACCCTGAAATTGTTCTAGAACTACAAAAATTACTTGATGAATGNGCTAANGAACTAGGTGATGAATTTTCAGNTATTCAAGGGANTGATATTCGACTTCCAGGTAAAGTTNAAAANCCTTCAACACTCACNTCATTCNATCCTAATAGTCCTTATTNTGCTCCAATGTACGATATACCTGATTGGGGNTAANTNCAANTTTACTGAGCTGTATANCCACCATCTACAGGCATATTAATTCCAGTTATAAATGAAGCATCATCTGAAGCTAAAAATAAAGCAGCCTTTGCAATTTCTTCAACTTCNCCAAGTCTTCCCATTGGATGAAGAGAAATAAGNNTTTGATGNTCATCTGAGTCATCAGTTAGAGTTTTGGTTAATGGTGTATAAGTAAAACCCGGGCACAANGAATTAACTCTTATTCCACTTTTACCGAATGCAACAGCCATATCTCTAGTCATCTGTACTATGCCCCCTTTTGAATGAGGATAAGGGTTAAATCCNTCGCTAAGNCCTTGAGCATAACCAACTAATCCTATAATAGAGGCTAGGTTAATTATTGAACCNCCATTATTTAATTTCATTTTCNTTATGGCATGATATGACATCATCATGCTACCTTTTAAGTTTACATCTATCACCCAGTCCCACTTTTTTTCAAAATCCCAATCTTTAGGAGCATATCTAGGCGTAACTCCAGCACTATTAATTAAAATATCTANCCTGCCATACTTTTCATATGTTTTTTCTACTAACGATTTACACTCATCATTAGAAGTAACATCCGNANTAGAAATAAAACTCTCACCCCCCTCAGAATTAATTTTTTTAGAAAGTTCAATCATTGAATCNTTTTTTACATCTGCAAGAGATAACTTAGCACCATGTTTTGCAAAAAGTACAGAGCATGATTTACCAATACCAGAACCTGCNCCTGTTATTAATGCAACCTTATTATTAATACGTCCAGTCATAACTTTCTCCTCTTTAATAAATGTAAATTAAGTTTATTTTTAGATACTATTTATCTTACAATACAAATATGAATAAAAAAAATNAAAATAAAAAAGAAAAAATTAATNNAGACTCAAAAAATATATCCAATTTAGAAATAGCTGGCCTAATAAGCCGATTATATGCATTTATGATTGATTTAGGTTTAATATTTATNATAATTTATACTTTTGGACCAATCTCAGGTAATAAATTATTTCATGAAGATGCAGCAACTCAAGATATCTTAGTACTTTTTGGATATTTTGTTATACCTACTATAATATGGGGAAGAACCCCAGGAAAATGGGTGGCCGGTATAATAGTAGTAATGAAGGACGGAACNCCAGCTGGGCCAGCTTCAATACCAAGAGAAATGGTAGGTAAATTTGTTTCATACATATCATTTGGAGTTGGAATATTATGGATTATATTAGATAANGAAAATCAAGGNTGGCATGATAAGATAGCTGGTACATATGTTGTAAGATGTGACCAGAAATCAAGGCTACCTTTTTTCCTNAATTTTTTAAAAANTAAAAAGAAGTGAAAATATGGATATTTCAAAAAAGGTTCAAGAACAGATGGAAAATAGCTCNTGGATAAGAAGGATGTTTGAGCAAGGGATNGAGCTAAAAAAAACACATGGAGAAAAAAATGTATTTGATTTATCCTTAGGNAATCCNATTGTAAATCCTCCAAAAAAATTTTTTGAGATATTAAGAGATTTAAGTAATTCCAAAGATAAAAATGTTCATAAATATATGCCAAATGCAGGTTTTTATGAAGTAAGAGAAGAAATAGCTAAATCAATTTCAAAAGAGTCGGGTCTACCTTTCAAAGCTTCTGATATTGTTATGACAGTAGGAGCNGCAGGNGCNATTAATACATTGTTTAGANCTATCTTAGACCCTGGAGACGAAGTAATAATTATTTCACCATTTTTTGCAGAGTATATTTTTTATATCGAACATCAAAATGGGAATTATAGAATTTGTGATTCAGATGAAAACTGGATGCCAAACCTCAAGANCTTAGAAAATATTATAGGTNAAAAAACGAAAGCTATATTAATAAATTCTCCAAATAACCCAAGTGGTGTCATTTATTCAAAAGAAATTTTAGAAAAAATGTCTTCAATTATAAAAAATGCAGAGAAAAAATATTCCACTAGCATTTATTTGATTTCNGATGAACCATACAGAAAAATTATTTATTCTAATAACGATTATCCTTTNATATACCANTATCACGAAAGATCNGTTGTGGCTACATCTCACTCAAAAGATTTAGGTTTGGCAGGAGAACGAATNGGNTANATAGCAGTCAANCCTAGTTATANTAANAAAATAAAACTTATNGATGCTATTATTTTCTCATTAAGAACNTTGGGCTTTGTTAATGCTCCAGCATTAATGCAAAGAGTTGTTGCTAAATTACANGANGANGTGGTTGATGTNAATATTTATAGAAAAAAACGAGATTTACTTTATGAAAACCTTATTAAAATNGGTTACGATTGTGTAAAACCTGATGGTGCTTTTTACCTTTTTCCTAAATCACCAATACCTAATGATGAAGAATTTGTAAAAATATTACAAAAAGAACTTGTACTTGTAGTNCCGGGCATAGGGTTTGGAACCAAAGGTTTTTTTAGAGCTTCATACTGTGTTGAAGACTGGGTAATAGAAGGCTCTTTAGATGGATTTAATCAAGTATTAAAGCAAATTAATAGTTAGAAAGAAAATAATGTCAGAAAAAAAATGCTGTTCTCCAAATNATCCTCATAAAAGTAGCAGNGATATTANCGAAATAAATTTNTTAAGTAAGCAANAAATTAAACTTGGAGAAATGATATTAATTGATCAAGAAAAATTTTTAATGGGAACAAATTATAAAAAAGCNTTTTCTTCTGATGGAGAAGGACCACTTAGAGAAGTCACTNTATCAAAATTTTATATAGANCAATATCCTGTNACAAATNNAGATTTTGAAAAATTTTGCATTAGTACTGGGTATACTACTGAAGCAGAAAAGTTTGGATGGTCTTTTGTTTTTTATCAATTANTATCTGAAAAAACAAAAAAAAATGTATCTGAATCNGTTTACGATGCTCCGTGGTGGTGGAAAGTAAATGGTGCAAGTTGGAAAAATCCATATGGNCCTGATTCAAGTATTAAGGGNATAGAAACTCATCCAGTNGTTCATGTTTCATGGAATGATGTAAACGCATACTCAAAATGGGTNGGNAAGAAAATTCCATCTGAAGCAGAATGGGAAATGGCTTCAAGAGGAGGATTAGTTAATAAAAATTTTTCNTGGGGCGATGACGATTCGGAAATATACAAAAAATGTAACATATGGGATGGAAAATTTCCTGATCAAAACTCTCTAGATGATGGNTGGTTAGGAACATCTNCTGTTGATTACTTTGAACCTAATAAACTAAATGTATACGATACTGCTGGAAATGTATGGGAATGGTGTAGTGACTGGTTTTCATCATCCTTTCACCAAATTGANAGTNAAGAAACNAGAATAAACCCTAANGGACCNCCTCAAGGTAACACCAAAACTATGAAAGGTGGATCTTATTTATGTCATAATTCATACTGTAATCGATACAGAAATTCAGCTAGAACTCAAAATTCACCTGATTCTTCAACAGGGAACTTAGGATTTAGACTCGCTTATAGCGATTAATTTATTTCGATTCTTTTAATCCAGTACCGGTTAGAGGAATTAGAACTTTTTCATTANGCNCTATTTTTTTTTCTTTCAATAATTTATTTAAACCTGCTAAAGCTGCTGAACAAGTAANTTCTATAAATAAACCTTCATTTTCTGACATGTATTTTTTCCAATAAATCATATCCTTTTCTTCCACAGTCATAACAGTACCTTTAGATTTCCTAATANTGTCAGAAATCTCAAAAATTCTTGGNGGNTTTGAAACAGCAATACCACTAGCCAGTGTAGGANGAACTTGACTAATATCCCAGTCTATACCGTGAAAATAGTTATAAATAGGGCTNACTGAACTCGCTTGAATTGCATGAAATTTGGGTATATTAGTAATTTTTCCTTGTTTATATAATGCTTCGTAAGCAGAGTACATCCCAAGCAATAATGATCCATTCCCAACNGGTAAAATCACATGGTCAAACAAAAAACCTTCTTTTATTATTTCATAAGTAACATTTTTCATTCCTTCACTAAAATAAGGNCTTANGTTATGCGACAANTANANAATATCATTANCNTNNGAATAANTCATNGCTGAAATTGTAGTNTCATTTCTNGATCCTTCAATTNGAAATANTTTAGCNCCATACACTCTAATTTGNTCTTTCTTNGCATCAGGNGTTTTNTGAGGAANNAANATNTTAGCATTTATATTCATAAAACTTGCATNTGCTGCTAANGATGCACCTGCNTTTCCNGANGAATCTTCTACAAATTCATTCACTCCAAAATTCTTTGCAATGTTCATTAGAATATTAGACCCTCTATCCTTAAAAGATCCTGTGGGAGATAAAAATTCAAGTTTGGCATATAAAAAATTATGCTCGATTTTTTCCCCAAGATTTCTTAAATGAATTATGGGAGTATCACCGTCACCCAGTGAGAAAAAACTTGAGTTCATCAAAGAATTCATCATAGAATTTTTATCTTTAGGAGGGTGATTATACTCAACTTTTACAACAGAATTACATTCATCACACCTTAGAAGAAATATACTTGGTTTATATTTCTTCTTGCAATTTATACAAATTAAGCAATGTTTCATAAATAAAACTATACATCTATTTACAAGAAGAATAAATATAGTATAAATAATAATAAATATCTAAAAATTGACTTAATGGAGTATTACATATGGGAAAAACAGGAGTATCAGCAGTATGGCACGATTCAAACGAAAGTTGGGAGTTTAGAGAATTACCATTACCAGATCTCGAAAATGATGCAATTCAGGTAAAAGTAGAAGCTACTAGCGTATGTGGCTCTGACCTGCATATTTGGAGAGGTGATGGTATTGATACAAAAAAACACCCGAGAGATCCTTTTGTATTTGGGCATGAAATGATGGGTACGGTAGCTTTTATGGGTAACAAAGTTACAACAGACTCTCTAAGAAATCCATTAAAAGAAGGTGACAGAATAGCATTTTCATATTTTTTCCCATGTGCAAAATGTTACAACTGCATAAGAGGTGAATTTGGTGCATGTAAGTTTAGATTAGGCAGAAAACCTCTTGAAGAATGGCCTGTTTGTAATGGTGGTTTTGCACAGTATTACTACTTAAGAAGCCCTCACTATATATTTAAACTTCCAGATGAAATTTCTAATGCATCAGCTGCTCCTATTAATTGTGCTTTAGCACAAGTTTATGATGCGCTTCATCTTGGTGGAGTCATGATGGGAGATAACATAGTAATCCAAGGTGCCGGTGGATTAGGGATTAATGCAACTGCAATTGCTAATGAATTAGGGGCATCAAAAATAATTGTTATAGACGGTCAAAAACCTAGGTTAGACCTAGCGGTTCAGTGCGGAGCAACTGACATTATTGATATGAACGAATATGATACACCCCAGTCAAGAATAGATAGAGTAATGGAACTTACTAATGGTATTGGTGCTGATAAAGTAGTTGAAGTAGTAGGTTTCCCTCAGGTAGTTGAAGAAGGTGTTGATATGGTAAGAATGAGAGGTAAATATCTAGAAATAGGAAATATTATGCCTGGATCAAAAGCATCATTAGATATGGCTAAATTTATTACTAACCAGATAAGGTTCTACGGAATACAACACTACGATCCTTGGATAATTCCTAATTCTATTGATTTCTTACTTCGAACAAAAGATAAATATCCATTAATGGATGTAATATCTCATGAGTTTTCTCTTGAAGATATTGATAAAGCTTTCAAAACAGCTGAATGGCTTGGCACGCAAGATGGTAGCAAAGTAACTAGAGCAATCGTCACACCTAATGCATAAAAATAAAGTCATGAAAAAAATAAGATTAGGTATTGTGGGTGCAGGTAGATTTGCTGATACTCACATGCAACATTTTTCTAAGATTAAAGATGTTGAAATAGTTGCTGCCTCTCGAACAAATGAAAAGAGACTATCTGAATTTCAAAAAAAATGGAAAATAAATAGTATTTACACCGATTATGAAGAAATGATGACGAAATCTAATATAGATGGTGTAATAATTATTACTCCGACCAATTCTCATAAAGACATAACACTTTCCGCAATTGACAAGGGACTCCATGTTTTGTGTGAAAAACCATTAGCATTAAGCGCTAAAGATTGTAAAATCATGTTAGATTCAGCAGAAAAAAAAGGGGTAATTCATTCAACTAATTTTAATCAAAGAGGAAATACATCACTTGGGAAGATTATGCGATATATAGATAGAGATTTCGTTGGAAGAATATTTCATGCAAATATATGGTGGGGAATGTCTCATCAGTATGATGCAAGACCAGATACATTAGCTTGGAGGTTTAAGTCTGAATATGGAGGGGGTTCAGTCTACGAGCTTATTCATGTTTTTGATATGCTTAGGTTCATAAATGGAGAAATTTCAAGAATAGTTTCAACTCTGGATACAACAACTAAAAAAAGACCAACGGCAGACTACCCTGAAGGAATAAACGTAGATGTTCCTGATGCTTCAGGTTTTTTATGCGAATGGGTAAATGGTGGCTTTGCAGTGGTTCATACTTCATTCGCATCTCGAGGAACAGATCCTGACGGAAGCACCTCAGCTAGAATTGAGATTTCAGGTGAAAAAGGTAAAATTGCTACTAATGGGAAATATCTAATTGAAGGTATTACAGGTAATAATGGACCAATTCATCAATTGGATCCAGGCCCTGAATATGCTCAACCTTATTCTCTATTTGTCGAAGCTATAAAAAAAAATGACCAAAAAATTATTGATACATCATTTTATGATGGCTTAAAAGCAGCAGAAATTGTTGATGCTGCCTACGAATCATTCAATAAATCGAAATGGATTGAAATTTCCCATACATAAGTTATAACTCATTGAAAACTATTTTATAAATTACTATAATTGTCAACAAATAATTTATTTTTTTTGGGTACCATTACATATGAAATTAAAACACTGTCACAACTTTCACGATTTTAGAAAATTAGCAAAAAAAAAGATACCATCTCCAGTTTTTCACTATATTGATGGAGCTGCGGATGATGAAATGACTCATATAAGAAACACCAAGGCGTTTGATGATGTTGATTTAGTTCCGAATGTCCTAAGAGATGTTTCAAAAATTGACTTATCTACTACTGTTTTTGGTAAAAAATTAGATTTACCTTTTTACTGCTCCCCTACTGCATTACAAAGACTCTTTCATTATGATGGAGAAAAAGCCGTAGGAAGAGCTGCGGCAAAATTTAATACAATGTTTAGTGTTTCAACTCTTTCTACTACAAGCATGGAAGTATTAGCACCAATTGATGCACCCAAGTTATTTCAATATTATTATCACAAAGACAAAGGTCTCAATGATGCTATGGTAGAAAAAGCAAAAGAGGCTAATTTTGATGTTCTTGCACTAACTGTAGATACAATAACATCAGGTAATCGTGAAAGAGATTTTAGAACAGGTTTTACTTCCCCTCCAAGAATAACTCTTTCAAGTGCATTTAGTTATGTTACAAAACCTATGTGGGGAATAAATTATCTAACTAAAGCAAAATTCGAATTGCCATTACTAAAAGATCATGTATCTGAACTTAGTAATGTAGCCACATCTATAGGAGATTATTTCGGTAATATGTTAGATCAATCTATGAATTGGAAAGATGCAGAGGAACTAAAGTCAAAATGGGGAGGACAGTTCGCATTAAAAGGAGTTATGAGTGTTGAAGATGCAAAAAAAGCTGCGGATATTGGTTGTAATGGAATTATAGTATCAAACCACGGGGGAAGACAACTAGATGGATCACGCTCACCATTTGATCACATTGCTGAAATTGTGGATGCTGTAGGAGATAAAATAGATGTAATAATGGAGGGTGGAATTCAGAGAGGAACCCATATATTAAAGGCTCTTTCTGTTGGAGCTAAGGCTTGTGCCGGGGGGAGAATGTATCTTTATGCACTTGCAGCAGCTGGTCAAGATGGCGTGGAAAAAGCATTAGGTATATACAGAGATGAACTCGAAAGGGATATGAAGTTAATGGGATGTACAAAAATTAGTGACTTGTCTCGACAAAATTTACGCTATAGAAATTAATTTACATTATTCATAAAATTTTTTTATACCATTTTTAGAGTATTCTTTACTAACAGCATTCACAGCATTTCCCTGAGAAATTTCTATCCCAAATTGAGGTAATATATTTTCCAAGGCTTGTAAAATATATAAAACGTTTGGAGGGTAACAAGATTCACCCATCAATCCTATTCTTATTACTTTACCTGCAAAGTCGCCTAATCCTCTGCCAACTTCGATAGAATATTGTTCTAATATTTTTGACCTTAACTTAACATCATCAACATCCTTCGGTAAATTGATAACGGTAAGTTGGTCTAATCTGTCACTCTTACTTATAGGTAAATCTAAGTTCAATGCTTTCAGGCCAGCTCTAAGTGCAGAAGCATTAACTTTGTGTCTTTCCCATCTTTCAAACAATCCTTCATTCAATGTTAGCGCAACAGCTTCTCTAAGACCATATATCATACTTACAGGAGCTGTATGATGGGCTACATGATTTTCAGACCAATAATCCCAAATCAATGAAAGGTCGAGATACCAAGAAGAAGGTAATGTTTTTCTGTTTCTTATAAATTCCAGAGCTCTAGTTGACATTGCAACAGGAGATATCCCTGGGGGAGCAGCTAAACACTTTTGTGATCCAGAATAGGCATAATCAATTTCCCATTCGTCAAATTGAAGCTCGCTTCCAGCCAATGATGTAACAACATCCGTCATAAACAAAGCTCCAAAATCATGAGAAATTTTTGCCATTTCCTTAATTGGATTTATAGTTCCTGTAGAAGTTTCAGCATGAATACCTAAAACCAATTTAGTATCAGTATGATTCTTTAAGTTATCTAATAAAACTTGTGGGTCGAATGATTTACCCCATTCTGTTCTAATTGGAATTACATTCAAACCTAGTCGTTTAGCCATAATAATTTGACGTTCACAAAAATAACCGTATGAGCAAATTATGACTTTATCCCCTGGTTCAGCTAGACTTACAAGACCAGCTTCCATACCAGCAGAACCAGAACCAGCAACAGCAAAAGACATTTGCTTTGTTAAGAAAATTTGATTAAGCATATCCGATACTTTCTCTAATAAATCAAAAAATGCTGGATCTAAATAACCTACAATAGGCAAAGACATAGCTCTAAGAACTCTCGGATTGGCAGAACTTGGTCCTGGCCCCAGAATAACTCTTCTTGGCATATCTAATGGTTCATATATATTTTTTTTACTCAAAAAACCTTTTCCTAATTTGACGTATTTATTAAGAATACTTAGAATTGATTCTAATATCATCGATTATTCATATCGTATTTAATAATTTTTTTATTTTTAGGAGAAAACATTGACTATAAAGGAAAATAACGGAAAAGTTGCAGTTATCACTGGTGCTGGTACTGGGATAGGTAAAAGTGCTGTATTGCATCTTATTCAAGATGGATACCAAGTTGTTTTGGCTGGTAGAAGAGAGCAACCCCTTAATGATACTGTCCAAGAATCAGGTGCTAGCGAAGACAGATTCTTAGTACAAACAACCGACGTAAGTAAAGAGGAAGATGTAAAAAAATTATTCAATGTTGCTATGAAAAAATTTCAGAGAGTTGATGTTTTGTTTAATAATGCAGGTATTGGTGTAAAATCTACTACAGAAGATCTTAGTCTTAGTGACTGGCAAAGAGTAATAGATATAAATCTAACTGGTAGTTTTTTGTGCGCCAAAGAAGCAATACAAATTATGAAAAATCAAAATCCATTAGGTGGAAGAATTATAAATAATGGATCGATATCAGCGTATGTCCCACGGCCCGACTCTGTAGCTTATACATCAACAAAACATGCAATTTCTGGACTAACTAAACAAATTTCTTTAGATGGAAGAAAATACAATATTGCTTGTAGTCAAATTGATGTTGGCAATGCAGCAACTCCAATGACCGCAACATCTGATTCTGGACAACCGCAACCAAATGGTGATGTAGTTCCAGAACCAAGATTTAATGTATCTCACGTTGGTGAAAGTATTTTACAAATATCAAATCTACCATTAGATACAAATATTCAATTTATGACTATAATGGCTACAAAAATGCCATATGTTGGTAGAGGGTAGATTTCTAAATAAATTAAGGAGATAAAAATGGACTTAGGATTAAAAAACAAAATATGCATAATTACTGGAGGAAGTGACGGAATTGGAAAAGCAGCAGCAATTTCTCTTTCTAATGAAGGAGCTAAGGTGGCGATTATTGGCAGGAATGAAAAAAAATTAAACGATGCAGTTAATGAAATTATTTCTATTACATCAGGAGAAGTTATTGGTATATCAGCAGATGTATCAAATGAAAACAATGTTAAAGGAATGGTTAATAGTGTGGTGAATAAATGGGGTGGAATCGATATTTTGATAAACAACGCTGGAACATCTTCTGCTACATCATTAGAAAATATTACTGACGAGCAGATTAAAATAGATTTTGGCATAAAAGTATACGGTGCAATATATTGTGCAAGAAACTCGCTGGAATACTTGAAAAAATCAGATTCAGGAGTAATTATTAATACAACTACCCCAGGAGGCAAAGCATCAGGTCCATCTGGTCAGCCGACATCTCTATCTCGGGCTGCTGGAATATCCTTAACAAAATCTTGGGCTGGAGAATTAGCAAAATATAATATAAGAGTTAATACAATTTGTGTAGGATTACTAAAATCTGGGCAACATAGAAGTAGATGGAAAACAGCAAACAAAGAAAACCCCGAATACACAATAGAAAATCATTGGGAAAAATTAGGTCAAAACGTACCTTTAGGTAACAGGGTTGGTGAAGCACACGAAGCTGGAGATGTAATTTGTTTTCTTGCGTCAAATAAAGCAAGTTATGTTACAGGTACAGCGATAAATGTAGATGGTGGCACCTCACCTGTTATTTGATCTCACTAAGATAAATAATCAAGGGCACTTCTTACAAATATCTCAGTTCCTATTGGAAGACAATTTTCGTCATAGTCAAATTTAGAGTTATGATGAGATTCGATACCCCTTGATTCGGCATCTTTAAGCCCTGCACCTAAAATAAAATATGTGCCTGGAACACGATTCAAAAATTCTGCCATATCATCTCCAACACTTATTGGTTCTATACTAGTTGCATTTTCTTCACCAACGATTAAACTAGATACCCTTGCTACAGAGTTAGCAACTTTAGGATTATTTATAACAGGGGGAGCTCCATGTATTCTTTCAAAATTTATATTTGCCCTAGTAGCCTCAGCGACATTTTTTGATATTCTTTTTAAGGAATCCATTATGTTTTTTTGAACATCGTTCTTATATGACCTAATTGTTCCTTCAACAATAACAGAGTCTGCAATTACGTTGGGAGCAGTACCACCATGTACTTGACCAAAAGTTAAAACTGACATCTCATTAGGGGCAATTTCTCGACTAACAATTGTTTGCGACATATTAATTATTTGAGATAAAGTAATTATTGGATCTATAGCAATATGAGGCATTGCGCCATGACCACCTTTACCTTGTACGGTTATTCTAAACTGATCAGCTCCAGCAAAAACGGTTGAATCATTGATTCCCACTTTTCCACATGGAACTTGATTCCATAAATGAGTACCAATAACTCTATCAGCTGGGTATTTTTCAAATAATCCATCTTTAATCATAGCTAAAGCACCCTGAACAATTTCTTCTGCTGGCTGGAAAACAAAAACGATATTTCCATGTAAATTTGATTTTAAATTACTCAGTATTTCAGCTGCACCCAGTGCCATTGTTATATGACCATCATGACCGCAAGCATGCATATTTCCATTATTTGAGCTAAAATCAAGATCAGTATTTTCATTAATTGGAAGACCGTCAATATCTGCACGAATCATTAGTGTTGGACCGTCGTACTTTCCTACTAATTTACCTACCACTCCGGTCTTACCAATCCCATACTCAACTTCTAAACCGAAATTTTCTAATCTACTCAATATCTCCTTAGATGTCTTAAATTCCTTAAATCCCAACTCCGGAATATTATGAAAAAATCTTCTAGTTTCTTTTAATTTAGTTATTTTACTATTTATTATTTCTGATATTTCATCTTTCATGTTAAAGCCCTTGTCTTGCCATACTTGCTTGCCTACATCTTTTGATAAAAATTTTTTGAGCCGACATAATATTTTCTTTCTTTCCTCGCCACTCATACATTGCTGCTGATTGCAAACCTCGTCCATATGAAAAAGTTATCTCCCATTGAGTTGCTTTTTCTTTAGCATATTGATTTATTTTTCTTAAAATCAAAATAGAGTCATCATCACTCATTCCTCCAGATAAATATGCAATACCAGGAACTTCATATGGGACATTATTTAACAAAAATTCTATGTTTATTTCTGCAATTTTTTCTACCGATAATCTATCAGGATTTTTATCCCCTTGAATTATCATACTTGGCTTAAGAACAATACTATCTAAATCAACATTTTGCTCTTGCAATTCCATGAAAACTTTTTTAAAAACTTTTTCATTAACTTCTTTTGATTTATATATTGAATGTTTACCCTCAATAAAAACTTCAGGCTCAACGATTGGGACAATACCTTGTTCTTGACATATTGCAGCATAACGAGCCAAGGCATGGGCATTTACTGATATACAATAATCAGAGGGAAATTCTTCTGTAATTACAATTAGAGCCCGCCATTTAGCAAAAGATAGTCCCATATCTTTGTAAATAATCAATCTTTCTGATAATCCATCTAGCCCTTCCGTTATATTTTCTTCATTAGATCCTGCAAGTTTATGAAGAGACTTATCAACTTTTATTCCTGATAGAATATTTTTTGAGGATAAAAGATTAATGAAAGATTGATTGTTGTCACTGTTTTGATGAGTAGTTTCATCGTATAAAATTACTCCACTGATAAATTCTTCTATTCCTTGAGATGTTAGAAGAAGGTTTCTCCAAGAACGCCTATTTTCTTCATTTAAGTTTATTGATAATTCATTAAATCTTTTAGAAATAGTTGCGTTGCTCTCATCAGCTGCTAGAATACCTTTTTTCTTACTAACAAGTTTTTTTGCAATTTTTTTAATACTCATTAGTTAGCTACTCGATATTTCTTAAACAAATCTGCTAAAAGTTTAATTCCATCTCTATTTTTCTCCGGAGATTCAAAAGCAAAGCACAATCTAGCATAATTGTGCCCTATTCGACCACTCGCATCAGCCTCAAAATTTGTTCCAGCTATATATCCGACTCCATCACTAAATACTTTATCTCTAATTGAACTTATATCGCAACCTTCAGGCATTTTTAACCATATATAACATCCACCTTCTGGATTAGACCATTCAGCACCAAAATCAGAAAAATTTTCAACTAGTGATTTATTCATATACTGGTATTTTTCCTTAAGTAGTGGGTTAAAATTATTTTTATGCGATTCTTGGTTATTTCTTAGGTAGCCATCTATTGCAATCGCAGCGAATTGATTAGGTCCACTTCCAACTCTAAAATCCAATGACCTCCTAATTAACTCATCAGGACCAGTAAAATAACCTAATCTTAATCCTGGGGCAAGAAGTTTAGAAAAAGATGCAACATAAATCACTATACCAGAGTCATCAAGAGCTCTAAATGCTGGTTCTGGAACTGATTCGTATCGTAAATCAACATAACAATCGTCTTCTAATATCGGTAAATCATATTTATGTGCAATATTAAGAATTTCTTCCCTTCTTGATTTAGGTAGTGAAGAGCCTGTTGGATTTTGATGTTCTGGAATAGTGTATAGATATTTTGGTTTTCTGCCCGAAGTGATCATATCTGAGATCTGCTTATCCAATAAATCAGGGATTATACCTTTATCGTCAATCTTAATGCCAACTACCTCAGCTCCAAATTTTCTAAATTGGTTGAGAGTACCCATATAAACAAATTCTTCTGCTAATACTATATCTCCTGGATTGGTTAATGCCTGTATAACCAATCCAATTGCTTCGCCTGAACCATTTGTCAAAACAATTTGATCTTTGTCTACTATAAAGCCTCTTTCATCTCTCAATTTTTGACTAGTAAACTCTCTTAATTCTACTGAACCAAGAATATGAGGATAATATGCCATCTCGTTACTTACTTTTTCACTATTTGTATCCATAGCTGTAGCAAGTGACTGTATTAGACCATCCATAGGCAAAGTTTCAGGAGCTGGATAAGCTACAGCAAAATCATACTTAGCATGAGAAACTATATTTATTGGGTTGTCTGATGATTTTTTTGAAAAAATTGCATCATAATTAAATTTATTAGACATAGGTAAATAATCCTTTTTATATTTAGTATTAGGATAGCAAAAAATAAAATATACTCAATATATATTAGTTATCTTCTTACTATTCTGTAAGAAAAAGGGGTTTTAGAATGTTATTATTTAGGAGTAGAATGTTAATATAAGAAAAAATTTAAGCAAGGAAAAATTACTTGGCAGAAAAAAATGTGCGTAAAGACGCTATCGAAGAAAATTTCAATGATATATCAGCTGCTCTAGATGGTGAAGTAGAAAAAGTTGATTCGTTTACTCGATTAGAATCAACAAATATAGAAGATGATGAAGTAACTACCGAGAGTGATGCCACAGCTATAACTAGCTCTGAGCTAGATATGTGGGAAGCTTCAAGAGCAATAGATGATGCATCTCTAGCAGCTCAAAATGTTATGAAAGAACTTCAAGAATCTGAACTAACTGAAGATACAGTTAGAATGTATCTTAGAGAGATAGGAAGAGTTTCATTGCTAACAGCAGATGATGAAGTCGTATTAGCTAGAGCTGTTGAACTTGCAAAAAAACTAGAAAGCATTGAAAATCATCTCACTCAAGATAACCCTGCCGAAAAAATTGAAAATATTGAAATTTTAAAATGTATCTTTCAGGAAATTTCTAATACCTACGAAACCGCATCTGCTATATGTAAGTTCATAGGAATAAAACCGCCAATTAATCTAGGCATGGTTATAAAAGATGAGAGAATAAGAAATCTTATCGATAACCAAAAAGATGAAGAGTTAATCAATTATCTTTCAGATGCATTGGGTGTCAGCCCTGATGAGGCTCATCTTTTAGTAGTAAACTTTTCAGTTATCACTAGATTATTATCAGCAGATACAGTAGAAATGTTAGAACTAAATCCAGATATAAAAAAACTTACTAATGAGTTAGAAAATCCCGAGTTCATTGAAAATCTAAAACCAATTTCAAGCGTTCTAAATGCTCATATTATAAGAGTTAGAGAAGAAGGTGAAAAAGCACGTGAACATCTAGGTGAAGCAAACCTTAGGTTAGTTGTTAGTGTTGCTAAGAAACACTTAAGTAGAGGTTTATCAATGCTAGATTTGATTCAAGAAGGTAATATTGGATTGATGAGAGCCATTGAAAAATTTGACTTCCGAAAAGGATTCAAATTCAGTACATACGCAACTTGGTGGATAAGGCAGGGTATAACTAGGGCAATAGCCGACCAAGCAAGAACAATTAGAATTCCCGTACACGTAGTAGAAACTTTGAATAAAATCATGAGAGCTAGAAGAGAGTTAAGTCAGCAACTAAATAGAGAACCATCTATTGAAGAACTTTCTGAAAAAGTTGAGTTACCTATTGACAGAGTATCGGAGATCTTACAAATGTCTCAAGACCCTGTTTCTCTTGAAACACCTATTGGTGAAGATGCAGAAAATGAACTTGGAGACATTATTCAAGACAACAATGCACCAGCGCCTGCAGATATAGCTGCACAATCATCTATGAGGCAACAAGTAGATGAAGTATTGGGGAATTTGCAAGATAGAGAAAGAAAAGTACTAGAATTAAGATTCGGATTGTTCGATGGTAGGCCAAGAACTTTAGAAGAAATAGGTGGAGAACTTAATCTGACTCGTGAGAGGATAAGGCAAATTGAAAGAAAAGCTCTCGGAAGACTTAGACAAGATACAAATGTTGGTGAACTTAGAGAGTTGCTAGCTTAGATTTTCATAAACTTTGTAAGTCTCTGACCAGCACCCTTATCACCAATTTCAGCTACATATATATTCTCATCATCATCTACCCACATACCGTGGGCACTTTGACACGCTGAGTCAACTCCACGCCATCTCGTAATTATATCTCCTTCAAGGTTTAGGATAGATATTCCGTTTTTATTTTCTCCACCGCCTTGTTCTAAAACATAAACTACATCTTCATTTTTTGAGAAAAAGATGTCACCTGGTCCAGCAAAACCATGCCATGAATTTATATATTCACCATCTGGACTAAATATTTGAATTCTATTATTCTCTCTATCGCAAACATATACCAAGTCATTTTTATCAACTACAACCTTATGTAAAATAGCAAATTGGCCTTCTTTAGTACCAGGACTCCCCCAAGAAATCTCTAATTTTCCTTCGTTTGAAAACCTATGCATCATACGATTTGCATAGCCATCAGAAACAAATATTTTCTTGTTACTATTTATAGCAATTCCTGTGGGCATATTGAAAGGAGTACCTTGACTACCATTAGTAGTAATCGTTATATTAGCATAGCCAAATGTTCCTAAACTTAGTAAAACATCACCATTTTCATTATGCTTTGTAACTAAGTGAGTCTGATGGTCAGCAAGCCAAATATTATCATCTATATCTATATACATACCATGAGGAACTCTAAATTCATCTTTATCAAGCCCCAAATTACCCCACGAACCTATAAATTTCCCATCTTTTTCCCAACAAGTAATAGGGTGTTTTGATCTAGAGAATAACCAAACTCTATCTTTAGAATCTATGGCAACATCAGCTATTTGACCTAGTTCCCAAAATTTTGGTTTGTATCTTAGCCAATTCTGATCAACCTCATACTTAAATTTTCCTTCTCCTACTTGCGTCATATATTCTCCTTTATAGACTCTTTATCATGTTCCATTTCCTAAAACTTATTGGTTCCCTGCCATTACTTAAATCAATATCTTTTCTCTTTGACCAATTTGTATATGAAACCTCTGCAATATATATTGATCCATTGCTATCTACAGTTATACCATGTGGAGAGATAAATTGATCAGCACCTTCCCCTTCTTGCTCATCTCCAAAAGATGTTACAAAGTTAAAATCATAATCTAATACCTTAACAGATAAACCTAAATTAGGTACTCCAATTTGTGTGTCAGCACCCGTTCCAGCTTCTGCGACCAACAGATAACTATCTTTGAATGATGTTATGGCTTGAGGTCTATGCATATGATGTTGAGAAACAAACTCTCCTTCTAGGGTAAATACCTGGAGTCTAAAGTTTTCACGATCACACATAACAACTCTGTCATCACCCAACATAGTAATATTATGCGGAAGAGAAAACTGACCCTCGCCTGCACCTGGATTTCCCCAAGATAAAATATGTTTACCATTTTTATCGAATTTGTGAATTCTTGAATTACCATATCCATCAGTTATAAATAGATCTCCATTACTCGGATTAATTGCTATGTCCGTAGGTCTATTAAAATAACCTCCAGATTGCCATTCACAAGGTTTTTCTTTTTGACCAATTGTAAAAATAATTTCACCATTTTTTGAGCGTTTTTGTACAAAATGGCCAAGGTCATCCACTAAATACAAATTATCTTCAGAATCTATCTCTATTCCGTGTGGCCTAATAAATTCTCCTTCACCTATAGTTTTTATGAAGTTTCCATTTTTATCAAAAATTATTAATGGGTGCTCTCCCCTATTAAAAACATAAACATTGTCTTCTGAATCAACTGATACAGAGGTGGCTTCTTTGAAAAATATAGGATGAGGTAACTTAGCCCAAAACGGCTCTGGTGAAAAAAATGATTCTTTATTTTTCATAATGCTCCTTAAAATTATTTTTTATAGATTGATAATTAATTATCTATTGATTCTAATTCATTCCAAATTTTCTTAGCATAATCCAATGACTTAAGATCATTATGCCACTGATCACCCGCCCATGCTCCTTCTATAGTCATATAACCTGAATAATTTGCATCATGTAGAGATGAAATGGCATATCTATAGTCTATCTCACCATCGGGTAAAGGAACTCTTAGGAATACTGAACGATTATTCTCAGGGTGGTAAACAGTTTGAAGATTTTTACAATGCCAATATTTTGAAATTGATGCCATTGAATCTATTGCATTTTCAAACGTTTCTTCAGGAATATCATAGTTCCACAATATGTTACCTAAATCAGGATTTATTCCGAAGTTTTCTTTATCGATTTTATTGTTTAATAAAACTGCCGACCATGAATTATCAACAGGAGAATTCTGGTGTACCTCTGCGGTGATTACAATATTTTTATCTTTGGCTATATCGCATGCATGTTTATAGACCTTTGCTATTTCATCATATATATATAACATTGAGTCCTTTGAAGAATCTTGTGAAATATTCCAACCTTTTTCACTTCCAGGAAGAGATCCGGGAGGATAACCAGGCAATCTAGCAGGAGCACTTAATGCACCATTTACGATTTCTGCTCCAACAATTTCAGCTATATTTATAGACTTGTGTAAACGTTCAATATTTTTTGGACCATTTTTAGCATCATGTAGGGTGCCACCTGATCTCAAGCAGCCAATCCTCAAACCGAAGTCACTTATCCTTTTTGAAAAATCTAATAATTCATTTCTTTGACCAATGTATTCAAATGTCTCTAAACCAATTTCTAAAGCATCAAAGCCTATTTCTTTTGTTTTTGATAAAAATGCATCAGTATAATTATCTGGTTTAAGATCAGTATACTCATATGAGATTGGAAAAATAGTATGTCTACGGTTTGCATAACAAAATCTCATTTGTAATTCCCCTTATAATATTAGATTTACATAGGATATTACTTCAATTTTTTATGTAAGTAAAATAAAATTCTCATTAATAATCAATTTTATTATGAACAATAACACTAAGAATCTTATATATGTATCAATTGGGACATGCTGTTTTTGGCTTTCTTTATATTTGTATGTTCCAATTCTGCCTATACACTCAACAGAACTAGGCGCGAATTTAGAAGTTACGGGATTTATTATTGCATCTTATGCATTAGGACAATTACTATTTAGAATTCCTATAGGAATTTTATCTGATATTTTTAGCAGAAAAATATTTACAATAATTGCTTTTAGTTTATCAAGTATAGGAGCTTTAACTTTAGGCCTGTCAGAAAACCCAAATCAGTTATTAATTGGCAGATCTATAACGGGCATATCTGCTGCAGGATGGGTATCTCTTACTGTACTTTTTTCAACATTTTTCCCAGAAGATAAAACACAAAAAAGTGTAACAATTTTAATGATTATTAATACTATGTGCGTAGTCATAGCAACATTTTTTGGAGGTATTATAGCTGAAAATTACAGTAATTCAATAACTTTTTATATTAGTTTTATTATAGGTATTATTGGGATATTATTCTTGGTGATTTCAAAAGAGCCGATATTTGAAAAAAGTTCAAAAAATTACTTATTATCTGTAAAGAATGTAATAAAAAATAAAACAATTATTAGAATTTCAATAATTGCAATAACTCTTCAATTTGTCGTTTTTGGAATAAATTTTGGATTCTTGCCCATATATGTTGAAAGTCTAGGAGCTTCAAAGTCAGAAGTAGGATTCCTTACATCTATGGGTATGTTATCCACTGTTTTTGGCACACTTATTTCTTTTTATCTCCAAAAAAAAATGAACCCTTCAGTTTGTTTATTTATATCATCTTTGATGATTGCTGGATCATTAATTATTTTTTCATTAAGCGAAAATTTATTACTAATTTTTATTGTTCAAATATTTAATGGATTTGGTAGAGGGCTTATGAACACCATTCTGATAAGTTTAACTCTCATACATGCGAATAAAAATCTTAAAGCTACTACTCAAGGAGTATACCAAGCGCTATACTCTATAGGTATGTTGCTAGGTCCTGCTATATCAGGAGTTCTTGCACAAAAATATTCCCTAGACTACGTCTTCATATTCTCTACCATTATAATTGGTTTTGGAGGTGTATTATCAATTATTAAACCATTTAATGAAAAAAAATGATTTATAATCATAAAAAATAATTTAATATTTTTTTGGAGTAAAAAATTGGTTGATAACATGCGATTTGAAAAGGATTCAATGGGAGAATTAGAAGTACCTTCCAAGGCCTACTATGGCGGAAATACTAGAAGGGCTGAATTAAATTTTCCTATCAGTAAGCTTAGATTAGGAAGGTCTTTTATAAAAGCAATTGCACAAGTAAAATTGTCAGCAGCAATAATAAATAAAGAATTAGGTACTGTAGAAAATAATATAGCAAATGCAATAATAGATGCTGCAAAAAAAGTTATTGATGGTTATTATGACGATCAGTTTGTTGTTGATGTATTTCAAACAGGCTCGGGTACATCAACTAACATGAATGCTAATGAGGTTATTTCTAATATAGCTATTGAATCTTTAGGAGGTTTACTAGGTTCTAGAGACCCAGTTCATCCTAATGACCATGTTAATAAAGGCCAATCATCTAATGATGTAATCCCTACAACTATTCACGTTGCTGCTGCTGTATCTATAAACGAAAAACTTATCCCTAGTCTAGAAATTTTAGAAAAATCATTAGAGACCAAATCTAAAGAATTTTGGAACATAGTAAAAACTGGAAGAACTCATCTTCAAGATGCTACACCAATCAGATTAGGTCAAGAATTTTTAGGTTATGCTGGCCAAATTAAATTAGCTATATCAAGAGCAAAAAAAGCTCTAGATGAGTTGAAAATCTTAGCCTTAGGTGGAACTGCAGTTGGTACAGGAATAGGTATGCATCCAAAATTTAGCCAAGGGGTAATAAAAGAACTTAGCAAGATGACAAATATCGATTTCAGTGAGACTGACAATCATTTTCAAGCACAAAGCACCATAGATGCAGTCGTTACAGCATCGGGAGAAATAAAGTCTATAGCAGTAAGTATGATGAAGATTGCCAATGATATAAGATGGCTTGGATCAGGACCTAGAGCTGGTATTGGGGAAATCTCTTTACCAGAAGTCCAACCAGGCTCTTCAATAATGCCCGGAAAAGTCAATCCTGTTATTGCTGAATCAGTAACTATGGTTTGCGCACAAGTTATAGGGAATGATGCAACAGTAACAATTGCAGGTCAATCAGGAAATTTTGAACTGAACGTAATGATGCCTGTTGCTGCACATAATTTACTAGAAAGTATAGATCTCTTATCATCCTCCTCATCTAACTTTGCTCAGCAATGTATAGACGGGCTAGAGGCAACAGACAAAGGCCCAAATATGGTTATGCAAGGATTAGCAATTTGTACTGCATTGGCTCCAATAGTAGGATATGATTCAGCTGCAAAAATCGCACATATAGCATCAGAAACTGGCAAGACCATAAAAGAAGTAACAATTTTAGAAACAGATCTTGATGAAAAGCAAATAGATAGTATATTAGAGCCTCTTTCTATGACAGAGCCTAAGGAATAAAAGTATGCAAAACTTTGAAGAAAAAATTAAAAAGCTTGGTATAGATTTGGGTAAAGGATCCCCTCCAGTAGCTAATTTTGTTACTGCCGTAACATCAGGGAATTTAGTTTTTTTGTCCGGACAAGGGCCAATGAAAGAAGATGGATCTTTTATGAAGGGGAAATTAGGAGGTGAAATAAGTGTTGATCAAGGATATGAAGCTGCAAGATTAGTTTGTATTCAGCTATTGACTGCTTTGAAAAATCATATTGGTGACTTAAGCAAAGTTGAAAAAATTATCAAGGTTCTAGGAATGGTAAATGCTGAGAGTAATTTTGATAATCACCCTAAAGTAATAAACGGATGTTCTGATCTGCTTGTAGAAGTATTTGGAGATAAAGGAAAACATGCTCGCTCTGCTGTGGGTATGGGTAGTTTACCTTTTCAAATTCCAGTTGAGATTGAGATGATTGTACAGATTAATTTATCTTAAGAAACTGGGAAAATTAATTGAATAAAAATCACACATTAAAATCTACCTTAATTACCCTAGCTTGGTCAGTTTATATACCATCTTTTTTATTGTCTGTAGCACAAGGTATGATAATACCAATACTGCCTGGCTTTGCATCGGAAGAGATGGCAGCGACCACATTTATGATTGGACTAATTGTCGCAGCTAAAGCAATTGGGATGCTTATATTTGATATTCCTTCAGGCATAATTTTATCTAGGTACGGCATGAGCAAAACCATGATGCTAGGTGTAATTTTATTTGCATTATCTTCTCTTTTAGCCGCCACGGCTCAGAATGCAACTTTTCTATTCTTAGCTCGAATAATTTCTGGAATAAGTTTTTCTTTATGGATGATATCAAGGCATTCATTCATAGCCATAGCTGTTCCTATAGAAATTAGAGGAAGGGCTATTTCAATATTTGGTGGCTTTGGAAGATTTGCTACAATATTGGGCCCTTTTATAGGTGGAATTGTTGCTGAATTCATAGGAATTAGAATACCTTTTGTCATACAAATATTTTTAGCAACTGTTACTTTTATCATTCTAATGATTAATCATCATAAATCGGATAAATATAATAATGATATAAATAAACATCTTATGTCGCAAAATAAAAATTTATTATCTGGTTTTTCTACAGTATTTAAAAATAATTACAAAATTTTTGCAACTGCCGGATTTGTTGCATCTGTTCTTTCTTTTTTGAGAGCAGCAAGAGAGTTTATGATTCCTTTTTGGGGAGAGGAATTAAAATTATCAAAAGATATGATTGGATATATAGTTACTGCATCATTTGCTATTGACTCTTTATTATTTCCTATAGTCGGATATGTAATGGATAGGTGGGGAAGGAAGTTTACTGGTGTTCCTGCACTCATAATTCTATCGATAGCAATATTTTTAATTCCATTTACTTCAGATTTATATAGTCTATTTTTGATAGCTATTTTAGCAGGAGCAGGTAACGGTCTATCAACTGCTTTTATACTTACTTTGGGAGCAGATTTATCCCCAAATAATAATAGAGGAGAATTTTTAGGTACATGGAGAATGTTTGCAGATACAGGAGCATCTTCAGCTCCATTAGCTATTGGATATATGGGTCAACTTATTTCCATATCTTTTGCCTCAACATTTACAGCTATATTTGGTTTGATGGGAACAATTATATTAATTTTTGTAGTGAGAGATACTAAAAATACCAACAAATCCTAAACTAGGCTTAATAATTTTTCCAAGCATTTAGAATCTTCATTGAAAGATCTACCATCAATCCATTTTTTTGATTCTCCACTTATCCCGTCCACTGCACCTGCTAAAACTATCTTACTCAGCCAATCATTAGTTTGATTTATAGTTGGAAGTAAATTTTGATTTTTTATTATTGATAAAGATGTTATAAGGCCATAAGCTCCCCAATTAGATACGCTAGATATAATTAATTCTGTAGTTTTAGTAACTGAAGGTTTATCTGGTAGTCCATCAATATTTTTTATTTCTTCAAAAAGATTTCCCATACCAATTTCATTACCTCCATCTCCAATACCAATAGTTTTTTTATGAAAATTAAATAAGTAGTCAATTTTTGAGTTATATTTTGAAAAATCTAAACCTTTCCAGTTTCTATAAGTCCCATCTTCTAAAATGCCTGCTCTTTCTACTGATATCAGAAGAGATGGATTATGCTGGCTTAATAATTTTTTTGCAAAATTTGATGACTTTTGATGATCAAGATTAGGAAATATTATAATCTCGTTTTTTGTGAAAAGTGGAGTCAAGATATCATAGCTATATTCATCTGTTATTATATACACTTCATTACCTAACTTCTTCAATGCATCACTTAGTGCTCTAGCACCCAATGGACCATCAGTTTCACCTTTTTTTGATTTTAATATATAAAATCCCGTAGTTATGAAAACTACTCCTTGGCTTTTTAAAACTAAATCTGATGAGTTCCTAATCCAGTCTTTCTTCATGTAGTAACTTAATTTCGAAACAGAACGAGTATCCTCTGATAGTATAATGTCTTGTATGAGATTTAATTTGTTCAATTTTTGTTTCTTGTACTTAAATCAGTTATAAACATATGACCGGGAGAATGAGTTATCATAAAATCAATATTTGATGATAGGGCAATATTTTGTGGAGTTACCCCACATGCCCAAAAAACAGGAACATAGTTTTTGTCATCATTTATCCATTGGTTACCATAATCTGGATTTTTAATATCTTTGATCCCAATTTTTTCTGGATCACCTATATGAACTGGTGAACCATGAGAATTAGTATATTTAGATGAAATTTCTACAACCTCTTCAATTCGACTTTCATGTATCCATCGCAACGTGACTACCATATTTCCAGCAAAATCTCCAGATGGAATTGTAGAAATATTTGTATTATACATAGGAACAGTTTTTGATGAATTATAATATGGAAGATAAAAATTTGATTCAACTAGTTCATGCTCAAAAGAAAAACTACAACCAAGCAAAAAAGTTACCAAGTTTTTATTCCAATACGAATCAATTTGATTTATTTCTTCTCTTAATTTTCCATTCATAAATACTCGATATTTGGGGACATCAAACCTTATATCAGAATTAGGTGCAGTTATTTTAGCTTCAAAATCTCCAGGGTCTAAAACTTCAATTATTGGACAGGGTTTACTGTTTCTTTGACAAAAGACTAAAAAATCATAGGCGTGTTTTTTATCTAAAATCACTACATTAGTTTGTACAAAATTTTTACACTCACCTGAGGTTTGCCCTGTAAAATTGCCATTTCTTATATTTTTTCTAAATAAAATTGAATCCATAAGGTAACTTTCTATTTTGAATTCTGTAATTATAAATTATACTAACAAAAAAGTAATTTAATTAATAGCGAGAAAAAAATGAAGATAATTAAAGTAGAACAATTTGCTCCTAGGCAAAGAACTAGACTAATAAGAATCACAACTGACACCGGAATAGAAGGTTGGGCAGAAAGTACTTTGGAAGGTAAACCTCACTCAGTCCCCGCTGCTATTGATGAATTTTCTGAATATTTGATTGGTAAGGATCCTTTACGTATTGAGCATCATTGGCAACAAATGTATAGATCTTCTTTCTTTCGAGGAGGGGCTCACAATATGTCAGCAATAGCAGGAATTAATGCCGCACTATGGGATATTGCTGGAAAGCATTATGGAGTTCCAAGTTATATGCTTATGGGAGGAAATGTGAGAGATAAAATAAGAGTGTATGCACATTGGGGAATTAGAGATCTTACAGATGAGGGACTTAATGCATCAAAAGAAAGATTAAATATGTTGCAAAAATCTGGATACACAGGATATAAGGCAGGACCTGCTGGAACCTGGAGAGCTCATGAACCACCTTCTAGAATTGATGAGTTTGTAAAAGCAGCATATATGATGAGAGAATGGGTTGGAGATGATGTAGAATTATGCTTTGATTTTCATGGTAAAATGACTCCAGGTTTAGCCGTTGAAGTTTGTAATGAAATTAAGGGAATGAGGCCAATGTTCGTTGAAGAACCCATCCCACAAGAAAACCCTGATGCACTAAAACGTATTCAAGAGCAAGTTAGTTTCCCTCTTGCGACAGGTGAAAGACTCTTAAGTCGGTGGGAATTCAGAGAAGTTATAGAAAAGCAGGCAGTATCTCTGCTACAGCCTGATGTTGCCCATTGTGGAGGGCCTTCAGAATTAAAGAAAATCGCAAATTATGCTGAAGTATATTATCAACACATTATGCCTCATTGCGCAATCGGGCCACTAGCTCTTGCGGCATGCATGTTAGTAGACGCAGTTGTTCCTAACTTTCTAATACAAGAACAAGTTGATGAAGGACTTGGAAATGAACTACTAAATACACCATGGATCGTAAAAGATGGGCACATTGACCTATGGACCACGCCCGGACTAGGTGTTGATATAAATGAAGCAGAAGCAACAAAAACTTATGGCGGTGATGCTTATGGATACCACAAAGAATTAGGCGGAGAATATTACTATGAAAATGATGGCTCGGTAGCTGATTGGTAGCTATAAATCCTTAATTCATTGAAGCTCCTCCGTTAACATTCAAAGCTTGGCCTGTAATTTCTGAGGCATCTGATGATACTAGGAAACTGACAGCATTACCAATATCTTCAGGTGTTTGAGGTCTACCAAGAGGCATTACTTGCTTAATTTGTTCAATAAAAATTTCATAATTTGACATTTCTTTATATTGAGGGTTTACTTCTTTATTATTAACTGCTATTGCTTCCCATATAGGTGTCCATATTCTACCTGGGCAAACTGCATTAACGTTTATATTGTGAGATCCTAATTCTTGAGCTAGCAGGTGCATATATTGAATCACAGCAGCTTTAGAAACTAAATATGGATGCTGAACATTTCCTCTACCTTTATCACCTATACCTCTAGGTTTTCTTCCACCATGAGATGAAACAATTACTATCTTTCCTTCTTTCGAAGAAATAAATTTGTCTTTAACGGAGTCGACTGTATTTTTTACTCCTAAAAGGTTTACATCAATTGTCATTTCCCAATCTGAATCATTATAATCTTTTCTATAAGAAAAATCTTTTGATCCAACAACCCCTGCATTAGGAACACATATACTTAGACTTCCAAGCTCAGAATTTATGTAAGATACAAATTCATCTAAACTTTTTTTATCAACTACATCTACGTAACCAGATATAGCATTTCCTCCAGAACTATTTATTTTTTCAGCCAAGTTTTTAGCTGCATTTTCATCAATATCACATATTGCAACTGCTGCACCTTTTTCTGATAATACGTTTGTAATACCTTCACCTATTCCACTAGCTCCTCCAGTAATCATAGCAACTTTATTTTCGAGTAATTTGGTCATAGTTTTCATCCCAACTAAATATATTAAATCNTTTATCATTAATTTATATTAGTAAAATATTATTTTCAATGAAATATATATTTCTTTATATAAACTTTAAAAATTTTTAGGAGAAAAAATTTTGGTAGAGAGAAACTTAGATGGAACTTCATTAGAAACTTTGGTGTCATTATGCAAAAGAAGAGGATTTATTTTTCAAAGTTCAGAAATTTACGGTGGACTTTCTAGTGTATGGGACTATGGACCTGTAGGGTCAGAATTGAAAAGAAATGTTAAAAATGCTTGGTGGAAAAGTATGGTATCTGACCAAGAAAATATTGTTGGGATAGACGCTTCAATATTGATGCACCCAAATGTTTGGAAAGCATCAGGACATTTAGAGAATTTCTCAGATCCTTTAGTGGAATGCTCTATAACAGGAAAAAGATATCGAGAAGATCATATTTTCGTCTTAGAACTGGAATCAGATAATAAAAATATAGTAGTAACGATTGAAGCTGGAGATATCGATGAGGCAAAAAAAATAACAAAAGAAGAAATCATTTCAATTACTCCTCTTCCTCAAAGCAAACTAAAACAAAACCCTTCACCAGACGGTGGAATTTTGTCTGAACCAAGACAATTTAATCTCATGTTTAAGACATTTTTAGGAGCAATGGAAGATTCATCATCAGAAGTATACCTAAGACCAGAAACTGCTCAAGCTATGTTTGTTAATTTTGAAAATGTTATTAATAGTTCTAGAAAAAAAATACCCTTTGGAATAGCTCAAATAGGAAAATCTTTTCGAAATGAAATTACTCCTGGAAATTTTACTTATCGAACAAGAGAGTTCGAACAAATGGAAATGGAATTTTTTTGTGAACCAGGTACAGATGAAAAATGGCATGAACATTGGATAAAATTTTCCTTTGACTGGTTCAATAAGTATGGAATCCGAAAAGAAAACCTTAAGGTAAGATATCATGATAAAGATGAACTTCCTCATTACTCTAAAGCATCTGCGGACATAGAATATTTATTTCCTTGGGGATGGGGAGAGTTAGAAACTATATCTAATAGAACTGATTATGACCTAATTGCTCATTCAAAATTAAGTGGGAAAAATTTGAGTTACTTTGATGAAAACCAAAAAAAACGTTATACACCATTCGTTGTTGAACCTGCAATGGGTGCTGATAGATCTGCGCTAGCATTCTTATCTGATGCATATGATGAAGAAGGCAAAGATAAAGATAAGAGAGTTGTTTTAAGATTTCATCCCGATATAGCTCCTAATAAGGTTGCAGTGCTTCCTCTTTCAAAAAACGAAAAATTGACTCCAACTGCAAGAAAAATATATGAAAATATAAGTAAAAAGTATAATGCTGAATATGATGATACTCAGAGTATAGGAAAAAGATANCGAAGACAAGACGAGATAGGAACACCAGTNTGTATCACCGTAGATTTTGATACTGTTGAAAATGATAATTGTGTAACAATAAGAAATAGAGACACAATGGANCAAATAAGAGTAAANATAGATAGCATTGATAAAAATGTAAATAATGTTTTAGAGCAAATTTCTAAAAANTCAAGTAATTCTTAAGGGCTTTAATTTGGAAATAGACTTTATAGATTTAATTACAATTTTTATAAAATGGCTACATTCAATAGCAGCTATGTCATGGGTTGGAGGGAGTATATTCTTTGCATTGATTATCAGACCTGTACAAAGTAGTATGAATCAAGAANATTCTGTTGTGTTTAAGAATATTTCGATAATTTATCGTGATTTAGTTGATATTTCTGTTATTGGAATAATATTATCCGGTATTTTTCTAATGTTTACTAANCTTTCAGAAAATATTACTAACGAATGGATNATAGTTTTCTTAATCAAACTATTTATTTCAGTCATAATGTTTTACCTAGTTTGGAGATTTAGGCAGAAAGATTTTTCTTATANATCAAANNCAAAAGGTTTGTATGGCAGGCTATCTTTTTTNTTGGGTTATAACGCAATAATTTTTTTTGGTGTCATAATTTTCTTACTNACTTCTACGATGAGCCAGTTATAACTTTTTTTATNCCAGATTNACCTAATTTTAATGCAATATCCATAAATGNTACTCTCGTGGNTGGATGAACTAATTTTTCATCAATATCTAATAAAGGAAAAATAACAAATNCTCTTTCATGCATTCTTGGGTGAGGGATAACAAGTTTTTTACTCTCAATAATTTCATCTCCATACATCAAGAGATCTAAATCAATAATCCTTGATTCATTTGTTTTTACCCTAACNCTACCTAATTGTTTTTCAAATAACATTAATTTGTCTAAAAATTCATAAGGATTATAATTACCAGAATGAACTTTTATAACTTGGTTAAAATAATTAGGTTGAAACTCATTTACTTGAAATGGTTTTGTTTCATAAATAAAACTTTTCTTAATTATTCTAAATGTATTTTCAATTTTTGAAATAGCTAATCTTAAGTTTTCTTTCCTNTTTCCTANGTTGCTACCCAATCCTATAAATACATAACTCATATTTTCTCAATTTGTTTATAAAAATCAACTATTTTTTTCGTATTCTTAACATCNTGAACTCTAACTATATCAGAACCATTTAAAAGGGAAAAAAAGTTTGAAATATAGGTTCCAATATCTCTATTTTCTAATGTCTCTCCAGTAATGTTTTCCAAGAAAGATTTTTTTGATGTTCCTATCATTAAAGGTATATTAAATCGACTTATTAATTTTTTTAAGTTTTTTATTATATAAAATGATTGCTCTGAACTTTTACCAAATCCTATACCAGGATCTATAATAATATTTTCTAACGGAAAATTTTTCGATAACAAAAATTGTATCTTTTCATCTAGATCGAGGTAAATATCATTAATTATGTCCGTAGAGTGTTTTGTTTTTCTATAATGAGACAATATATATATAGGTTTGTATTTAATTAGTGTTTCAGCCATTAGATCATCGTTCATCATAGAAACATCATTTATTATTTTAGCTCCATATTGTAATCCATACTTTGCAACGATACCTTTTTGAGTATCTATTGATATTGGAATTGCTAAATTATTTTTGAGTTTTTCTAAAAGAGGTAGCACCCTTTCCAGTTCTTCATCCACTGAAATTGACTGAGCTCCCTGATAAATATGTTTTGGACGAGTAGATTCACCACCGACATCTATAATATCAGCTCCATCTTTTTGCATACCTAATGCTTTTTCAACGCCAAGGTTTACAAAGTCCTCATTATTTTTCATTATTCCATCTCCAGAAAATGAGTCGGGGGTAACATTTACTACTCCCATAATATAAGGCTTAGAATTCCATACTAGTTTATTTTTTTGAATAATCATATTTAGCAAATTAACTTTTTTAGACCTAATATATTATTATAAAAGTAATATATTTTTAGTGATACATATATAATGTATGAACATAAATATATATTTAATATTAATTTTTTAACCCTCAAAATAAAGGTCTGAATTTTATTATGTCAAATGAAGATAAATTACAATCGTTAATTGATCGAAGAAAAAAAGCTGAGTTAGGTGGCGGGGAAAAAAGAATAGAAAGTCAGCACAAAAAAGGTAAACTTACTGCAAGAGAAAGATTATTAGAATTTTTTGACGAAAATAGTTTTAGTGAAATAGATCCATTTATCAATCACCGTTCGAGAGATTTAGGCCTCGAAAAGAATATTATAGATGGAGATTCAGTAATAACTGGTTATGGAAAGGTCAATGGGAGGAAAGTCTTCGCATATTCTCAAGATTTCACAGTCTTAGGTGGTTCTCTCTCATTGGTTGCAGGGCAAAAAATAGCTAAAATAATGGATTTAGCATTGAAAACCGGATGCCCTATAGTTGGTATTAATGACTCTGGAGGAGCTCGAATACAGGAAGGAATAGATTCATTGGCTGGTTACGGTGAAATTTTTGAAAAAAACACTCTATCATCAGGAGTAATACCGCAAATTTCTATAATTTCTGGTCCAGCAGCCGGAGGAGCAACTTACTCTCCTGCATTAACTGATTTTATATTTATGGTTGACGGAATTGGGCAAATGTACATTACTGGACCAGATGTAGTTAAGTCTGTTACGGGTGAAGAAATTTCTCATGAGGATTTAGGCGGAGCTGTTACCCATTCATCTAAAAGCGGAGTCTCTCACTTTATTTCTACTAATGAAAAAGATTGCTTTGAACAGGTAAAAACGTTACTTTCATTTCTGCCCTCAAATAACTCCGAAAAGCCCCCAAGTACAGATTATGATTATAAAAACAATGAAATAAATGAGCAACTTAACAATATAATTCCTNATGAGGCAAATAAACCTTATGATGTACTGGAAATAATTGAAAAAATTGTTGATGATAATTTTTTCTTTGAAATTCAAGAATTATTTGCTCAAAATATTGTAGTGGGTCTAGCCAGAATATCTGGCGCGGTAGTAGGTATTGTTGCTAATCAAGCAAATAAATTAGCAGGTATGCTAGATATTGATGCATCCGCTAAAGCATCAAGATTTGTTAGATTCTGTGACTCATTTAATATACCTATAATTACCCTAGTAGATGTTCCTGGATTTATGCCAGGTACCCATCAAGAATATAATGGAATCATCAGACATGGAGCAAAATTACTCTATGCTTATGTAGAAGCCACTGTTCCTAAAATAAGCATAATTCTAAGAAAAGCCTATGGAGGTGCCTATATAGTGATGGGTTCAAAGCACTTAAGAGGTGATATTAATTATGCTTGGCCATCAGCTGAAATAGCCGTTATGGGACCTGAAGGAGCTGTTAACATAATCAATAGAAGGCAAATTGCTGATAGTGAGAATCCTGAATCTCAGAGAGAGGAGTTGGTTGAAAATTATAAAAATCAGTTTGCAAACCCATATATTGCGGCAAACAGAGGATATATTGATGATGTGATAAACCCATCAGAAACTAGAGAAAAAATAATATCATCATTAGAAATGCTAGAAAATAAAATTGATTCCATTCCTCCTAAAAAGCATGGAAATATCCCATTGTAAAATGAATAATAAATATCAACCGAACAATATTTCGAAAAAAGAATTTANAAATGCTATAAAAAAAATGGCTGATGAGGTATGGGAATTTCATAATAGATTTAAGGTTGGTTCTGGCCGTTTTGCTGATGAATCTCCAACTGAAATTATTAANATGAGAAAAAAAATACTAGACGAAGAATTTTTGGAACTTAATCAAGCTTTAGATAACAATGAAGATGAATTATCAATAGCAGATGAAGTATCAGATATTCTTTTTGTAGCAATGGGTCATATAGAATCTATGGGTGATTTTGGAATAAGTTCTATAGAGAATGTAACAAAAAAAAATTCTCAAAAAACAATTGAAACTCACAAACTAAGAGAAGATACTGGTAAAATATTGCCAATCAAAGGAAAANCCCATAAATGGAAGTAGAAACCCTTAAGGAGAAAAAATGATCGACTTACTCAACATAGCTAAAATAGAATCAGATGGAGGAAATTTAACCGAAAATTTATCGAACCTATTCACTAATTCTGACATAAAACCCAATGGATATCCAAATGCTATAGTATGGAAAGGAGGCTATCATAGTAGTGGAATCAACCCAATTGCTCACTCTTTGACGGATGCCTATGCACTTCTAGGAACATTAGCCGCTATCGATATCCTAAACTTACCATTTTATGCTGTACCAATGTGGAGTCAATTTAGACATGATTCCAACCTAGAAGCTTTATCATGGTTTGGTAATATGCCATGTACATCTGTAAAGTGGTCCACAGCAGGAGACGCATATGTTTATGATAAAAACGGGGAAAAAGTAGTTGTCATGGGCAAATCTGGCAATGCTCCTCTTAGAACTCAGGCAGGGGTATATTGTAACGTTAGACCTTATGGACCTATAACCGTCGTCAGAAGTATGCCCTGCCTACCCTATTCTCAAGATAAGTCTAAGTTTAAAGTTGATGATTACGGGATTATTCATTCTGAAATGAACACACCAGGGGTACAAATGGCATACGCTAATCGTCTTTTCCTTAAATTAGTAAATGAAAAAAATGCTATTGGAAGAATAGCCACTAAGCCAACTCAAGCTATGGAAGATGGAATAAATGCTGGACTTCACTCATGGCTTTTGAAAGATACAAAATTTGAAGTGGGAAGAAAATACGCTGTTGATCCTTATATAGAGCATAAGGATAGAATTGACAAGATTATAAAACTACTTCCTAATGATTTTAAAGATGGAATGGAAAATTGGTCAGGGAGAATTGAACAAAATATATCTGATACAAATTATGGTTTATTGCTGTGGGATCTAATTAATAATCAAGAGACTATAGTATATGCCACAGACCTTGATGGAGATAGACTTACAGATTTACTCGCAGATGTTTCAGATCCATTGAGAGAATTTGCAGGAAGAGTAGCTAGTCATATGGGTAAAAAAATAGATATTGATAAACTATGGAAGGAAATGGGGTACACAACGGGTAATGGTAGAGATATGACATCAATAATGTATAGAATGGATGGCCCTCCTATTCATGAACAAACACTTGGTTCAGCGGATGCNATGTTATTGAGATTGCTTAATGGAGATGAATGGGTAAATGGAACAAAGCAACCTTATGATCCTAGAATACATTTTGTCCTAATTAGAGATGCATATATTGACGCAAATCCCGGGAATAACAAACTAAAAAATTGGTTAGATAACCAACTTGATATTTTTGATAAAGTATATAGTGGAAATAGACCAGGATTTATTGAAGGATACAAAAAACTAAAACAGGAAATTAAACCCTGGGGAAAATAAAAAAGGAAAAATTANTATGAAATTTAAAGTATCAGTTGTGGGAGCAGGAAACGTAGGAGCAACAACAGCTCAAAGAATTTATGAAAAAGGACATTCTGACGTTGTTTTAGTTGATATCGTAGAAGATATGCCACAAGGCAAGGCCTTAGATCTACTTGAATCTGGCCCAGTGATCGGTACAGATGCAAAAATAATCGGTTCAAATTCTTATGATGAAACTTCAAATTCCGATGTAGTCGTAATAACTGCTGGAATTGCACGTAAACCTGGGATGAGCAGAGATGACTTACTACTAACTAACATGAAAATAGTTGGATCTGTTACTGAGGAAATAGCTAAGAGATCCCCAAACGCTATTTTAGTTATAGTTTCAAATCCATTGGATGCAATGGTTCAACATGCTTATAAAATTAGCGGGTTTCCAAAAGAAAGAGTTGTAGGGATGGCAGGAATTTTAGATACGGCTAGGTTTAGATCATTCTTAGCAGCTGAGTTAAACGTATCAGTTACAAATGTTTCAGCTTATGTATTAGGAGGGCATGGAGACTCAATGGTGCCATTAATAGGATCTACTTCCGTAGGCGGGGTACCTGTATCATCATTAATTAAACCTGATCGATTGGAAGAAATAGTTCAAAGGACTAGAGATGGAGGAGCGGAAATAGTAAGCCTGCTTAAGACTGGATCTGCTTATTATGCTCCGTCAGCTGCTTCAGCACAAATGGTTGAATCTATATTATTAGATAAAAAAGAAATTTTACCATGTGCAGCATTTCTAGAAGGTGAGTATGGAATTAATAACTTATATGCAGGTGTTCCAATAAAACTAGGTGCCTCAGGTGTTGAGGAAATCATTCAAGTTGATTTAACAGAAGAAGAATCTATAGCGCTTAAGAATTCTGCAGATTCTGTACAAGAACTAATTGAAATCATGGAAAAAAATGCATAGATTAGATGGGAAAAAAGCTGTAATTACAGCAGCAGCACAGGGGATGGGAAGAGCTATCGCTGAAGCGTTTGCAGATGAAGGAGCAACTGTTTATGCTTCAGATATAAATGAAAACAAAATACATGAAATTAGTTCAAAAAATAAAATNTTAACTACTGTATGTGATGTGACAGATAATAATTCAATAGAAGAATTTCTTGATTTTTCTGGAACTCCAGATATTCTATTTAATTGCGCAGGATTTGTAGCAGAAGGGACAATACTTGATGCCACTGAAGAAGAATGGGATAAATCATTTAATATAAATGTAAAGTCCATGTTTAGAATGATAAAAACATTTCTTCCTTCAATGATTAATAATGGTGGAGGCTCCATCATCAATATGGCATCATTAGCATCAAATTTGTCCGGAATTCCTAATCGAGCAATATACACATCTTCTAAAGCTGCAGTAGTAGGACTAACAAAGTCTGTCGCAAGAGACTACCTTGAAAAAAAAAATTAGAGTCAACGCAATTGCACCTGCAACAGTTGAAACNCCCTCTCTNCAAGATCGAATAAATAATACTGATAATCCTATTGAAACTCGTAAAAGTTATATCGCTAGACAGCCAATGGGTAGAATAGGTACACCTGAAGAAGTTGCTTCATTGGCTGTATATCTCGCCTCAGATGAATCATCTTATATGACGGGACAAACAATTGTTATTGACGGTGCAATGAGTTTATGAAAAAAATTCTTATTGCGGAAATTGCTCAAGAAGTTTCAACTTTTAACCCTGTTCAGACAAATTATGATGCATTTCAAGTACATCATAATGAAAATTTATTCGATTATCATAATGGCAAACCCACTCAAATGGGAGGAGCAATAAAAGTTCTAAAAAAATATTTTCATATTGTGCCAACCATAGGGGCAAGAGCTACTAGTGCTGGTCCAATGAGTGAAGATTGCTGGGAAAAAATTTCAACTGAATATCTTCAGAANATAAAAATTCACAAAGANAATATTGATGGAATTTATTTATCTCTTCATGGTGCNATGCAAGGAGTATCAGAAAATGACCCTGAAGGATGGATTTTGAAAAAAACNAGAGAAATTTTTGGTAAATCCATACCAATAGTTTTTTCTATGGATTTGCATGGAATTCTAACTAAAAAAATGATTACATACGGTGATGCTTTTACTAGTTTCCATACTTATCCTCATATTGATTTTTTTGATACTGGTAAAAGAGCAGCAGAGTTACTTAGGTATATGATTAGCGGAGCCAAATTAACTATATCCAGGATAAGAATACCTGCTCTTGTTAGAGGAAATGAACTCATAACCGAAACTGGTTGTTTTGGTGATCAAATTAATAAAATAAAAAAATTAGAAGAAACTAAACAAATCATTTCAGGTGGTTTTCATATAGGAAATCCATTCACTGATGTACCTGAATTATGTTCTCAAATATATTTTATATACGATAAATACCATAAAAAAAATAATGAGGAAATAAAAACTATAGCAGAAGAATTTTGGAATAATCGAGCAAGAATGCAATCTAATTTAATTNACATTAGTGAAGCATATAAAAATTCAAAAGTAACTGAAGGAACTATAATTTATACNGATGCTGCTGATGCTCCTTCCTCAGGTGCTACAGGAGATTCAAACTATATTATTAAATTTTTACATNAAAAAAAATATAATAAAAAAGTCCTTGCACCAATCACCGATCCTGNCTTAGTTCAAAAAGCTATTGATTTTGGTTTTGACAATGAATTTATTGGACAACTGGGTGGATATTTTGANAAAAGATTTAAACCTTATGAAATGAAATTCAAAGTTAGATTTATTTCTGATGGTGATCATATAGAAGAAAGTAGAAACGTAAAAAGAAATTCAGGAAAAACTGCNGTCTTNATTTCTGAAAATTTTACAATAGTNTGNACTTCAAAGCCNATAAGTTTATTTGATNGATCANTATTTTTAGGTGCAGGTATTGATCCAAAAAAATATGACTTAATAGTTGTTAAGTCACCTCATTGCAGNCCTGAGTTTTTTGANGAATGGAGTCAAATAAACTTAAACATNGACGCTCCCGGATCNACGAGNGCGAACTTACATTCNTTGGGGCACAAAATATGTGAAAGACCTATTTANCCATTAGAAGAAAACACTAAATTTGANNTACTNNTTGAAGAAAAGANTATATAGAAATTTGTTCTACTTTTTTTACAATATCTTTTGTTGATACTATATGTTTTTGCAATCCTANTTCTTTTTCTTTCATNCCCATNGCNAANCCTATNAATTGAGGNACATGTATTATNGGNAAATCNGCTTTNTCNTTNCTNACCTGTNTTCTNGCTTTNGCTTGNTAACCATCNAANTTTAANTGACATAAAGGNCANGGAGTAACCATTGCATCNGCTCCTTTNTCCTTNGCTGTNCCNGTATGATTNGCNACCATTTTCATNGAATTNGCTTGATTNATGAATANNATNGGNAANCCACAACAGGCTGTTTTACCAGAAAAATCAGTAACATTTCCTCCAACAGCTTCTATAAGCTCCTCTACAGAAGTTTCTCTTATGGGATTTTCCTTAAATCCTAATGCATCTGAAGGTCTAACCATATAACATCCGTAGAATGGGGCCATATTCATTCCAGTTAATTCTTTAGTGAAGGTTGATTTTAATTTTTCTAAACCTATATCTTCTATAATTACCCACAAAAGATGCTTTATATCCGTAGTGCCCTTATATTCTAAATTTTCCTCTGCTAAAATTTCATTGATTTCTTTAAGATAATTTGGGTCTTTTTTTACTCTATAATTAGCTTGACTCATTACTCCTTGACAAGTGGAACAAAGTACTAATATAGTAAGCCCCATATTTTCTGCCATAGCAAAAGTTCTTACATTTAGTACATCCCCCATTTTAAGATTTTTTTCTTGAAGTACTCCTGCCCCAGTGCACGCAGCTTTTGTTAATTCTTCTAATTCAATATCTAATTTTTTCATTACCGCCATAGCCGAATCATAAAGTTCTGGAGCTCCTCCTCTAGCAACACATCCTGGATAAAAAGCATATTTCATTTTTCTTCTCCTTCAACTTTGTTATACAGTTTCTTTATATTTTTATGATCTTCGGATTTATGTGGCAAGATTGGAGGTAATTTACCTTTAATCATAGCTTTCATTCCTACAGGAGCTAAATCTAACAATCTTGTAACATTAGTTATGCCTGCAGAATCTACAGCTAATCGTGTTTCATCTAATCTCCCATGTTTCTTCACAGAATTATAAAATGATTCAGTATGGTGGTAACCAGGAGTATTTTTATTACCTGATTCGATAGCAGATTCTCTAAGTTCCATAATTCTATCCATAGGAGAAACTCCTTTTGGACAAACTTCAACACATTTCATACATCTAGTACAATCCCATATTCCCCCATCTTCATTGTTTAATTCTGACAGCCTACTTTCCTTTTTTGAATCTCTGGGATCTTCAACAAATCTCCATGCTTTAGCAAGAGCTGCAGGACCAATAAAATTACTATCTACTTCTAGAACAGTACAATCTGAAACACAGACCCCACACATTATACAATTCATAGATGTGAGTAAGTTTTCCATGGATTCGTTAGAAGCAATATATTCACCACTTTCAGGACTTTCGTCAGGTTGAACGTAGGGTTTTATTCGTTTAATTTGATCAAAAAAAGTATCTAATGAAATTACTAAATCTTTAACAACATGCTGATTTCCCATGGGCTCAACTATTATTTGTTCACCATTTGGAGCCACTTCAACTACTCTTGTCTTACAAACAAGTTTTGCATTTCCATTCACTCTCATTCCACATGAACCGCATATAGAAGCCCTGCAAGCACATCTAAGTGCAAGAGAGGTATCTTCGTACTCTCTTACTTGTATTAAGGCATCTAGTACAGTTGAATCCTTATGTATATCTACACTGTACTCTTGCCACCATGTTTTACCTCCAGAATCTGAAGGATCAAATCTTTTTATTTTTAAGTCAACTATCATTTAATAAACCCTTTTTACTGGTTCCCATTGGGTAATTTTAACTGGCGAAGTGTCTGTTCTTACCCCATTGTTACTATTATCATCTTTATATACAAGAGTATGTTTGAGCCAATTTTCATCGTCTCTTTCAGGCAAGTCTGTTCTGAAATGAGCCCCCCTGCTCTCTTTTCTCATTAATGCACCGTGAACTATGGCTTCAGCATTATCTACCATAAACTCTAACTCCAGAGCGGAGAGCAAATTCGTATTAAAAACTTTCCCTTTGTCTTCTACTGACACATGTGGAACTCGAGTTTTAACATTATTAAGATTTTCAAGAGCGCCCTCCATAGAACTTTGATCTCGCCATACCCCAATTCCCTTAGTCATACCTAATGCCATATCTTCTCGAACTTTAGCAATACTTTCGCCCTTAGGTCTATCTAATATGGATTGAAGTCTGACTTGCTCAGATTTCAGATCAACTTCTGATTTAGAAGCTGATTCAACACTTTTAATATATTCTAGAGCATGAACAGCAGACCTTCTACCAAAAACAACTGTGTCAAGTAATGAATTTGCTCCAAGCCTATTTGCCCCATGTACACTAACATTTGCACATTCTCCAGCAGCATACAAACCTGGCACAATAGTAGCACCATTATAATCAGTTTTTATTCCACCCATAATATAATGCATTCCAGGTCTAACTGGAACAGGTTCCTCTGCCATGCTTATTCCCAAAAATTCTTGAGAAACTTCCTCAAGATAACCCAGTCTTTGCTCAATATAATCTCTACCCAAATGCCTGAGATCTAAGTGAACATTACCATCTATTCCTCTACCCTCGTCAATTTCTATTTGCTCAGATCTGGAAACTACATCTCTTGATGCAAGTTCCATGTAATCAGGTGCGTATTTTTCCATAAATCTTTCACCTTTTGAATTCAACAAATATGCACCTTCTCCTCTAGCAGCTTCCGAAAGAAGTATGCCTGTACGAGCTAAAGTTGTTGGGTGATATTGAATCATCTCCATATCCATTAATGGTGCACCAGCTCGGTACGCTAAAGCTAAACCATCTCCTGTACAAATTAATGCATTAGTTGATGGCTCAAAAACTCTACCTGAACCACCACTAGCCATTATTACAGCTTTAGCCTTTATTGTGTGCAGTTTTCCAGATTTAATATCGTATGCAACAACTCCTCTACATACTCCATCTTCCATAATTAATTTAGTTACAAACCATTCTTCATATACACCGAGCCCTAATTTTATGGATTGTTCATACAAAACGTGCAGTAAGGCTGATCCAGTAATAGCTCCAACAAAAAAAGTTCTTGCTACTTTTTGTCCACCAAAAGCTCTGGTTCCCAATCTTCCATCTTCTCCTCTAGAAAAAATCACTCCCATTCTTTCTAGTTCAATAACGGCGTCTCCTGCCTCAGATGACATAATTTCTACTGCATCTTGATCAGCTAAGAAATCACTTCCTTTGATGGTGTCATATGCATGACCCTCCCATTCATCCCCCCTATCTGTCAATGGAGCATTAATTCCACCTTGCGCAGCGTTAGAATGGCTTCTAACAGGGTGAACTTTGGATATTACAGCAACGTCAACTCCGTGGCGAGTAACTTCAATACCAGCTCGTAGCCCTGCAAGTCCACCACCAATAATTAAGACATCATGTTCATACATTCAGTTTATCCTATATCACTTTCAATTCTAATCATTTCTTGAGAAAAAAAATAATAAAGATGCTAGAGTCATTTGATCTTCGATTTTGCCCGAAACAATCATTTTTTTTACATCATTTACATTTTTTCTTACTACTATTATATCCTCTCCCAGATCTGATGGTAATGGATCTGGAACTAAATTTTCAGCCAAATATAAATAACAACATTCTGAGGAGTATCCTGGAGCAACCCACATTTTATGAATCAATTTAATATTTTTGGCTCTATAACCAGTTTCTTCTCTAAGTTCTCTATTAGCTGCTTCGTAGTGATCTTCATTTTTTCCCAATGTTCCAGCTGGCAATTCAATTATTGTTTTATTTATAGCAATTCTATGTTGCTCTATCAAAATAATGTCCTGATTTTTATCTATTGGTAAGATAACAACCGAACCGGGATGTTGAATGATTTCTTTATTATATAATTGATTATTTTGATTTTTAGCATTCACAATTCTAAGAGAAAATTTCTCGCCATCATAAATATTTTTTGAACCGATTACACTATGCGGATATTGTTTCAACTATATGCCTTTTCTTATCCCAAGTTTTCTTGTTATATCACCCCAAAATTCTGAGGATTGTTTTTTTCTCAAAAAACTTATATATTTCTTACTTTGGTAGATCTCGATTTGATCGGATTTTTTTAATTGTTTATCGATAAAACCATCTGAAGAGAAATTGATTTGTTGATCACTAATTATTTCAATCTTAATCCTTGAACTACTACTCAATACAACTCCACCAAATTGGCTCATATGGCTTGCTATAGGCTTAAGTATAAAATCTTTTGATAAAGGATCTAAAACAGGCCCGCCTAACGCAAGATTATACCCTGTAGATCCTGTGGCTGTTGAGACAATTATTCCATCACATCTATAAGTAGCCAAATGGACCCCATCAATGTATGTTGCTATTTCAGCAACTCTTATTAAATTTCCTCTTGCTACAGCAATATCATTTAATGAAATTGCAAAAACCTCATTAGTTTTCAGAGAAATGGCTTCAAGCATGTACCTTTTTTCAATTCTAGCATTGCCTTCAAAGTACCAAGGCAAAGCTTTTATAGCATCTGATTCTTCTATTTCACTCATAAATCCCACACGACCCATATTAATTCCCAAAATAGGAATATTATGATCTGCTACTAAATGAGCTACTCTCAAAATTGTTCCATCTCCACCTACTGCAATTATTAAGTCTGATTGATTAATCTTATCTTTCTGATTCAATATATCTATCTCATTTGCCGACCAAAAAGTTTTATCATTAGAAAAATTATCAATAATTTTCCTGGAGAGTTTTGATGCTGGCTCAGATAAACTGTTATAAATTATGCCTATAGTATTGTAAGATGTCATATTTTTTATTTTTTCTATATATGTCAATTATATAAAATTAATAGCCTTTTTTGACATCTCTAGTAATATGAAAGGAATTATTCCTAGTAAAAGAACTAGTATAGAGCATATTGCTCCTGCTAAAATAGTTCTGTTATTTCGAAGTAAATGAACTTGCGTTAGTTTATCCTTGGGCGGTTCCTCAAAAACAATAAATCTAATTATTCTCAAATAGTAAAATGCTGCAAGTACAGAATTTACAACTCCTACAAGAGCTAACCACGGATATCCTGAGTTTATTGCAAACCCAAATATGATCACTTTTGACATAAATCCAACTGTAGGAGGCATACCTATCAGAGACAATAAACCAACCAACAAAATAATAGAATATACCGGAGAAATTTTTATGAAACCACTTAAGCCATCTATAGTTTCATCCTTAGTTCGTGTAATAATAATAGTAATAACTATAAATATTGACATATTTGTAAATAAATAACCTGCCAAATAGTACATACTCCCCTGTATACCGCTAAAGTTTATAGAATTAGTGCCTGGTATAGCAGCTAAACCAATAAGAATATAACCTGCTTGAGCTATCGTTGAGTATCCTAATAATCTTTTTATATTCTTTTGGTTAAGTGCGAATAAATTTCCAAGTGTCATCGTTATGGCGGCAAGAACTGCAAATATCAAAGACCAGTCAAGCATTAGATCTTCATTAGAAAAAGAAGTATAAAAAATCCTAATTATTACTGCAAAAGCGGAAGATTTAGAAGCAACTGATAAAAAGGCAGCAACAGGCGTAGGAGCACCTTGATAAACATCGGGTATCCACATCTGCCAAGGAACTATCGCCATCTTAAAACTAAAACCTGCAATGATCAAAACAATAGAAACAATAAGCCCATACTTAATGAAAGTGGACCCTTCAGTTAGACTCATTTTAGATATATATTCTTGAATTAATAATAAGTTTGTAGATCCAGTTAATCCATATAAATATATGAATCCATATAATAAAATAGCACTAGAAAACGCGGACAATATAAAGAATTTTATACCTGATTCAATACCTAATTTTGATCTATGAATAGATAAAAGTACTATTATTGGAAGGGCAGATAATTCTAGCGACACATAAATTGTTATTAGCTCCGTTGACGAAACTAGTAACATCATTCCCACAACTGATAAAAAGATTAGTGAAATAAATTCTCCAAAATAATTTTTAGTCCTTTCCGATATAAAATATTGAAAACTACCAAAAACAGTGATTAGCGAAGCAAGCAAAATAAGCAATTTGAAAAATAATGAAAATTTGTCAGAAGTAAACGAGCCTAACAAACTATTTTTTGTAGAAGGTTCAAACAACCAACCAAACCATAGATTACAAACTAATAAAATAGTAATTATGAGTGAAATTATCGATAAATTTATAATCTTTTTAGCATCTACTTTTGATAAAGATAATACTAGTAGAAAAAGACTAGATAAAGATAAAAATATCTCTGGAGATAATAATTTTAAATCGTTTAAATTCATCTTATTACCCCCTCTACTCCAAGATTTATGATTTCAGTCAAGAACGACGGCCATATTCCAACTAAAAATACCGGGATAGTTAATAATAAAATTGGTAACAAATTTATCTTCTTAACGTCTTCAATTTGATCATAAATTTCGTCTGAAAAAATCTCATCCGGAGGCTTAACTCCAAAAAATATTCTTTGTATCATCCACAAAATATACCCTGCTGCTAATACAACTCCAAATGCGGAAACTATTGTAGCTATTGGCCATATGGTAAAAGTTGAAAGGAAGATCATTATTTCTGATACAAAACCAGATAACATTGGTAGGCCAAGGGATGCAAATCCTGAAATAAAAAAGAATGTAGCTATTATAGGTATTTTATGCCATAATCCCCCTAAGTGAGGTATGTGCCTAGTATGAGTTCTTTCATACGTGTATCCTACCATCAAGAAAGCTAATCCTGTAATAGTACCATGAGTGAACATTTGTAAAGCTGCACCATTAATTCCTGCAACGGAGGTATTAGAGCTTGAAGTCCCAATTGCAGAAACTCCTAGCATGACAAAACCCATATGACTAATTGAACTAAATGCTATTAATCTTTTCATATCTGTTTGCCTTACAGTAATAATGCCACCATAAACTACAGAAATTGCAGCAAGAATTGATATAAATATAGAAACATCATGTATAGTAAATCCTTTGGTATTTTGAAAAAATCCTATATTTATTCTTATAAGACCATAGCCAGCCATTTTTAGCAATACTCCTGCTAACATTACTGAAACTGCTGTTGGAGCATCAGTATGAGCATCTGGTAACCAACTATGCACAGGCCAAGATGGTAACTTAATTGCAAAAGCAATAAAAAACAGAATAAATATAAATGATGCAGGAAGAAGTAAATCAGAATATTGAATTAACTCGGGAATTCCTACTAGGCTTAGCTCTGGAATTGATACCATAATTAATGTTCCAACATCTGTAGACATGTATATTGATAAAATACCAACTAACATCAAGGCACCACCAAATAAAGTAAATAAAACAAACTTCATAGCAGAATACTTAGGCCTGCCTGATCCCCAAATAGAAATCAGCATATACATTGGAATTAGCTCAAATTCAAAGAATATAAAAAACAAAAGGAGGTCTAAAGAAACGAAAACGCCAAAAACAGATGAAATTAAAACAAGTAACCATATGTGATATTCTTTTACCCTTTTCTCTACTTTTAATGATGCCAAAGTTGATACAAATCCAAGAATCCCAGTCAAAAGAACCAGTGGAGCGCTTAGTCCATCTATTCCTACGATATATGAAGATCTAAGATATTCAAATGGAATCCATGCTTCGAAGTAATCAATCATTTGGAAACCCGATATTTCAGTATCATAATTTAGAAACATCATTAGAGATAAAAGAAAAACAATTCCAGTTGTAAAGTTAGCAAAATAACGGATTGAATTATTATTTTTGAAGAAAAATAAAATAATCAGAGCAGATATTACGGGTATAAAAATAGTAACCGAAAGGATTCCATCAAACACTTAGATTAACCCTCCTCTTAAATAAAATAATAAAAACAGAACTAAAATACCTATAAACATGCCGTATACGTAAACTTGTGTCTGGCCGTTTTGCAAAAATAAAATGCTTCTACTAAATCTAGTAACTATAGTAGATATTTGAACATTAATATTATCAGTATTTTCATCAAACCATCTCAAAAAACCAGAAAGTTTTTTATAAAACAATTTTCTAATAATTATATCTTCATACAAATAGTCCAAGTAGTATTTATTACTTAAGACTTTGTAAATAACTCCTTTACTTAAATTTTTCTGAATAGAAATATTCTTCTCCTTAACATATAATGCGTATGCTAATAAAATTCCTGATATGGCAATTATTGAAGAAATTATAGCAATAAGTAAATCAAACTTTGGCGACCCTCCAGCTTTATATATCTTAGTTTTATCACCATTAAAAACTTCATAATTATCTGTTATGAAATGTGCAAAAGCATGTTTTTCAATAAACAATAAATCGATCAAGGGATTGACAATAAAGCCGATCACAATAGCCAACGCCCCAAGTATTACCATAGGATAAATCATAAATTTTGGAGACTCTTCTAAATGTGGTTCAACTATAGTTGGGTGAACTGATTGAGAATTTTTTATTAACTCTTTTTGTTCAGATTCTCCCCCTCCTTTCCACTCTCCATGAAAAACTAAAAATATGGCTCTAAACATGTAAAAAGCAGTCATGAAAGCTGCGATTAATCCTAAAATCAATACAAAATAACCAAGTAAATTTTCTTGATGAGCGGCATGGGCCAATATTTCATCCTTGGACCAAAAACCTGATAGAGGAAAAAGCCCTGCTAAACTAAGGCTTGATACCATCATAGCTATATATGTTACTGGCATAATTTTTCTCATACCACCCATATATTTCATATTAAACGTACCCGATGCATGATGTACAGATCCAGCTCCCAAAAATAGACAAGCCTTAAAAAATGCGTGAGTAAAAAGATGAAATATCGCAGGTGCGTATGCGCCAATCCCCAATGCAAACATCATATAACCAAGCTGGCTAACAGTAGAATATGCAAGTACTTTTTTAATATCATCTACAACTAAACCCATTGAAGCAGCAAAAACAGATGTTACAGCTCCAATTAAAGCTACGTAGATCATTATATTAGATATATCAAATAATGGAAAAAATCTTGCAATTAGAAATACTCCAGCTGTTACCATTGTTGCAGAATGAATCAATGCTGAAACTGATGTAGGTCCTTCCATTGCATCTGGCAACCAAGTGTGTAATGGAAATTGAGCCGATTTACCTATAGCTCCTACAAGAAAACCAGCTGAAATTATGGTTGCAGAATAACTAGATATTTCTCCATTATTTACAGCACTATAAAGTGTATTAATGTCAAGATAAGCAGGGTTGACTGAGAATAAATATAAAATTCCAAACAAGAAACCAAAATCACCGAAACGAGTCATAATAAAAGCTTTTTTTGCTGCATCAGCTGCTGATGGCCTGTTCATCCAAAATCCAATTAACATATAAGAAGACACTCCTACCAGTTCCCAAAAAACAAATAACTGTACAATATTTTTTGAAAGAACTAAACCAAGCATTGATGCTGTAAATAAAGACATATAAGTGTAATACCGAGTTAAACTTTTATCGCCATGCATATATGACAATCCATATATTTGAACTAGTAAACTTACAGATGTTATTACAACCATCATAACTATTGTGAGATTATCCAAAATTATTCCAAAAGAAATGTATAGATGAGAAATACTGATCCAACTTATTGGATCAAATATAAATTGTTCAGATTTAACCATTATCTGAAATAGTAAAATTAAAGATATCATGAATGACAAAAATATAGAAGAAATTGTGATATATCCTGCATATATTGATGCTGACCCAAGTAAATTCCTTGTGAACAAGCCATTGATAATAAAAGCAGATAACGGCAATAATATTACTAGATAGGATAAAAATTCATAATTCATTTCATAATTTCCTCAGAATTTCATCGGCAACATGCTCTCTACCTTTGGGGACTAATATTCTAAAACTAACATTTTCAGACCAGTCCAAAATATTTTTTTCGGGTAAGATTTTAGAAGGTAATCCTTCCCCCTCAAATAAATTTTTCCACATTTCTGCAGAAATTAAATTAGATGCTTTTTTATAATCGACCCACAAAATTATTCCCTCATCTCAGATACGTTTTCAATATTCAGGTTATTGTTAACTCTCGAAAGAGCAAAAACTAATGCTAATGCTAGAGCAGCTTCAGTTGCTGCAACGGCAATTATAAATATGCCAAACATATGCCCAGAGAGAGCATTTCTTAGTGTTGAAGAGTGAATATCTCCATCATCTAAAATACCAAAAGGCAATATAAATCTGCTAAACGCCACAGCAGCTATCACTAATGAGTTAAATATAAGTTCTAATGACATAATTATGCTAATAAAATTTCGATTAGATAAAACGCCATAAATTCCTATGGAAAATAATGCAGCAGATAGTATAAGTAAATTCTCTAAAGTCATAAAGTTTTATCCTCGTCGACTTCCTTCATTATCAGTAGCCCACCAACAACTCCCACAACGAGTACCAAGCCTATTACTTGAAATGCTAATAAATATTCTTGGACTAAAAATGTTCCTATAACAGATGTAGAATCTATATAAACACCCTTGTTTTCTACAGCTAAAAGACCTGAATCAATATTTTGATTATTTGAAATATAAATTTGTTCTCCGTATCCTAATTCATAATATTTTTCAGATAGTGCCTCAACGATATTTTTATCATTTGAATGATCTAGAATATCTATAGTTTTCCATTCAATATTATAGATTCCTATTACAAAACTTATGAAGACTAAAACTGAAATAATAAAACTAAATGGTCTATAGGATGATGGAGTTGCAGAATTAGATAGAGTTCTCAAGAACATTACAGCAAATGCCATCAAAACTGAAATTGCACCAACATAAACTAAAATTTGAACTGCTCCTATAAATTCTGCATTAAGCATAAAGTAAATCACAGCAATACCTAAAAATGTACCCGCTAGGGCTATAGCCGCCCTAAAAATATCACTTATGAAAATTACTATTATTGCCAAGGAAATTATCAGAGCAGAAATACTGTAAAATATTAAATCAGTAAATAAAGAATTTTCTATCATCTATCATCTACCCATTTTTTCTTTAGTTCTTTATACTCAGGTTTTTCGTGTCGTCCAGCCTTATAATGATCCTTTATATTATCTTTAAATGGATCGAACTTCTTTTTTTCAAATTGTGGGCGGTAAAAAGAGCTTGGAGATTTTTCTGATTCTGCTAATTTTTCCTTGGTAATAATCAAGTCATCACGAACATAGGTCGATTTTTCAAACTTTGTACCCATATGTAAGGCGTCATAAGGACATGCTTCAACACACAAGCCACAAAACATACATCTTCCAATATCAATATCAAAAACATCAAGTTTGTAACTTTCTCCCTCCTGAGCATCAAAACCACCTGGGACACTCACGATTTCAATAATTCCTAGAGGACAATATTTAGCACAACTTGCACATGCAGTGCATCTTTCTTCAAAAAATGTAAACTCATTGCCTCGAAATCTCTGAGATTGTTCAACTGAACTTGGAACTGAAATTAATCCTAAAGAAATTTTTATCGATAGCATTGGCTGAGAAAAGAAAAGTTTGAAAATATTCTTGTTGTGAATTTTTGCATACTCAAAAAGACTAACTTTTCTATCTGGATATTGAACTGTAACCGGTGACCTAAAAAAGTTTTTTAAGGTTATTATAAACCCTCTTGGAATTCCCTTTCCTATCATTTAATCTCCTCCCCTCTCACCTTTTTGATGATAAAACTCTGAGGGTAGAGTTTTGAATGAATAAGGGTATGCATTCTCATTTTTTAATGACTCTATGTTTTCGTATTGTTTTGTACCTAAAATTTTTGATACTCCCCAAATTGAAATTATCGCCACAGGCCAATTTATTAAGGCTAATATTAATAACTCTTTTAGACCAGGTTCAGGCCAAATAAAGATAAAAATCGCGGTAGTTATAATATTTATCATTGTAAGCTCGAACAAACCCTTCCACGCAAATTGCAATACCTGATCGACTCTTAATCTTGGCAGTGTCATTCTAAACCAAACAATTATAAATAATACAAATACTAATTTTGCCCCAAACCAAAATTCAGTAGGAATAAAATCAGGTCCTTTCCAACCTCCTAAAAATAGTGTGGTGACAATCGCAGCAGTAGCTAATTCAGCCATAAATTCACCTAAAAAAAATAAAGCAAATTTCATGCTTGAATAATCATTAAGATGCCCTGCTGCTAGTTCAGATTCTGCTTCCGTAAGATCAAAAGGCGCCCTAGCCATTTCAGCCATTGCTGCAAGAAAAAAAACAAAAAAACCAAGTGGCTGAACCAATATATATGGTATTTGTTGGGATTCAACAATTGATCCAAGTGATAATGAGCCTGATAGCATTATTACACCAATTACAGCTAAACCCATTGGAATTTCATAACTTATTAATAAGGCAACAGATCTTAATGCAGATAAAATTGCAATTCTATTACCTGAAGACCAACCAGCTGTCAAAACGGACAATGATGATATTGAGGTTATAGCTAAAACAAACAAAATTCCAACATTTAGGTCTACTACGTAAGATCCAAATCCAAAAGGAATCACCGAAAAAACAATCAAAACAGGGACAACAACCATAATTGGAGCAAGATTATAAAGAAGCCTGTCAGCATCTTTTGGCAAAATATCTTCCTTAAACATAGTTTTAATTGCATCTGCTACTGGAGTCAAAATACCATAAGGGCCCCAACGATTTGGACCAGTACGATTTTGGAATCTACCAAATAATCTTCTTTCACCCCAAATTAGAACAATCACGCCTCCCAATACTCCATTAATCACCAGTCCAATTAAACTAATTGCAGATAAAATAAATGCTAACCACTCAAAGCCACTAGGAATTATTCCAAAACTATATCCCATATCTATACAGTCACTACTGGACTTTGAAACATTGCAATAAATGTTTCTCCATAACATATTTTCAGCTAATAAGTTTGACACTATCTATCTACCTCTCCCATATTCAAATCCACACTACCAAATATCACGAAAAGATCACCAAAAAGTTCACCTACAAGCATTTCTCTAAGAAGAGTTAAGTTGATTAATGACGGTGCTCTAACATGCATTCTATAAGGAGAAATACCACCATCACTAACTAGGTAAAAACCTAACTCACCTTTTGAACCTTCTATAGCAGCATATGAATCTCCAGGCTCCGGTCTAACAAGTCTTGGCACATCATCAAATGATGGCCTTACAGGACCAGGTTCAATATTTTTTATACATTGAGAAATAATTTTTAAGCTCTCTCTCATTTCTTGAACACGAACCCAATATCTTGCATAGTTATCTGATGCAGTATGAAGTATTCTCTTGAAAGTTACTTCAGAATAAAAGTCATAAGGATTTCTATGCCTTAGATCCCAATCAACTCCACTTGCCCTAAGCATTGGACCTGTTATTGATGCGTTCACAAGAGACTCAGAAGACAAAACAGCAGTACCCTTTGTTCGAGAAAAAATAATCTCATTGCCAGATAAATACTCCTCAATTTCATCAATACTTTTTTCGATGTCACCTAATGAACGATCTAATGCAGGCCAGAATACATCGGGCGCATCCATAAATACCCCGCCAGGCCTAAGATATGAGTTTGTAATGCGAGCACCGCATAACATTTCAAATAAATCTAGAATATTTTCTCGCTCTCTCATGCAGTATATCAATGGAGTACCTAAGGCTCCAAGATCCTGCAACAAAAAACCTGTTGCAACAAAATGACTGGCAATTCTTTGTAACTCTGAGGCAATCATTCTTAACCACACCCCTCTAGGAGACGGAACAATATCACATAGTTTTTCAACAGCCAATGTGTAAGCTTGATTATTAAGCATGGATGAAACATAATCCATTCTATCTGTAAGGGTTACAATTTGTGAATAAGTTCTTTCCTCCGCTAATTTTTCTGATCCTCTATGCAAGTATCCAAATACTGGCTCCACATCAACAATTTCCTCGCCATCAAAAGTTACCCTCATTCTAAATACACCGTGAGTTGATGGATGCTGAGGACCAAGATTTACTGTAACTGGCTTAGTTTCAAGAGGCATCAATCCACTCCCTTACTATTTACAATGGACTGGTCATAAGTAACAAAATCTTTTCTCAAAGGGTGACCAGGAAAGCCATCCCAAAGCATTATTCTCTTAAGGTTTGGGTGACCAATAAATTTTATACCCATTAAGTCCCAAACCTCTCTTTCTTGGTAATCCGCACCTCTCCATATATCTACAATACTATCTATTTTAGGATTATTTCTGCCGTAACCTACCTTACATTTGATGATACAAGATGAACGATATGAGATAGAGGTAAAGCGATATACGACTTCAAAATGATCAATATAATCGACAGATGTCAAACTATTTAGTAAGTCAAAATCAAATAGTGTATCTTCTTTGAGTAGCCTACACACTTCATATAATTTTTCGGAATTTATCCAAACATTTTTTTCATCAAATTTTTCAACAGAATTTTTTACCTTCGACTCTATTTTTTCTGCTAAAAAATTACCTAGCCATTCTTTAATCATTCTTGACCAGCTACTTTTCCAACTAGGCTATATTTTCTAATTTTATCGTGAAGCTGCATTATGCCAAATAATAATGCATCAGGCCTTGGAGGGCATCCTGGTACGTATACGTCAACAGGCATTATGTGGTTTACTCCAGGTACAACCGAGTAACTCTGATAGTATGGTCCACCCGAGGTTGCACAAACTCCCATAGATATCACCCATTTAGGAGATGACATCTGATCATAAAGCCTTCGTAAAGGAACAGCCATTTTCCATGTAAGAGTTCCCGCAACTATTAATAAATCAGCTTGCCTAGGAGATGCTCTAAAAGCTTCCATACCAAACCTAGATATATCAAATCTAGCCATTGCAGTACCTATCATCTCAAATGAACAACAAGCAAGACCAGATTGAAGTGGAAAAACTGACGACTTTCTTGCCCAGTTAAGCAGAGAATCTATAGAACTGACGAGAATATTTCTCTTCAAATCATCAGGGACTTCTAAAACTGGGTCAGGAAAAGGCTCCAAATGGGTTGATTTCATCGAGTTTACCGCATCCCCCTCATTTAGATCCATATCAGTAGTCATGGATTCTAGTATGCCTCTTTCAGAAGAGTCCAAGATAGGTAAACCATATGCATTATTTTTTCCAGTTTCACTTCTCATTGTATATCCAATCTAATTTTTTCTTTTTCCAGGCATAAACATAGCCAATCGTAGCAACTGTCAAAAATATGAGTGTACCCAACAGAGCAACTAATCCAAATTGTTTCGTCAAAATACCGTATTTGACGGCCCATGGAATCAGAAAGACAGCCTCAACGTCAAAAACAACAAATAAAATGGCATAGTAGTAATACTTAAAATTAAATTTTTCTGGTCGCTCTTCGAAAGGTAACATACCACCTTCATAAGCTGTAAGTTTCACTTCAGATGGCCTTGAAGGTCTAACATTAATTAATTGTGCTATAAAACTAATAGCCAACATCCCAATAGGCACTGAAGTAGCAACTAAAGAAAAAATTATAAGAATTGCATATTGTCTAAAATATTCTTCAAACATTTATAGATAAATTTTGTTTAATTTCCTAATCAGTAAAAAGGTTATCATTACACAGTGGAACCATCAACCCAAATTTTGATCAAATTTATAGAATTACTGTTCAGATTTTTATTCTTTTAGATTATCGACATTAAACTAAAAAATTATTACCCCTCTGGCATCTAAACCTTTAGCTAAATCAGAGTAAGCTTCATTAATTTCATCAAGAGAATATCTTCTTTTAACCAAACTATCAATCTCTATTTTTTTTGAACTATAAAGTTCTAATAATTTACTAAAAGTTTCATGGGGAGCTATAGATCCATAATAACTTCCCACCAAAGTTTTTTGATTCCTTACGATGTCAATCATAGGAATTGATGCTTCCATACCCGCAGGAGCTAAACCGATTATAACAGTCGTTCCACCTTTTTTAGTAGAGTTATAAGCTTGACCAGTTGTAATACTATGACCAAATGTATCAAAAGCAAAATCAACTCCACCTGGTATAATTTCGTTTATTTTTTCGAACGGATCCTCTCTCTTTGAGTTTACTACATGAGTTGCACCAAAATTATATGCAAATTCTAATTTGTGATCATGTATGTCAACAGCAATAACCTTAGATGCATTTAGCAATCTAGCACCTTGTAGTGCATTAAGACCTACCCCACCAACCCCAAAAACTGCAATAGACATACCAGTTTTGATATTTGGCTGATTTATCACTCCGCCAATACCAGTAGTAACAGAACAACCAATTAAGGCGGCAACATCCATTGGAAAATCATCTGGAACCTTAAAGCAAGATTGTTGCGGGATAACAATTTTTTCAGCAAAAACTCCTAGCTTTGCCATCTGATGAACTTCAATTCCTTCATTTGTGTGGAGTCTAAACGTATTATCATATTGTTTAGTACCGGTAATACGATTTGTGTCACACATATTTGAAAACCCCTGCCTACAAGCTTGGCAGAAACCACAACTTGGAGCAAAAGTTAGTATACATTTATCTCCGGGCTTTAGAGTTGTTACTCCGGGACCTATTTCTTCAACTATACCTGAACCTTCATGACCCAGTACGATTGGCATTGGCATTGGAGCTTCACCAGTCATTACATGATGATCAGATGCGCATACTCCTGCAGCGGACATTTTTACTAAAACTTCACCAGTTTTTGGTTTAGATTGTTGAAGTTCCATTATCGGCATAGGTTTATTTGCTTCAAGAAGGACTGCAGCTCTCATAAAAAATCTCCTTATTATAATCTACTTTACTAACTCTCCTGTATTATGGCATGAGAATTAACCATATTGGCAACTTTTGCTTTGATATCTTTGACTTCCATTATGTGAGGAGATCTACCCTGCTCCTTTTTATCCCATAGGACTTCTCCGTCAACAGTAATTTTTAGAGCTCCACTGTGCCCTGGAATTAATGATATAGCCAATGAAGGTCCTGCTGCTTGAAATAATTCACTCACTAAGCTTGCAGCTAAATTAGCATACCCACATGGTACACAATATTCGATTTGGGCATCCATTTTCCAATGATCAGACATAATTCATATTCCTTTTTGTAATATTAGTTGTTTATATTTATAATGATTATACATTTTAATTTCAAAAAATTTAGTACAAAAATAAAACAATACACAAAAATGACACAATTAGTAGAATTAAAACCTGTTACCAGAGAAGACGTAACCAGAATAAAAACATGGCTGGAAGACTATGATGTATCTGAGGCATGGTTTGGTAGATATACTTATGGTGACCCAGCACACTTAGGATACGAACCAGAAAAGATGATTAAAGCTAGTCAATCTGAATGGAATGAAGTTTTCAATGACCCTCACCATGAACCACATAGGGATATTTTTTCAATATATAGAATCAAAGATAATATGCATATTGGAGAGGGACAGCTGTCGATAGATGAAGCGCTGGGAGATGCTCAAATATCTATACTTATAGGAAACAAAGAAGAATGGCATAAAGGTTACGGGACAGCTGCTTCTCTAGCAATGTTAGAACATATTTTCATACATCTAGGGCTATATAGAGCATGGGTAGATATTCCTGAGTACAATTCTCCGGCAAAAAATATGTTTGAACATTTAGGATTTACTCACGAGGGAACATTAAGAAAAAGTAGACCTCATGATGGAGCCAGACACAATTCATATGTTTTTGGAATGCTAATAGATGAATTTAGGAAAAAATATCCTCAAGGGATTGATAATCATGTGATTGATTGGGATATAAAAATCTAATTCAGATATTTAGCTATAGAATCTAAGTACTTATACCCTGAACCTGTATTTAATAAAACAACTCTTTCATCTATGTCGATAATATTCTTTTGGATAAGTTTTTTCATAGCCGAAAGTGTTGCACCACCCTCTGGAGCAGGAAAAATACCCTCTTGATTTGAAATTACCTTAACTGATTCAATCATTTCTTCATCACTAACTGTTATTGCATCACCTCCACTTTCTATGATTGATCTTAAAACAAGAAAATCTCCTACAGCAACAGGAACTCGCATACCGGCGGCTAAAGTTTTAGGCTTGATAATTTCCTTAGCATATTTTTTATTTTCTTTATATGCATTAACAATGGGAGAACACCCTTTAGCTTGAACACATATCATTCTGGGTCTTTTGGATCCAATCAGGTTCATTTTTTCCATTTCATCTAAGGCTTTCCATATTCCCACTATACCTGTTCCACCTCCAGTTGGATAAATTATTACATCAGGAACATTAAAGCCTAACTGCTCAATAATTTCATAACCCATAGTTTTTTTCCCTTCCACTCTGTATGGTTCTTTCAATGTAGACAAGTCAAAAAAACCCTCATCTTCGGATGCTTTAATTGATAACTTACCTGCATCATTGATATAACCATCTACAAGATGAACATCCGCGCCAAATGCGATGCATTCCACTTTGTTTGGAAGCGGTGCATCTTTTGGCATAAATACCTTAAACTTCAAACCCGCTGCGGCTGCATATGCTGACATAGCTCCAGCAGCATTACCAGCGGAGGGTAGAGTTAATTTTCTTTGACCTAATTCAATAGCTTTTGAAACTGCCGAAGAAAGACCTCTCGCTTTGAATGAACCAGTTGGATTGTTACTCTCATCTTTTATAAAGAGATTTTTCATTCCTAGTGAATTACCCAAATTTTTTGAATGTAATAAAGGCGTAAAACCTTCACCAAGAGTTATTATATTTTCTCTGTTGATTACTGGCATAACTTCTATATATCGCCACATAGAATTCACCCTTGATTGCAAAGATTCTTTAGTTAATGTTTTTGAAGCTTTTTCTAAGTCATATTTAGCAAATAGGGGTTTTTTGGATACCGGACTGAGGTTATATAAAAGGTTATGATCAAACTTTTCTGAAGTTAGTGAACATTCTAAATGAGATATTGTGCTATTAGTTGTCAACATACTTAAGTCCTTAACTGTAAATATAAATGTTCTTTTCAATCAAGTTTAACATTTTTTCAATAACTTCATTCATATCTATAAAAGTATTTTTTTCCTGATACAAAGATGTAGATTTCATATTCTCAATCCCACATGGAATGATCAAATCATAGTAGTTTAAGTTAGGATCGATATTTAATGACAAGCCATGCATACTAACTCCACTTGAAACCTTTAAGCCTATTGCACCTATTTTTCTCAAATTATTACTAAGATTTTGTCCTTCATTGCCCCCTATCCATACTCCTATTTCTTTTTTCACCCTGTGAGATTTAATTTCATACTCTTCAAGAAGACGAATGATCACCTCTTCTATTTTTCTTACAAAGTCTACAGGACCATAATTTAATTTTTTTATATTCACTATAAAATAAATTACTAACTGCCCAGGACCATGATAAGTAACTTGGCCGCCTCTATCACTTTTATGTACCTCAACTTCTAAATCACTTAATTTACTTTGATCTGCAAGAATTCCACTCTGATTAGCGTTTTTTCCTAGAGTAAGTATATTAGGATGCTGTAAGACTAAAATTGTATCAGGAATTATTTCATCACACCTCTTTTTGTGTAATTTTTTTTGTAAAGTGATTGCTTCTTGATACCCAACTATACCTAGATCTAAATAATCAAAATATTTTTTTTTATATAAGCTCATCAAATTTACTAATTTTATTTATTTTTTATGAATTTATTTATATTATTCTTTACTTGCGCATTATAATATATTTTTTCATGTTAGAATCATCATAAGAACTAAAATTTATTAAATCATAAAAATTTTGAAAGAAAAAATGAAAAAATATACTCACTCAAAAAAGTTTATACCTAATATTATGATAATCCTGATTTTTATGTTTTTTGTATCTTGTACAGAAAATTCTAATAATTCTGCGGATTTAGTAGACAATAAAAATAGCCTTATTGCTCCTCAAGGGAATTTGGATATATCAAAAAATTATTATGCTGAATTCAATACTGATTCAGGAAAATTCACCGTGGAACTTTTTGATGATTTAGCTCCATATACCGTTGAGAATTTTATAAATCTCAGTGAAAAAAAATTTTATGACGGAACAACATTTCACAGAGTAATTCCAGGATTTATGGCACAAGGAGGAGACCCAACGGGTACAGGTACTGGGGGACCTGGATACAAATTTGACGATGAAATTAACGATAATTTATCTCATGATAAAGCTGGGATATTATCAATGGCAAATTCAGGACCTTCTACAAATGGAAGTCAATTTTTTATTACATTTTCTCCGACACCTCATTTAGACGGCATGCATACTATATTCGGTCAAGTTGTTTCGGGACTAGAAAACGTGATGAAAATTACTCCAAGAGATCCATTCAGTTCCTCTGAGCCTGGTGATCGAATTATTAAAATTAATATAAAAAACCAACCGTAAAGAAATAATAATATATAATTATTTATATCTAATAATCATAAAAATATAATATATCTATATAGGAGATATTTAATGAATAATCTTACGCCACCTGAAGGAAATCTAAACAAAAAATTACAATATTTTGCAAAATTTGAAACTGAAAAGGGAGATTTTACAGCCATACTATACCCAAATGAAGCTCCATTAACTGTGGAAAATTTTATTAATTTATCTGAAAAAAATTTTTATAATGGTACAACTTTTCATAGAGTCATAAAAGGTTTCATGGCTCAGGGAGGGTGTCCCAATGGAGATGGGAGAGGAGGGCCTGGATATTCATTTAATGATGAGTTTTCCTCTAATTTGCGCCATAGCGAAGAAGGTATATTATCTATGGCTAACGCAGGGCCTAATACGAATGGTAGCCAATTTTTTATAACTTATGTAGCTACCCCTCATCTAGATGGAATGCATACAGTGTTTGGGAAAATAATAGAAGGAATGGATGTAGTTAATTCTCTTAGGGAAAGAGATCCTATGTCTGATCCTGAACAAGGCGACAAAATAAACAAAATAACGATAGAAAAAAAGTAACTTTATTTCTTGGGCAATCTTTTATAAAAACTAAATAACTTACCACCCACCCCTACTTGGTTACGACTGCTTAATTTTATATTTGTTGGAGCAGGTTTTCCATTAACCCTAACTGATATATCTTCTCTGTTTTCGGTAAGTCTTAATTCCACAACATTAGGTAAGAACTTAAACCCTCCAGAATTCAGTGCAATTGATTTTAATTCTGAGGTGCTAACGAAATCCTTAGAGATTATTTTATTTATTTGAGATCTATCCAAATTATAAAAATTCACTAATATTTTCCCTTGATCATCTATTAGGTAACCATAGGGAGAATTTTTTCTTCGTATTATCACAATTAATGCTGTTAATAATCCTAGTATAAATATTATTACAAATAAATATATAATCTTTATACCAAATAACTTAATTGGATAACTAATTATATTTGCACTTATTTCAATATCGGGTGAAGAAACCTCAAAGTCTCTACCCAAATAATTATCTTCTAGCTTTAAGTTGAGTTTATAATTTCCGGTTTCAGAAATTTTTGCAAAAACATCAAATTTCCATGATTTACCTGGCTCTGGTTCAGATAGCATAGTAAAATTTGTATCATACACATTAGAGTCATTTGATAGAGTACCTAAAATATTCTTGGAATTAGTTAGGTATGGATAATCTGAAACGGTTATAGTTATACTAGCAACATTCAAGTTTTCATCCTTGGACCCCTCGACATCTGATGTCCGAGTAATATTAATTTTTGGAAAAATTTCAGTTTGAAAAGATGTACTAGTAATAATCTTAGTTGTATATTCAGGCCAAGAAAGCTCTAATTCAATATTATGTGCTCCAGGATCAAAATTATCAATAATTTCAAAAGAGTAGATACCATCATCAGCTTTTTTATCCCCTGAAAGTCCAGAATCATTAAGATTATATGATTTTATATCTATGCCATTTGAAACTCTAGCTTGAATAACTGCATCAGTTATTATTTGTGGAGAATTATCTATATTTATTGAAGCTTCAATTAAAACTGGATCGCTATTTGAAAATGGAGCAACTTCAACCATTTTTAATTCTAGAGGATTTAGAATCTCCGAATATACATTTATTTCTCCGCCAGTTTCACTAATTGATCTAACACTCCAAGTGCCAGGTGATGGATTATTTATCGTAATCAAATGTAAGTTCTTAGTTTCTAAAATATCTACATTAGACATTTCGGGCAATGCTTTTGTTCCATTAGGAGAAAATAAAGAAACTTCAGTATCAAAGTTTTCTTTTACTAGTAATAATGATAAAGATTCAGTAAATGGAGAAATATCAATTGGAATAAGCTTTGGGTTATTTCTACCTAGTTCTGATCTCGTAATTTCAGTAAGATTTTTTTCATTTAAGTAATTTACAAAACCGCCAAACCCACTCAGAGTACCAAGATCAAAAAACTTACCCAATGAGGAGGATGAAATTTCTCCCATTAAGTCTCTTGAAATAAGATCTGAAGATGGCAGGGTAACTACATCGATTATCCATCCTTCTAAAGCAAATAACTCACCTATATTTTTAAATCTTTCTCTAGTTTTCTCTGATTCTCCTGATATTCTGCCAGGTGTAATTATCAATACTTTTGATCCAGCGATAGCGTCCAATTTATTATATTCAGCGTATAAATCTGTAAGAGCACCAAGTTGATCAGATTTTAAATTAGATGTTTTATTTGAATTATTTTCTAAGGAATTCAACAAATTATCAATCCATTTTCCCTCTTTATCAATTTCAGAATAAAAATTCATCTTGGTACTATCGGAGTCAAAAGTTCCAACAAAAACATTTTTAATTTTTGAACTCTTTCCTATAACGTCAAGTGCAGAATTTAGTGCTATTTCATCAAGATCTGACTTGATTATCTGCTCATCAATAATGATTGAATTGTACTTATTTTCATCTTGGATTGGCTGGGCAAAAATTTCATCCAAATTTAGATGAGTTGATATAAGTATTATTAATAAAAAGATACTTAAATACATAAATCGAGATATGAATCTACTTAAATTACAAATCATAATTTAATTTTACTGAAAAACATATCACAGTCGCAGTATAAATATCCAACAGGATTTTATGATTTTAAACCACAAAGCGCGATAAATTTTTATCGCGCTTTATTTGTATATTCGCTATCTATTTTTTTTGATTTCGATATATTGTAACTCCACAAGCTATAATTAATAGTGCCCAAATTAGATACAAGTAACCTACAATTGTAATACCTGTTTCAGTATTAATATTCCAAATTGACGTTACTATTATCCCTACAAGTCCTACCAATGCAATTGCCTGAGATAATCTGACATTTACAATTTTACTCTCTACAAGAGCTAAACCTAAAACCAATACAGACAATGAAGCAGCATAAACGAATATTTGATTAACACCGAATGCTGCTGCGTGCAGAGCACCAGCTAATTCCATTGCACCTTTTTCAGCAAGATCTGTCTCTCCCAAAGTCAATCCTATAAATACACCGGACAAAGCTAAACTAGCTACAGTTAATGCAAGAGCTGCACTCATACGAGTAGACGCTTCACCTTCAGGAGTTATTGATCTTAGCCTTAGAACTCCTCCAGTGTATAAAATAAAACCAATAAAAATCAATACTGAATAAATTCTTATGCTATCTCCATTAGCCGCCAATTCACCCAAATATGCAGGTGCATTTTGTGGATCGACTGGCTGTAATCCAACTTGAGGCAGTAATAAATTAAAAATAACTATCAGTAGAGGGCCTAGAATCAGCCATACAATCCCAACATTAGACATTTTTTTTGGCGCTGCCATAGTAATCTCCTTTCATTTTTGTAATTTTTGTTACAAAATCGTTAAATAAGTAATTTAGTTGAAAGATAGCATAAAAATTCTAAAAAGTATATCTTTTCTATATAAATACTCCAAAACGAGGTATATTATATAGGGAAATCAATTATGACTTATAAATAGGTATTTATTAAATGAAAATCAAACAAATTCAGTCATTCAATGTTAGAGGTGAAGATGGCAGAGTTTATTTTATAGTAAAGGTCAGTACAAATACTGAACATTATGGATTAGGAGAAGTAGGCATAAAAGGATGGGGATCTGCAATAATGAGCGCTGTTGACCATTTATCAGAATTACTCATTGGGGAAGATCCTTGGGAATCGGAAAAACTTTGGCAAAAAATGTTTAGAGGGGGGTTTTTCCCAGCAGATACAGTTTATTCATGTGCTATATCAGCAATAGATATTGCTCTCTGGGATATAAAAGGAAAATCTATAGAAAAACCTGTTTACAAATTACTAGGAGGGCCAGTTAGAGATAAAGTAATAAGTTATCCTCATGTCCAGGGAATGAATATCCCGGATTTATTAGAAAGTGCAAAAAAGCACATTGATGATGGTTGGAAATTCCTAAGGTGGCATCAATTAGAAACTGAACCTTTTGATAAAAATAATAATGCAACGTTTGACCCACTTAAATCTGTTGAAAAAACTATAGAGTCCTTTGAAGAAGTAAGAAAAATCTTTGGATATGACGTACAAATATGTTTAGATGTTCATACAAGACTAAATCCTGCACTGACAATCGAAATGTGTAAAGAATTAGAACAATATAAACCATTTTTTATTGAGGACCCAGCAAGATCTGAAAATCCTGATATATACAGGCTATTAAGAAAAAAAATTAGCTTACCACTAGCTGCAGGCGAACAATGGGGTTCGAAATGGCCTTTCAGGCAGGTAATAGAAGAAGACCTTATAGATTATGCAAGAATAGACCTATGTATAGTCGGCGGACTTACTGAAGCGTTGAAAATTACACATTGGGCAGAAACTCACTATATTGATATAGTTCCACATAATCCACTGGGACCAGTTAGTGCAGCAGCATGTGTTTCTCTTTGTATGGCATCAACAAATATCGGTGTTCAAGAAATGCCAAGAAAACCTGGCTTGATTGACAATAAATTATTCCCAAAACAAATAGAGTGGGATGATGGATACTCGTGGTGCCCAGATGTCCCTGGACTAGGTGTAGATTTCAATATTGAAGAGGCTGAAAGATGTGCAATAAAACCATCTAGATCAGGTGGGAATTTATATAGACCAGACGGTTCATTTACAAATTGGTAAAGAAAGGAAAAATATTATGAAAGTTACTCAAATTAGAAGTTTCCCGGTAACAGACAAAGAAGGAAGATCTTATTTTATAGTAAGAGTAGATACAGACGCAGGACATCATGGACTTGGTGAAGTAGGTATTAGAAACTGGGGGAAAGCTATAACAAATGCAATCGAACACCTAAGTGAGTTAGTAGTTGGATCTGATCCTTGGGAAACAGAGAAATTGTGGCAAATGATGTTTAGGGGAGGATTTTTCCCTGCAGATAAAGTTTACTCTTGTGCGATATCTGCTATTGACATAGCACTTTGGGACATCAAGGGTAAATCAGTTAATATGCCAGTCTATAAACTTTTGGGAGGGGCTGTAAGAAAAAAAGTTATTTCATATCCACATACTCAAGGTAAAACAATAGATGAGTTAATTGAAAACTGTAAAAAAGCAGTAGACGATGGTTGGAAATTTGTACGTTGGGGTCAACCAGAAACTGAAGGTAAATTAGAAGTACCATCAAGTGCAACTCCATGGAATCAGCCTACAAAATTAGAACCTTTAGAATCTATGAAAATTGCTATAGAAATGATGGGTAAAGTAAGAGATGCTGTAGGACCTGACATACAAATGACATTTGATGTTCATACAAGGTTAGATACAGCACATGTTATAGCAATGTGCAAGGAGCTTGAGCAATTCAAACCATTTTTCATAGAAGACCCAATAAGATCAGAAAATCAAAATACTTACAGAATCCTAAGAGATAAAATTAATTTACCTTTGGCTGCTGGAGAGCAATGGGCTTCAAAATGGCCTTTTAGACAAGTGATAGAAGAAGATCTTATTGATTATGCAAGAATAGATCTATGTATAGTAGGAGGGCTTACAGAAGCCTTAAAAATCACTCATTGGGCTGAAACCCATTATATTGATATAGTACCTCATAATCCTCTTGGGCCAGTTAGTGCGGCAGCATGCGTATCTTTGTGTATGGCCTCCACAAATGTTGGAGTTCAAGAAATGCCAAAAAAACCAGGTTCTTTTTCAAATGAACTATTTCCTGAACAAATTAAGTGGGAAGATGGATATTCTTGGTGCCCTGATAAACCAGGATTGGGTGTTGAATTTGATATTGAGATTGCAGAAAATTCATATTCTGATCCTAGTGGATGGCCGGCATTTTACGAAAGAAATGATGGAGCATTTACTAATTGGTAGAACATAAGTAATGTTTTTTTTATATACACCATCAATATATGGATTTGTCAGTGCTTTTGTATTTCTAATTTTGGGAGTTTCAGCTATAAATGAAGATTCATGGCTTAAAGCTTCTGGATGGATAATTTTAAGCTTTTCATATTCAATAAAAAATTTACCAAAATTTTTCATACTAAGATTCATTAATCTTTTTGCATTAATATTATTAATTACAGGTTTATTGATTATTTTGTATGTTTATAGTGAAGAAATTAATTTTATAAAGGATTTACTAAGTTAGTCTATCATCAATCCGCCATCAATTACTAGCTGAGTTCCAGTGACATATGAAGATTCTTTTGATGCTAAAAATAATGCACCATAAGCAATCTCTTTAGGATCTCCCATTCTCTTTAAAAGAGCATCTTGGCCAAACTCTTTATATGCTTCTTCTGGATTTAATCCCAATGACTTAATATGCTTGTCAGTTGCTCTTGTTTTGATTGAGCCTGGACATATTGAATTTACTCTTATATTGTACTCTGCAAGATCCATGGCTAAACATCTAGTCAATTGAATAACTGCTCCCTTAGATGTGTTATAAG
>PAXI01000006.1 GCA_002714425.1 Chloroflexota bacterium
TGTAGTAGCAGGAATAGGATGTTCAGGTAACATGGTTCACTTATTGGAAGGAGACCAACCTTTTGGCATACATGGAATTCATGGTAGAACATTACCAATTTCTTTTGGGGTAAAAATGGGAAACCCAAATTTAAATACTATTGTTGTAGCAGGAGATGGTGATTTTCTATCAATTGGAGCGGAGCATATAGGACCAGCTGCAAATAGAAATATTAATATTACAGCCATAGTGATGGATAATGGTGTATATGGTCTTACAAAGGGTCAGTCATCACCCACAACAGATTTAGGTCAAATTACAACTTCTACGCCCTTTGGAAAAATTGAAAATTCTGTAATACCTCTTAAGAATTATCTAACAGTAGGTGTGTCATACATTGCTTCATACTACTCGAGTAAACCAAAGATACTTGCTCAATATATGCAAGAAGCTATGAATCATAAAGGATTTAGCATAGTTCATGTTATGTCACCATGCACGACTTATAACGATACATATCAGGCACTTAAAGGAAATCCTAAAGAAGGAATCAAAGGATTAGCATACGAGATTCCTGAAGATTATGACCCCTCTGATATTGATCAAGCGCAAAAATTAGTGAATAGCCCTGGCATACCATTAGGTTTGGTATATAAGAATGAATTAGACACGATTGAAGAAAGATTTTCATTCATGAAAGATAAAGCGAAAGTTAAGACTAACGAAGAAATTCTTAATTCATATTCAATCTAAAGATTATTTTCTCTTGAAATTTTCTTTATGTTTCTTGTGAAAGTAAATACTGTGTATCATTATGCTCAATCCTAGTATTGAAAATCCTAATACAACAGATAAATCTAAATGAGTCTCACTCCAAATTGACATGAAAATAAAAACTAAGTAACCAATAGAACCTCCCCAAATTGTAGGATGGCTAATTTTTTTATATATCATGGTAAATAATATTATTGCAATAATGATATATGGGATAATAAGTTGCTGGGGAGCGATTCCTAGACCTAGCCCCGTAAGTGTTGAGACCCCATCTCCACCCTTAAATTTAGTAAATGGTGAGTTCCAATGCCCTAGGATAGTGAATGCTGCAGGCAAAATTAGTTCAAATTCTGAAAAACCATAAAGTCTGCATATAATAATTGCTATTAGTCCCTTAGAGGAATCTATTAACATTACCGCTGCACCCGCCTTACGAGATAACTCTCTGAATACATTTGTTGCACCTGCTTGCTTCGAACCTATATTAAATATATTAACTCCATAAAACTTACCTGCTATAAAAGCTACTGGTATAGAACCTAATAAATACGAAATTATAATGCAAAAAATATATGTGTATAAAGAAATTTCATTGAGCATGAGAATAAATTATATCAGTAATAAATTATTTAAAATATGTATTAATTGTGCTAAAAATTATTTATTATTATGTATCTTCATACGGGTCATAGGGAGGATTTTTTGGAGTCTGATTTTTATCTAGATCTAATTCAGCTTTTTCAGCTTCAGTAATATATTTAGAAGGGCATCTTATTGTAAGTGTCTCTGCTACGAAACTTCCATTTTGAGATTTTTCACCTTGCAAGATGATTTCAGCATACTCATTAAAAAATATTTTTCCAATTTCTCCATCGTAAATTACAGGTAATTCTGAAACACCATTTTCATCCTTGATGTTAAAGTGAGCCCTGATTCCATTTGCTTCTCTAAAATAAGAGTTTTTGACAAGTTTTCCTGAAACTCCAATTTGATTTTCAGATGTAGAATCAGTATTAATTACATCTTCAACACTTAGATATTCAATAGTAGAAATACTAAAAACAGAAGATGCAAAATAAATAATTGAACTTGAAACTAAAATAATCAGTATGGAAAGTTTAATTTTTGAGCTAAGAAGCGTAGCTATATTATTTTGATTTGGTTGATTTTCTTTCATTTTACATTTACAAAATTTGTGGAAGATTCAATGACTTTTTGTTTTTTACCTAGGTAAAAAATATATAAGAAAAAAATAATCCAAGTAATTAGGAAAAATGAAAAAAGATATGATAAATTATTTTCTAATTTTCCTTCTTCTCTTTCAACTACTGACTTAGCATATTCTCCATCATATATTATTGTAACGGGAGCATATCTTTTTTGATGTTCAATCAATTTGATTCCAGATTCTTTAGGAGATTTTTTTTGTGTTGACACCCATCTATCTCCTGAAGATTCATCTAAACCAAATTCTGTAGAACTATTGACCTTGTATTTGTAATCATTTCCATTGGAATCAGTGATTTGAAATTCTACAAGCTCATTCATTTCATCTACTAAAACCATAGTTATAATTCCACTAATCCTTTTATCACTGTTTTCTTGTGCGTTGGTTTCTATGCTGCTAATGAAGAAAGACAATAAAGAAAAAATACCAATAAATAGAATAGTTAATTTTTTGTTAATCATCATGTTTTTACCTTTCTAGGTATTTATCAAATATTTTGAAATAGTGTCTTGTAATTTGTATCTTACTCTAAGTAAATATACGAAAAATATCATAAATGTTATAGTTGAAAAAAGCCAAACCATTCTCATCTCAGAACTACTAAAAGAGGAATCATTTTCAGAAGCAGGTCCTAAAACAATTGGAGGGTGAGCTTCGGACCACAAATTAGCAGCAAAATATATCAGAGGGGTATCTAAAGCTCCTATAATAGCAATAATTGCAGCAATTCTTTGACCTTGTGAGCCTGTAGGAAAATAATTTCTAAACATTATATAGCTTACATATATCAAGTATAAGATTAATGCTGTAGTAAGTTTTGCTTCACCTGTCCACCATACTCCCCAAACTGGTTTAGCCCATAAAATTCCCGATAACAACATTATAGTCCCATAGATAAGTCCTATTTCGGCTGAAGCAATGGCTAATTTGTCCCAAAATTCATTTCTTTTCCACAAAAATAATACTGAACTCACTGCAACTAAAATTATTGCAAGCATAGATATTTGTGATACTGGGACGTGGATGTAGAGAATCCTTTGAATTGCTCCTTGGTTAGCTTCAGTAGGCACCCATATNAAAATTAAATATAAATTAATAAACATAAAAATAGCTGAACAAATNAAAAGTTTATTTTTTGTAATATTACCCATATNTAATTAANATTTTACAATAATTTTTATAAAAAATTAACATTCCTAATCTTCATAAATTACGTTTGATATAAATAATGAAAAGATTAGAAAAATTAAATTAAATGCTATAGTCAGTTGAAACCAAATAGATATGTCACTCCAACTTTTTTCTTGAAATATCATAGATGTGGCCTCAATTGATGAAAAAAGTATAGGTATAATACAAGGTAAAAATAACATAGGCAATAATACCTCTTTAGCTCTCACTTTTATNGATAGTGAGGCAAAAAGTGTTCCCACTACGCTAAATCCAACGTTAGCAAGTAAACAGCATGTTATAAATTCTAAGGACAATATTGAAAAATTAAATAATATTGCAAAAATGGGTAATATTACTATCTCGGAAATGNTTATAAATATAAAGTTACCTACCATCTTACCTAGATATATTATGTCTCTACTTATTGGTGCCATTATTAAGGCTTCAAGTGTATCATTTTCGCTTTCAAGCATAAAAGATCTGTTAATTCCAGTAATACTTGCAAAAGATATTGAGGACCATAGTATTCCGCTTGCAGTACTATCAGATAATGATGAACCGGTATCGAAGGCAAATGAAAAAATAAAAATTATTATTGTTGCAAATCCACTAATTGATAAAATAATATCTTTATTCCTAAACTCAATTAGTAAGTCTTTTTTTGCAATATTATATATAGAAAGTAGTGGGTTTTTCATATTCATATTTATTTTGAGNTTTTTTCATAGAAGTTTATTATTTGTTGGTGATTTTTTTTAGATATATCAGAAAANGTTTTTGAAATCTTACCTTGATTCATGATTATTACTTTATTACATATATTTATCGATTGCTGAACCATATGTGATGTTATTAAGATACCTGCTCCTGAATTTTTATTTTCAGTTATTATATTTTCTAATTGATTAGTAGATTTTTTATCTAGGCCCGATTCTATTTCATCAAAAAATATAAAATTAGGATTATGGAGCAGTGCTTTCGCAATTGAGATTTTTTTTCTTATCCCATGGGATAAAATACGAATTTTTTTACCTAAATATTCAGATAACTCTAGTTTACTGGTTATGTTTATAATATTCTCTTTTGGATTTTGNATAAAATATAATTTTGAAAAAAAAATTAAATTCTCTTNAACTGTTAGGTCATTATAAAGCATGTTGCTGTGGAGAGCAGAGCCTACTTCAAACCTATAGTATTCTGCATTATTTTTATGGTAATTTATATTATTTATTGTTATTTCGCCTGTGTCAGGCAANGATAAATATGATAATAGTCGAATTAATGTTGATTTTCCAGCTCCATTTTTCCCAAGAAGCAAAATCACATCTCCAGATTTAATAGACAAATCAACGCCATTAATTATCTTATTGTTTCCATAACTTTTTGTAATAGATTTGCATATTAGATGGTTATTTTTCATTNTTTTTGGCAAACTTTTGTTTTATTTCCTTCAAGGATAATTTTGATATTTTAGATATTTGAGTAAGTTTTTTCTTATCTTTCAAATCATCATTTTCAATTCTAGTCATATATCTTCTAGCCACATCATAGTATAGAGAATTTATATCAACTTTTCTTATTGATGTTTTATTAGTATTTTTATCCCTAATNTCCTCAAATGATAAAGATCTAACCTGGCCATTTTCTAGGCATATCAAAGCGCTTTGATTATTTTTNGATGATGATATTAAAAACTTAACTGCTCCATGACCCAATGTTCTTGTGTAATCTATATCGAAAGGTATAGGTGGAGCGGATCTTAATTCGTATCCCAATGTTAGATCTACTATATCCATAGGTTTATTAATTTTCTTAAATCTTTTTTCTACTTCATCTCTTATNATTCTTGATAAAGGTAGATCTGCAAGTTTGACATTTCCATACTCATCTCGTGGTACATTTATTTGTTGATCTTTTTCCAATTGNTCCATATTTAATTTTTCTGCAATACCTTCTGCAATTATTACAGTTCCGTCAGGTCTACCTAATATGTGACGTTTAATTATCGATCCTTCTATGATGTCGCATACATCTGAAATTGTAATTTGATCATCTTTAAACTCTTCAGGTATTATGGTTATGGTTGCTGCTGAAGCTTTTCCTATACCTAATGCTAAATGGCCTGTATGTCTACCCATCGCTACAATAAAATACCATCTATTTGTTGATCTTGAGTCTTCCTTTATATTCGAAACAATTTCAGAGCCAACATGTCTAGCTGTTTCATATCCAAATGTAGGCATATTGCCAGGCAATGGAAGATCATTATCAATTGTTTTGGGAATATGTGCGATCTTGATTCTGTTTTTTGAATACTTCGCAATTTCGGAAGCACCGAATGCTGTATCGTCTCCACCAATAGTTATTAACTTATGAATATCTAATTTCTGGAGAGTGCTGATTGCATCACTTAAGTCTGAAGAACTCTTAGCGGGATTAGTTCTAGAGGTATTTAATATTGATCCACCTAGTTTATATATTTTAGCAACAGATTCAATTTCAAGATTTATTGTATGATTAATATCTTTTTTAACAAGGTATTCGTAACCATTTTTTATTCCTATTGGTTGAAATCCCGAATTAATAGCCTCTATTGCAGCGGCTGCAATTACACTATTTATTCCTGGAGCGGGCCCCCCACCTACTAGTATTCCTATTTTTTTCATAAAAAACTCTTTGATATTAAAGTATATTTTAAATAATTATTACTTAATAAATAATACTCGAAAAAAACAATTTCATATATATTTTAAATTATCATGGAAGAACGTATACAAAAAATAATTTCAAAATCTGGTGTTACCTCTAGAAGAAAGGCTGAANATTTAATTGTTTCCGGAAGGGTCAGAGTAAATAATGTGTTAGCTACTCTGGGTCAAAATGCANATATAACGAAGGACATAATTACTGTTGATGGAAATAAATTAGAACCTAGTAAAAAAATTTATATAATGTTACACAAGCCTATTGGATACATCACTAGTAACTTTGATCCTCAAGCTAGGCCTACTATAATAGATTTAGTTAATATTGGGCAACGAATTTTTCCTGTAGGTCGTTTAGATTACAACACTTCAGGATTAATAATNTTGACTAATGATGGAGAATTTTCTAATTTTATTTCACACCCAAGTAATAATATAGGGAAAAAATATTATGTTGTTCTATCTAAACCCTTAGAAAGACTTCATCAAGAGATTATTTCTGAAGCTCCAAGTATAGATAATGAAAAAGTATATCCTTTTATTTTTAATTGGGTTTCAGAGGATAGAAAAAAAATAAAAATAAAACTTCACGAGGGAAAAAATCGTATAATTCGAAGAGTATTTAATAGTTACGGTTACAAAATAGAAAAATTAAAGCGTTTAGAAATAGGTACATTATACTTAGGAGAATTAGGTTACGGCAAATGGAGATATATTAGTAAAATAGAATTAAGAAACTTATTTCCTAAATAATTAGCGCAATATTGATAAAGAATTAGTGTTTTTTTAGTGGTAATGCTAATTTTTTTTAAATATTATTGACAAATAAATTATTTATACGTTCTGGGAGTAAAAAAATCATGAAATTTGTTAGATTTGAACATAGTGGCAATGCAAGTTATGGGATTGTGGAAGATGAAGAAGTTAGTGTAATATCTAATACACCTATNGGGCAAGACTATAAAGAGACTGGTGAAAAGTATAATTTATCTGAAGTTAAGATATTAGCGCCAGTTCCTAAACCTGGAAAAATGCTTTGTTTAGCCCTAAATTATGGTTCTCATTTACTTGGAGCTGACAAACCATCAAGGCCAGAACCATTTTATAAAAATAGTAATGCCATAATTGGACCCGGAGACCCTATAAAATTACCTGAAGATTCAGGTCTGGTTGTTTGTGAGTCTGAATTGATTGTAATAATTGGGAAAAAAGCACAATCTGTTTCTGAGGAAAATGCCCTTNATTATGTTTTTGGGTATACTGCAGGAAACGATGTAAGCGCCAGAGAATGGCAGGCTGGCCCAAAGGCAGATAAGCAATGGTGGAGAGCGAAATCTTCTGACACTTTTGGCCCAACNGGACCTTTTATTGTCACTGATTTAGATCCCCAAAATTTATCAATCAAGGCTTGGGTCAATGGAGTAGAAGGCCAAAATTGTCATTCGTCTGAAATGATATTTACTGCTGCAAAGGCAGTATCTTTTATTAGTAAGTATATAACATTAGATCCCGGAGATATGATTTGGACAGGTACTTCTGGAACTACCCCTCCTATAAATGCTGGGGGTGATGTAACTGTAGAAGTCGAAGGTATTGGAAAGTTAACGAATCCTGTGATTGATGCTTAGTTATAATTTGTAAAAATATTAACTATTTTTTCTGAAATCTTACCTTCGGTCATCCAGTAAAAAATTAGATATCCTCCAACAAGTATCAATGTATACGACGATACTGCATCTATATATTTTGATATATTTTTTATTTTTTCCAAAACTGTTGACTTGAAGATTGACAGAATTATTGTGATTATAATTATCATCGTCGTCATACCAAGTGAGTAGATTAAAAATTGGTAAAACCCATATAAAAAACCATCTCTTGATATGCTTGAACCAATTAAGGCTAAAAAAATGGGCATGGTACAACTTATTGAAACTAAAGCATAAGAAATTCCAAAAAGAAAATAATTAGATAATTCAGAATTACTTTTGATTTGTATTTTTGATGAAATAGACTGTGGCTTTTGAAAATAAANTTTTTTACCAGAAGATACATATACTCCTGTAATAATAAGTATAAAACCTAATATAAATCCTATCCAATGAAATAAATTAACATACTCAGAAAAAATATCTCTACCGAATGAAATTATAATACCTATAGTTCCAAATACAAATAAAAAACCTAATCCCATAGAGATGCTAACACTAAAAATTGTTTGCAGCTGATGAAAATTGCTTGAATTTTTCTTGGGATTTTTATCAGTTATGAATATTCCTACGTATGCAGGCAGCATTACAAAACCACATGGGTTAAGTGATGCAATTAAACCAGCTATAAAAGCAAAGCCGAATGGAATCAGAATCTCCGAGTTAGAAAAAAAAGTAGATGCGCTACCTGAAATTTTAAGAGCGTTATTAACAATAAAATTATTTTCCGAATTACTCCCAATAACCGCTCCAAAGTATATTGAGGCGAATNTTATAAAAATAGAAAATAAAATAACTATTGAGAAATTTGTTATATGATATTTTGATTTCATCATTTTTCATTTTACAAATTTTTCCCAATATTTGGGAAATAATAAGTATTCATTCATTATTAATAATTGAATAATACTGAACTTGTAGCGAACTAATTTTTAGTTTGACAAAAACCTATGGATCATAAGTTAATACATAAATTATTAGTTATCATAAAATAAGGTGAACATTTATGTCATTAGATTATGNAGGATCTTCAAAATTAAATAACGAGTCTAAATATATTAGATTTTTTCTTAGTATTTCGAATTATGATTTAAAAAAAGATTTATCTGGATACATATATAATGCTCAAGGCTTGTATTTATTGAGCGAAGTTGATGATGAAGATCCAGAAGTAGANGTATTTATAACAGATGATTTACAAAGATTACGAAAACAAAGCAATGAAATTAAGTCTGCGAAAATTTATTCTATCGTCGATAATTTTTCAAATAAAACTTTATTAGATTCTGTTTTTCATGGGGTATGGGATTGTATTTTATTCCCAAAAAATATCNAAGATCTGGCTAAAATTGTTGATAATATCCTAGCTTCAAGAATTGCTAGTAATTGCCCTATACTAGAAAAAATTAGTAAAAGTGCTAGTTGCTCAAAGATCCTTATTCAAAAAGTCAGTGAAATAACTACAAAAGATTATGTTGGAGATTTTGTTTTTGATAATCCNTTGTCTGAAAGAGATAAAGAAATACTAAACCATATTTCTATGGGAAAATCCAATAAAGAAATTGCGAATCAGGTTGGTTTAGCCGAACAAACTATAAAAAATACAATAAGCGTAATACTTGATAAGACTTTCACCTCAAANAGAGCTCAAGCAGNATCAATGGCTACAAAAAATAGATGGATATAGTCACAAAAAATTAATTGCTCTGAATAAAATTTAGATTTTTATACTCAATTCATGTACAATTTATAGGTTGTTTACTATTTTAAGAGTAAATATATAAAATTTAATAGCCCAGTTAATAGTTGCTAACTGGAATAGAGGCAAATAAATGGTAGAAAAAACGCAGAACACTTCTGAAGCTAAAGAAGATACTGTGGCGCCTCTCGATCTTAGATCTCTTTTTGTCGCTGGGGTGCATTTTGGTCATCCTACAAAGCGATGGAACCCAAAAATGAGCAAATACATTTATGGAAAGAGATCAAGTGCACATATCATCGATCTTATCCAAACAATTGATTCAATTAAAGAAGCAAAAAGTTTTATAGAAAAAATTGTTGGTGAAGGTGGAGAATGTTTAATGGTCGGGACAAAACCACAAGCTCAAGTGATCATTAAAGAATATGCAGAAAAATCAGGTGCAATGTACATAAACCAGAGATGGTTAGGTGGTATGATGACAAACTTTGGAACTATTCAAAATAGAATTGAAAGGCTAGTTCATCTTGAGGAAGCATTTTCTAAGGGAAATGTTGTAGCGCAGACAAAAAGAGAAAGTCTTAAACTTTCTAATGAACTTGAAAGACTCAAGAAGTTTTTTGGTGGGATAATGGAAATGCGAAGATTACCTGATGTTTTATTTGTTGTTGATATAACTGAGGAAGTTATAGCAGTAGCTGAGGCTTTAAAGTTAGGTATACCTGTGGTTGCAATGGTAGATACTAATTGCGATCCTGGATTAGTTCAGTATCCAATACCTTCGAATGATGATTCAATAAGATCAATTGAATTAATAACAAAGCACATATCAGAGGCAATTACATCAGGAAAAGAAATTGCAAAAAAGGCGCATGATGATAAGCTGGCTTCTGAAGCAATTTTAGAAGCGCAAGAAGCAGAGGCAAGGTCAAAAGCCCAAGCTAAAGCAGCTGAAAAAAGTCCAACTTCAAATTCAAAAACGAATCAAGAAAAATCTCAAGATAAAAAAAGGAAAAATTCTACTCCAGTAGAAGCTAAAACTGACTCANATACAGATAATAAGTCAAATGAACTCAAGAAAACAAAATCAAAAGAANCCAAGGTAAAAGAANCNANGGTAAAAGAAGCCAAGGTAAAAGAAGNCAAGGTAAAAGAAGCCAAGGTAAAANNNNCAAAAATAAAAAAACTGAAACAAAGTCTTCGAAAAAAGAGGAAAATAGTGAAAAAAATGATTGAGAGGCATAAAGTTGTCAAAAATTACAGCGACAGAGGTTAAAGAATTAAGAGATATTACTGGTGCGGGTTTTATGGATTGTAAGAAAGCATTGGAAGAGGCTGATGGAAATCAGGAGTCAGCAATAACAATTCTTAATGAAAAAGGTTTGGCTTCAGCTGCCAAAAAGGCCGATCGTTCAACTTCTGAAGGTTTAATAGTTTCCTATATACACACTGGTGGAAGAGTTGGTGCAATGGTTGAGTTAAATTGTGAGACTGATTTTGTGGCTCGAACTGAGGATTTTGAAAGTTTGGGAAAAAATATTGCTATGCAAGTAGCTGCCATGGATCCAAAATATTTAGATATGGAAACCGCTGAAGATTCCAATGAAAAAGTGGATTCAAATATGATACTTTTGGAGCAGGAATATATCAGAGATTCGAGTATGAAAATTTCTGATCTTCTAAAAGAAAGCATCGGAAAACTTGGAGAAAATATAAAAATTAGTCGTTTTTCAAGGTTTGAATTGGGAACTAAATAAGTAGGTGTAGAAATGGCAAGACCTGAATATTCAAAGATAATTTTGAAGATGTCTGGTGAGTCTTTTAAGGGATCCAAGGAGTTCGGTATGGATGCCAGCACATTGAAGTTCATAAGCTCCGAAGTTCAATCAATAACTTCATTAGGAGTACAGGTTGGTATTGTTGTTGGAGGGGGTAATATTTGGAGAGGAGCAGATTACGAGCAAACAGGAATGGACAGGTCAACAGCTGATTTTGCTGGAATGCTTGCTACAATAATGAATGCTCTTGCACTGCAAGATGCTCTTGAATCTGAAGGTATGATTGTTAGGACACAGTCAGCTTTATCTATTCCATCAGTAGCTGAACCCTATATCAGAAGAAGAGCTATAAGGCACATGGAAAAAGGTAGAGTAGTGATATTTGCTGGAGGAACGGGTAATCCTTATATGACTACTGATACAGCAGCTGCATTGAGAGCATTAGAGATAGGTTCAGAGGCATTAATTATGGCAAAAAATGGTATAGATGGAGTCTATGATTCAGATCCTTCTACAAATCCAAATGCAAAAAAATTTACACAATTAACTCATCATGAAGCTATCTCCAAGAGACTAAAGGCATTGGATAGTACAGCTCTTTCACTATGCATGGATAATTCTTTACCCATAGAAGTATTTAATATATTCAGTGAAGGAAATTTGAAATCAGTAATTTCTGGTAACAAAATCGGAACACGAATAATTGTAAAGTGAATAGGAGAAAAAATGCTTGATGAAAATTTAGTTGAAATAGACTCGAAAATGAAACTCTCTTTTGATATTTTTCTTAAGGATCTCAAAGGTATGAGAACAGGTAGAGCTTCGACAGGATTAGTAGAAAATCTTCAAGTTGATTATTTTGATTCAGAAATGCCCTTAAATCAATTAGCTCAAATAAATGTTGGTGACGCAAGATTAATTGTTATACAAGCATGGGATAAAAACGCTGTTGATTCTATAAGTAAGGCTATACAAAATTCTGACTTAAATTTATCTCCTAATGTAGATGGAGATATAATAAGGCTGAATCTTCCACCATTGACTGAGGAAAGGCGTAGAGATCTGGTCAAGATAATCAAAAATAGAGGAGAGGAATGTAAGCTTTCTATCAGATCATCAAGAAGAGATTCTCAAGATTTTATTAGAAAAGTTGAAAAAGATGGTTCCGCATCACAAGATGATTGCCAGAGATCACAAAAAAAACTTCAAGAAATTACAGATTCTTATGTTAAAAAAATTGACGAAGAAGTAAAGAGTAAAGAATCAGAAGTAATGCAAGTTTAAAATGAAAGATTCAAAGGGTGATAAAATATCTGATTCAATAATCATCCCTAATCATGTGGCTATAATCATGGATGGTAATGCTAGGTGGGCTGAATCAAAGAATTTAGATCTCTCCAATGGTCATATTGCTGGTTATAAAAATATTAGGCAGGTAGTAATTACAATGAAAAGAATGGGAGTGAAGTATGTTACTCTCTATGCTTTTTCAACCGAAAATTGGAACAGGCCAAAAAACGAGGTAGATTCTTTGATTGAATTAGCTGTATCAGTAATTAATGATGAGACGAGAGAGTTAAATAAAAATAATGTTAAGATTCATCATCTTGGTAGAACAGATAGGCTAAAAACTTCGCTGATTAAAAAAATAAACAAAGCAATTGACATAACTAAGAATAATACTGCTGTTAATTTGTCTATAGCATTTGATTATGGAGGTAGGGATGAAATAGTTAATGCTGCTAACAATATAATTGATAAAATTAATGAAGAGCATATAGATGAAAATTTATTTAATAAGGGATTATATTCATCAAATTTACCTGATGTTGATTTTCTAATAAGAACGGGTGGAGAGTATAGAATAAGTAATTTTTTATTATGGAAAATTGCTTACTCTGAATTATATTTTACGCCAATTTTATGGCCTGATTTTTCTGAAGAAGAAATTAAAGTAGCTTTTGCAGAGTATTCAAAAAGGCAAAGAAGGTTTGGTAGGAGATAAAACTTTTGATTTTCAAGGTGTATTTTTGAGAAATAGGATAATAACATCAATAATTGGAATCCCAATAATATTTATTTCAATTATTTGGAATATTATTGGATTATTAATTTTGTGTTCAATAATTGGTCTTATTGCTAGTTATGAAATTTATAAAATGCTTCCTTCAAAAAAAACAATAACAACAAGAGATAAGATTATATTTTTAAGTATTATACTTCTAACTTGTTTGCCTCTAATATTTTCGATATTTTTTATTAATGAAATAAGTACCTCTTTTGGTATATTATTTTCTATTTACGTTGCTATTGTTTCTTTATCTATTTTAATTTTTGTGACTTTCTTTACATATAAACATGAGAGTTTTAAAAGCATTGGCTTTTGGAAATTTTGGATATATATTACTTTTATTGGCTTTGGGATAGCTCATTTCCCGCTGTTGTATAGTCATGAATCTAAAGGCCCAAGCTTAACAATTATTATTATTGCTTTAACTTTTACTTTTGATATTTTTGCATTATTTGTTGGACAAAGATTTGGTAAAACTAAGATATTTCCCAGGATAAGCCCAAACAAATCCCTTGAAGGGTACATAGGAGGTTTCTTGTCATTATTTCCTATGCTTTTTTTACTTCAAATGATCTTAGATATTCCATTATCATTTCTTACTTTTTTTATAGCAATAATTACAATTAGTTTTTCATCTTTATTTGGAGATTTATATGAATCATACATAAAACGACAGGCAAAAATTAAAGATAGTGGCTCAATTATTCCTGGTCATGGTGGAATACTTGATAGAACTGATAGTATACTTTCAAATATTATAGTTTTCTATTGGATAGTAATATGGCTAAAGATTTAATAAATGTAGCTATTCTTGGTTCAACTGGCTCCATAGGAACCCAAGCCTTGGATATAATTAAGTATTTCCCAGAGAAATTTAATATTTTGGCTCTTGCAAACAATACTAATCCTCAGATTCTAGAACAAATTAAGCATTTTAATCCAAAGTATATTTCTACTAAATCAAATATAAATACGGAAAGTCTTTCAGTTGATAGAGTATCTTTAGATGAAATTTGTTCTAATAAGGACATAGATCTAATAATTGCAGGCATATCTGGAATAGAGTCTGCTTCATCAATTTTCACTTCTGTTCAGCATGGAAAAGACATTCTTTTAGCTAGCAAAGAAGCAATAGTAATTGCAGGAGAAATTATTATAAATGAAGCCAAAATATCTGGGAGTAAAATATTACCAATAGATAGTGAACCTTCTGCAATATGGCAATGTATAAATGGTGAAATTTCACCTCCAAAAAAACTTATAATTACTGCATCTGGAGGAGCATTTAGAGACTCCGAATGGTCAGAATTGTCTAGAGTGACACCTGAGCAAGCATTAAATCATCCTACATGGAAAATGGGAGATAAAATTACTATAGACTCAGCAACTTTGATTAATAAAGTTTTTGAAGTTATTGAATCAAAAGTATTATTTGATATTGACTATAAGAATATTGATGTTTCCATTCATAAGCAGAGTATTGTTCACTCCATGGTTCAGTTTGATGATGGGGTGATTAAGGCTCAATTGGGTGATACGAATATGGGGAATCCAATACAATATGCATTATTTTATCCAGAAAGGGTAAAAAATTCAAATTTAGGAGACATAGATGGTGCAAATCTTGGTAATTTGACTTTTGAAAAATTGGATCCAACTAAATATCCATGCTTTGAGACTGCTTTGCATTATGCCAAGATGGGTGGTTCATATTTATCTGTTTTATGTGGAGCAGATGAAGCCGCTGTTCAGCTATTTTTAGAAAAGAAAATTAAGTATACAGATATACATACAATTATCAATGAGGCATTAAAAGGACATAAAAAGATGGTGAATCCNGACTTTAGCGATTTGATTACTTTGGCTAGGCAAACATTCAGTAAANTAATAAATAAATATAACAATTAGTCATGTAAAATATAATTATGTCAGAAACTTTTATTTTTGGAATTATAACTTTTATTTTGGTACTTGGTCCTCTTGTAATATTNCATGAGTTAGGACATCTCATAACTGCTAGAAAATTTGGTGTTAAGACTTTGGAGTTCGGTTTTGGGTTTCCTCCTAGAGTCTTTTCATATTGGACGGGTAACACCGTAATTTATAAAGAAGAACATTCAGATTTTGATTTCAGTAAAGGATCTATTGTTTCTGTAGAATATAGTGATACAGANGATAAAATAATTCTCGAAAGAATAAAAAATTATGAAAAAAAAGATGATTCTTCAGCCTCATCGGGTGAAAAAGTAATAATTGGTAAAATAAAATCAATTTCATCNAATAGTTTCGTTGTTGCAGATATGATGTGGTCTTTTAATCTCTTGCCACTTGGTGGTTTTGTAAGAATGGTTGGAGAGGAAAATTCTTCTGCAGCTGGATCTCTTGCAAGTAAGACAAAACTTCAAAGAATTATTGTTATGTCAGCAGGTGCGATTATAAATCTTATAATCCCTTTTATTCTTTTGACAACAATATTTATGATTCCTTCTGAAAAAGAAGTATCAGATGTAACTATTGTTTCAGTTTTTCCTGATTCGCCAGCATCCTTAGCGGGTTTGAGATCGGGAGATAAAATTATAAAAGTAGATAATAGAGATATCAATTCTATACAAAATCTCCAACAATCTGTGATGGTTAAACTTGGTTCTGAGTCAACTTGGGAAATTGAAAAAGGTATCCCAAATATATTCTCACGTCCCTCGGAGAATGCGTATCAATACTCTGGGGATGTAACAAAAATTAGATTAGTACCAAGATGGGATCCCCCTAAGAAAATAGTTGTTGAGAAGGTTTACGATGAAAATAAAGAAATTTCAGTTAATGATGCAAGAGCTTATGATTCTAATGCAGGAATAAATAATATATTAAGAGTTGTTTCTGAAGTTAGCGATTACGATAGTGAAATAGGGCTTTTAGATGCACAGAAATATATAGATTCAATAAGTCTAAATGATCAAATTAATATTGTTAATTCTATAACTAATCCATCAAATCAAATTCTTGTTAATACTGCTAGAGCTATTAACAAGAATTTAGGTTCCAGCATGCTTATTCAAGAAGGAGCCACTGGAGTTCAAATTCGAAATACGAATACTATTAAGAAAAATTCTGGAGAGAATATTATTAAGGCATTTTTAAATGCAAAAAATCAAATTTTTGATACATTGATATTGACTAAGAATGCAGTTTTTTCAAACTTTCAAGATAGCAGCATCCCTCAGTTTGAGGGTCCTCAAACTGTAGGCCCAATAGGAATAGGTCAGTTAACAGGAGAAATAGCTGTATCGGAAAATTCTTTTTACGACAAAGTAATTTGGTACTGTTCACTAGCAGCAACTTTGAGTTTATCTCTAGGAATAATAAACTTATTACCTATACCTGCTCTTGATGGAGGTAGAATTTTATTTGTAATTATAGAGATAATTAGGGGAGGGAAAAAAATATCACCTGAGAGGGAAGGTTTAGTTCATTTATTAGGTTTTATACTACTGTTATCTCTAATTGCCGTTATTTCCATTCAAGATATTACAAGAATAGTCAGTGGAGATAGGATTTTTTAGTTTGAAGATTTCCAAAGATTATCGGAATCAGATTATCACTGCATTGCTTTTTTCTTTGTTAGTAATAATTACATTTTTAGTTAAGTTTTTTTTTACAAACACTAATATTGTTGATAAATTTCTCTTTTATCAATCAATTCTAATATTAGTTTGGATTCCTATAATTTTTTATAATTATAAAAAAATAAACCTAAGGATTAAGAATTTTTTGATAGTATTAATTGGTATATACGTATTATTCAGTTTTTTATATTTGATGATTTAGTTTTTACTAGGAAGTACATTTGACAAATAAAAGAAAAAAAACAAATGAAGTACTTGTTGGCAATGTAAAGATTGGTAACTTAAATCCAGTGGTAGTTCAGTCTATGACTGATACTGATACAGCTAACATTCAATCAACAGTAGATCAAATTAAACTACTTACTAAAGCAGGAAGCGAAATAGTACGTGTAACAGTAAACAATGATAGTTCAGCTAAATCTATAAAAGAAATAATTTCACGGCTAAATGATATAGGAGTAGATGTCCCAATAGTAGGAGATTTTCATTTTATTGGGCATAGATTATTGANNNANTATAANGATTTAGCNNAAAGTTTATCTAAATTCAGAATAAATCCNGGAAACGTAGGAAGAGGAAATAGAAGAGACGAAAACTTTTCACAATTTATAAACATAGCAAAAGAATACAATAAACCTGTAAGAATNGGGGTTAATGCAGGAAGNTTNGANCCAGAAGTTTTAGCNTTAAAAATGGATNAAAANTCTAGNTTGAAAAATCCTTTNAGTNCTGAACTNGTNGAAAATCAAGCNTTNGTNGAAAGNGCTCTGTCTAGNNCTGANGCTGCAATTNATATGGGNCTTANTGAAAATAATATTATTATTTCATGTAAAGTTTCTAGANTGAATCAGATGGTTGCTGTATACAGAGAGCTTTCAGAAAAGTCCNCATTTCCNTTNCACCTAGGTCTAACNGAGGCAGGTATGGGNCAAAANGGAGTAGTTTCCACAACNGCNGCTCTAAGTATTTTATTGGANTCAGGCATAGGTGATACCATAAGAGCTTCATTAACACCAGAGATTGGTGGTGANAGGGCAAAGGAAGTTCGTTTATGNCAAGATATTCTTCAGTCTCTAGGTATTCGTCGTTTTAGGCCTGCAGTTACNGCATGCCCNGGATGCGGNAGNACTACATCAACATTTTTTAGAGAGTTAGCTCAGGAAATCCAATCTCATATTGATATTCGTTTACCAGAGTGGAAGTCTAGGTACCCTAACTCAAACACTTTAGAAGTTGCGGTTATGGGTTGTGTTGTTAATGGACCNGGAGAGTCTAAAGCAGCAAATATTGGAATTTCNCTTCCTGGGTCAGGAGANGATCCTAAGGCACCTGTATTTATAGATGGTCAAAGGGCGAAATTTTTATCAGGCTCATCAATTGCAAAAGATTTTATTGGTCTAGTTGATGATTATGTAGATAGTAAATTCGGATNTAACTAAATNTNATTTAATTTTNTTCTTAACTATTAAATAGTATATTTATTAACTAAATAGTATATTTANNAACATGAATGATAANAAAAAGANTTTTAATGAAAACCAATTTAATTTACTTTTAGTTGAGGATGATAGAACATTACGTGAAGCTATTCGTTATAACTTAATAAGCCAAGGNTATAACGTATATAGTACAGAAGATGGTGCTGAAGGTTTGAACATAGCAAAATCAAAGCCCNTAGATCTTATTTTATTAGATTTAATGCTTCCAAAATTAAGTGGTCTTGAAATATGTAAAACTCTTAGAAGAGATGGTTCTATTTTACCTATAATAATGCTTACGGCAAAAGATTCAGAATTTGACAAAGTTTACGGTATTGAATCTGGTGCAGATGATTATATTACTAAGCCTTTCAGTATGAGAGAACTTATNGCAAGAATTTCATCACAACTCAGAAGAATGAAGATGAATGTAGATGTGAAAAATTCAAAGTCTGAAGAAATAATTAAGCTAGCAGACAGAGTAATTATTGATAAATTAAAAAGAGAAGTCATAGTTGATGGAAATAATATAGATTTACGAGCAAGAGAGTTTGATTTATTTGCTTATTTATCATCATCTCCTGGTAGAGTATTTACTCGTGAGCAATTATTAAAAGATGTGTGGGGATTTGATTATATAGGTGATACAAGAACGGTTGATGTTCATATACGTTGGTTGCGCTCAAAAATTGAAAACTCATCGCAAAAAGCCATTATTGGCACTGTACGGGCTGTAGGGTATAGGGTTATTGTATAGTTTTAGTTTTTAAATTATTAGGTGTGATTTGCTTAGAAACAAATTAATATACATATTATCTATAATTTTTAATAATTCTTACTTTGTAATTATTTCACTTTTTNTTGGGATAATAATTTCTTTTTTTTCTTTGANAGCTGGATTTTTATTTATAATTGCTTCGGTAATAATTAATTTATCTTTTGGCCTAATAAACTCNATACATTTTAGAAACTTTTATAGAGAATTGATTTCTCTCCCTTCAGAAAATAGTATAGGCAGATTAAGTAATTTTAAAAATACTCGTTTAGAAAATTATTCGAAAATAATTAATAGAGTTTTAGATTCATTAAGTCAGGAAATTGTTCAAACTTTAGAAAATAAAATTACATCTGATGCAATAATTAACTCTATAAATGAAGGAATATTAATAATTAATTCTAATAAAGAACTTGAAAATTTCAATCCAGCATTAGTAAAGCTATTAGGTACGAATATTGATCCTTATGTTGGTATGAACATCAATGATTTTGTAAGAAATGATGAATTTTTATCAATGATTGATGACGTTTTTTCTACTAAAGAAAATAAATCTATAGAATTAAATCTTTTTTCAGATGAGAAAAGTATCTTGGTATATGCTGCACCATTTTTTTTGTCTGACCAAGAACCATTCAATCAGATACTTGTTATATTTACTAATCTTACTGANATTAGAAAAGCTGATAATTCAAGAAAAGAGTTTTTTTCAAATGTTTCTCATGAGCTTNGAACTCCTCTTGCNGGTATTAAAGCATCCGCAGAAACTTTAGAAATTTCTAAGGACCAATCCACTACAGAAAAATTTACTTTATTGATATTAGAAGATGTAGATAGAATGAATAAATTAATAGATGAAATGATGAGCTTGACTCAAATGGATTTAGGTGAAGAAAATTTTGTAAAAAAGGATACCTCTGTCAATAAAATGATAGAAGATACTTATAATAGATTCATTTTTCAATGTGAAGATTTAGGGATAAATCTCAAAATAAAAAAATTAGAACAAGATATAACTATCAAAGTTGATATAAGTAAGATAGAACAAGTTTTTGGTAACTTACTTAGTAATGCAATTAAGTGGACTTCAAAGGATGGAAATATCAATATTTCTGCATCTTTGTCAAAAACCAGTATTTTATTTTCAGTCTCTGATGATGGAGAAGGTATTATAGAAGAACATTTACCTTTCATATTCGAGAGATTTTTTAAGTCAGATTCTTCAAGATCAAAAGCTGGATCTGGCCTAGGTTTAGCAATTTCAAAGCATATAATTGAAGCCCACGAAGGTGATATTTTTGTTGAGAGTGAGATTNCTAAGGGAAGTAAATTTACCTTTAGTATTCCAAAATGACATTTTAAGTATGCGTTGAATTTAACGTTGATTTAACATTGTAAATTCTTGATTTAACATTCTCTTAATTCTTTAATCTGAATCTTATAATAGTTACTATTTTGTAACATACTNCATAAATTTGTGGTACACGAAAAATTTAAGGTTTTATAACCGAAATAAGGAGTTAAGAACAATATGTTTCTTANAATTAATGATTATATAAATAATCAAATTAAATGGCTGNTTCTTGGTTTTGCTATTCTAAGTATTGGGCTATTTGCTGCTTGTGGAAGTGACGATGATGATTCTGTAGCAGCTCCTGCAGCTACTGCAGCTCCTGCAGCTCTGCACTCCTTCTGATGAAAAACTATCAGGAACTATTGAAATAGACGGTTCTTCAACAGTTTTTCCAGTAACAGTTGCTGTGGCAGAAGAATTTAGAGTCTCAAATCCAGAAGTGCAGATTCCAATTGGAATGTCTGGTTCTGGTGGTGGATTCAAAAGATTTGTTGTTGGTGAAACTGACATATCAAATGCATCTCGATTCATTAAGTTAGCAGAAGTAGAAAAAGCTAATTCTAATGGAATTGAGCTGATGGAATTTAATGTTGCATGGGACGGACTTTCTGTGGTAGTTAGTAAATCTAACGACTTTGTTGATTGTTTGACAACAGAAGAACTAAAGTCTATTTGGGACGAAGGTTCAACATTAGATAATTGGAGTCAAGTAAGAGAAGGATTCCCTGACAAACCATTGAGATTATATGGACCAGGAACCGATTCAGGAACTTTTGACTACTTTACAGATGAGATAAACGGTGAAGAGAAAAGAAGTAGAGCAGATTACACAGCCTCAGAGGATGATAATACTCTTGTACAGGGTGTTTCAGGTGATCCTGGCGCTCTTGGTTACTTTGGTTATGCATACTACATAGAGAATAAAGAAACATTGAANGTAGTTGCTGTTGATTCAGGTAGCGGATGTGTTGAACCATCACAAACTACAATTGAGGATGGTACATACTCACCATTATCTAGAAAGTTGCTAATATATGTGAAGATTTCTTCTTTACAGAAACCAGAGGTAAAAGCTTTCCTTGAATTCTACATGGATCATGGCGGAGAGTTAGCAAATGAAGTCGGATATGTTGCATTATCAGATGCAGAATATTCAGCACAAAAGGCTATGATTAGTAACCCTGTGAACTATGTGCATCCTTCAAAATAAATAATTTAATAAATTAAAAAATAATTTATTGAAAAATTGAGCCTCAAGTATATTAAAAATTACTTGAGGCTCAAGTATTATATATAAAGTAATAATATGAATAAAGAAATTCAAAAAATAGCAGCTCAAAATAAAAAAAGGCAACATCTAGAAGAAAAAATTGTTGCTAATATTCTCAAATTAACTGCTATTATTTCAGTTACCACTACGTTAGGCATAATAATTGTATTATTCAGCCAAAGTTTAATATTTTTTGAAAATNTTTCTCCTTGGGAATTTTTAACTGGAACTAAGTGGACTCCTTTGTTCAGGCCTGCACATTTTGGTGTTCTCCCTCTAATTGGTGGAACATTTCTCGTTGCGTTTATAGCTGCAGTAGTAGCTTTAACATTGGGTATAGGAGCAGCTATATTTCTTTCAGAATATGCTCCTGAAAGACTAAGAAAAATACTCAAACCAGTTCTTGAAGTTTTGGCAGGTATTCCAACTGTTGTTTATGGTTATTTTGCACTAACTTTTATTACTCCNATACTTAAAGTTGTTTTTGGTCAAGATAATGTGATTATCTTTAATGCGCTATCAGCAGGTCTTGTTATGGGATTAATGATTATGCCAATGGTTTCCACCTTGAGTGAAGATGCAATGGTTGCTGTACCTAAATCATTAAGAGATGGAGCTTATGCTTTGGGAGCTACCAAATTTGAAGTTTCTACAAAGATTGTTTTCCCGGCAGCTCTTTCAGGAATCGTTGCCTCATTTGTTTTAGCNTTATCAAGGGCAATAGGTGAAACAATGATTGTAAAAATTGCAGCAGGTTCAACGCCTAATCTTACGCTTAATCCTTTAGAAAGNATTCANGCTATGACAGGTTATATTGTTGCAGTCAGTCAGGGTGAAACNCCTCATGGTTCTGTGGAATATGGAACAATNTTTGCTGTTGGNTTNTTACTCTTTGTTCTTACTTTTATTATGAANNTCATAGGTAGAGTTATNATATCTAAATTTAGGCAGGTATATGAATAAATGNTAACTTCAAGAAAANCTAANTCCAAAAAGANCAGACAAATAAAAGAAACTTTTTTNTTATATNTTTTTNTATCATCAGTNNTAATAGGAATTTTAGCTTTANCNGTTTTGTTAATAGATGTTTTAATTGATGGATTGCCATTTTTGAATTGGGACTTTCTTACTAAGTATGCATCNAGAAAACCACTAAATTCNGGAATCTTGGCTCCATTGGCGGGTACNGTTTGGGTTGTATTATTAACAGCCATATTTACTGTCCCTNTNGGTATTGCTACAGCAATTTATTTAGAGGAATTTGCAAAAAAAGGAAGATTTATTAGGCTANTTGAATTAAATATTTCNAATTTAGCTGGNGTTCCTAGTGTAATATACGGTCTTTTAGGTTTAGCTGTATTTGTTCAATTCCTTTTTGATGGCTCGAGAAATTTGATTTCTGGTGCATTAACCTTAACCTTACTTATCTTACCTATAGTAATCATTGCATCTCAGGAAGCAATAAAAGCTGTTCCATCAAGTTTCAAAGATGCTGGTTATGCGATGGGAGCTACAAGATGGCAAGTTGTAAAGAATGTTGTTTTACCTCAGGCTATCCCTGGTATGATGAGTGGGATTATTCTTGCTCTTTCTAGGGCAATTGGAGAAGCAGCACCAATTTTAATGATATCTTCTCTTGTCTGGGTCACATTCGTTCCAACAACTCCTAACTCAAAATTTACAGTCCTTCCTTTACAGATATACACCTGGGTNAGCCAACCTCAAGAAGATTTTAGAAGTATAGCTGCTGCTGGTATAATTGTATTGCTGGTTATACTTTTAATTATGAATTCCATAGCTGTAAAGATAAGAAATAAGTATCAGCAAAGATCNGAACAATAGTTCACAGATTGAAACTTTATGAGTAAAACTTTTTGGCTAATATCTATATCTTCTGAAAATACTGAAAAGAGTTTTGCACCNGGTATTAATTTCCAAGGATTTGATAAAAAATCTCGAAAAAAAGTAGATGTAATGNAGCCTGATGATAGATTGTTGTATTACATTAATGACAAAAGAGTTTTTAGTGCTACTTCAACAATTACCTCAAAAATGTTTGAGGAANATAATCCTATATGGAGTCATCATGATACAAAAGAAGTTTTTCCTTACAGGGTTTCTACGAAAAAAGATTTCCATCTTGAGTATGATTCATCNGTAGATGCAACTTACGTATCTCCCTCATTAGAGTATTTAAGAAAATGGCCTGCTAACAAATGGCAATTGGCTTTTTTTGATATGTTACATATAATATCTCAAAATGATTTTAATTTTATTGAAAACGANATTATAAAATTAAGTACTAGGAATAAAAAAATAAAAAAGAAAAAAAATATAAAACCTAAAGCATCAACAAAAGGTTTTACTAGAGATATTTCAAAAAAAATAAATAAAGAAATTTCTAAAGAAATTAAATCTAGATTTAAGATTTAATTTCCTCTTAACTATAATTTAACTCTTACATAATAAAAATNAATTAATTTCAAACTATAATATTAANGTTGCAAGGAAAAAACACGAGTTAAACCTTAAGCATTATTGAGTTGCCTCCCAATAACTCTCATAAAGCAACAAAAATATTTTTGAAGGTGGNANNTNCCACCTTCAAAATCTNNAATNGTAATTTATATATATNATGAAAATAGATGTTTTATTTGTATGCGTTCATAACTCAGGTAGAAGTAAAATGGCAGAATACATATTCAACTTTTTAGCAAAAGAATATAATAAACCCTTCTATGCNTATAGTGCGGGTACAGAACCTTCTGAAAAAGTTAATAAAAGAGTTGTAAATATAATGAATAAAAAGGGNTATGACTTCTTATTTGTTAAGCCNAGAAAACTTACGNATGAGCTTATTATAAGAGCAGATAATGTTATAACTATGGGTTGTGGGATTGATTCGAAGAGNTGTCCTTCAATATATGGNAAGAAAATTATTGATTGGGGATTAGATGACCCATACGATATGACTGAAAATCAAATAGAAGAATTATATTCTGAAATCTATAAATTAGTTGATCAGTTACTAAGTAAAAATGAAATAATTAAAAATTAAGTAGTTTGATTGAATTATTATGTATTTTTTCTTCAATCAATTCTCTATTAATTTGTTTTATCTCGGAAATTTTATTAACTATATTTGAAATATCTTTAGGTTCAGTCCATTTTGATCTATCAGTTTTGTAATATTGTGGGTATGAATCAGTTTCCACAATAATTTTCTCGCTTGGAATTTTACTAACAGTTTCATGNAGGGATTTGTTATAGATTATTGGTTTTGCAAAAGATATTAAAAGACCCAAATCCAATAACTTTTTTGCATAATCCCATTTACCTGCAAAATAATGGGCGGCTCCACCAATATCACCAATTGAGAGCTCTGAAAAAATATTGATTGCTATATTTTTAGCAAAAGATTCTTCAAAATCATTATTCTCTTCTCTAATATGAAAAATTATCGGTAACTTTTCTTCTTTTGCAAGTTTGATCTGTTCATAAAAACCTTCTTCTTGAATTTTTATATCGGGAGAAGTATTTTGATTATCAAGGCCAATTTCGCTTATAACTTTTACCTTATTTTCTTTCGACAAGGATTTAAGGGCATTTATATCATTTTTGCTTATAGGTGATTTGATTTCCTCTGGATGAATACCTACACCTGAATATACGTTTTCATATTTATTAGCGATTTTTAAAGATAATTTTGAATCAGTTATATTTACCCCAGCGGTAATTATTTTTGAAACATTGCACTCTAATGCCCGAGAAATAATTTCTGGTATTTCATGTTCATCATGTTGATGGATATGTGCATGAGAATCTATAATCATCGTTCTGTTTATATAATTTTATTAGTTTATAATATTATAAATTATTTTTTATTTATTTTCGTAGATTTAACAAAAGAAGGTAACTAATGAAACTCAAGAAAAAAGTAGCACTGATAACAGCAGCCGGAGGAGCAATAGGAGGAGCACAAGCTAGGCTTTTTTCTGCAGAGGGAGCAAAAGTTGTAGTTGCAGATATAAATTATATAAGTGCAAAAAAAGTCTCTGATCAAATTATCAATGATAAAGGGGAAGCTATTCCAATAAAATTAAACGTTAAGGATTCTAATTCTTGGAAAAACTGCATAAAGAAAGTAATNGATAAATTTGGAACTATAAATATTTTATGTAATAATGCNGGAGCAAATTTCAGAGTTGATTTNGAAGATCAATCTGAGAGCCAATTTAGAGAAATAATAGATGTTGGACTTATTGGATCTTTTTTGGGTATTAAACACACNATCCCATTTATGAAAAAAAATANTAATGGTGTAATTTTGAACTTAGGTTCNTTAGCATCNATTCGNCCNCAAGGNGGAAGTCCAGGTTATGCNTCACAAAANATGGGTATGATGGGATTAACAAGATCAGCGGCAAGTTCTTTTGCAAANTATGATATTCGNTGTGTACTAATTTCCCCTGGNCATGTAGATACNCCTTTTATTAGAGATGATAATAATTATAGTCCNAATGGTTGGGAAACTAGTATTGAAAATCCAGAAAATTATAATAAAAGATTGAAGGATACTCCTCTAGGAAGANTACAAACACCTGAAGATATAGCAAAAACTTTTCTTTTTGTAGCATCAGACGATGCATCAATGATAACTGGATCTATGATCACGGTTGATGGTGGTGCTGCTATCTAGTATTTTTTTTAGGTTTTCTAGCTGAAATGATAAGTGCAATTGCAATTATTGCTGCAACTGTAAAAACAGGAAAAGTACCATCATATGATCCTGAAATATCAAAAATAACTCCTGCTGCAATTGCNCCAATAGCTTGTCCACCACTTACAAAAGGTTCTGTTATACCTCTGATTGCACCCAANGATTGTCTACCAAAATAATGAGCCATTGCTACCGGTGGTATCACAAGCAAACCTCCTAATCCAATCCCAAAAATTATTGCAACTANAAATGCTGAGGTAGTAGAGNTTACTTGAAGGAATAGCAAAGCTGTAATTCCAAGCCANCCTGCAGCTAGAGAATATACTAATTTNACAGAAAATTTATCTAGTAAATTGCCCCAAATTATACTTCCAATTGCACTACCTCCAGCCATGATAGCTAATGCCGAAGCTGCAGCAGATGCACTTATACCTGAGTCTCGAAGAAAGGCTGCTTGATGAATATTAACTCCAGTATGGATAAAGAATACTAAACCTCCAGCTAAAGCTAGAAGCCAAAGTGTGGGTGTTCTCACAGCATCTTGTAAATTCCATTGTTCTTCAGTGTTTGTTTTACTATTTATTTTTGATGTTTTATTAATACCATCCGGCAATTCTTTTATGTCCTCAGGTTTATTTATAAGTAATAGCAAAGTTAGAGGAAGTGCTATAATCCAAACTGATATACCTATCCAAAACCATGCCATTCGCCAATCACCATTATTAGCATTTATAAATAGTTGTGCAAATAATGGGAATAAACCCATTCCTAATGAATGAGAAACTCCAAGAATAGAAGATGCCCTACCTCTCAATTTAATAAACCATTGTGCTACAACTGTAGTCGGACCTATTTGAAGTGGTGCTTGAAAAATCAACCTTCCTGTTCCAAATAATAGATAAAAGGTTATAGGGTTAGTTGTCCACCTGATTGATAAAATAACTAAACCAAGTAAAAAGAGTGAGATAGAAATTAGAAATTTACTACCAAATTTTTGTAAAATCCAACCAGCTAATGGAGATATAAACATAGATGCTACTCCAGATGCAGCAGCTGCACCTACAATTAGAGTCCTGCTCCAGCCTAAATCTTCACTCATGGGATATACAAAAACCGCAATTGTTAATGTTGCTGCAGCATTTCTTACAAACATTGAAAGACTTGATGTAAATACGATCATCCAACCATAAAAAAACGGTGTTTTATTAGCTATAACGGATGCTGGATTATAATTAAGCATAAGATTTTTGATTTATTTTTCATTTTTATTTTGAAAAATGATATAGAATATATTATCTGATTAGAAACTTTTTGCAAGAAAAAATACTTATGTTTAATTCCACAAATAAAATAATATCAAATGAAAAAGAATATTCTTATGAGTCAATACACTCATTAGAAAAGCTAAATTTAGTTGAAATAAATAAAACTCCATACTCAATTAGAGTTTTATTAGAAAATGTATTGAGAAGTCATACTAGAGGCATAGCTACTAAAGAACATGTTGAACTAGTAAGCTCTTGGCGTCCAAATTCTAAGCCAAGTAGTGAATTTCCATTTATGCCAGGGAGAGTACTATTACAAGATTTTACTGGTGTGCCTGTAGTAGTAGATATTGCTGCAATGCGTGATGCAGTTAAAGAAATCGGTGGAGATCCTTCAATCATTAATCCAATTGTAAGATCAGATATGGTTATTGATCATTCTGTTCAAGTGGATAATTTTTCTAATGTAGACTCACTGAAATTAAATGTTGATAGAGAGTTTGAAAGAAATACAGAAAGATATAAATTATTAAAATGGGCTCAAAGTGCTTTTAATAACTTAAGAATTATTCCTCCTAGTACAGGAATTGTTCATCAAGTAAATTTAGAATATTTAGCAGAGGTTATACTTCTTGATAATGAATCGGGTAAAAATTCTTTAATGCTTGACTCATGTGTTGGTACTGATTCTCACACAACTATGATTAATGGGCTTGGTGTACTTGGATGGGGAGTTGGAGGTATTGAAGCTGAAGCTGTTATGTTAGGTCAACCTTATTATATGGTTTTACCTGAAGTTGTTGGAGTTAGACTTGTAGGAGAACTTCCAGAGGGTTCAACAGCTACTGATTTAGTTTTATCTATAGTGGAAAAACTAAGATCAGTAGGTGTAGTAGAAAAGTTTGTTGAATTCTATGGACCTAGTTTACATAAATTNCCTTTAGCTGATCGTGCAACTATAGCTAATATGGCTCCTGAGTATGGTGCTACATGTGGATTTTTCCCAATTGATGATCAAACAATAAAGTATTTGAAAGATACGGGNAGGGATAANAATTTAATAAATAGGGTAGAAAGTTTTTCAAAAACTAATGNTATGTTCTATGATAAAAATTCAGAACCATCATACTCACAATCNATAGATTTTGATATGTCTGATGTNNCNCCATCTTTAGCTGGGCCAAAAAGACCNCAAGANAAAATTTCNTTAAANGATATNGGTNANAACTTTTCTAANTCATTTGANGTCTCTACAGATAAAAAATATNAAATAGATATAGANAANAATATAGAAGAAATTTCTAATTCTTCTGTTGTNATNGCTGCTATTACTAGTTGTACAAATACTTCGAATCCNTANGTTATGGTTGGTGCAGGTCTTTTGGCTANAAAGGCNAGAGAAAAAGGNTTAANTAGAAANCCTTGGGTNAAGTCNAGTTTAGCNCCTGGNTCAACAGTTGTNACTGAATACTTAANTCAAGCTAATTTANNTGAAGANTTAGATTTTATGGGNTTTAATACTGTNGGATATGGNTGTACAACATGTATTGGTAACTCTGGNCCNTTACCTCAGGCTGTTGCTGATACGGTTTCNGAGAATGATCTNACAGTTGCNGCNGTGNTAAGTGGNAATAGAAATTTTGAAGGAAGGGTGCATCCTCAGGTTAAGGCAAATTATTTAGCATCNCCAATATTAGTNGTNGCTTTTGCTATAGCTGGTACTGTAGATATAGATTTAGTAAATGAACCAATTGGTTCTAATGATAATGGGGATTTAATTTTCCTNAAGGATATTTGGCCATCTCAANATGAAATTTCAGATNTAATATCTAAANCAATTAAACCTGAAATATTTAATGANCAGTACTCATCTGTTATCGAAGGNCCNGANGCATGGAAAAATCTAGAAACATCNTTAGGNTTGAATTTTAATTGGGATTCNAGCTCAACATACATTCAAAAACCNCCATANTTTGATAATTTTTCCCAGACNCCTNAAANAAAAGATGAAATCCTAAATGCTAGAGTTCTTGTTAGTGTTGCNGATTCTGTTACNACTGATCANATTTCTCCAGCAGGTTCTATACCNCCATCTGCACCAGCCGGACAATTNTTGCTTGGTAANGATGTAGCAAGAAAAGATTATAATTCATATGGNTCAAGAAGAGGTAATCATGATGTAATGGTTAGNGGTACNTTTGGAAATATNCGNCTTAGNAATAAATTATGTCCAGATATGGANGGTGACTGGACTNTACATTTCCCATCAGATGAAAAAATGAGAATTTNTGAAGCATCAGAAAAATATCGTTTAGATAATACNCCNNTAATCNTNTTTGCAGGAAAGGAATATGGTACNGGAAGNTCAAGGGACTGGGCTGCAAAAGGTCCTATGTTATTAGGNGTTAGAGCTGTTATTGCANAAAGTTTTGAGCGTATTCATAGGTCTAATTTAGTNGGTATGGGNGTCTTNCCTTTGCAATTTNTTGATAANCAATCAATGGAATCATTAGGATTAGANGGAAGTGAATTTTACGATATTCCNGATGTTGCTAATGAAGTTGAGCCNAGNTCTACNATAGAAGTTANNGCAAAAACTNTTTCTGGTCAAANTAAGAGATTTAAAGTACTTGTGAGAATTGATACATTAATCGAAAATGAATATTACAAAAATGNTGGNCTTCTTCCTTNTGTNNTNAGAAAAATGATNAAAGAAAATTCTTAGTTATCTTTTAGAGCTTGTTCNATNTATAGATGCTCCCATGAAAAGTTAGTTTCAGAAAGCTTTTTNGGTATAACTTTTTGACTACTTAGTAAAGCTTCATNNGCTATTCCACCAAAAAAAATCTTTATTATGTAACTTGGTAAATTTAATACAGCTGGTTTNTTAAANTAGANTGANAATTCTTTTACNAAATCTTTATTTCTTATCAACTTGGGNGATACTAAATTTACTGGTCCATTTATACTTTTATTTNCNATTATNTGTTCTACTGCTCTAATTGTATCTTTCATAGATATCCATGGCCACCATTGATTACCATTNCCATACTTGCCNCCTAGATAAGATTTATATATAAATTTNGATGATTTTATTATTCCGCCATTTTTAGTAATAACTAAACCTAATCGTAAGTTTACAACTCTTACATTTTTTTTATNAGGTATTGCAATATTTTCCCAGATTTTAGCNGTATCAGAAAGAAANCCTAAGCCAGGTTTNGAACTTTCCTCAACAAGTGAATTTCCTCTATCGCCATAATATCCGCATGCTGATGCTGTTATATATAATTTTGGTGGGNTAGATAATTTTTCTATACAGTTTCTAAGGAATTTTGTTGAGATTATTCTACTNTTATAGATAGATTTTTTTGATCNAAATTTTATTCTTCCTAACATCATGATTTTTGCAATAGAACTTCCATTTAGATTTATAAAAACATCAAAATTTTCAATTTTATTTAAATCAATTATATTTTTGTAAGGATCCCAAAAAATTGAATTTTTGCTATTTTCTTTAATATTTCTCGTGAGAATAAATATTTCATGCTTTTTTGACTCTAAAAAATTAATTAAGGATTTACCTATTAGGCCGCTACTTCCTGATATGAGAATTTTCATTTATTAGTTATCTTCTTATATGCTTCTGGTGACAAAGGAAGTATCCATCCTCTATTTTTTATAATTTCTTTCGACAAATCAGGAGGTATTGCAACAATAATTTCTGGTTCTATTGAAAATCTTCCAGTGAAACCTCCAATCGCACTCCGAGCATGAACTCCAGAGAAACTTGTATCAAGTCCATTTTTAGAAAATTCACCCTTGCCTCCACCAAAAACGGACTGCCATCTTCTAGAAAAACCATTCATCACAGCCGGGGCTCCATCAAAAGAAACATCAGTAGAAACCACCATGCCAATCGCTTTTACTGTGTATAAAACATCATTTAAGTCTCCACCTTCACCTCCACATGTAATTGCCCAATGTAATCGCCTTATCATAGAATTGGCTATCCATTCTGCAGCTTTTTGACCTTCAGTTATCCTTGATTTATCGTCATACATCTGACCTGGTCCATATCCGTGGCCTGAAAGATAAACTAATCCCGATTCATGAAAAATTTCTGTACATATTTCTGAATCTTTTAATGTTTTTACATTATCTTCGAATGAACCTAAATCTATACTCAGTTTATTGATCCTGTCATAAACATTAAAATTTCTTCTTAAGAAATCAGGAATTATTGAATTGTCGTAGTATTTACCCATCTTTAGCCCTTAAATTTATTTGATAATAATATTTAATGTTATAAGTTGGAAACAATAAATCAATAAATATTTACATTATGATAATAGATATTTCAAAAACTTTTTCTAATGAACTTATATCAAAGGTACTAAAATTTGTAGATACATTAGATTCAGCTCAAAAAGAAAAATTATTTTTTTCATACTCAGATCAAGAAAGATTTAATTGGCATTACACACCGATTAAGAAATATGGATTAGCCCTATTAGAGATGAGTAAAAATCAACAAGTTTTGGCTTTTAATATTACTAAGTTTTTGCTTAGCGAAATGGGTCATATAACGGTTGATAAAATAATAGAACTTGAGAAAATCCTAAATGAATGGGAGATAATACAAGGTGAAAAAAATAATTGGAGTAGAGATAGTGGCCTTTATTACTTTTCTATTTTTGGCAAACCAAATAATGATGGCAACCCTTGGGGTATAAGACTTAATGGTCACCATGTACTTGTAACAATTAATTTCTCTTCAAAATTTATATCTTTATTGCCTAGTTTTTTTGGTGCAAATCCTTCGGAAATCCTACATGGAGACAGAAAAGGGAAAAGAATTCTTCCCAAAGAGGAAGATATCGCTAGAAATTTTATAAAGTCTTTGAATTTTCATCAATCACAAAAGGCAATATTGCACAAAGATGCGCCCTCAGATATTATCACTCAAAATGTTATACACGTTAAGAAATTTCATATTGAAGATGGTATTAAATTCACAGATTTATTTGAGTCGCAAAAATCATTAGTTGAAGAATTAACGAAACATTATTTCAGAAGATTTAAAGATGTATTTTATTCTGAATATATGGAAAGTATTGGTAATCTAGAGAAAATGAGATTTGTGTGGGCTGGTTCTCTTAATCCAAAAAAACCGCACTATTATTCACTATATCATCCTGAGTTTATCATTGAGTATGACAATACTCAAAATGGAGCAAATCATATTCATTCAGTAATTAGGGATATCAGGAATGATTGGGGAGAAGATCTTTTGTCTCTCCATCACAAAAAATTTCATGTTTGAGTAATAGAATGATAAATTCTATTTTACCATCTAGGAATTGTCCCACCTTCGGGGCCTCTAGAGGACTTATATAAAACTCTATCGTTTTCAAATGGTTTTTTGTTATCTTGACCGATATCTTTTTTGCCGCTCCAATAGCTTGATTCTTTACTGCAGTTTTTTCTTTCGCACATGTCAGTGTCATACAGTTGATTTTCTGCATGACAAGTTTGACATAAAGAAATAAGTTTTTTTTCAACAATGTCTTTATTCAGTTCAACATCTCCCCCGCATGTGGGGCAACTGGGCATAGTTGCTGGGATAAATTTTGAATAAATTTTATAGTCACAAATTTTGCATTTAAAAATAATATTTTCCATTTTTTATTATCTCGTATGTGGTGGCTTAGGCTTAGATGCAAATAAAATAGTTACTGAGGCAATAACACATGTAAGTCCTAAAATGTATAAAACTCCCACATAGCTTTTATGTATATCATATATTCTACCTACAATTACAGGAGAAATCATCATCCCAAGCATCATTGGGAAGCTAGACATCCCTAAAATCATCCCAAAGTGTTTCCTCCCAAAATACTCTCCTCTAAGAGCATGAAGCATTGGTGTTCTTCCTCCAAACCCAATTCCCCATAAGACTGCAAAGATTACACTTTCTAGATATGTAGTTGCAAGCCCAAGAACAATTAATGATGAGCCTTGTATAAGTATTAGGAAGGGTAGAACTTTTCTTTTACTAAACTTATCTCCTATAAATCCACCTATTATCTGAAAAAAGAAGGAAGTAAAAGCCATAATCGGTAAAATTGTAGATGCAAGTGCATCAGATAAGTTGGCTCCATTAATATCAGTTAATTGAAAGAAAATATGAGCTGAAATAGCCCCAACTGAAAGATTAGTAAAGGTATGAGTAATAGAAATCCCCCAAAAACCTCGAGTTTTTATTGCCTCGCTTGGTTTAAAATCATACTGAAGAGCATTATATGTTGTACTCTTTAAATTTTTATTATTGACGATATTTATTTTAGGGTCTAATTTTTTACCAATAACAAATGATAATGGTGGCCCAGCAATTAAAGTTACTATTCCTATAATTAATGTAGTTTCTCTCCATCCGTAATTAATTATGCTCCATACTATTAGAGGAACAAATACTCCACCTAAGCTTGATCCTGAAATTACAATTGCCATTCCAGTTGCCCTTTTTTGTGACATCCAAGAGTTTACTGAGTGCATTGAAGGTACAAATCCTCCCATTGAGAAACCTAAAGATACAATAAAAAAGGAGAAATAATACATTATGGGTCCAGATATTTTTGAGAAAATTATCATGCCTATACCTGCAAATGTAAATCCAAATAATATCATTTTACCGGATCCGAATTTATCTGTTAGCCATCCTTCTAATGGTCCAAATAATGCTCCTCCAAATCTACCGAAAGATGCTACTCCGGAGACTAATGCCCTTGACCATCCGAATTCATCTTCTATTGCTCTAAATAGAGTGCTAGCAGCTTGAAAGGTTGGACCTGAACTTATCATCATGTTGAAAGATCCTGCTATTGCAACCCACCAGCCATAATATATTGGTTTTTTATTTTTACGTCTGAAAAAAAACATAATAATACTATAATATGTAAAATATAATTTTTTTTTGCTGAAATGTTTATATAAAAATAACAAACTATGATAATTTAGAGATACCTAAGTTATGGAGTTAAATATGAGTTCAAGGTTAAAAGATAAAGTTTCAATTATTACAGGAGGAGCTTCTGGTATTGGCGAAGCAGCAACTAGGATATTTTCTCAAGAAGGATCAAAGGTTGTGATTGCAGATTTGGATATAGATAAAGGAACAACTCTTCAAGAGGAAATTAATTTAAATAATGGAAACGCAATATTTATAAAAATTAATGTGGCTGATGAAAAAGAATGGGACAAATTAGTTGATGAAGTAATAAAGAAATGGGGCAAAATAAATATATTAGTTAATAATGCTGGTCTTTCTGGGGCCAAGGGTAGAGCTGTAGTAGAAGAAACAACTCTAAGTAATTGGAATGATGTTTTTGCTGTCAATTCTACCGCAATTATGCTTGGAACTAGAGCGGTAATTCCTCATATGAGAAATATTGGAGGAGGATCAATAGTAAACGTTTCTTCAATATTTGGTATTGTAGGTTCTCCTGCAGGAGCAGCCTATCATGCTTCGAAAGGTGCAGCTAGAACATTTAGTAAGGGGGCTGCAGTCCAATATGGCAAAGATAACATTAGAGTTAATTCTATTCACCCTGGCTTTACAGATACACCAATGACTTTAGATATTCATTCAAAGGAAGAAATAAGAGACTATCGTCTAAATATGACTCCATTAGGTAGATTAGGTTTACCAGAAGACATTGCATATGGAATACTTTATCTTGCTTCAGACGAATCATCATGGGTAACAGGTACTGAGCTTGTGGTAGATGGCGGAGAAACGGCTTGGTAAAGTCAGTTTCTTAATTATTTAAACTTTATTATACTTTTACCTAAGAATTTTTTATCTAGATTTAACTTATTTTTTGTAGGGTTTTTTATTCCAAATATCTCAAGAATTGTAGGTCCAATATCAAATAATCTAGCTGGGAAATGACTTAATTTTGTTTTTTTATTAAAAATTATAGTTGTAAGTATCTCATTAGCACTGTGAGATGAATCATGATCTTCGATATTACCATGATCAGAAGTAATAATAATGGGAATATTATTTATTTCAGCTGCTTCTACCATTAAGCAAATTGATTTTTCTACTGATTTATAAGCTATTTTAGCCTCTTCGTATTTTTCAGGCAAACAGTGTCCAATCATATCAGTTGATGCTAGGTTGCAGATTATTAAATTATGATTTGTTGAGTTTATCTCATTCAATACTTCCTGTGTTATCTCTTTGTTTCTCATTTCTGGGAATAGATAAAAATCAGTATCTGATTTTACTCCCTCATTTACACTATGGGATGGTATGATTTTTCTGAATTCATTTTTATCTTTCGTCTCCTCTCTTCTTCCTCGTATAAAATATCCAACATGTGCGGATTTTACGCTTTCACCGATTAGTGTATATGTTTTATTTTGAGTAATATTTTTCCATTGATATAGTAAATTATCATCAAGTGGATTTATCTTATATGCTACTTTTACATGAGATTTTTCTTCAAAATAAGGGTCATATTCAGCTAGGGTACATATATTTAAGTTTAGTCCATGTCCTAGCCAATCTGCTTTCCAATTTTTACCTCTGCTTTTTGCTTCATTCAACAAATATTTTTTGGAATCTGATAGCCATGCTGTCTTAATTCTTTGACGATCGGACCTAAAGTTAAGATTTATAAATGAGTCATTAGTATTAATGATTGGAGCTTCATTATTGTCTCTTAGTATCGATATCGGAGGTATACTTTGATCGTTAGTTCCTCTTAAGTGTTGCGTTTCAATAAAACTAATTGCATCAGAAAAACTTTTTGCAGGCTGATATTTTTGTCCCGTTAGATGCAAGAAGTCAGAATAAGCTGCCTCTTCTCTGAAGTCTCTGTCCATAGCTGAGGATCTTCCTACTATCCAGCAGAGGCTTTTAATTGCATGATACTTTTTTAGTAAATTTTTTAATACATATAAAAACCCTTCTTCTTTATCAGAATTTTTTATTGAACTAAAATTTCCCGAATCTCTACCATCAAGAATTGCCTGCATCTGAACTTTCTCTGGAGGAAGTTTGTATTCGATAAATACTAATTTTAGAAAAGCTTCTAAATGGTTCCATGCACTATGAACCCTTCCATTCGATCCATTTGTTCCTGAAAGAAGAAAAGAGAAATTAATTTTAGTATTATTTTGTATCGCTTTATTTATACATGAATTTAGATTAGAGTTTTCATAAAAGCTTTTATTTTTTATAGATTCAGAAATTTCTAAAGGAATTTGACTAGCAAGTGTCAGATTCCCTATTTGTTGATGTCCAGTTTCCGAATTGCCTTGAACTGTTGGTTTAATGTCTTCATAGCCGACCCATATACCAGAAGCTTTAGTAGGTATTGAGTGATTATTATTTCTTATTTCTGCTAAATTTTCACAATTCGATGACCAAGGCACATATTTAAATTCTTCTGAAATAGTATAAATTTTTTTATTGATTTTTTTTAAGAGTGATGTAGGAATTTCTGAGCGTATTTTTGTAATTTTTTCTAAGATGGAAATCATAAAATCTAAATTGTGATTTTCGTTAAAAATTTCGGAAGAAATAGGATATAAAGGGGCAAGATATAAACTTTGATCTAAATTATTTTTTTTGTACAAATTGAAAAGTTGATTTTTTTCTATAGATGATAAATTATCCCAAACCTTTATTATGATTTTTTCAGATGTGGATGGGTTAAATCCAAGCCCATCAGTGATAATTAGAAGTAATCTATTGTCATTATTCTCATTCAATGTAGTTGTCTTTCAGTTATTTGGAACTAAGAATTCTAATATAAACTATACTCTCGATATTTAAGGAGTTTTTATTTATTTCTAAAGCATAATTATACATTTTTTTTGGCCTGTATTTCAGTGATTCTAATCTACATTTATTCTCATATTCGGTATATGATAAATTTTCATCATTAATACATGATTCCATTTGTTTATAATCTTCAATGAATAATTTATCTTTCTTTTTTATAAGATATAAAATATCTATAGGGAAATTAACATTAAGCATCCAAAAGCCAATATTTTGCTCTGCTTGAAACTCAAATAGCATGCCTGAAGATTCTTTGATTTCTTTTCTGCACATTAGACCTGTAGATATTTCTTTTTGCTCATTCGCAAGTTCAACTGATATAACTTTACTGGAGTTGTTTTTGAAAAAAACTTCGATATTTATTTTTTCAAAAGTTTTACCATCCCACTCTTTACAGTCTACGGGATGCTTTGATTGATTTAGTTTTATTTCATCATTATTATCATTAATCTGTGAACAAGAAATTAAAAATAAAAAAAACAACATTGTAATCATTGTTCTGATTCTTTTGTTTTTCATAGGTTATTTTCTTGGATCTACTAATTTCGTAGGCTTATCAACAGATCTCTCTCTCATTTTATTTAGGTTATATGCTAATCCTAAGCCTGGTGATTCAGGTACTTTAATTGAACCATCAATCGGTTCAAATTTTTCGTCTAGAATTGAATCATTGTCCTTAATTGATACTTTTTCAATATTATATTCTTGATAATATGGATAATTATTACTAGTTGAAATAATGTGAGCATGAGCAGCTGTAGAACCATAGGGTTGTGTGTTGTGAGTTGTAAGAATAGCATTTTTAGACGTAAGGGCACTTTCTATTCTTAAGTGTTCAGTTATTCCGCCAACTTTTACTACATCGGGTTGCATTATATCTGGCTTGCCATACTCAAATAATCTCATATGTTCCCATCTTGTAAATGCGTTTTCTCCAGCAGCAATAGGTATATCTAATTTTTCTGAAACTCTGGATAAACCCTCCATGTCTTTCATGGATTTTACTGGTTCTTCGAAATGAAAAACATTTAAGTCTTCAAGCTGCTTACCTATTTCTATAGCATGTGAAACAGAGTAAGCACCGTTGACATCAACCATGATTTCAACCTGATTACCTAGTTCTTTTCTAATTTCTTTTACTGTATTAATAGTATTATCATTTAGAGTGTCATCTATTTTTGAAGGATTAGCTGAATGCATTTTGTAAGCCATGAAACCTTTGTCCAAAAACTTACCAACTCTAACAGCTTCTTCTTTAGGAGAAAGATCCCTCCTAAGTGAACTGGCATATAAAGAAATTTTATCTTTTTGTTTCCCACCTATTAATTTATGAATTGGCTGATTGAGAACTTTACCTTTTATATCCCATAAAGCTATATCGATACCAGACGCAGCAGTTAGTAATGTTCCCAGTGGACCCATTGTTGCAGCAGAATTAATCATTTCTTCCCATATTTCATTGTTGCTAAAAGGAGATTTTCCGATAATTAATGGCGTAAAAACAGTTTCTATAACAGTTTTTGTAACGTAAGGAGATCTTCTGAAACACTCTCCAAAACCGATTATTCCTTCATCGGTATTTATTACAACGTATGGATATTCTTCGTCCAAAACTAAGCACTCTACTGATACTATTTTCATTATTTTTCCTCTGAAAAAACTTCTTTTACTTTTTTGGGAAGAGAAAAAATTGTTTTTCTCTCACCTGGCCCTACATTATGTATTTTTTTTGGATTAATTGTCCTAATTACAGATTGAACCTGTTTTTCTGGCGTAGATGCTCCTGAAGTAATTCCTATCTTACTCACGTTTTTTAACCAATCCATGTCCAATTCCTCAGGACCATTAATTAAGTATGCTGGCACTCCTTTTTTTATAGCAACATCTCTTAATCGATTGCAATTAGAGCTATTACTAGCCCCTATGACAAGTACAAGTTCAGTAAGGTCAGCTAATTCAATAGCAGCTTGTTGGCGATTAGTTGTAGCATAACATATGTCATTTCTTATAATAGCATCGGGTTTTGAGTCTAAAATTTTTTTTATTGTTTTTGATGTGTCATCAACCGAAAGGGTAGTTTGAGTTAAGACTGCTATTTGTTCATCATTTCCATAATTTGGCAAAACCCAATCATCTCTATCATCTATTATTTCCATATCAGATTGCCCAGTTGTTCCGATTACTTCTTGGTGCCCTTTATGGCCAACTAAGATGATTTTTTTACCCTCTTTTTTGTATTTTTTTGCTTCATTATGCACTCTTGTGACTAGAGGACAAGTAGCATCTAGAACCCTTAAGTTTTTCTTTTTAGCATCTTCATAATCTTTGGGTGGAGAACCATGAGCACTGAATACTACAACTGAGTTATTTGGAACTTCACTTACTTGTTCTACTGTTATTGCACCCATTTTTTCTACGTCATCAACTACTTTTGGATTATGTACTATCTGATGCTTTACATACACAGGTTTTCCATATTTTTCCACAGCTATTTTGACTATGTCAACAGCTAGGTCTACTCCTGCACAAAAACCTCTTGGTGTAGCTAGATATACTTCCATTTTTTCCTTTGAATATAAATTATGTATTTTAAATTTTAAACTTTATTTTCAATTTAGTATATGGGTGAGAATATTGTTTTACATTAATTTCTATAAATGATAGATTAAGTACTGTTAGTAATATCATCAGCAAGTTAAATTTTAGTAAGGGTAAAAATAATGAATGGATTTAACGGTAAACCTGTAATTTTCTCTGGTAATTCACATGGCGTTTTGGTTCATGATATTTGTAAATATTTAGATCAAGATGTAGGAAAAATTGAAGTTTTCAAATTTGCTAATGATAATACATTTGTGAAAATATTAGAGAATGTTCGCCAAAAAGATGTTTTTATACTTCAATCTACAGTTGAACCCGTAAATGATAATATTATGGAACTTCTTATAATGATAGATGCAGCAAAGCGTGCATCTGCTGGTAGGATAACTGCAGTAGTTCCATTTTATAGTTATGCAAGAACAGATAAAAAAGATCAACCCAGAGTTCCAATTACAGGAAGACTAGTAGCTGACTTGCTTGAGACGGCGGGAGCGGATAGGGTTGTAATGGTTGATTTACATGCTGGCCAAGTTCAAGGATTCTTTAAGGTTCCTGTAGATGAATTAACCGCGATGCCTAACTTAGTAGAATATTTTGAAGATAAGTCGATACAAGATTGTGTAGTTGTTGCTACTGATATAGGAATCTCAAAAAAGGCAAGAGATTTTGCAAATTGGATAAATGTACCATTGGCGATTGTGGAAAAAAGAAGAATGGGAAATAATGACAAAGTTCAAAGTTTAAATGTTATAGGTGATGTCTCATCAAAAAATATAATATTGTTTGATGATGAAATAAGTAGCGGCGAAACAATGATAGCGGCGGCAGAGGCTATTCACAAAGCAGGTGCTAAGGACATTTATGCTGTTGCAACCCATGGAGTATTGCCTGGAGATTCAGCAAATAAATTAGTAAAAAATTCATACATAAAAGAGTTTGTTGTTACCGATACTGTTCCTATCAATGCTAAAAAACAGCATGAGAAGATTAAGGTTATATCAATTGCTCCATTATTGGGCGAGGCAATAAGAAGAATTCATGAAGGAAAATCAGTAGGACAACTATTCACTCATTAATAATTTCTTGCAATTATAAATACAACACGTAAATTTTTTTTTCATTTACAATATTAATATGTTAAATATATTAAATAAATTACTAGGTGATTCCAATGAAAAAGCATTGGGAAAGTTAAAGCCCATACTAGAAAAAGTTAATGCTTTAGAAGAGGAGTTTAATTTATTAACTGAAAATGAACTAAAAGTTTATACAGAAAAATTAAAAGTTGATCTTAGTAATGGATCTTCACTAGATGATATTCTACCAGAAGCTTTTTCATTAGTTAGAGAGGCTGCAAAAAGAGTCTTGAGAATGAGGCATTTTGATGTCCAAATCATAGGAGGAATAATTCTCCACCAAGGTAAAATCGCTGAAATGAGAACAGGGGAGGGAAAAACTCTTGTAGCAACTTTGCCAACTTATCTAAATGCTCTTTCTTCGGATGGTGTTCATTTAATTACAGTTAATGATTACTTGGCAAAAAGAGATGCTGAATGGATGGGAAAAATATATCAATTTTTAGGTTTGTCAGTTGGATGCCTTCAGAATAATAAATCACTAATTTTAATTTCTGATGATAATAAGAAAAGTGATTTAGAAATAGATGGATCTTTTTATATATGTTCAAGAAAAGAAGCATATGAATGTGATATCACTTACGGTACAAATAATGAATTCGGTTTTGATTATCTTAGAGATAATATGGTAGATAACTATGAGCAGAAAGTTCAAAAATCTAGAAATTTTGCAATAGTTGACGAGGTAGATAATATACTTATTGATGAAGCAAGAACACCACTGATTATTTCCGGTCCTGCTAAAGAGCAAGCTGGAGAATATAAAAGATTTTCTAGACTTGCAAAAAGATTGCAGCAAGGTAAGGATTTTGAAATAGAAGAAAAAAGAAAAAATATCTCCTTAACAGAAATTGGGATAAAAAATATTGAAAATATTCTAGGAATAAACAACCTATATTCTCCTGAAAATAATGTATTATCTCATTTTTCTGAAAATGCAATTAGGGCGGAATTTGTTTATGAAAAAAATAGAGAATATGTAATACAAAATAGTCAAATAATCATTGTGGACGAATTTACTGGAAGATTGATGACAGGAAGAAGATTTTCAGATGGTTTACATCAAGCATTAGAAGCTAAGGAAAATTTATCCATTCAGAGAGAATCTATAACTTATGCAACAATAACTTTACAAAACTATTTTAGAATGTACGAAAAATTGTCTGGAATGACGGGAACAGCAAGTACAGAGGCGGAAGAAATGGAAAAAATTTATGGATTGGAGGTTATAGAAGTACCAACAAATAAGGAAAGTTTAAGAGTTGATTATGGTGACCATATTTATATAAATGAGAATGCTAAATGGAATGCAATAGTTGAAAAAGTTAGCGAATTAAATAAGGTTTCTAGGCCTGTTCTGATTGGAACAACAACTATAGAAAAATCTGAGCATCTATCTAATTTATTATCAAAAAGAAATATTTTACATAACGTATTAAATGCAAAATTTCATGAAAAAGAAGCACAAATTATTGAAGAAGCAGGTATCCCTGGTGCGGTAACTGTTGCCACTAATATGGCAGGAAGAGGAACAGATATAATTCTTGGCGGAAAACCTAATAATCAGAAACAGCCTGATAAAGATTGGGAGGAAAAACATAATTTTGTTGTTGAAAATGGAGGGCTATTTGTTATCGGGACTGAAAGACATGAATCTAGAAGAATAGATAACCAGCTCAGAGGAAGGTGTGGCAGGCAAGGAGATCCCGGAGAGACTCAGTTCTATCTTTCTACTGAAGATGAAATAGTTAAGCGTTTTGGGGGTGATAGGATAAAAGGTGCTATGAATCTGCTCCGATGGGAGGATGATATTCCTATAGAAAATAGAATAGTTTCAAAATCAGTTGAAACTGCTCAAACCAAAGTTGAAGCGCAAAATTTTGAGATAAGAAAATATTTAGTTGATTATGATGATGTTATGAATACACAGAGAGATGTAATTTACAAGCTAAGAGATCATGCTTTGTCCGGGGAAGATTATAAGAATTTAGTATTAAATTATATAAATGAAGAAATAGATTTAATAGTTGATGAAAGCACTGAAATAGATTCAAGTTTTTATAGAGATATTACTAGAATTATACCTAAAAATGAGATTACTGAAGGAGAAATTAATCCTTATTTTGATAGTAAAGTAGATTTGAAAGAATCATTACATGAATTTACTGAGAAACTTTACCTTTCCAGAGAAGAAAATATTGGCGATAAAATTATTTCAGAATTTTCTAAAGCAGTATTATTGAAATCAATAGATGAAAATTGGGTTGAGCATTTGACTTCAATGGATAATATGAGGCAAGGTATAGGACTAGAAGCAGCAGGTCAAAGAGATCCTTTGGTCGCTTATAAAAGAACAGGATTTGCAATGTTCACGAATCTTAATGAGACTATAAGAAGTAGCGTAAGTATGTTGTTTTTTAATGCTTCTCTTCAATATGCTTCAGGTAATCAAGGCAAAATAAGTCAGTTTTCCAACCAACCATCTGTAATGAGTAACGCTAAGAATAATGAACAAGTTTCTCATGTTTCTAGCCTTTCTAACATACCTACTCATTCTTCCTCTGGAAGAAAATTATCACGTTCTGAAAGAAGAAAAATTGAGAGAGACCAAAGAAAAAATAAGAAATAATCAGATAACATATTTATCTGACGAAAAACTTATACAAAAAGTTATATTTCAACTTGATAAAAATATTAATAAGGATAAGAAAAATTGGAAACAATTATTATTTGATGTAATTCGAGAATGGAAACTTTCAAATGAAAAGTTTTCTACAAATCAAATAAATTATCTAATTTGCGGAGAAGCTTTTAATTGGAAAACATTAGCAATAAGACTTGCTAGTCAATCAAAAAATTTATCAACTAATGAAGAATTTTGGAAATGGATTAATGAATCTGATCATAATGGTGGCATATCGGAAACAGACCTAAATGATTTTCTTGGATACGAAAAGTTTAGAGCTCATTTGTCTTATTTTTATGGAGTAATCGTAGAACAAGCTCTAATAGCCTCTGTGGAATACTCCGAAATAAAGAAGAAAATATCTTCTGGTATGCTATCAAATGTAGAAGAGATAAAATCGGTTTATAATATTATTTATGGTGATTCTAGAGAGCATCTTTGGCAAATATTTAGAATGGAGTATCAAATAGATATTTTTAATACTTCATTCTCAGTCAGTGATGAAGAATCATTTGTTTATTGGCTTTTTAAGCTAAGATTACAAAATTCAGATCCAGCAAGGATTGCTAGTGACACTAAACAAGGTTTGATAAAACTAGAAGAGATTAAAAATAGTAAAATATTAAGAAATAAAATCAGTAATAATAAAAGATTATAAATATAATATATGAAATATAAATTTATAAAATCAGTTTAATGAAATCAATTGATCTAAGCAAAATAAGTAAGATTTTCGATGTTAATGATCGAGAAAAATATTGGCGTGAACAATGGAAAAAGCTTAGGGTTCATTCTAGGAGAAAAAATACCAAACAGAAACAAAATTTTGTTATTGATTCTCCTCCTCCCACTGTAAGCGGATCATTACATATTGGACATATTTTTTCATATACTCATCAAGATCTTATAGCAAGATATAAACGAATGCGAGGGTTTAATGTAGTTTATCCAATGGGTTGGGATGACAATGGGTTGCCTACTGAAAGAAGAGTACAAAATTATTTCGGTGTACGGGCAGAACCAAATGTTCCTTATATTGTAAATATAGATGTTGAAAAAGAAAAAGAAAGACTGGGAATAAAGAAACAAAATCAACTTATAATAAATAGGCAAAACTTTATTGAGATGTGCTCACTAGTAACTAGTGAAGATGAGAAGGCATTTAAAGAAGTGTTTGAAAGAATGGGATATTCTATCGATTGGGGAGATTTATATACAACTATTGATGAAAAAAGTAGACGAATTGCTCAAAGAAGCTTTTTAGATCTATATAGCAAAAAGCATATTTATCAACTAGAGTCTCCAACTATGTGGGATGTAGACTATCAAACAGCGGTTGCTCAAGCCGAAGTAGAAGATAGAGAAAAAACAGGTGCTTATCATGATATTGAATTTGTTGTAGATCAAACTGATAATGAACGATTTATTATTTCAACTACTAGGCCAGAATTACTAGCTGCTTGTGTTGGAGTTACAGCTCATCCAGATGACGAAAGGTACAAACATTTATTTGGTAAAAGTGCAATAACTCCTGCATTTTTTTCTAAAGTCCCAATTTTTTCTAGCTCTGAAGTTGATCCGGAAAAAGGAACTGGAATATTAATGGTCTGTACATTTGGTGATCAAACAGACGTTCAATGGTGGAAAGATTATTCATTAAAATTAAGGCAAATAATTGGGAAAAATGGCAGAATTATTCACAGAGAATTTGGAACTGATGGATGGGATTCTGTGAATCCAAGTTTAGCTAATAAAAATTATAATTTGATTATTGGGAAAAGAATTCCTAGTGTAAAAAAATTAATGGTTGAAATTTTATCAGATAAACAAAATTCTGTTTTAGGAGATAAAAAACCACTTATTGATATACCTAAACAAATAAATCACCAAGTTAGATTCTATGAAAAAGGTGATAATCCTTTAGAATACCTGACTACAAGGCAATGGTTTGTTAGATTGCTAGACAAGAAAAATCAGCTTATTGATTCGGGTAAAAGTATTTCATGGCATCCAAGTTTTATGTATAAGAGATTTGAAAATTGGACAAATAATCTTAATGCTGATTGGTGTATATCAAGGCAGAGATATTTTGGTGTGCCAATTCCTGTTTGGTATCCTTTAAATGAAAAAAAACTTCCCAATTACGATAATCCAATTTTTCCTAATGAAAATGATTTGCCAATTGATCCTCAAATTAGTGTTCCCAATGGATACACTGAATCTCAAAGAAATTCACCAGGTGGTTTTATTGCCGAAATAGATGTTTTCGATACTTGGTTCACCTCTTCATTATCACCACAAATCGTCTCTAAATGGGGAGATGCTGATGATGAGACTAAAGAACTATTTCCCATGGATATCAGGCCTCAAAGTCATGAGATAATTCGTACATGGGCTTTTTATACTATTGCTAAAGCATTGTTACATAATTCAAATATACCATGGAAAAATATAGTTATTTCAGGTTGGGTGTTAGATCCTGATAGAAAAAAAATGTCAAAATCAAAGGGTAATGTCATTACTCCCATAGAATCTATAGATAAATTTGGTTCTGATTCAGTTAGATATTGGGCTGCATCTTTTAGATTGGGAGCTGATGCTACTAATGATGAATCAATATTCAAAGTAGGATCAAAACTAGTCAATAAAATTTTTAATGCATCCAAGTTTGTTTTATCCCATTCAGCCGAAGGTGAAGAAATCACAAATGATTTAGATAAGTCTTTCTTATTTGAATTAAAGAAAACTTGTGATATCGCAACTAAAGCCTACGAAGAATTTGAGTTTTCGATTGCACTCCAAGAGATAGAAAAGTTTTTTTGGAATTCATTTACTGATAATTACATAGAAATAGTAAAGTTACGTGCAAGAAATATAGATAATAAAACCGATCAATCATCAGCAGTCTTAACTCTCAGAAAGACTCTAAATATTATCCTAAGAATGTTCTCTCCTTTCTTGCCAACGATCACTGATGAAATATGGAGTTGGGTTTTTGCAGAAGAAACTGACGTAAAGTCTGTCCATTTATACCACTGGCCTGAATCTAAAGAGATAGAAAAATATATTGATGTTCAAACTAATGAAATTTTTCTTATTGCATGCGATATAATCGGATTAGTTAGAAAAGCTAAATCAGAAAAAGGATTAAGTTTAAATTCTCCTCTTGAAGAATTAATAATAATCTCTAATCCGAGTGATCAAAAAAAGATTAGGGTTTTTATTGACGACTTGAAGAATTCTTCTGGAGCTAAAATAATAAGCTTTCAAAATGAAGATAACAAAGATATAAATATTAAGATAATTTAGTTCTTAAGTTTTTTCCAATTTTCCCAATCTTTTGTAGAAACTTTCATTGAAAAATATTTATGTAGGTTTTTTTCTTTTTTTCTTACTTCTTTGCACATTTTAATTACGTCATTTGCTATATTTTTTTCAACTCTGGTTATTCCATCAAAATCACAAACTAATATATCTCCTTGATTAATTTCTAGATCTGCAACATTAACAGTTGTGCCATGTTCTGTCATCTGGAATGGTCCATGACCCGGTACATGACCTGTAGCCCATAATGGTAGGTTAGCTTCTTTGATACCTCTTATGTCTCTAGCATTTCCTCCAACAATAACACCAATACTACCCAGCGATTTCATTTGGTAAGCCATACCATCTCCCATGATAGCGCCTCTGTTTGGAATAGACTCAACATCTGCAAGAACGGAGATAACAGGAATTTTCATTTTGAAAATATTATCAAAAAATTCTAACTTCCTATCATCGATACTTTCTTTCTCATATAAGGGAGTCCATTTTGATGTAATAGCATAACCGACAATAGTTTTTTTAGATTCTACATATTGTGTAAGGCCAGGTCCAGAATAGTCATTTGTGTGATTGATATATCCCCTCACAAGTATAGAAGCATTTTGTACAGTAGCAGAATCATAATTTGAAAGCTTGCTTATAATTTCACGATCAACTTGATTTGAATTATTCATTATCTCTAGTGACTATTTCAGAATCTAATTCTAATAATTCTCCTGGGAAAAATTCTCTCCAAGGTTCAAATTGTTCAACAAAAGTTCTACCTTCTTCTAAGCTTTGTAGACCTTTAACTGCTCTTCCAGGGTCATAGCCAGTAGTTTTAGCTAATGCTTCAATACCTCTCTTAGTTTCTCTTACTCCGCCTACAGAAAAAGTTTCACCTTCATCGTTTTCTACTATTAGATCAAATCCTTTTTTCTTTTCTTTCCAGTATAGTTTCATTTCTCTCCATTTTTTTTAGTGATTTTAATTTTATCTAAAATTTTATTAGCTAGTCTAAGTTTGTGCATCAAGGGCAATTTGATTTTATCACCATTTTTATCGATTATTGTAACCTTATTTGTATCATATGAGAATCCACTATTTTTTTCAACTATATTATTAGCAACTATAAAATCTGCATTTTTACTTTTTAGTTTAAGTTCAGCATTTTCTTCCAAATTTTCACTTTCAGCTGCAAAAAAAATCTTTGCAATATTACTTTTTATCCTATGCGAAAAATCATTTACAGATTTTAATTTTAAGTTTATTGGGGTGTCATTCATCTTTTTGATTTTTCTACTTGAGATTTTTTCAGGTGTAAAATCTGATATAGCTGCTGCCATAATTAGTATGGATGCATCCTTAGTGGATGAAATTACTGCATTTTCCATCGATTTGGCGGTATCAACCTTAACAAGTTCTACTCCTATGGGAGGGTCCATTTCTGAAGCAGTAATCAATACTACTTCAGCACCTCTATCTATTGCTGCTTCTGCTATAAAGTGTCCCATTTTTCCTGAAGACTTATTAGTTATATATCTTACAGGATCTATTGGCTGATGTGTCCCTCCTGCAGTGATTACAATTTTTTCTCCTATAAAATCTCCTTTTTTACCGAGAGTTTTTCTGATGATCCCAAGTATTTTTTTTGATTCTGACAGGCGCCCTTTACCAATTAATCCAGATGCTAATCTACCATTTTCTGGTCCAATAAATTCAAATTTTTTTTCCTTCAAAATTTTTATATTTTTTTGTGTCTGAAAAGATTCAAACATATCTCCGTCCATTGCGGGTGCTATGATGACTGGTGAGGATGTCGCAAGAACAGTGTTAGTTATAGGAGAATCAGAAACACCCATTGCTAATTTTCCAATAGTATTTGCTGTTGCGGGAGAAATTACTATAATATCAGCCTCATTTGCTAGTGCAACATGATCTATATTCAAATTAGTATTATTATCCCAAAGTCCCAATATTGCTTTGTTATGAGTTATAGCTTCAAAAGTTGCTTTCCCTATAAATTTTTGTGCTGAATTAGATAATATCACATTAACTTTTGCGCCTTCTTGGATTAATTTACTAGCAAGATCAGCAGATTTATATGCTGAAATTGATCCACAAACACAAAGTACAATATTCTTGTTTTCTAGTGTAAATGGCTTACTTATAAGTTTGTTATTTATTTTTGTCATAATTTTTTTTTATATTTAATTCATATAATTTCTTTAAGCCAGTGAGGGTTAGATTTTTGTCTACATAATCGAAAGAGTCAGTTAGAGGGGCTATTAGGTCACATAATCCTCCAGTAGCAACAACTTTAATATTTTCCTCATTTGTAATTATTTCATTTTTGAATCTTTGAATCATCCCACTTATAAGATCCGAGAATCCAAACATAAATCCAGATTGAAGGGATTGGACGGTGTTTTTTCCAATTACTTTTTCTGGGGGTTTAAGTTCGAACTTTCTTAACTGGGAAGTATTCGATATCATTGATTCAGATGAAATTTCTAAACCTGGAGATATTGATCCCCCCAAGTAATTTCCATCAGCGTCTATTGCGTCAAATACGGTAGCTGTTCCTATATCAACAATTATCAAAGGGCGTCCGTATATCAAGCCTCCTGCTACAGCATCGACTATTCTGTCTGCTCCAACATCATTTATTCGGTCATAATGAATCTTGATTCCAGTTTTAACACCTGGAGAGATATTTAGAAAGTTTTTATCATTGATACCAGTAATATATTTGAGAGAATTTATGTAGGATTCTGTTATTGTAGGCACAACTGAGCACATTGATATTCCTGATATTTTATCTATTTGAATTTTATTATCCTCAATCATATTTTTTAGAATAAAGTTCAATTCATCTGTCGTATATTTGCTTTTTGAACCTATTCTGAAAGTTTTGATTAAAACATCATTTTCGAATGCACCGATAGTTATATTAGTATTGCCGATATCAACTGTAAGTAAAATTTCCATAATATTATTATTATACTAGTAAGTTTATAAAATGTTTACTGAAAATATTTTTTATGAAATAATCCTAGTCTTTCAATTATGTCTGAAGATTTTACTGCTGTTTCTCCTAGCTCTTCTTTAGCAATATTTGCTGCGAATCCTTGTATATAAACGCCTAGGCAAGATTTATTAAAAAAATTATTTTTACTTAGCATATGAAGTTTATCTGATGCAATTAATCCAGATATTAATCCTGTTAGCATGTCTCCTGTGCCACCTTTAGCCATAGCTGAGTTTATGAAAGATGAAACCTGTAATAATTTGTTTGGCCCTGCAATGACAGTTCTTGGCCCCTTTAGGACGATATTAATATTCCATTTTTTTGCATATTCAATAGCAAATCTTTTTTTGTCGGTTTGAATTTTTTTCTTATTAATCTTACTTATTTTAGACATTTCTCCTACGTGAGGTGTAAGAATTTTTGGGTTTTGATATTTTTTTTCCCAATTATCTATGTTTGATAAATTGTTTATTCCGTCTGCATCTATAACTATTGGTGAATGAATTTTATTATCGTGCATAATCTTAAGAAACTCTTCCAGCATTCTTATAGATTCATCAGATTGATTCATACCTGGCCCTATAGCAAACGAATCAGCTAAATTTATTGCCTCAAATAATATTGTTTTAGATTTCAAATAATCAACTTGATTGTTTGCCTTAACTGGAAGCTCAATAAATATTACTTCAGGAACTAATCCCGAAATCTGTTTGCAAACCTGTGAAGGTGCTGCTACATATACCAAGCCACATCCTGATCTAATAGCAGCTAATGCTGATATTAATATTGCTCCTATGTATTTTTTTGAACCTCCTATTAGTAAAACTGACCCAAAATCTTTTTTTGAAAAATTTTGATTTCTATTAGGGTATATGCTTTTTATAAATTTAATATTCAATTTTTATAAACTAGTCACTTGGTTGCCAGTAACTATCTTTTGCTTCACCTACTGCTGAGGCTATAGCATATTTTTTTGAATGTGATAGGCTTAGTGCAATTCTAGTAATACCCATTTTTTTTGCTCGTATAATTGCTTTTCCATGAATCATTATTTCAGGAGGAGCCCCTCTTTTCCTTGTAACTTCTATCGATTTCCATGGAATTCCCCTTACTCCAGTGCCCAGTAGTTTCATTACAGCCTCTTTTGCTGCAAATCTACTTGCTAACTGTTTTGGCCTTTTATTACAATAAATCTGTTCATTTTTTGTAAATATTTTATTAAGAAATCTTTCGTTATATTCATTCAGTACTTTTTCAATCCTGTCAATCTCAATCATATCTATTCCAGTATAAATCATCATTATTCCTTTTTTATCCAAAAATAAAATTATAAAAAATAAAAAAAATATGTAAACTAAGTTATTATAGAATTATACATTTTTTAGAATTAGAATGAATAAAAATATTATTGATGGGAAAAAAATAGCATTAAAAGTATCCGAAGATATTAAGGATAAAATACGAGCCATGAATCGTGATTATAATACGATACCTGGCTTAGCAGTTATACTTATTGGTGATAATCCTGCTTCCTTATCATATGTTAGAGGTAAAGAAAAAGCTTGTAATAATGTTGGAATTTTTACTCAAACTTTTGCAATGCCTGCTGAATCAAGCTTTGAAAGTATCTCAGAACTAATTCTGTCTCTTAATATCGATGAAAGATTTCACGGCATATTGCTACAATTACCCTTGCCAAAACACTTAGATTCTGAAAAATTAATAGAACTTATAGATCCTCAAAAAGATGTAGATGGGCTTACAAGTGAGAATGCAGGACTATTATTATTAGGAAGCCCAAGGTTTGTACCAGCAACTCCGCTGGGAGTTCAAAGGTTGTTAATTGAAGAAAATATAAAGACGGATGGGGCTAAAATATTGATCATTGGTCGAAGTAATCTGGTTGGATTACCTCTTTCGATATTGTTACTTCAAAAAAGAGAGGGTGCAAATGCAACTGTTACAGTAGCTCACACATCTACAAAAAATATTGAAGAATTATCTCTTGATTCTGATATAGTCATAGTTGCATCAGGGCTACCTAATACCCTGTTAGGACGAATGGTAAAGAAAGGTTCAGTCGTTATAGATGTAGGAGTGAGTAGAATGCCAGATCACACCAAAAAAACAGGTTATAAGCTTGTTGGAGATGTAAATTTCAATGAAGTTTCTCAGATAGTTTCAAAAATTACTCCGGTGCCAGGTGGAGTTGGTCCTATGACAATCGCGATGTTACTTAATAATGTATATTTAGCTGCCACTTTTAGTCTGAAGAAAGCGAATTAAAACTACTTTTTCTTCTTTTTTTTAGATAAAATATAAATCAATTAACTTATAATAAATTATATGACTAGCAAACAAAAAATAGAAAAAAATAAATCATTTCATGATAACGATTCCAAAAAATCTACAAAAACTTTAAATTCATCTAATTCAACTACAAGGTCTTTAGGTAAAAATGAACATTTAGAACTCTTCAGAAAAATGTATCTTATAAGACAATTTGAAAATGCTTGTGGTCAGAATTATGCCAATGGCAACATAAGAGGATTTTTACATCTTTATTCCGGGCAGGAGGCCACTGGAGTTGGTTCGTTATCTTCACTAAAAGATTCTGATTATATAGTGACTCATTACAGAGATCATGGCCATGCTTTGGCTAGGGGAATAGATGTTAATCGATCAATGGCTGAACTTTTTGGAAAAAAAACAGGTTTATCTAAAGGTAAAGGTGGTTCAATGCATCTGTTCGATGCTAGTAAAAAATTTATGGGTGGACATGCAATCGTTGGAGGGCAACTACCTTTAGCAGCAGGACTAGCTCTGTCTCAGCAATACGATAAAAAAGATGGTATAACAATTTGTTTTTTTGGTGATGGATCCACCAACCAAGGTATTTACCATGAAACATTAAACTTGGCTGCTGTGTGGAATCTTCCAATATTATTTTTTCTTGAAAATAATATGTACGGAATGGGATCTTCAATAGAAAGAGTTAGGGCTGGAGGATTAGATTTTTTCCCTGCAATGAATACATATGAAATACCTTCTATGGAAGTTGATGGAATGGATGTGCTTGCAGTTAGAGAAGCCACAGAAATAGCTAGAGAAAAAATTCTTAAGGAAAAAAAACCATTTTTTATTGAGTCTAAAACTTTCAGATTTGTGGGCCACTCTTATGCAGATGGGCAAAAATATAGAAATCAAGATGAAGTAATTAAGTGGGAGCAAAAAGATCCAATTATCGTTTATCCTAATAAGTTAATTGATATGAAAATTACTACTAATGATGAAATAAATAATATTAAGACAGAAGTTGATAATGTTATCAATGATGCTGTAAAGTTTGCTAATGAAAGCGAAGAACCCAGCTTGAATGAAATTTTTACTGATATACTAGCTGAGTAAAATTATGCCTGAAATAACAATAAGAGAAGCACTAAAAATCGCCCTTAATGAAGCAATGGAAAATGATGAAAAAGTATTCATAATGGGAGAAGATATAGGTGAATATGGTGGTGCATATGCAGTTACAGATGGATTTTTAAAGAAATTTGGATCCAGAAGAATTAAAGACACTCCAATTTCTGAACAGGCCTTTGTTGGAGCTGGTATAGGTGCTGCAGTTGGTGGTTTGAGACCTGTAATAGAGTTGATGTCTATATCATTTTCACTAGTTGCTTTCGACCAAATCGTCAATATGGCTGGAAATATCAGATATATGTCAGGCGGACAAATTAGCGTTCCTATGGTCATTAGAGCTCCTACTGGAGCAGGGGTTCAACTGGCTGCAACTCACTCTCAAAGTTTTGAAACATGGTTAGCTGAGGTACCTGGAATAAAAGTGGTATGTCCATCAAATTCATATGATGCTCTTGGATTAATGAGGAGTGCGATTAAGGACAATAATCCTGTGATTTTTGCTGAACCAGCTCTTCTTTATGGTAGCAAATCAAATATTCCTAATGAATATTTTGAAGTGAATCTTGGAGATGCTAATGTGATGAAAGAAGGTGATGATATCACTATAGTTTCCTACGGATATGGCTCAAAAGTTTTATCAGATTCAGCAAAAAAATTAGAATCTATAGGTATAAAACCTGAACTAATCGACCTTAGGTCTCTCAACCCAATAGATTATCAAACAATTATCCATTCAATTCAAAAAACAAATAGGTTGGTTTTAGTAGATACCGCTAGAAAAACTGGTGGCATAATGGCTGAAATATCTGCAAACATTAATGAAAAAGCAGGTGAATGGTTAGATGGCCCTATAGTGAGAGTTGGATCAAAAGATGTACCATGGCCTTATAATAAAAATTTAGAACAAGAGGTCCTTACGGATTCAAATAACATATTAGATACCATAAAAGTAAGTTATGGTATTTAGTGGAATAAGTTTTATTTTCTAGGAGGAAAAAGTTGATTACAGAAGTTACTATGCCGTCTATGGGTGCAGATATGACTGAGGGTACTATTGTTAAGTGGTTGTTCAAAGAAGGTGATGATGTAAATAAAGGAGATAAAATAGCCGAGGTTGAAACAGATAAAACTGTTGTTGAGATGGAAGCATATTCTAGCGGGAAGTTGAGAAAAATCTTAATCCCAGAAGGCACAATGGTTAGTGTTGGTACTGTAATTGCTTATATCGGAGATGAAAATGATGAGATTCCTCAAATAAATGCAGATTCGCATGAAGCTCAGGAAACTGTTGAATCTTCAACAGAAATTCAAATAGAAAATGACAATTTAGAACAAGAGCAAAAAATAGAAAAAGTAGAAGTTAAGCAAACTGAAACAATAAATATAAATCATGATGATAATGCTCGTGTTAAAGCTTCCCCTATAGCTAGAAAATTGGCTCTAGAGAAATCTATAAACATTAAAGATGTCTCTGGTACAGGCCCTGGAGGTAGAATAACTAAGATTGATATAGAAAATTATTCCCCTCAAAAAGCTTTTGCGCCATCTAATACATCAAAGACAATTTCTATTGATAGTTCGGATACTGATTTGAGTTCAATGAGGCAGGCTATTGCAAGGGTAACAGTTAAGTCAAAGTCAACTATACCTCATTATTATGTAACACATGATATAAATATGACTGCAGCCATGAGTTTCAGATCTCAAATGAATGAAATTCTTGCTGAAACAAAGGAGAAAATATCTGTTAATGATATGCTTCTGAAGGCTGTTACTAATTCTCTAATTAAGTATCCAAAATGGAATTCTTCATTTGAGGGGAATAAACTTATTGGTAGTACTTCAATAAACCTTGGTGTTGCAATGGCGCTTGAAGATGGATTGGTAGTTCCTGCTATTATGTCTATTGAAAATATGTCGTTATCTGAAATATCTCAATCGGTAAAAGATCTTAGTAACAGGGCTAGAGGTATTGATGGTAATTTAACTCAAGATGAATTGACTAAAGGGACTTTTGGTACTTCAAATCTTGGTATGTTTGGGACAAAAAGTTTTTCTGCTATTATTGTTCCTCCAAATGCAGGAATTGTAGCTGTAGGAAAAGTTGAGGAAAAACCTATTGTACTTAATGGTGAGATTGTAATTGCATCTATTATGAGTGCTAGTATGTCCGCTGATCATAGAGTTGGTGATGGAGCAGAAGCAGCAATGTTCATGTCTGAAGTTCAGAGTAATCTAGAAAATCCTCTTAAGTTGATATAATTATTTAATAGATGGTATAAAATGTATACTCCAGAATCTTTTTCAAATCCAGAACGAAAAGTTTTGGAAAATTATTTTACAAATATAGATCAACCTGTATTTGTAGTTATGAACTTGCCAGAAGTAGTAAAAGGTGCACTATTTGCTAGATATAGCCGTTCATCAAAATCTCTAAGAAGATTATTTTTAGATGAATTTGTTAATATTGACAATGGAACTTTAAAAAATAATCAAGACTTTTTAGTAGATATAACTAGAGCAGAAAAACTATATGATAGAGTTTTTAGTGAATATGGTGATGATTCTGTGGCTCAACTTGGTGGCGCTCATATTGCTTGTGAAAATGCATCGAATATTTTGACAAAGGTTCTCGAGTGGGGGAGACTAGCATCATACTTAGAACAATCAACACGATACATTTTTTATGACAAAAAAGTTAATGAGCATTATAGATATGTTATTCCAGATGAAATATCATCGTATGACTTAACAAAATATAAAAAAAATATGGATAAACTCTTTGATGAATACTCTTTATTAGTTCATAAATTAGTAGATTTTTTCAAATCAAAATACCCTAAAAGTACCGATGATTCGAATTTTATTTATAACTCCTCTATACGAGCAAAGGCTTGTGACGTTGCTAGGGGGTTACTACCTGCATCAACATTTTCAAACGTAGGTATATTTGCGTCAGGTCAAGCTTATGAAAATATGATTATGAAAATGAATAGTCATCCACTCGCTGAAGTCAGAAGCTATTCTAATTTAATGTTATCTGAATTAAGAAAGGTTATACCTTCTTTTCTTAAGAGAGTAGATTTGCCAGATAGAGGATTATTATGGTCGAAATACTTTAGTGATATTAATCAGAATATGGAAAAAATCGTAAATGATTATGGCAATAATTCTTCTACTAATCTAGAAGTTGACTTAATTGAATGGGATCAAAATGCTGAAGATAAAATAATTGTTTCAGCTTTATACTCTTACACTAATAAAAGTGAGAGAGAATTGATAAAAATAGTTCAAAAATTAAGCCAAAAAGAAAAAGAAAGAATTTTATACAAATATATTGGAGATAGAAATAATAGAAGGCATAAACCAGGTAGAGCAATGGAACGTTCTTATTACAGATTTGATATTTTGTCGGACTTTGGCAGTTTCCGTGATCTTCAAAGGCATAGAATGATGACTATTGATTGGCAAAAGCTCAGTACATTTAATGGTTTTTCTACTCCTCAAGTAATCGAGGAGATTAATTATCAGGACACATGGGAAAAAATAATGATAGAAATAGGAGAATATTTTAAAACATTAGGTTCAAAATATGGCTTACATGTGGCTCAATATGTTGTTCCTTTTTCATATAATATTAGATATTCAATGCAATTTAATGTTCGAGAAGCATACCATTTATTAGAACTTAGAACTGCCCCACAAGGTCATGTTGATTATAGGCGAGTTTGTCAAAAAATGCATGAACTAATTCTTAATAAAGCTGGTCATAAAATTTTAGCAAACTCTATGAAATACGTTGATCACAATACGTATGATCTAGAGAGAATTGAAGCTGAAAGAGCTGCTGAAAAAAGAAGAGCAAAAAAATAATAATTTGATTAAAATAAAGAATATAAATTTCAATTTTTATCATGAAAAAATTCTTTCTGAGATAAATCTTAATATCTCATCAGGTGAATTTGTATCAGTAATTGGTCCGTCTGGCTGTGGAAAAAGTACATTATTAAACATAATTGCAGGCATAACTAAACCAAAAACCGGTGAAATTTTAGTTGAAGGAAAAATGGTTAATTTAGGAGATAAAATTTCGTATATGCAACAAAAAGATCTTTTATTACCATGGAGAAATGTAAGTAGAAATGCAGGCCTAGGTTTGGAGATTAAGGGTTTTTCAGAATCATATATACAAGATAAAATATCCTTATACTCTAAAGATTTTGGTCTTGAAAAATATCTAGATTACATGCCTCATGAACTCTCAGGAGGCTTGAGGCAAAGAGTTGCTTTCTTACGTTCCGTCATTGTTGACAATCCAATAATGCTTTTAGATGAACCTTTGGGTTCACTTGATGCAATCACTAAATCTACTTTACACGAATGGTTAATGAAGGTATTTAGCAAGTTTAGCAAAACAATTATACTGGTTACTCACGATATAGATGAGGCTATTTTATTGGCTAATCGCGTAGTAGTTATGGCTACTAATCCAGGAAGAATCATAAAAGAATATTTGATTGATAGGCAAATAGTTGATAATAGAGACGTTACTTCAAATTATTTTATTCAACTAAAAAAAGATATTATAAAAGATCTATCAATATAAATTATTTGTTATTAAAAATTTGATATTGTATAATTTTCTTTAAACATGGGGAGCTATTTATGAGCTGAGAGGGTAAATTATTACCGACCCTTATAGACCTGAACTAGATAATGCTAGCGTAGGAAATTTATGCAAAAAGAAATCATAATTAAGAATTATTTACCTCCTTTCGCTTCTGTTCTTTTAATCATACTTCTATGGCAAATTTCAGTTATGTTGCTTGATATAGAATCATGGTTCTTGCCATCTCCAGTAAATATAATTGCTGAACTAATTAATTCTTATAAAATTTTGTTTGAACATTCATTGATTACTTTGTTTGAGATAATTATAGGCTTGGTAATTTCCATATTAATATCATTAGTAATCTCTAGTTTGATATTTTGGTTCAAAAGTTTTGAAAAAACTATATATCCGCTATTAATAACATCTCAAATTATACCTGTTTTTACCTTGGCTCCAATTTTAATTGTTTGGTTTGGTACAGGATTGTTTTCTAAAGTGATTATTATTGTTTTGTTTACTTTTTTTCCTTTAGTTATAAATTTAGTTACAGCAATAAAAAACGTTGATATTGATATGATAAGAATGTTTAATTCTCATGGAAGTACAAAGTTGCAAATGTACAAAAAACTGTACATTCCCTCTATCCTACCTAATTTTCTTTCGGGCTGTAAGATTGCCTGCGTCATTTCTGTTATTGGTGCAGTTATTGGTGAATGGATAGGGTCAAGTAGTGGTTTAGGCTGGGTGATGAAAATTTCAGGCCCTCAATTCCAAACCTCAAGAGTTTTTGCTTCAATTGTCTGTCTTTCAATTATAGCGATACTATTATTTTTTATAGTAGTAAGTATTGAAAAAAAATTATTAAGGAGATATCCGTTATGAAATTCAGTTTAATATTAATTTTAATGAGTATTTTTATTCTTGCTTGTTCAAGTTCAGATGAGAAAAATCAAGAAGTATTATTAACCCTTGATTGGTACCCCAATGCAAATCATGCAGGAATTTATGTTGCAATGGAACATAAAATATTTGAAAAAAATAGTATAGATTTTTCTGTTGAACCTCCTGCAGATCCTGCAACTGTTTTAAACTTAATTGCTAGTGGTGAATCTGATTTTGGGTTATTTTATCAACCAGATTTATTACTCGCACGAGACCAAGGTGTGCCAGTAATAGCAATTGCAGGGATAGTTCCAAGGCCGTTAAATTCAATAATGACACTAAAGTCATCAAATTTATTAAGTCCCAAAGATCTAGAAGGTAAAAAAATTGGTTTCCCTGGAATACCTTGGAATCAATCCATGTTAAATACAATGATGAAGTGTGATAATGCAGACTCATCAACATTAGATGTAATAGATGTGGGGTGGTCTTTGGGGCAAACTCTACTATCTAAAAATGTAGATGCAATTATTGGTGCTTACTGGACACATGAATCAATTGTTATGTCTAATGAGGGTTACGAAACAAATATTATTTATCCTGATGAATGGTGTGTCCCTCCTTATTATGAACTGATTTTGGTAACATCTGAAGAAAATTTACAGAAAAATCCTGAAATAGTTGAAAAGTTTATAATTTCATTATCAGAAGGATATAGAAAAGCTATTTCAGAACCACAAAATTCAATCGATATTTTGATTAAGTATAATCAAGACTCTGTAGATGAAAAAGTTGATAGGGCGGGAGTAGAGTTATTAGTCCCATTATGGCAGAACAATAATGGTCGATTCGGAAGTATAGATCAAAAAAAATGGTTAGATTTTTCAGATTGGATGAAATCTGAAAAATTAATATCTAGCGACCTTGAAATCAACAAAACTTATAAAGATTTTTCCTATATCTTGAGGTGATTCTTTGAAAAAATCTAAAATTCCAGTCGTATTAACAATAGCAGGAAGTGATTCTGGTTCAGGAGCAGGTATACAAGCAGATCTAAAAACTTTCTCTTCCTTAGGAGTATATGGAACTACTGCTATCACAGTTATTACAGCCCAGAATACTCAAGGCGTTAGAGATGTAAGTACATTAAATTTATCTATGATTTCTTCTCAGATAGATTGCATAGTGGAAGATTTTGATTTGAAAGCTATTAAGACTGGAATGCTTTATACTCCTGATATAGTAAAAATTATTTCTGATAAAGCAAAAGAGTATAAATGGGAAAAATTAATCGTTGATCCTGTAATGGTTGCTTCCTCTGGAGATACGTTATTAAAAGCAGAAGCAATCAGTGAGTACAAAAATAGCCTAATTCCAATGAGTTTTGCTATTACACCAAATATCCCAGAATTAGCTACTTTAGTGGGCGAAAAAATAATTTCTATGAATAATGTTAATGATGCTTGTATGAAGATAAGAAAACTAGGTGCTGATAATATTATAGTTAAGGGAGGCCATGATAATAATAAGAAAGATTCTATCGATGTTCTTTATAGTAAGGATAGTTTTTATAAATACGCATTACCAAGATTAAAATCTAAAAATAATCATGGCACAGGCTGTACTTTTGCTGCAGCGTTTACTGCTAACATAGCTTTAGGAGAAAATACAAAACAATCGTTTATTAATGCAAAAGATTATGTATGGAATGCTATGTCAAATGATCTATTATTAGGTAGTGGTAATGGACCTGTTGACCATTTTTATGAGTTGAGAAAATAAAATGTCAAAAGAAGTTTTATTCATTTCTGAATCAGAAGTTTCTAAAATAACAAATATGCGTACAGCTATTGATTGTATGGAAGATGCTTTTATTGCATTTGCCAAAGGAGAAATTTTTAATTATCCAAGGTATAGGCTACCAACTTCCCATGGCCAATATAACTTTATGAGTGCTTCATGGATAACTAAAGGATATGCTGCTAATAAATCCTATGTTAGTCATAAAAACGGTATAGATTTTAATGTTATGCTATATGATACTACTCATAGAGGACTAATTGCTATCATTGAAGCAAATATTCTTGGTCAAATAAGAACAGGTGCTGTATCTGGTCTAGCATCAAAATATCTCTCAAAAACTAATTCAGACGTATTTGGTATTGTTGGTTCAGGATATCAGGCTGAAACTCAATTTGAAGCTATAATTAATATAAGAGATATTAATGAAGTCTTTGTATACTCAAGAAAAAAAACTAATAGAGAAAATTTTGCTTTGAAAATGGCTGAAAAATTTAATGTTAGCGTTGTGCCATTAGATTACGACAATTTTATTAAAATTAACTTCGATATTTTAACATCTGTTACTAATTCGCCTAAGCCTGTTATAACCAAAGAAATGATTAATTCAAGTATACATATAAATGCAGCAGGAAATAATTCTTGGATGAAATCAGAAGTTGAAATTGATGTAATTGATAAAATTGACAAAATAATTTGTGATGAAATCTCTCAAGCTAAAATTGAGTCTGGGGAATTACTGAGAGCTCAAGAGCAAGGTGCATTTTCATGGGAAACTGCATCTGGTTTATCAGAAATTATTCATAATAAAAAATTATCAAAAAATTATCAAAATATTTCAACTCTATTCGAATCCCAGGGACTGGCTATGGAAGATTTAGCAATGGCTGTAAGTATTTATAATTTAGCGATAGAAAATAATTATGGGAAAATTGTAAAAACCTAGTTTGATGTATCCAATAATAGTATATTTTTTTGGAATCTGCTCAACACCTTAAGTTTGTTTTTTGAGATAATTAAATCAATATTCACAGGTAATTTAATGTCATTTAATACTGTAGATATTAAGAAATTAATTGATGTGATGCCATTTTTATATTTACTGACACTAATATCTTTTTGAAATATTGAATTTTCTGATGAAATATTTTTTGATTTTTTATTTATGAAGTCATCTAAATCAGTTTTTTGTAATAATTGACCACTAGAAATTTTGTTCATAATGAACTTATAGGATAAATTTCTTAATTCAATAAGTTTTTTATAAGAGTTTTCAAATTCATATTCAGGGCTTTTTCCTAATTTAGCTATCCAAGCAATTTTGTTAGAAATTTTTTCATTTTTGAATCTATAATCTATAATAATTGAAAGCCAACCCTCTCTTTTGATTATTTTTGATTCACCAGGTATTGGTATATAAGATTCATTTATAGTATGCTCATCGAAACCAACAAAAATATTTTCTACCAATAAATTATTACGTTCAAGGTTGTTTTTTATACTTTCATAAAGATCGTGCTCGGTTATGGCCCACCTAATATTTTCCTTCACAAAAGTGTATGTTTTAGCAATAATATTTATTATTTTATCTCCTGAGTCAGGAAAACCATTATCATTATTCAATAGAATTTTCCTCGATATTATCAAAATCTAATTTTGCTCTTTCATAATCTTCAATCGTGTTAATATCAATTCTTACGATCATATTAGATAAATCTAATTTTCCGTGGGTAAAATTTTTATTATTAAAAATTTCTCTAATACCTTCTTTTTTTTCAGAAATATTTAGCAATTCAGGTAACATTTTTTTCGCAAAAATAAGTGGATGACCTCCTCTTTGTTTATAAACAGGGTACGTAATATCAAAATCATTATTATTATGAAATTCAATTATTTTTTTTATAATGTGTGCAGGTCTTGGCTGGTCAACAGCAATTATCATAATTGTATCTGATGTATTTGAAATTTTCTCTAGTCCTGATTTGATTGAGGTTGTTTTACCTTTTTCATATGATTGATTATAGATAAGTTTCAAGTTATCCTTTTTTATCATATTTTTAGTGATAATTTCGTGGTCTTTTCCGGTTACAACAATGACTTCGTCACAGCCAGCATTAAACAAGGAGATTATTTGATAATTTATCAGTATACTTTCACCCCAAATTAACATTGCTTTGGGGTAATTCATTCTCTCAGATTTACCTCCACTCAAAATTATGCCTGAAGTAAAATTTGGTTTTGTCATTATTAGATTAAGTAGTTTTAGATTTTTTTAATGCTTTATCGATTAAGATTTTATCCAGTTTCAAGAAATTACCCTTTCCACCTAGCCTGAATGCTGTTATTTCTGCCATGATGGATAATGATATTTCTTCTGGAGTTCTTGCGGACAAATCTAAACCAATAGGAGAATGAATTTCACTGACTTCATCGTAACTAAAGCCATTTGAGAATAGCTCTTCGTAAATTAATATAGCTTTTCTTTTCGAGCCTAACAAGCCAACATAACTTGCATTTGTTCTTAGTGCTGCGGCAGTAGCATACGCATCATATTTATGACCTCTAGTTGCTATAACAATAAATGAGTTAGTTCCCAGGTTAATTTTTTCTAATTCTTTTGAATAATCACCAACTAAAGTGCTTGTAGCTTTAGGAAATCTTTTAGGATTAGAAAATTTTTCTCTGTCATCGATGATAATAATTTTATAGCCCAGAGTTATTGCTATATTATATATTGCTTTTGAAACATGACCCCCACCTGCAATCACTAGAGTAGGATGATTGGTATAGGCTTCTATAAAAAATTCATATCCTCTTTTATCAGATACATATTTATTTCTGCCGAGTGGTAATATTTCATCTGAAGTTTTTCTAGCCAAATTATCTAAAATTTCATCACCAAGGGTACCAGAAGTCGATTTATTTTCTCTTATTAGTATTTTATCTCCTATTTTCGCCAGTGAGGTAATTGGTTTTTTTACTAATGTCGCCAATGACACAGATGATCCGCCATTATATGCAGAAATTATTTCTTGGTTGTATTTTTTTAGAGATTCGGATTTGTTTATGTTATCTAAGAGGAAAAACATTGTACCTCCACAAACTAGCCCATCCTCTGCTGCTAATTCTTCATTAAGCTCATATTCTTTCATTTCGGAATCAGTTTTATTCTTCAGCATTTCTGAAGCTGCAAACCATATATCCCCCTCAACACAACCTCCGCCCAATGTACCAATTGCAGTTTTATCATTCTTAACTAACAATTTTGCTCCAGGTTTTTGTGGTGTTGATCCAGATGTTTTTATAACAGTAGCAATAGCAAAATTATTATTATTTAAAAATTCTTCTTCAGCTTTTAAAAAAACTTCTTCCATAGTTCCCTTTAAAAAATTATATTTATATTTTTAATTATACTTATAACCTATTTATTTGGTAATAATTAGTTAATCCTATATGGCTCAAGGGTATCCCATTTAGGAACTAAACCAAGTCCTGGTCTATCTGGTGCATATACATACCCATCTTCAATATATAACTCATCTTCCCATATTTTCCCATGCATTGGATTAACTGAATCTCGATAATATTCTAAAATAAGTCCATTTGGTATAGCTGCCACAAGATGTATGTGTAGTTCTTGTGGTCCATGAGGCGCTATATCAAGGTCATTTGCTTGCGCTAAAGCAGCGACTTTCATAAATTCTGTAACTCCTCCCATAATTATTCCATCTGGCTGGAGAATATCTACGGCTCTAGAATTAATCATATCTCTGAAGCCGTATCTTGAATATTCATTTTCTCCTGCTGCAACAGGTATAGAGGTGGATTTAGTTATTTCTGCTTGACCAATATAATCATCTGGTTCTACAGGCTCTTCAAACCAGAATATATCATATTTTTCAGCTTTCCTTGCAAATTCGATTGCTTCATAATGCCTATAAGCATTATTAGCATCTACCATAAGCTTTACATTTGGCCCTATTGATTCTCTACAAATTTTAACTCTCTCTACATCTTCATTAATTGAGACCGCACCAACTTTTATTTTTACCGCTCTAGCTCCAAGTTCTACATTATCTTCCATTTCTTTTGCCAACTCTTTTAATCCCTTACCTTCTTCGTAATAACCGCCGGCTATATATGTATCTACTTTATTTGTGAAACCTCCCAGCAATTTATATAAAGGCATTTGAGCAAATTTTCCTTTTATGTCCCATAAAGCTATATCTATTCCTGAGATTATTCTTGTTGATATTCCTCTTCGTCCTACTAATTTTGGTTTCCACATTGCATGCCACAGGGCTTCATTATCCAAAGGATCTAGTCCTACAAGTATTCCTTTAAAATATTCAACAAATCCTTCAGCAATCTTACTGCTGGCATTATTCAGCACATTTCCTCCAGGAGTATTTCCTGCAATGCCAATTCCTGTTATTTCAGGCTCATCAGTTTCTATTATGATTAGGTCTAATGAGTTATGTGTATAAGTGTATAAGCCATTGGTAATTGGCACTGATCTTGGCCATTTATATAATTTGTTATATACATTTGTAATTTTCATGATTTTCCCTATGTTTCTTATGGTAATTTGTAATCATTATCCACTTTTATTGATAAAATTTCAATATTAGATAGATATTTTATCAATAAAAGTATTTCTTTGGGCCAGTAGCTCAGGGGTTAGAGCAATCGGCTCATAACCGATCGGTCGCAGGTTCGATTCCTGCCTGGCCCACCAAAGTCTTCAATATTATTTTTTACTTAATCTCGTGAATATGATCTGTTCCTTCTCTTACCAGTTCTTTCTTATTCTGATCAGGTATTATAGGCCATGGTAGCACCTTAATTCTTTTTGCCCAATCAATGTACTCATTACTTAATTCATTGACTATTTCAGGAAATTTGTCTGATAGATCAAAGAGTTCTGTTCTGTCATCAAGCATATCGTACAGTTCCCATTGACTATTTTCTTCACATACTAGTTTCCATTTTCCTTTTCTGACTGCTTTATTACCTTCATGCTCCCAAAAAATAGTTTTACTTCTGCTTTGTTTTTGATTTTCTAGTAAATTTTTATAGAAACTTTCACCTTCAAGTTCAATTATAGAATTTGATTCTATAGAACTCGGATAATTTGTTTCAGCGATATCGTATATAGTCGCAGAAATATCCATAATATGTGATGTACGTTCAATTATGTTGTTTGTTATAATTTTTTCTGGCCAATTAATAATAAAAGGTGTAGATATTCCTCCTTCATGCACCCATCTTTTATGGAGTCGAAATGGAGTATTTGATGCGTTTGACCATCCAATGTCGTAACTTTGAAATGTGTCTCTATCTCCAGGCTTGATATTTGGATTATTACCCATTTTGAGCTTAGTGCCGTCCCATAGTGGGACATCAAACATTAGATTGTCAGGAGTGTTTGTGTCTTCTGCTAAAAATTCAGCGCATCCTCCATTATCGGAAAGAAACATAATTACTGTATTATTTCTTATATTATTATTTTCTAAAGATTCTATGATTCTTCCAACTCCTTGATCTAGATTATCTATTTGGGCAGCATAAACTTCCATTCTTGAGGCTTCCCATTCTTTATGCTCAACATTTTCCCATTTTTCAGCATCTTTATCTCTTGCGCTTATGTTCCAGGATTCTTTGATTATTCCTAAATCCTTTAATTTTTTATATCTTTCTTGACGTAATTTATCCCAACCATTGTCATAGATATTTTGGTATTTTTCAATATCTTCTTTTTTTGCATGTAATGGCCAGTGAGGTGCAGTGTATGCTATATATGAAAAAAACGGTTTGGAATCAGTAACAGATTCATTAATCATTTCTACTGCGTGGTCTGTAATTTTTTCGGTGTAGTAAAAATCATGAGTGTCAACATCAATTTTTTTATCATTATCCATTAAAGTTTTTGGGGAAAAATAATTTCCTCCACCAGCCATTGTTCCCCAGAAATGATCAAATCCTCTTTGATTTGGAGTTGGNTGTTCCCTATCTCCTGGATTCCAATTTTCATTGTCTCTTAATGGAGCATTACCTCCAACATGCCACTTACCAGACATTTGAGTTCTATATCCACCTGTTCTTAGTACTTCTGCTATTGTAGCTGTATTATTGCTAAGGTAACCTTGGTACTCGCTTATTCCATAATTTCCTACCATATGACCAATCCCTGCTTGGTGTGGGTATACTCCTGTCAGAAGTGATGCTCTTGAAGGGCAACATCTTGCGGTATTGTACATTTGGGAAAATTTTAGTCCATTATTTGCCAATTTATCTAAGTTTGGAGTTTTAATTTCTGATCCAAAGCAACCGAGATCAGAAAATCCCATGTCATCGGCTAAAATTAAGATAATGTTTGGTTTTTGGTTCATATTTTATACACCCCGATAGTTTCTTAATAAAGTAGAATTATTATTTAAGTTGTTATGTTAAGAAAATTTAAAAATAAATTTACAGTAATTATAATTATGTCGACAATATTATCAATATTGTTTTCTTGTGATAATTCTGAAATAGTACAAAAAACATCTGAAAAAATATTTGAGGATAAGGCTAATATTGAAGCAACTGTAGATTTTTTAGTAAAGGCAACNGTTGAATCAATTGAAAAATCAGAAAAAGGTTTAATTAATTCTGTTGTAGGGACTATAACATCTTTACCGGAGCCAACACCACTACCAACTGCAACTCCAATGCCAACTGCAACTCCAATGCCGGTAATAGTGAAAGAAGTTATATTAACTCCTACACCTATACCAACTGCAACTCCAACTATTATCCCTGTTTCTACATCCACGCCAATCCCAGCTCCTATTTCTCAATCGGATCAATTGAGTTTAGCAGAATTAGTATCTAAGGCATCAAAATCAGTCGTTAAGATTTCATCATCAAATGGAGTTGGCTCAGGAGTAATTTATGAATTATCAGGAGAGGATGCGTATATTCTTACAAATCAACATGTTGTCGGATACTCATCAAACGTAGATGTTATTTTAACGGATGTAGAAACTTTTTCAGGAGAAGTGATTACTATAGACGTTCAAAAAGATATTGCTATAGTAAAAATATGTTGCTCATCTGAATTTTCTTATATAGATTTTGCAAATCAAGAAGAAATAAAGCTTGGGGAAACAGTGGCTGCTTTAGGTTATCCTTTAGGGGCTTCTTCAATCAGGGTATCTAAAGGGATAGTTTCTGGAGTTGAGTTTGAATCAGATAGCAACCGTAACGTAATTCAAACAGATGCAGCAATAAATCCTGGTAATAGTGGTGGCCCTCTTTTATTAATGTCAGGAAAATTAGCAGGAATAAACACATACAAAGTTATAAATTCTGAATCAGGAGTTCCCACGGAAGGAATTGGATTTGCTATTTCCGTATCAACGCTTTTGGGAATAACTAATTCAAACTCTAAAACCGAAAATGAATCTATACCCCCAGAACCACATCCCGACACAAAAAATGGTATTTATACTTCAGAAGCTTTTGGTTATAAGGTTAATGCNCCCTTAGATTGGATTTTAGATACAACTAATCCAGCATCGGTTAGCTTGTTACATCAGGCTACAAGTTGTTGGATGCGAATTCAACCTAATGATGATACTCCTGGATTTTTTGATATTAGTGATTGGTCTACTAGATGGGAATACTCAGGAGAATCATGGCAATTATTTATGGAATATATAGGGCAATCAGAAATTTATAGAAATTATGCAGAAGACGAAGAGACCTTTGAACAATCAAATATGTTGAAAGGTTTAGAAATAACTCATCAGTTTTACACAGATGGAGTTCTGTGGAATGATATTACTCATTTATTCTACAAAAATGACAGATTGTGGCGAGTAACTATGTATTGTCCTAATAGCATTTGGAATTTATCTACATCAATACCTTATCGTAAGGCTATTACTGATACATTGATTTCATATAAACCTTCTAAATTAAATTAAGGTCCAAATCTTTCAATCTTGATATCTTGATACTCTATACCAATTTTTATCAACCTGCTACTTATGTTTTCTACAAAACTACTACCCCCGCAAACAAAATAGGTTGTTTTGAGACCTGAATGATTTTTAATTACTTTTTTTATCATTTTGCTATTTATTCTTGAATCTGGGCCTTCCCATGTTTGCTTCTTTTCTTTAGTTAATGTAACTAGAAGGTTAAAGTTGTTATATAATTTATTTTTATTTTCTAACTCTTCTTTAAAAAGAAATTCTTCTTGATTCTTAGCACTATATATTAGAGATATTTTATTTTTATAATTTTTTTGTCTAAGATAAAAAATGAAAGGTGTTATTCCTATTCCTCCAGCTATAAGAATTACTGATTCAGTAGTTTTCTTCAGATTNAAATATTTTCCTATTGGTCCTCTAATTAACAAATTTTGAGATATTGATATTTTTTCATGTAAATATTTTGAGACTTCACCATGAGTAATTTTAGATATACCAAAATCAAATTGATTTGTGTAATTTGAATTAGAAATTACAGAATAACTTCTTTGTGCTGAGTAACCGGAATCTGAAGTAAGTTTTATGTCGAAATGTTGACCTGGTTCTATCCTGTGTAGTTTTTTGGTTTCAATAGTAAATAATTTAACTTTTGGGGAAATTGTCTTAATGTCGATTATTTTTCCTAACTCCCAGCCTATTTTCCTAGTCTCAGTCACCCTGATATCTTTGTTCTTTCCAAGGATCACCGTACATATGATAACCATATTTTTCCCAGAATCCAGGCTCGTCATTTTCTAGTAATTTTATTCCTCGAATCCACTTTGCTGATTTCCAAAAATATAAATGAGGTATGAATAATCTAACTGGACCTCCATGCTCAGGTGTAATATCTTTTTTATCATACTTGAAGGCTAGGAATCCTTTGTCATCAAGGATGTCATTCATTGGGACATTAGTAGTGTACCCACCCTCTGAATAAGCCATGATATATTTATATTTTTTCTTAATTGGAACGCTTTCAAATATATCTTTGAATGATACTCCTTCCCAATTAGTTTCGAGTTTTGACCATTTTGTAACACAATGAATGTCAGTATTTATCTCTTTTTTGGGAAAATCATTTAACTCTTCCCATGAAATTTTTGAAATTATTGTATCATTTTCAAATATAGTAAAATCCCATGATTCCTTGTTAATATGAACAGTTGGCCCAGCAGAAAGTATAGGAAAAGATTTTTCTAGATATTGTCCGGGAGGGATTTTTTCGTTTTTACTTTTGTTTTGACCAAAACCTTCATTGATCATAAGCACCTCTANTGTAAACATTTTTTATGTTATAAATATAATTTTATACTATAAAATTATCAATAGTTAATATATTTTTTGGAGTAAATTATGAGATTAAGAAATAGAAACGCCATAGTCACTGGAGGAGGTAATGGTATTGGAAGGGCAATAGCATGTNTATTTGCAGAGNAAGGNGCAAATGTAATAGTTGCTGATATTGAACAAGATGCAGGTAAAGAAACAGTTGATTTAATTAATTCTAATAACGGAAATAGTTTTTACCTTCCTGTNGATACATCGAATGAAGAATCAGTAAAAATTATGATGAAAAATGCATTAAGTAAAATTTCTGAAGTAAATATTTTGGTGAATAATGCTGCTGCTTTTGTATTTGGAAAAATTGAAAATGTTGAGATAAAAGATTGGGAAAAGGTACTTGGGGTTAATGTGATAGGTTATGCTAACTGTGTTAAACAATCACTAGATTCATTAAAGAAGAATAATGATAGCTCTATAATAAATATAGCATCAGTATCATCATTTATTGCTCAGCCTGAATTTGTTCCTTATAACACATCTAAGGGAGCAGTTATTCAATTGACTAGATGTTTAGCCATGGATCTTGCAGAGTACAATATAAGAGTAAATTCAATATGNCCAGGCTCAATCANAACAAGAGCAACNGACAAGCATATTAAGTCATTGGGATTAAATCCAGAAGAAGCATATAAAGAGTTTGGCCANGATGCTCTTTTAAAGAGAATGGGAGATCCTAAAGAGATTGCTTATGGTGCATTATTTTTAGCATCAAAAGAATCNTCATATGTNACTGGAACNCAGNTAGTAATTGATGGNGGNTTNATGATAGANTAANTTANTAANTCTCTTNANAANNTTAATTTCNTCACTNTANNCATANAAAANNATCNNTAAACCCTATNATNANTAATANTANTGCNAANANATTNANNAATCTTAGTANNAAAAANTTNGGTAAATNTTTTATTGAATATGAAAAGCTTAAAATTATCCATCCAGAAGCTTTAAGCCATGAATCTTCATTTATAGCTGAAACTCCCAAAATTAGAAATACAAAAGCACTGACAAATCCATATATTGATGGTGTATATAAAAAAAACATTACTTTTGTT